>CAKTEU010000007.1 GCA_934552855.1 uncultured Eubacteriales bacterium | reverse complement strand
TTACCCGCTCGCAGTATCTATATACAGCTTCGGGGTAAAGAAAACGCTTTCTGCATCTAAATCCGACAGCCCCTTTTCTTTTCCCCTTGCACAATCTTTCAATCGGTGCTATTATATTGAACGGCAAAACGATAAGAAAAAGAGGGAATATCAAGTGGATATTGTTAAGCGTAACTCAAAAATTGCGTTCTTTTATGTTCTTGCGATTTTAAAATGGATTGCTGTTTCGGCGGTTGCGGGAGCGGTCGGCGGCTTGGTCGGCGTTGCTTTTCATGTCAGCGTTGAAAAAGTTACCGAACTTCGCACGGCGAACGATTGGATAGTTTTTCTCCTTCCGCTCGGCGGTCTTGCGATTGCGGGACTTTATAAGCTTTTCAAAATGGAAAAGCTCGGAACGGACAACGTTATTGAATCAATCCGTACCGAAAAAAGCGTGCCGTTCCTTCTTGCGCCGCTGATTTTTGTTTCAACGGTAATCACTCACCTTTTCGGCGGTTCCGCCGGACGTGAGGGCGCTGCGCTTCAGCTTGGCGGAAGCATTGGTGCGCAGGTTGGACGCTTGCTTAAATTCGATGAAAAAGATATGCATCTTGCAACGCTTTGCGGAATGAGTGCGGTTTTTTCCGCCCTTTTCGGAACACCGCTGACCGCTGCACTTTTTGCCCTTGAGGTAATTTCTGTTGGGGTGGTCTACTATTCGGGCATTATCCCGTGCCTCACTTCCTCGCTTGTTGCGTTTTGGATTGCAACGCTTTTCAAGGTTCCGCCGGTGCGCTTTTCGCTTTCGGTGATTCCGCAGGCAGGTTTCGGTACGTTTTGGCGTGTTTCTTTGCTTTCTGCGCTTTGTGCTGTACTGAGCATTGCGTTTTGCCTGCTCATGCATTTTTCACACAAAGGAGCGGAAAAGCTTTTTAAAAACACTTTTCTTCGTGCATTTGCCGGCGGTGCGGCCGTTATTGTTCTCACCCTCATTTTCGGTCACGATTACAACGGTGCGGGAATGAATATAATCGAAAACGCAGTTTCCGGAAACGCCGAACCGTTTGCGTTTTTGCTCAAGATGATTTTCACTGCCGTAACAATCGGCTTCGGCTTCAAGGGCGGCGAAATTGTTCCGACGTTCTTCATCGGCTCAACGTTCGGCTGTGTTGTCGGTTCGCTTTTGGGGCTTGACCCCGGTTTTGCGGCGGCACTTGGTCTTGTTGCTCTTTTCTGCGGTGCTGTCAACTGTCCGATCGCTTCGGTCTTTTTAAGCATTGAACTTTTCGGTGCGGGCGGAATTGTTTACTTCGCAATCGCCTGTGCAATAAGCTTTGCGCTTTCGGGCTATTTCGGTCTTTACAGCAGTCAGAAAATCGTCTATTCAAAAACCAAAGCGGAGTTTATCAACATCAAAACCGCTCAGGAGTTTAAATAAAAAAATACTCACAAACAAAAAGAGTTCCTCACAGTGATGAGGCACTCTTTTTATATAGTTTCTTACTCGGCATTAATAAAGATCGGCAAGCTCCAAAACAAGCTTTTCGGTTTTTTCCCAGCCGAGACACGGGTCGGTGATTGATTTTCCGTAAACGCCTTCGCCTATTTTCTGGCAGCCGTCTTCGATGTAGCTTTCAATCATAAGACCCTTAACGGTGCTTGCAATTTCCTCACTGTGGCGGCAGCAATGAAGAACTTCCTTTGCAATTCTTGGCTGTTCAAGGAACTTTTTGCCGGAGTTTGCGTGGTTTGTGTCAACAATGATTGCCGGGTTTTTGAGATTGGTTTCGGCATAAAGTTCGCAAACTCTCATGAGATCCTCATAGTGATAGTTCGGAAGGCTGACTCCCCTTTTGTTAACGTAACCTCTGAGTATTGCGTGAGCGTACGGGTTGCCGTGCGACTGAACTTCCCATCCTCTGTAAATAAATTCATGCGGATGCTGAGCGGCGGTGATTGAGTTCATCATGACCGAAAGGTCGCCGCCTGTCGGATTCTTCATTCCGACGGGAATGTCAATCCCGCTTGCGGTCAGGCGGTGCTGTTGGTTTTCAACCGATCTTGCGCCGATTGCAACGTAGGAAAGAAGGTCGTTGAGATAACGGTGATTCTCGGGATAGAGCATTTCATCCGCACAGGAAAGACCGGTTTCGTTGAGCGCACGCATATGAAGCTTGCGGATTGCAACAATGCCTTTGAGAAGGTTGCTTTCGCCGGTCGGGTCGGGCTGATGAAGCATTCCCTTATAACCGTCGCCGGTGGTTCTTGGCTTGTTTGTATAAATTCTCGGAACAATGAGGATTTTATCCTTAACCTTTTCCTGAAGCGGAACAAGGCGTGAAATATAATCCATTACGCTGTCCTCGTTATCAGCCGAGCACGGACCGATAACAAGAATAAAACGCTTGTCCTTTCCTTCAAAAATTGCCTTGAGCTCTGCGTCACGTTCTTCTTTTATTTTTGCCGCCTTTTCCGAAACCGGATACTGTTTTTTAATTTCCATCGGAATCGGAAGTTTGCATTTGAAAGTCATATTCATAATTTTTCACCTTGCTCTTTCTCTAAATTACTTAATTATTTGTTGAAAAGCTTTCGTCTTTCGGTTGATTCTTTCATCATTTCAATCATTGTGTCTCTGTCGCCGGTTTTAAGGCTTTCATAAAGCTTGTGAAAATGTGCGTCAAAAAGCTCCATCTGGCGAAGAAGCGAATCGCGGTTGAGGAAGAAAAGTTCGCTCCAAAGCGTTTCGTTGATGTTTGCGATTCTTGTAAGATCTCTGAACGAGTCTGCGGTATATTTTTCAAGGTTTTCGTTTTCATAGCACGTCATGAGCGAAACCGCAATGCAGTGCGTAAGCTGAGAGACAAAACCGATGAGGTCGTCATGCTCTTTCGGCGAAAGTTCAACAATTCTTCCGAAGCCGAGAATTTCTGCAATACGCTTGCAGCATTCAATGCCGTTTTCGGTGTTCTTCGCGGTTGGAACAACAATATAGTTTGCACCGAAGAACATTCTTTCATCGCTGTTTTCAACGCCGTATACCTCACGTCCCGCCATCGGGTGAGCAGCGATAAACTCAATCCCGTCCGGAAGAAGCGACTGAACTTTGTCAACAATGCAGCCCTTTACGCCGGTTACGTCTGTGATGATTGCGCCCTTTTTGATGTGCGAGCCGTTTTCTTTGATCCAGTCGATGAACGTATGCGGATAAAGTGCAAAAATGAGCACGTCCGCATTTTCAACAAGGTCAAGGTCAACAAAATCGGAACATTTTTGAACGATTTCATGTTTCAGCGCAAAGTCCTTCGACTTTTCATCGTTGACAAGTGCATCAACATGATAACCTTTTTGAGTAAGTCCCCTTGCATAGCTTCCGCCCATGAGACCGAGACCAACAATCAAAAATCGTGTTTTTTTATCTATCATCATAATAATTCAACTCTTATTCCTAAATTTTTAATTGCTTCAAAAAATTTCGGAAAGCTTTTTGAAACCGCCTCTGCGCCGTCGATTTCGCCCGAAAAAACGCTTGAAAGAACGGCAAGCGACATCACAACCCTGTGGTCGTTATGACCGCAAAGAACTCGGTTCGGAGCGTGAAGAATTGCTTTATGAACAACAATCTCGTTTTCAAAAACGTCAATTTTTGCTCCGAAAGCGGAAAGCTCCTTTTTCATTGTTTCGCCCCTGTCGCTTTCTTTCATTTTGAGCCTTGCGGTGTTTTTGAGCGTTACGCCGTTTTTTGCGGCGGCAACGGTCATCAGTATCGGCGCAAGGTCGGGACAATCGGCGATGTCGAGTTCAGGCGAACCTTCATTCAGCTTTTCAAAAAACTCTCTGTAAACCCTGTCTCCCTGAAGCGTGTTTTGGTCAAGGCCCAAAACGGAAACAGAGCCGCCGAAAAGATTGAATGCATCAAGAAAAGCGGCGGCAGAGCAGTCGCCCTCAGCGGTGCAGTCAAAAGATTTGAAAGTTTCCTTTGATCTTAAATAAAGCGTTCCGGCGTTTTGCCATGTTGCCGAAACACCGAACTTTTTCATCACCCAAAGAGTGATGTCAACATAGCTTTTGCTCTGAAGATTTGACGTAATAGTTATTTTTGATTTGCCCGAACAAAAAGGAAGGGCAAACAAAAGACCTGTTATAAACTGGCTGCTGACGTTTCCGGGAACTAAGTATTCCCCGGCTTTAAGCCTTCCGCAAACGGTCAGTGTGTCTTTTTCTTTTGTGAAGTTAAAGCCGTTTTCTTTTGCAATTTTTTCATAGACCGAAAGCGGACGTGAAAGCAGCTTTTCACTGCCTTTGAAAGTTACGCTTTTTCCGGAAAGGAGAGCAAGCGGAACAAGAAAACGCAGCGTACTTCCGCTTTCACGGCAGGGTAAAACGGCGTTTTCGTTAATTTCAAAGGGATTGAGTCCACCGATTTTTACGGTGCTTTCCCCTTTTTCAACCTTTGCGCCGAGTGCTTCAAGGCAATCGAGCGTTGCCGAAACGTCCTCGTTGTAATCGACGTTTTGAATTGTGCTTTCGCCCGAAGAAAGAGCGGCGCATATGAGCATTCGGTGAAGAACGCTTTTTGAAGGCGGTGCGGTAACAGCACCAAAAGCTTTGCTTTTTTCAATCAGTGCTTTCATTTTTTCTCACCCAAAAGGTCAATAATTGCGTCAACGGCACGGAGATATCCGTCCGTTCCGAGACCGCTGATTGTTTTGAAACACGCCGCACGAACATATGATACCTGACGGAAATCCTCACGGGAAGAAACGTCTGAAATGTGAACCTCAACGCAGGGAATTGAAACCGCTTTGAGCGCATCAAGCAGCGCAACGCTTGTGTGCGTGTATGCGGCAGGATTCATCACGATTGCGTCAACCTTGCCGTAAGCCTCCTGAATTTTGTCAACAAGGCTGCCCTCATGATTGGACTGAAAAAATTCGCAGTCAATTTTCTTTTCACCGCAATAGGTTTTGATTTTTGAAACCAAGGTTTCATAAGTTTCAGTTCCGTAAAGGTTCGGCTCTCTTATGCCGAGCATATTGATATTCGGTCCGTTGAGAACAAGAATTTTCATGACTGATTATCCTTTCAGATTCATAATGTGTCTGTAATTTTTTTTGCCACGTGTTCGGCAATTCCGTCAACGTCTATTTTTACGTCGCAGGTGTTTCTGTAAATATCATACCGTTCCTCAAAGCGCTTTTTGAGTGCACTTACGTCGCTTGAAAGCGGACGGTCGGAAGTCGGAATAATCTGCGAAAGAGGACGGTCAAGGAAAAAGATTTTTCCGTTTTGAGAAAGGTTTTTGATGTTTTCCCGTCTCAGTACCGCTCCGCCGCCCGTTGCAACAACAAGCCCCGTTTTTTTTGAAACCTCTGCGATAACCTCTGCCTCAAGGTCACGAAAATATTTTTCGCCTTTGCTTTCAAAAATTGCGGAAATCGGCATTTTAGCCTTTTCAATTATAAGCTCGTCGGTATCGACAAAAGGACGGGAAAGCTTTTTTGAAACAAGCGAACCGATTGTTGATTTTCCGCTTCCCGGCATACCGGTGAGAACAACGTTCTCTTTTTCGGAAAGAAGCTTTTTGTAAACTTCGTCGCCGGTGTTTTCCGGATAGGTTTTTGAAAGAAAAAGCTCGCTCGCTTTAACCGCCTGAAAAACAAGCATATAAAGTCCGCCGCAAAAAGGTATTCCCTTTTCCTTTGCTTCAAGAAGAAGGTTCGTGCGAAGCGGATTATAAATAACGTCTGCAACGCCCTCAAGGTTATCGAACCCGTCAAGTGTCATTGCTTTGTTTTCGTTGTTCGGGAACATTCCGCAGGGCGTTGTGTTGATAATAAACGAAGCGTCGCCGTGAAGCGAACGAACATTTTGATAGTTAACGTTGCCGCCCCTTGAAACAACAACAACTTCACCTGCACCGAGTGACTTTGAAACGGTGACTGCGGTTTTTGACGTTCCGCCGCTTCCGAGAACGAGAACCTTTTTATCCTTAAAATCAAAGCCGTTTTTTTCAATCAGTCCCCGAAGTCCGAAAAAGTCGGTGTTATAGCCGTAAAGCACGCCGTCTTTGTTGACTATCGTGTTCACCGCACCGATTTTTTTTGCTGCGTCGTCAATGAAATCGAGATATTTCATCACGGTTTCCTTATAAGGAATCGTTACGTTGAGCGCAGAAAAGTTTTTTTCTTTTAAAAGCACGTCCAGCTCATCTTCCGAAAGAGGTATCAGTTCGTACTCATAAGGTGCAAACATTTCGTGAATTGTTTTTGAGTAGCTGTGGGCAAGTGTTTTTCCGAGTAATCCGTATCTCATCAGTTTATACCGTTCAAATCCGTTCCGAATCTTTCCGAAAGCAGGTCTAAAAGTGCAATTGCAGTTGCCGCCGTAACAACAACCGAGGCTTTGTGAATAATCGCCGGGTCGTGTCTGCCTTCGATAAGAAGTTCGGTGTTTTCGTTTTTTTCAAAATTAATTGTTCTTTGTGTTTTATAAATCGAGGGAGTGGGCTTTACCGCACAGCTTATCACAATCGGCATTCCGTTTGTGATTCCGCCGTTAACGCCGCCGTTGTTGTTCGTTTCGGTAAAGACTTTTCCGCCTTCGGTTCTTATCGGGTCGTTCGCCTGAGAACCGAGCATATTGCCGAAATCAAAGCCGCTTCCGAATGAAACGCCCTTAACCGCAGGCACGCTGAAAAGCATATGGGAAAGAACGCCCTCAACCGTATCGAACCACGGTTCGCCGACAGAGGCCGGAAAACCCGTAACAACCGTTTCAAGTATTCCGCCGACAGAATCGCCGTTCTTTCTCGCTTCGGTGATTTTTTCTTCAATCGCCGTTTTTGCGTTTTCGTCAAGAACGGGCATTGAAGAATTTTCAATCCTTTCAAAGTCTTTTTCAAAATTTTCAAAGTGTCTGTCCGAAATTCCACCGCAGGAAAGAATATGCGTTGAAACTTTGATTCCCCGCTTTTTAAGAATTTGAAGTGCAACTGCGCCCGCCGCAGTGAGTGCGGCTGTTATGCGGCCGGAAAAATGTCCGCCGCCCCGATAATCCTCATAGCCGTGATACTTGAGAAACGCAGTGTAATCTGCGTGCGAGGGGCGTGCCGTGCTTTTCATTTTGTCATAATCACGGCTTTTTGTGTCATTGTTTTCAATGATGATTGCAAGCGGAGTGCCGGTTGTTTTTCCGTCAAAATATCCGCTGACAATTTTAAATTCGTCTTTTTCGTTGCGCTTTGTTGAAAAAGCGCCTTCACCCTTTCTTCTTTTCAAAAGGGCAGAAATTTTTGCTTCGTCAATCTCTTCGCCGGGCTTCACTCCGTCAAGGACGGCACCGATTGCCTGTCCGTGGCTTTCGCCGAAAAGAGTTACCGAAAATGAATTTCCGAATGTATTTTTCATAGCATTTTCTCCAATTGTGAAAGGCTCACGTTTTCAAAGCGGAATGTGCCGATTTCGTCCGAACGGACAATGCAAACGGTTTTTCCGCTCGCCTTTTTGTCGTGTTTCAAAAACTCTTTAACCTTTTCTTTGTCGTAATCGTACTTTGTTTTGAGTCCGACCGAATGAAGAGCGTTTTTTACCCTGCTTTTGATTTTTTCTCCGCACATCGGAATCATTCCGAGTGCAACACATTCGCCGTGAAGGAGCGTGTCAAGCCCTGCACTGCTTTCAATCGCATGGCCGAGCGTATGGCCAAAATTGAGCACACGCCGAAGCGAGGTTTCCTTTTCGTCCCGTTCAACAACGTCACGCTTCGCTTTGACGGCACGGTATATCACTTCTTCAAGCTTTTCCTTCGCCTGTCCGTTTTCAAAAATTTCAAAAAGCTCTTTATCGTTTGTGACGGAGATTTTTACCACTTCGGCAAAGCCGTTTGAAATCTGTCGTTCGCTGAGCGTTGAAAGAAGCTCGGGGTCAATGATAACCTTTTTCGGCTGATGAAAAGCGCCGAGAAGGTTTTTTGCCTTTTCAAAGTCTACCGCCGTTTTTCCGCCGACGGAGGAATCCACCTGCGAAAGGAGCGTTGTCGGTATATTATAAAAGTCGATACCTCGCATATAAATTGCCGAAGCAAAGCCTGCCATGTCGCCCGTTACGCCGCCGCCGAGAGCAATTACGCAATCCGAACGGGTAAAGTTTTCAGAAAGCAGTTTTTCACAGATTGAAAGGAGTGTGTTCACGTTTTTGTTTTCCTCACCCTGAGGAAAAGTGAATAAAACGGCATTTTCAAGCTGAAAAAGAAGCGTTTCTGCATAACTTTTCGGAACGCCGCTGTCGGTAACAACAAGGGCTTTGCCTTTTATATTCAGAAGTTCGCCCGCCTTTTTGAGCGAGCCTTTTTCAATTACAATGTCATATGAATGACCGGGAAGGGAAACAGGAAGGATCATGTTATTTCACAACCTTTGCATTGTTGAATGAGCCGACAAATTTAAGCTTGTCGCAGCAGTCCGAAAGTTCGGCAAGCATAAACGAGCCGCTTCTTGATTTCAAATCGCCGTCAATTTCAACATAAAAATAATAAGTCCACATAAGGTCTTTCATCGCACGGCTTTTGATTGAGCGCATATTAAAGCCGTGATTGCCGATGATGTTGATTGCGTGGGCAAGCGAACCGGCTTCGTCCGGAACGGTGAAAACGATTATCGAGCCGTCGCTTTTTGATTCGTTCATAACCCTTGAAAGAACAGCAAAGCGAGTCGTGTTCGTTTCGCTTTCATTGACGTTTTCTTTGAGTATTTTAAGCCCGTAAAGCTCCGCTGTGTCTCTGCTTGCAATTGCGGCAACGGTTTTGTTGCCGTTTTTGAGAACGGTTTTTGCCGCAACGGCGGTGTTGACGCATTCCTTTTTTTCTGCGCCCAATTTTCTGAGGTATTCATCACACTGAGAAAGAGCCTGCGGATGGCTGATTACGGTTTTGATGTCGGAAATTTCGCTTTCCGGCAAAGCCACAAGGCACTGATGAATTGAAAGCGAATAGACTTCATTGACAAAAAGCGAACCGGAAAAAATCAGGTCAATAACTGCGCCGACTTCGCCTGCGTTGCTGTTTTCAAGCGGAAGAACGCAGCAGTCGGTTTCACCTTTTTCGGTTTTTTCATAAGCTTCTTTAAAATCCTTGCACGAAACGGGAATTGCGTCCGGAAAAATTTTGTCAACGGCAATTTGCGCAAATGCACCCGTAACGCCGCTGTAAGAAGCTTTCATGCCTTCAAGAATTTTGTGCTGATATCTTTTTGAAACTTCCATTGTGTTTTTGAGAAAGTTAACGTAATAAGAGCGAATCTCTTCGTTTGAAACGAGGGTTTCGTTGCGTTTGATAACTTCGGCTTCTCTTTTTCCGTCAAAAACGGGAAGTCCCCTTTTCATTTTGTATTCCGCAACCGAACCGACAAGGTTCATTCGCTCTTCAAAAAGGGCGGCCATTTGTTTGTCAACTTCGTTTATTTTTTCTCTTGTCTCTTTAAGATCTTCCATCGGCTGCTCCTTAAAAATATTCTTTTGCAAGTTTTTCAAATGCGGGGATTGCTTTTTTAATCATCTCGGTTGAAACGCAGTAAGCAATTCTGACGTAGCCCGGGAAACCGAACGAATCGCTCGGAACAAAAAGAAGTTCATATTTCTTTGCCTTTTCGCAGAATGCAGAAGCGTCCTTTTCCGGCGACTTCATGAAAAGATAAAATGCACCGTCGGGCTTTGCACAGGAAAAACCGAGTCTTTCCGCCGTACTGATGAGAAGTTTGCGGTTTTCTTCATAAACTGAAAGGTCCGAAGTTTTTCCGAGGCATTCTTTGATAACAAACTGGAAAAGTGCCGGGGCACAAACATAGCCGAGCGCACGGCCTGCACCGCATACGGCTTTGAAAAGCTCATCCGAAGAAGCAGCTTCGTCCGGAACAAGAATGTATCCTATTCTTTCACCGGGAAGCGAAAGCGATTTGCTGAATGAATAGCAAACGATTGTGTTGCTGTAATACTTCGTCACAAACGGAACCTTAACGCCGCCGTAGACAAGCTCTCTGTAAGGCTCGTCCGAAATAATAAAAATCGGTTTTCCGAATTCCTTTTGCTTTTTTTCAAGCAAAGAAGCAAGCGTTTTAATGCATTCTTCATCAAGAACAACGCCGGACGGATTGTTCGGAGAATTGACGATGATTGCCTTTGTGTGTTCGTTTATTGCGTTTTCAATTGCGGCAAAATCCGGAAGAAGCGTTTTTTTGTCCGAAAGAACAACAACGGGCTTCATTCCTGCCTTTTCGGCAAAAACACGGTACTCCGGAAAAAACGGCGCAAGAATGATAACTTCGTCGCCCTCCTCGTGGAGTGCTGTGAGCGTAATTGTGAGCGAAGCCGCCGCACCGGCGGTCATGTAAAAGTTCTCTTTGCGGAAAGAGGTTCCGTAAGTTTTGTTGAGATATTCGGCAATTGCTTCTCTGACGGAGTTATCGCCGACGGCGGAAGTGTAACCGTGAAGTTCGGTTGAAGGAACGGTATCAACAAGCTTTTTGATTGTTTCGTTAACAACCGCAGGAGCCGGAACGCTCGGATTGCCGATGCTGAAATCAAAAATATTCTCTTTTCCAACAACCTCTGCACGCTTTTTTGCGTACTCAAAAATCTCTCTTATAACCGACGAATGTGCGCCGAGTTCATACATCTCTTTTGAAAACATTGCAATCACCTTTCAAAACAAAATAAAACAATATATAACGCATAACGCTTTAGTGATTTAAATCGTGAGTATATTATAGCACCGACTAACCGAAACCGCAACTGTAAAGGCTGACAAAGATTGAACAAAAACACAACATAATTATCGGCAAAAGAGCCAAATTCCTTTTTCTTCTTGCAAACGGAATACCTCCCGTATCGCCAAAAGTTGACCAAATCCGAATTATATGATATTATAACGTTTATTATTGCAAATCAACCGGGAGGTATTAACTTGAAACGGGCCTTTCGAATTTCTGCGGTTGCCCTTTTTTTCATTGTTCTCATCGGCTTTGTCTATATTGCCGTAAACTTTGACTCCGACCGCCTTCAGGATATCAATCATTTTTGGAACAAGACCGAAACGGGCGAAAGCACAACAACAAAGCTTTATGCCGGAAATCCCCGCTTTCCCGAAAACGCAGAGCTTTATGACCTTGCTTTCACGCCGAACAGCAATTTTGTGAAAACAGTCGGAAGAACATACACCGAAAACGGAACAGTCTGGTTTTCAATGTCAGGAAGCGGAATTTCTTTCCTTTGCGACGGAAGCAGCGTTACCGTCACCTGCGTTGTTCACAATTCATACTCCGTTCCGTATAACCACCGTCCCCGTATCATTATCCTTGTCAACGGCGAAGTGGCGGCGGACGAAGTTCTTGACGAAGAAACAACCGAAATCACCGCCGACCTTTCTTCCGTCAGCGGAGATGCGGAGGTTCAGGTTGTCAAAGCTTCCGAAGCGATGTATTCAACCGTCGGTGTCAGCGAAATCAGAGCGCACGCAAAAGGCGATATTTGCCCCGCACCCCAAAGGGCAATTAAAATTGAATTTATCGGCGATTCAATCACAGCCGGATACGGCCTTGACGAAGAAAACCCGAACGCCGCATTTTCAACAAGGACCGAAAATTTTACCGAAACTTATGCTTTTCTCGCTTCGCAGAATCTTGCCGCCGACTGCAATGCCGTTGCTTTTTCCGGCTATGGCGTTTACACGGGCTTTTCTTCAAACGGACAGGCAAACGATTATGTCATCTTCAATCATTACAATTCGGTTCTTTCAAACTTTGAAGGTGCGCCGGACTGGAATTTTTATGATTACAAGCCAAACATTGTTGTGATAAATCTTGGAACAAACGACGCATCATACTGCAGCACGCAGTCAACCGTTGACTCGTTTGTGAGTGAATACAAACGCCTTCTTTCGGTCGTACGAGAGCGCAACACGGGTGCATATATTCTTTGCGTCCTCGGCGACATGAACAATTCGCTTTATTCCGCAATTGAACGTGCCGTCGGTGAATATCAAAGCGAAACTTCCGATTTTCTGCTCAAGTGTGCAACGCTTTCTTTTGACATGGGAACTTACGGTAGTGCGATTGACGGCCACCCGAACAAGGATTCAAACGTCCTTGCCGCAAAGACACTTGAAAGCGAGATAAAATCTCTGCCGCTTTCCGTTTCATAAACATCCGCACAAAAAAATATTTCAACAATAAAATAACCGCTTGACAAATATCAGGCGGCAGTATAGCAGTATATAATAAAAATATAAAAAGGCTCTGCGTCAAGCGGTTGCCCTGATAGTTGACTAAAAAATAGCCGCCACTATTTGAGAGCTTGTGGGCGGTTATTTTTTATTATTCTTGTTGTCATGATATGTTGAACGTTCGACAGCAATTATATATCCCGTTGCGAAAACGAGAACAAGTGCCCTCATTGCAAAATATTCCATGATTATCGCCCTCCTTGCGTTTACTCGGAGGGTTTTTAATAATAAAATTCTGACCCTCCGGAAAAGTATAAAAACCGAGAGAGCAACCGCCTGACGTTAAGTCAGCAGAACCTTAATTATATTTTGTCAATTAAAACAATGCCGACGGACTCATCACGAACCCGTCGGCTTTTACTGTTTTATAAAGTTTTTGTTTTATCCGAAGTACGGTGCAAGCATCATCATGAAGTTTTCAAAATCATATTCATAAGGATAGCTTTCAACAAAGCCTTCTTCAACGGCCTTTGAGCCGATTACAAACACACCGACAAACGCCGCAATACCTGCAATAAACGCAAGAACGGCCATTATGATTACAAGAATAATTGCAACCTTTGAATACTTCTTCGACTTTGCTTTAAACTGTTCGGCAAGGGCAATGTTTCCTGCTCTGAGAGCTCCTTCATAGCTGTTGTAATTTGTCAGCGAAAGAATTGCAAAGATAAGACCCACAACGTTGAAAACAACAATGTTGAGAACGATTGAAACAATCGCCATTGTGTTGCTTATTGCCGCAGTCGGTTCGCCTTGAGGGGCGGAGTAATTCGGCTGAGAATACTGAGGTTCGCCGTATTGAGGTGCGGTATAGCTTTGCTGTGCAGACGAATACTGATCGTCATAGCCGGCATTTGCATCGTTTTGCGGTGCGGTATAGGTTTGTTCGCTTTGCTGTGAAGCAACGGGCGCTTCGAGCTCCGCTCCGCATTGGCAGCAAAAGCGGCTGCCGTCGTCATTATAAGCGTTACAGTTTTTACAATACATAATTTCATCCTCCTTTGACTACTATTATCACGATGAAGCTAAAGTCAAGTTAAACGGAAGGTAAAATTATTCACCCTTTTTTTCGGCTTTGGCTTCTCTTTTTTCTTTGATAAAGTTTGAAATGTTTTCTTTTGTGAGGAATTTTCCGTAGTGCGAAAGCTGACCTTTGACTCTGCCGAGCGGAAGCGGATCCCAGTCTTTTTTCGGTGCCATGTTGATTCCCATTGAAAGAAGAAGCGGACGGTTTGCTTCGGCTCTTTTAACAAAATCACGATAATTTCTTCTTCCCCAGTTGGTCCAGCCCGCCTCGGCAACAGCCATCATTCTCGGAAAGCAAAGCCAGCACATTCTTTCAAAATCTTCAACAAACTCTGTCCAAATCGGGGTTTCAACGCCGGCAACGTTTTTTCTTCCCTCAATGTCAAGCTTTTCAAGCATCGGATTATATGAATATGTTTTTCTAAGCGGCGTAATGCCGTAGTTATAATCAAGATAATAATGGAAAAAGTCTTCAATAATTATCTTTCCGCCGTTGTTTGCCCAATCCTCCGAAAGGTTTTCCTTATCCATCCAATCGGCAACAAGCGCACCCTTTTGAAGCATTCCGCTTTTGAGGCTCTCGTTCCAAACAACAGGAGTTTTTCCTTTTTCTTCAAGGTGCTTTATGATGCGGTTAACAAAATATCCCTGAAGTTCTTCGCTGTTTTTGAGCCCTTCTTCACGAATGCGTTCTTTGCATTTCGGGCAGTTATCCCAGCGGTTTTTAGGTGCTTCGTCTCCGCCGATATGGAAGTACTTATACGGAAAAAGTTCGCAAACTTCGTCAATCACGTCAAAGCAGAATTTGAAAACATCCTCGTTTCCGGCGCAAAGAATGGTTTTATGTACTCCGGCGTTAAGCTCAACATCGATTTTTTTGCCCTCGCATGAAAATTCGGGATATGATGCAATTGCGGCAATCATGTGGCCCGGCATATCAATTTCCGGAATAACGTCAATATGGCGTTCACGGCAAAACTCAACAACGTCTTTGATTTGTTCCTTTGTGTAATATCCGCCGTAAACAGCCTTGTTTTTGCTTGTAAAGCCGTGACCTTTTCTGAATGCACCGACTTTTGTAAGTTCCGGATACTTATCAATTTCAATTCTCCAGCCCTGGTCATCGGTAAGATGCCAATGAAAAACATTGAATTTGTAAAGTGCGGCGGCTTCGATATATTTTTTGATTTCGTCAATCGTCTGCATATGTCTTGCGCTGTCAATCATGAAAGCCCGATATGAAAAGCGGGGCGAATCCGCAATGCGCAAAAACGGATAGCAACCGTTTTCGGTTTCAAGCTGAGCAAGGGTTTTTTCGGCGTAAAAGCGTCCTTTTTCGGTTGAATACGAAACAAAAACGCCGTCTTCGTTAATCAAGAGTTCATAGCCTTCCTCTTCAAGGCCTTCTTTTTTTTCAAAAACAAAATCTTTTTCACGAAAACGTTTTTCGCCGCCGTATTCAAAAAGCTTATTCGGCATAGGAATTATATTAACTGACATAATTTGTCCCCCTGTTCTTTCGGCAAAAAGCCGTGTTAGGTTTAACTCACAACCCTAACCATGATAATTATATGATAAATTACGCTTTCGGTCAAGTGGATTTGAATTAAAAAACGCTTTTGCTTTCTCAATAAATTCATCATAACCTCGGCCTTCTGCGCAATATAATTTATATTATTTGAAAGGGAGGAAAAAGGCAATGGATTTAAGGGCGGTTGCCGGGCTTTTTTGCGGAGTCGGGATTTTTCTTTTTTCGGTTGTTCAAATGAGCGAAAGCATGAAAAACCTTTTTGAAAAAAAGGGCGAAAGGCTTATTCAAAAGCTTTCAAAAAACCGGTTTTCGGGCGTTCTTTGCGGTGCGGGACTCACGGGGATTGTTCAGTCTTCGGCGGCGGTCACAGTAACTGCGGTTTCGCTTGCCGATTGCGGAAAGCTGAGCCTTTCTTCCTGCGTCGGAATCATTATGGGCTCAAACATCGGAACAACCGTCACTGGCGTTCTTGCTGCGCTGAATTTTTCCTTTGCCGCCCCGTTTCTGATTGTTTTCGGCGCATTTCTTGCGCTTGTTTCAAAGAATGAAAAGCTTAAAAACGCAGC
This sequence comes from uncultured Eubacteriales bacterium, assembly GCA_934552855.1. Taxonomy (GTDB): domain Bacteria; phylum Bacillota; class Clostridia; order Oscillospirales; family Acutalibacteraceae; genus UBA6857. The sequence goes on along the minus strand of CAKTEU010000007.1, from coordinate 59,140 downwards.
GGTTTTTCTTTGCGCTCTCGGGCTTCTTTTTGTCGGAATAAGCACAATGAAAGACAGTGCACAGGAACTTGACAAAAACGGTTTTCTTTCGTCTTTTTTTCTTCGGTTTTCTTCAAAGCTTTCGGGCGTTCTTTGCGGCTTTGTTTCAACCGCAATTGCACAAAGCTCTTCGGCAACGGTCGGCGTTTTGCAGTCGCTTGTTTCGGTCGGTGCAATCAAAAGGGAAAATGCAGTTTTTATAATTTGCGGCCAAAACATCGGCGCAACGGTTCCGACTCTCCTTTCCTCAATCAAAGCGGAAGAAAAGGCAAAGGCAGCGGCGGTTTTTCACCTTCTTTTCAATTTGTTCGGAACTGCGGGCGTGCTTTTTCTTTCGCTTCTTTTTCCGCTTTCAAAACCGTTTGAGGTTTTTAAAAGCGGAGAAGGCTTTGTTTCGGCGGTTCATGTTTTGTTCAACGTTCTTTGCACTGCGGCGGTTTTTCCTTTTTCGATTCGGGTTACAAAGCTTTCAAAAAAGCTTGTTTCGTTTTTCGGCGGGCACAAAATCGACAAATAAAGCCTTTTTGCCATATGGACTCAGATATTATGAATATAAAATTAATCTTTATAAAAATTCACCAAATTTCTAACAAAATATTGACTATTCCTTTCAAAAGTATTAAAGTATTTTTAAAGATTTTAATCGGGAGGTGAATTTGTAATGGATCAGGTAAGAAAGATCGTTGATGACATCCTTAACTTCATAGAAAACTACATTAACCTCATCAAGGACTTCATTAATAAGTTCAAGAAGGAAGACTGATTTTTTTCAAAACTCAACAGCCGGAAAGATCATATCGGTCTTTCCGGCTGTTTCTTGTTTTTGTCAGGTATCCGCACAAAAGTATCCTTTACTTCTAAGCCCAAAAATACCGCCGCGTATCGGTCACAGTATTTTCCTGCATTTTAAATTATTTTACCAAAATTTCTTTTTATAAATTCAAATGCAGAATTGAGGTATATCATATAGTTGCAAAATAAAATTATCCCCAAGGGCAATTGAAAAGGAGTAATGAAGAAAAATGAAAAAAGCAACAAAACGTATCCTCTGCCTGCTTCTTGCGGTGCTCATGCTCGTTCCGCTTGCGCTCCCCTCTTTCGCTTCGGGCGACGAAATCGTTGCAAGGGTATCAGTCGTGTCTTATCTTAAAAATGCGTTTTCAACCGGTCATTCCTGGCTTTATATCGAAAACCTTTCGGATAAAATGCTCACCGTCGGTGTATACCTGCTTGAACCGGGCGAAGCGGTTTCCGTCGGAACTTTCAGATATACACGCAAAGAAGGCAGAGGAATCTATTACAACGTTGAAAACTACTGCGTAAACAAGTTCGGCGCAAGTCAGCGGTATTCACTCAGCGAAACCGTTACCGAAAGCGAACTTTCCGGAATTTCAAACAAAATCAATTCCTATGCCGGGAAATGGACTCCGGTCAAAAACTGCGCATATTTTGCGGCTAATGTTTGGAACGGCATTTCAAGAATTCATCTTGTTTCCGGTTCAACCCCCTCATGCCTTCGAACCTCAATAAAACTCCACGGCGGAAAACGAGGCATTTCAATGGTTGACGTTCCGGCCGAACGGGTTTATAAGCAGGACGGTTCATCGCTTCGTGTTGTAAAGAGCGATGCGCTGAGCAAAGGTCTTTGATTTAAGTTTTAGAGTATGTAATTTAACAACAAACTTTGAATGCGGCTGTTTTGAAATTGTTCAAGGCAGCCGCTCATTATTATCTTTCAGATGATTTTCGTATTGACTGAATCTGTTCCGCCCGTCAATTTTTCCTTTTTTTGCCGCATAAATTTTATGTAACGCAATGTAACGCAACAGAAGAAGATATAGAAGAAGATGTAGATATAGAGTAAGAATAAATAAGAGAGTGTGTATAAAAAGGGGGTCTGGGGGAAAAAGAAAGAACACGCCTGACTTTTTTCAAAACACGCCCGCATAATTTTATTTTCTTTTGAATAATCATAAAAGCAACCGAAAAAAATTTTTTCTATAATTTTCAAAAAACACTTGATTTTTCAAAAAAAATGACTACAATATAAATTAGCACTCAAAGATAAAGAGTGCTAATAATTAGCAATTAAGCGAATGGAGGATAAATATATGACAATCAAACCACTTCTTGACAGAGTAGTTCTTAAACCGACCGAAATTGAAGAAACAACAAAAAGCGGCTTTATTCTTACAAGTGCTTCGCAGGAAAAGCCTCAGTTTTCCGAAGTTGTTGCAGTAGGCCCCGGCGGAATCGTTGACGGAAAAGAAACCGAAATGTACGTCAAGGTCGGCGACAAGGTAATCGCAGGAAAGTATTCCGGAACAGAAGTCAAGGTTGACGACGTTGAATACACAATCGTTCGTCAAAGCGATATTCTTGCAATTGTTGAATAATTGAGTTTTTGGAGGAATTAATTATGGCTAAACAAATTGTTTACGGCGAAGAAGCAAGAAAGGCTCTTCAGGCCGGCATTGACAAACTTGCAGATACAGTTAAAATCACGCTCGGACCGAAAGGCAGAAACGTTGTAATCGACAAAAAGTACGGTGCTCCGCTCATCACAAACGACGGCGTAACCATCGCAAAAGAAATTGAACTTGAAAACGCTTTTGAAAACATGGGCGCTCAGCTTATCAAGGAAGTTGCAACAAAAACAAACGATGTTGCCGGCGACGGAACAACAACCGCAACCCTCCTTGCCCAGGCTCTTGTTCGTGAAGGCATGAAGAACGTTGCCGCAGGCGCAAACCCGATGGTTGTTAAAAAAGGCATTAAGGAAGCCGTTGACGCTGCCGTTGAAGCGGTTAAAAAGAATTCAAAGCCCGTTTCCGGTTTTGAAGATATTGCAAGAATTGCAACCGTTTCTTCCGCCGATGAAAACGTGGGCAAGCTTATTGCCGAAGCGATGGAAGTTGTCACAACCGACGGCGTTATCACCGTTGAAGAGTCAAAAACCGCAGAAACCGGCAAAGAAGTTGTTGAAGGCATGCAGTTTGACCGCGGTTACGTTTCACCTTACATGGCAACAGACGCAGACAAGATGGAAGCTGTTATTGACGACGCTTCAATCCTTATCACAGATAAAAAGATTTCAAACATTCAGGAAGTTCTTCCGCTTCTTGAGCAGGTTCTTCAGGCAGGCAAAAAGCTTGTTATTATTGCAGAGGACGTTGAAGGCGAAGCCCTTGCAACCCTTCTTCTCAACAAGCTCAGGGGAACTTTCACCTGCGTTGCGGTTAAGGCTCCCGGCTTCGGCGACAGAAGAAAGGAAATGCTTCAAGATATCGCAATTCTCACCGGCGGCCAGGTAATCACGTCAGACCTCGGCCTTGAGCTTAAGGAGGCAACCGTTGATATGCTCGGTACAGCACGCCAGGTTAAAGTTACAAAAGAGAACACCATTATTGTTGACGGTGCGGGCGACAAGGAAGCAATCAAAGCCCGTGTTAACCAGATTAAGGCTCAGATTGAAGCTTCAACTTCGGAATTTGACCGTGAAAAGCTTCAGGAAAGACTTGCAAAGCTTGCGGGCGGCGTTGCGGTAATCAAGGTCGGCGCAGCAACCGAAACCGAAATGAAGGAAAAGAAGCTTCGCATTGAAGACGCTCTTGCGGCAACAAAGGCAGCCGTTGAAGAAGGCTCTGTTGCGGGCGGCGGAGTTGCACTCCTCAATGCTATTCCGGCAGTTAAGGCTCTTCTTGAAAAGACCGAAGATCCCGACGAAAAAACAGGTGTCAGAATTGTTATGAAAGCAATTGAAGAACCCGTTCGCCAGATTGCGAAGAACGCAGGACTTGAAGGCTCGGTAATCATCAACGAAATTGTTTCAAGCGGAAAAGTCGGCTACGGCTTCGACTTCTCGAAAGAGGAATATGTTGACATGGCTCAGGCCGGCATCCTTGACCCGACAAAGGTTACACGTTCCGCTCTTCAAAATGCGGCTTCCGTTGCGGCAATGGTTCTTACAACGGAATCGCTTGTTTCCGATATTCCCGACCCGGCTGCAGACGCTGCTCAGGCAGCTGCAATGGCTCAAGGCGGCGGAATGTATTAATTTGAGTTTTAGATATCAAAAATAAAAAAAGCTATAATTTACGGATACCGTCAAAAAGAAGGTGTGCCGTGAATTATAGCTTTTTTAAATCCGAACAGAAATTATTTTTACTCTTTGCTCCGCGTCCGAGCCGAACATTCCCTTTGATTTTATATGAATTTGTTCGGTTTAACGCAGTGCTGTTTTGACACTCAAAATGCAATTTTTTCCTCTTCGGATAACCCGAAAAATATTATGAATAATAACCGTGAAAGCATCTTCGTCAGCTGTCGGTTTTTCGGGAGGAAAAAAATGAAAAAACGTTCTGTTCTGCTTTATTTGATTGTTTCGCTCTGTCTTCTTTTGCTCACAGTCAGAATTATTGATATAACGGCAAAAGAGTATTCCTCGACGGCGAACGAAACAAACAAAAAAACAATTGAAATCGGTTCAACAAGGGGAAAAATATATGACCGCAGCTTTAAACCGCTTGTTGACTGCGAAGAAAAGCTTATTGCCGCATTCACGCCTTCGGTGAAATCAAAAGCTGTCCTTTCCCGCCTTTTGGGCGAAGAAAGAGCCGAAGAGATTATCAAAGCCAAGCGGCCGTATATCGGCGAAATTGACGAAGATATAAACAGCGATGATATCAAAACCTTTCATGTTCCGATAAGATATCCCTCCTCTGCCCTCGCCTGTCACCTTGTGGGTTATGTGAACGAAAAAAGCAAAAACGGTGCTTCCGGAATTGAACGGGGATACAACGGTTTTTTGAAAAAAAACGGCGGAAAACTTTCCGTCAGCTTTTTTGTTGACGCAACCGGAAGCGTTCTTCAAGGACTTAAAAAAACCATAAATGACGAAAATTACAATTCAAACGCCGGTGTGGTTTTGACAATCGATCGCAAAATTCAGAAAATCACGGAAAACGCCCTTGAAAAAAGCAGCATCAAAAGCGGCTGCGCAATCGTAATGCACGTTCAAAACGGTGAAATTCTTGCCCTTGCAAGCGTTCCGAAATATGACAGGAACAATATTGCCGATGAGCTTGAAAAGGAAAATTCTCCCCTTTCAAACAAAGCCTTGCCGGCATACAGCGTGGGTTCGGTTTTCAAAAGCGTTGTTGCCGCCTATGCGCTTGAATGCGGCGTGAGCGAAAAAACGGAGTTTGACTGTCCGGGAAGCATAGCAGTCGGCGATACGGTTTTTTCCTGCTATCACAGCAAGGCGCACGGCAAAGAGACAATGGCAAAAGCACTTCAAAACTCCTGCAATATTTACTTCATAAAACTGATTGAAAAGCTTGACACGGACGGACTTTTGATGTTTTGCCGCTCGCTTGGCCTTTCTCATGAAACAAAAATTGCCGAAGGCGTAACCGGCGAAAAAGGCTGCCTTCCGGGCGAAAGCTCACTGCTTTTTTCGGGAGAACGGGCAAATTTTTCCTTCGGACAAGGCAAACTCCTCATTTCTCCGCTGCAAATGGCCGGTGTTTATCATGCGCTTGCAACCGGATATTACGTTAAGCCAACGGTAATTTTCGGCTTTGAAAACGAAGAAAAGCTTGTTAAAAAAGAGCCTGCAGAAGCAAAAAAAGAGGTACTTTCAAAAAGCACGGTTAAAATGCTCGGAAAGCTTCTTTCCTCGGTTGTTGAAAAAGGGAACGCAAAAAGTGCAAAAAGCCGCCTTGTTTCGCTCGCCGGAAAAACGGGAACGGCTCAAAGCGGAATTTATGACGGAAAAAGAGAGATTTGCCGAACATGGTTTTCCGGCTTTTTTCCCTCGGCCAATCCGCATTATATTGTTGTTGTTTTGAACGAGGACGGTGAAGGCGGAAGCGTTGATTGTGCGCCGGTTTTCAAAGAAATTTGCGAGAATATTGTCCGTCTCGGTTGACAATATGCTGAATTGTATGTTAAAATTACCCAAAAGATAGGTCTTTCGACAAAACGCCGAAGACTGAATTTATGGAGGTAATTTTTCATGAATAACGAAGTTAACACCACCGCTCCGGCAGAAGAAAACAGCGAATTCAAAAACATTTTTGATTCTTTCCTCACAATGCTCAAGGGCATCATCAAAACCATCCTTCCGATCATCGGTCTCGGATATTTTGTAAAGTATTTCTAATACATCAATCCGTATAGCCGATCAAAACAAGCTTTAAAAGCCGTAATTCGCCTTAAGCCAAAAAGCAAACGGTGATTTGCGGCTTTTGTTTTTCAATATTAATCACCTTTTTTGGGATTGATTCTGCTTTTTAAGTCCCCTGCCCGTTTAATTTTTTTTGCCAAAGGTGAAACTTTTCAAAAAACAGACGACTGTTTTTATTATTATAGCTCTTGACAGACAATAAAGACTTATAACTAAAAAGATAAGCAATTGACTTTCCGAGAAAAAAATATAATTATCGTCAAAAGCACCTATAAGGTGATTGAAACCGTAAAAGTTCGGGAGGCGTTTGAAATGAAAGTAAGATATATTGCTTTTGATTGTACGGATTTAACTGTGGGCAACGTATATGAATGTTTAGGACAGGAATACGATTGCTATAGGGTTATTGATGAATCCGGTGAGGATTATTTATATCCGATAAGTGAATTTGAAATTGTAAACGAGGAAGGGTTATAAAGCTGACCGAAGATGTCGGTTATTTGCAGATAATGTTAAACTCTTTATGACTTTATAAGCAAAGAGAAGGCGGCATTGAGCCGCCGGATTTTTGACAATGCAGTTTGGCAATTGATTTAATTCACAAAACAAAGCCGGCTTTTTCTTCTCATATTTTTATTTTAAGGCTTGACAAGTCAAAAAAAGTAGTGTATTATACTGACTGTTGTTAGATACACAGGCAAGTAGTCCGGGGTGCATACAGACAAGTAGACCGGACGTGTAGACCTTGTGACACAACGGTTTTATGAGGGCATAGCTCAGTTGGTTAGAGTACTTGCTTGACATGCAAGGGGTCGGTGGTTCAAGTCCACTTGTCCTCACCAGTGAAAAGTCTTGAAAACACCGGGTTTTCAAGGCTTTTTCTTTTTTTGCGTTTTTTGCGTTCAATTCATGTCCGCAAACTCACAATTTCGGCAAATCCTTCTTGCCTCTTTTGTTGAAATTTGAATTTTTGAAAGTTCGGGAACAGAGGATAATTTAAAAAAGCCCTGCATGCAAAGAACGATTTCATAGCACAGCTCACCGTCTATTTCCCCTTCAAAAAGCGGACAATATCTGTCATTATACGGTGTTAAATTCATTTTATCATTTCCTTTTTGTTACATTATCTTTATTCTTTCGGTTCTTCGGCTTCAAGAACGCTGCAGCTGTCACAAACGCCCTTTGATGTTGGGTCAATCAAAACGCCGAGCGTTGTAAGTGCCGCAACCGCAGCCGAACCGATGTTTACAACCGCATCTTCGCCAAAACGGGGAACAACGCCGAAAAGGCCGAGAACCGAATATACAAACGCCGTGACCGCAGGAATTGCAGTCAGCCAAAACATCGGATTTTTAAAACGCACTTTCCAATTGATCTTCTTTTTCATTTTTTCGTTCCTCCTTTCGGAGTTTTGCCCTTTTCGGGGCTGATACATTATATGAAAAAGAAAAGCCGTTTGACGCAAAAAAAAGTTGACACCTCCCCTTTTCGGTGATATACTTCATTTGAAAATCGGTATGGATTTTTCAACGCTTTTATTTTCGCCATACACTTCGGTGTTCGGCGATTTTTTTATATTCAGATGGAGGAACTTTTATGAAAAAACTCACAGTGCACAGCGAAACGGTTTATCTTCTTGCAATTGTTCTGCTTTCCTTTGCGGTTGCGATGCTGACTGCGGCAAACTTCGGAATTTCAATGATTGTTGCGCCGGCGTACCTTTTAAGCCTTAAAACCGGGTTTTTAACCTTCGGGCAGGCGGAGTATGTCATTCAGGCTTTTCTTTTTGTGATCTTCTGCTTTGTGATGAAAAAATTCAAGCCGGTTTATCTTTCGTCGTTTGTCACCTGTTTGATTTACGGTGCGGTTCTTGACCTTTGGCGCCTCATTCCATTTTTTAATCCTTCCGTAACCGAACCCGGCAGCATGGCAATGCCGCTAAGGATTTTGATGTTTGTTTTCGGAATACTTTTCACATCAGTTTCGGTAATGCTATTTTTCAAAACATATCTTTATCCGCAGGTTTATGACTTTTTTGTCAAGGGCGTGAGCGGAAAATTCGGGATTGAAATTTCACGCTTTAAAACCTGCTTTGACCTTTCGTGCCTTGCCGTAGGTTCGGCAATGACCTTGATTTTTTTCAAAAAGTTTGTTGGAATAAGCTTTGGGACGCTGCTCATTGCGCTCATTAACGGAACGCTGATCGGCTTTTTCGGAAAAGTTTTTGACCGCATTTTTGAAGTCAAGCCGTTTTTCAAAAAGTTTGCGTCCCTTTTTGAGCTTGAAAAAAAGTGAAAATAAAAAAACGGAGCCGATTCCGAAACAAGCAGTTGGCTCCGTTATTCAATTCACTTTAACGTAACAATCGTCACGCCGCTTTCACCTTCGCCGAACGTTCCGAGACGAAATGACTTGACAAATTTGCATTTTTTCAGATAGTCCTGTATTCCTTTGCGAAGAACGCCTGTGCCTTTTCCGTGAATAACGCTGATTTCTGTAAGGCCGAGACGCATACACCTGTCAAGGTGGCGTTCAAGTTCCATTATACCCTCCTCAACGTTCATTCCTCGAAGGTCGCATTCGGTTTTGTCCGCTCCGGCAACCTTAAATTCGTGCTGCGCTTTTTTGGGCATCTGTTTTTTCTTTTCGGGCTGTCTGTTTTTTGAAAGGCGAAGATTTTCTTTCGGCGTTCTCATTTTGATTATTCCGGCAAGGACTTCAACTTCGCCCTTTTTGTTTTCAAGTGCGGTCACGGTTGCGGTTTTTCCGATATCGGCAAGTATAACCTCGTCACCGATTTTTAGGTTCTTCGGAACAACATAGCTGTCGTCATCCGCAAGTGCGGCAGTGACGGGATTTGTAATGTCGTCAAATTCGCCCATGCTTTTTTTCATCAGCTGTTTTGCCCTTCTTGCGGCTTCGGCTTTGTCTTTTGACTTTGCGCTTTCCTTTTTAAGCTCTTCAAGCTCGTTCACAAGGGCATATGCGCTGCGCTTTGCCTGTTCAACAATTCTTGTTGCCTGCTCCTGCGCCTTTTCAAGCTCCTTTTTGCGAAGCTCTTCAATGCTGTCTTTATATTTTTGTGCCTCTGCCTTTGCTTTGTTCGCTTCAAGGCGGATTCTTTCTGCTTCGTCACGCTTTGTTTCAAAGTCCTGGCGGCTTTTTTCAAGCGTTTCAATAACGTCTTCAAAGCTTGCGTTGTCGCTTGAAACAAGCTGCTTAGCCCGTTCAATAACACTTTCTTCAATTCCGAGACGGGACGAGATTGCAAAAGCGTTTGAACGCCCCGGAACGCCGATAAGAAGGCGGTATGTAGGCTTGAGCGAAGCAACATCAAATTCGCAGCATCCATTTTCAACGCCCGGCGTTTCAAGCGCATAAACCTTGAGTTCGGCGTAATGGGTCGTTGCGGCGATTTTTGCGCCCTTTTCGTGAATACGTTCAAGTATTGCCGTTGCAAGTGCCGCACCCTCAACCGGGTCGGTACCTGCACCGAGTTCGTCGATAAGCACAAGCGAATACCCGTCTGCTTCACCGATAATTCTTACGATATTTGTCATATGCGACGAAAAGGTTGAAAGCGACTGCTCAATGCTCTGCTCGTCGCCGATATCGGCAAAAACATGGTCAAAAACCGAAATTTCGCTTCTGTCCCCTGCCGGAATCATAAGTCCGCACATGGTCATCAGTGTGAAAAGACCGAGCGTTTTGATTGAAACGGTTTTGCCGCCGGTATTGGGTCCCGTAATGATAAGCGTATCAAAATCCGTTCCGAGTCTGATATCGGTCGGAACAACCTTTTTGGGGTCAATAAGCGGGTGGCGTGCTTTGTTGAGAATGATTTTTCCGCTGTTGTTGAGAATGGGGGTCATCGCTTTCATGTCATAGGCAAGCTTTGCTTTTGCAAAAATCACGTCAAGCTCAACGGCACATTCATAGCTTGCCTTGATGCCCTCGTAAAAGCTTCCGGCTTCGGTTGAAAGCTCAAAAAGGATACGGTCGATTTCGTCCTGTTCCTTACCCTGAAGAACCTTTATTTCGTTGTTTGCCTCAACAACGCCGGCAGGCTCGATGAATACCGTTGCACCGCTCGAGGACGTGTCGTGAACAAGGCCGCTGATTTCGCCCCTGTGTTCAATTTTGACGGGTACAACATACCGTCCGTTGCGCATGGTAACAATCGCTTCACGAAGTGCTTTTTGATACTGTGAAGAGCGAATCATTTTGTCAAGTCTGTCACGGATTTTTGAAGAAGCGGCACGGATTTTTCGCCTGATATCGTAAAGCGCAGACGAAGCGTTGTCGCTCATTTCGTCCTCGCTGACAATTGCGGAAGTGATTTTATCTTCAAGATACTTGTTAGGCGTGAGTGCATCAAAGTAGACATCCACCGAGCAGCGAACGCCCTCGTTTTTGCTTCGCCACTGAACGATTCCTCGGATGGCACGAAGCACTTCGGCAACGTCAAGAAGTTCACGCATTGAAAGAACGCTGCCTGCATTCGCACGGGCAAGGGCATTGTTAATGTTTTTAAGTCCGCCGAAAGACGGTGCGCCAAAACGAGCCATGAGCATATGAGCGTCGGTTGTTTGGTTAAGAAGTGCCTGAACCGTGTTCAAATCGCTTTCCGGCGAAAGAAGTGCAATCTGCGCTTTTCCGTCCTCGCTTGCAACAAATTTTGAAAGCTTTTCAAGAATTTTGTCAAGCTCAAGCGCAGTGTAATCTCTGTTCATCGCTTTTCCCTCCTTTGAAAAATATCTGTTATTTATACAACAAATATTTGTTATTCTGTAGCATCAAAAAAATGTAATTTGCTCATTTTTCTTTTTGAATCGTACTTGTTTTTCTATCGGAACTTTACAAAATTCTTCCTTTGACAATATATAATCTCGCAGTATTCTTGCAACATATGCTGCCAACTCAACCGGTACCGCATTACCAATCATTTGCTCAATATCTGTCTTACTGCCAATAAAGCGAAATGTCTCCGGAAATGTCTGTATTCTTGCTCTTTCAAGCATAGTAAGCGATCGAATATTTGAAATATTCTGTGTGGCATCACCTTTATGTAATTTATATCCCGGAGGAATTGGTCGATTAACACCTCTTACAGTAGGACTAGGCTCATATATGCTAAATATACCTCTCCTTTGATATGAACGTGGATGCCTGTAATAATATTCAATTCCAAATTCATTTTTAAGATAATCGTATACTGTCATACTTTTATTTGACTGTCTGGCAATTAATTCAGTACTCAAGAAGCCATCTTCGCCATCTAATTCTCCAATTAAAAAAAACCTTCTTCTTTTCTGTGGGACACCACAAAGTGAAGCATCCAAAATTGCCTTCGAAAGACCATAGCCCGATTCTTTATAAATCTTAATCGCTTTTTGCAATGTTTCGCTTTTTGAAATCCGATCAACGTTTTCCATAACAAACCACTTCGGCCTAACTTCACTAATAATTTCAGCGTATCTGCGAGTTAAGTCGGCTCGCCCGCCGTTTTCATCTCTTTTTCCAGCAGAAGAATAATCTTGGCACGGAGGACCACCAATAATCATGTTCGGATTTAAACTTTTGATATAATCGGAAGTCAGACAATATGCATCTATTTTTTCTGCCGAATGTAAAAAATTTTCATTATAAACATTTATTGCTGCGTCCCAATTGTCAAATGCTCGAACAATCCTATACCCTTCTTTGACAAAACCATAAGAAAGTCCCCCACATCCGCAAAAAATATCAATCACGTTCATTTATATCTCCTCAATCAAACAATTCAGGTGAATTATATATAATAGCATCAAACCTTCGTTCTGGACTCAAAAGGTTCTGTCCTCCGCCAAGTATTATTTCCTTAATTGCCGATTTATTTATTCTGGGCATGATTAACTCAGGACACGCCATAAACGGGTGTGTGCGTTGTCCATTGCTTGAAAAAGCCTTATCATTTTTAGTGTTATATGATAATTCATCAATAATCGCAGCTCCATCAAAGTTGCCACAATTACAATAATCCCAAAGCATTTTATACAGCCATATCATGCTTCTTGTATGCCTGGAAATCGATGTGAGTTCGACATTTTCTTCGGGGAAAAAGAGATTTAGCATTCCAAAATCGCTCCATACAAACACATCTAAACAATTTGTTGCAAGTCTTGAAGATTTTCCCTCAGTTTTCCAAATTGGTTCCATAATTATCGGGGATTGATTTTGGTTCTTATCAGCCACAATTCTTTTCAAAGCGACACGCATATTATTTATGTGCGGTAACACACTAATTGCCTGCGTCCAATCTGTCACATAATTTCCAACCCCGTTTAATAATTCTTTAAGGTGATTTGAATCATCAAATTTTCTTATTATACTGCAAGCCAAGTATACAATAGTGTCGGGGCGTATAACAATTTCAGAACCATAGTGATCCTCACTAAGATTGCACGTTGAATTATCTGGTAAAGCTGTTAGTTTAATTTCTAATGAAGTGATAGGTGTGCTACTTCTATCCATAATCACTAAGTCATTTCTGGGAATACTTCCCAAATAATAACGCTGAAAAGGCAAAAATTGAGACTCAAAAGCATAATACACATCATCTGACAGCGGATCAATGCCAAAGACTTCATCTATACCAATATGCTCTATTTTGGGATTCAAATTCTCGTCGGCCTTCAAATATACCGCATTAATTCTTTTACTATGCAAATAACATGCCAAAGCCGTCGGAAATGACGAGTTAAATTGGTTCTTTCCCCAAGTTTCCATTTTAGAATAGTCTCTGTTTGAATGATTTATTCCAAATAAATGTGGTTGTATTATATTCGGCATACATTTCCTCCTGGAACACTGTTTTTTGTTATTATTCATATTTTAAATCATTTACTCTACCTTGTCATCGCCTTATAAAAATCAAGCGTTTTATATCCTCTCATCGTGACATTTTTGAGGTATCGTTCGCTCACATCGCAAAGAAGCAGAAGCGACGGTTTTGAAAGCGTAAAGGAAAAAACCTTGTTCGCTTCGCTCAAACAGATGTGCCGCATTGCGGTAACAACGCTAAGCGGCAGTTCCACCGTTTTTTCGCTCGGCAAGCATTCTTCGCAGTAAAGCCTTCCGCTTGAAACAGAAAAACGCATGGTTTTGCTTTCATATTTTCCGCAGCCGGAGCAGGCAACAATTGACGGCATATACCCCGCAAGCGAAAGAAACCTCAGCTCTGCGGCAGCCTTGATGAGGTCGTTTTCCTTTTTCTTTTCAGCAACAAAGTATATTGCATTGAGCAAAAGGCGCAAAAATTCGTCCGCATTCTCCTCCCTTACGGAAAGCTCTGCGGCAAGTTCGGCAAAATACTGAGCAAGCGAAAGCGAAACTATGTCCTCTCTGAGCGAAAAGAAAACCTCTTTTGCGCTTGCCTCTTTAACTATGTAAACACCGTTCTCCTTTTGCTCAATCAAAAAATCGGAATAGCAAAGAAGACCGGTTGCTGCGCCGTTTTTGCTTTTCGGGCTGCGTGCGCCGTTAACAAACGCCCTGATAACGCCGTTTTCACGGGTCAAAAGAGTAACAAGCCGGTCACGCTCTCCCGTTGTTTTTTCTTTGATTACAATTCCGTCCGTTTTAATAGTCATAATCGCTGAAATCCTCATCATCGTCCGAATATTCGGCGTTTCGCCTTTCCATTGCCGGAAAGTCGCTGTCAAAATTATTGATAAATTCCTGCGAGAATTCTTCTGAAAGCGACCTTTCGGAAAAAGGAATCTCGTCTTCGTCCCTCGCATTTTTATAGTTAAGATAATCCGAAACCTTTCCCGTTTTCATAAAGATTTTCCAAAGCTCTTTTTTGCCCATAACCGTTCCCTCCGAAAGTAAAGTACAAGACCGTCTGCTTATACTTTGCTCCGAAAGGAAGCTTTTTAAACAAGGAAAGTTTTTCTTTATCCTTTTTTGGTTTTAATCCAGCCCGAAGTTGTGAATCAGGCCTTCTCTGTTGCGCCAGCCCTCTTTGACCTTGACCCAGCATTTGAGGTTGATTTTGCAATCAAAAAAGCGTTCCATGTCCTGCCGTGCATAGGTTGAAATGCGTTTGAGCATTGCGCCGCCTTTTCCGATGATGATTCCTTTGTGGCTTTCTTTTTCGCAGTAAATCACGGCTTCAATATCCATGATGTCCTTATCCGGGCGTTCACGCATTTTTTCAATTGAAACCGCAACACCGTGCGGAATTTCACGTTCAAGAAGCCGAAGCATTTTTTCTCTTATAATTTCACCGGCAATAACTCTTTCCGGCTGATCGGTCAAAGTGTCGTCCGGAAAAAAGTGTTCCGACGGAAAAGCAAGCTTGCAAAGCTCATCGCAAAGTTCGTTCATTCCGTCGTTTCTCAGCGCAGAAACGGGAACAACCGCTTCAAAGTCATACTGAGCCGAAAGCTCTGCAATTCGGCGCATGAGGTCGGTTTTAACAAGCACAGTGTCAATTTTGTTGATAACAAGCACAACGGGCATTTTTTGCGCACGGAACTTTTTGAGAAGTTCCTTTTCCGCTTCACGAAGCTCGCCCTCGGGTTCAACAACAAACATGCACGCATCAACGCCGCCTATGCTGTCTGTCACGGCCTTAACCATTTTTTCGCCGAGTTTATTGTGCGGTCTGTGATAACCTGGAGTATCGGTAAAAACAAGCTGGGTTTCGTCTTTTGTCAGCACACCCATGATTCTTGTGCGGGTTGTCTGCGGCTTATCGGAAACAATCGCAACCTTTGCCGAAAGAAGGCGGTTAAGGATTGACGATTTTCCGACATTCGGACAGCCGACTATTGCGATAAATGCGGTTTTTGATTCTTTCATTTTTTATCCCTCTTAAAGTTAATTTCGCCGAAAAGCGTTGAACCGAGAATGAGTACGGCTCCTATGATGTCAAACGCAGAAAGCCCCTCTTTGAGCACGATTGCCGAAAGGAAAATTGCAACAACAGGGTCAATATAGCTGAAAAGTGCCGATGTTTGCGCCGGAAGCTTTCCGACAGAACCGAAGTAAAGCGTATACGAAAATCCCGTGTGAACAACGCCGACAATCAAAAGAAGAACAACGGCTTTCACGCTGTAATCAAACGTCACAACATTTTCGGTCAGAAAAACGTAAGGAGTAACAACTGTTGACGCAAAGAGAAGCTGAAAAATCGTTCTGTCGATATCACCTATGTCTTTAAGCTTTTTGTTGAGCAGCATAACTGTTGCGTAAAACACGGCAGCTCCCGTTCCGAGAAGTATGCCGGTGAAGTCGCTTTTTTGAACGCCGCCGCTTTCAAAAACACCGGAAACAAAAACCATTCCGACAAGCGCACAAAGTGCGCACAAAAATTTTTTCACCGTAAGCTTTTCTTTGAGAACAAACGGAGAAGCGAGCGTAACAAAAATCGGCGCAAGATAATAGCAAAGCGTTGCGGTTGCAACCGAGGTATAGTTATACGCTTCAAAAAGCAAAATCCAGTTAACTCCGATTGCCGCACCCGAGGCAAGAAGAACCCAAATGTTCTTCCTCACCGCTGAAAAATCGATTTTCTTTTTTCTGAAAAGGTTAAGCAAAAACAAAAATACAACGCCCGAAAAGCCTCGTGTCATTGCAATAAAGCTTGACGGAAACGGAATATACCTTATAAAAATTCCGATTGTTCCGAAAACGACCATTGCCAAAGCAAGCTTCGCCTTTGAAAACATTATATCATTATTTTTTTCTTTTTGCATTGAAAACTTCCTTATTTTAAACAAAAACGCAAACTTATCTTACCTGTGACTTAAGCTTTTTTGAAAGCGGAGCCAAAAACGAACCGCAGGCACCGCAGGCAATCGCCTCAACAACAGCGTTCGTACCGGCAAAAAGGGCGGCAAACATAAGAATATTCGTTGCGCCAAGCTGTTCGGCAATCGACTGAATATACTCCGTTTTATAGAAGAATACGGCAAGAAGGCCAACAAAGCCGACAGTGTTGATTATTGCGGCGGAAAGGAAGGAAACAATTCCGCTGACTGAAACGTTGACCTTTTTGCTCATCACTTCAAAAATCCACGCCGAGAAAAAGCCGAGTGCCATTCTCGGAAGCATACAAACGAGAAAAGTTTTGACGGGGCTGATTGAAAGGAGCGTTGCACCGAATGCGCTTGCACCAAAGCACTGAATAAAGCTTGAAACGCCGAAAGCCGTTCCCAGCAAAAGTCCGCCCCATTTTCCAAGAAGTGTTCCGCCAAAAGCAACGGGGATTGCAATCAGAGTGATTTCAATAATTCCGAATTTGAGATATCCGATCGGTGTCAAGGTCATTACTGCAATTATTGCAATGAAAACCGCCGAAAGTGTGAGAAAGAAAAGGTTGTTTTTGCTTTTCATTGTAATCATTCCTTTACATATAGTTTTTGGGGTTAGTGTGTTTTTAGTATCCATATATCCTATTATCCGTTATCTCTTATCTATTGTCTATTGTCTAACGTGTGATGTTTAGCCGACACTTAGACAAACCGTCATATTTGCAAAACGGGGCTGCTGCAACGGGCAAACACCCATGCAACAACCCCCTTATATTCGTTTATATTGAGTCAGTTTTTATCTGCGGTCTCTTCTGTCTCCGCCGTTTCTGCGAGAACCGTGACCTCTTGAAGGTCTTCTTTCCTGCTGTTCGCCGTCATCTTCGGGAGTAAGTCCCTCAATTTCAATGAGAGCGTCACGGCGTGAAAGATTGATTCTTCCCTGGTCGTCAATTTCAATAACCTTAACGATTACTTCATCGCCGACTGCAACGCAGTCTTCAACCTTTTCAACACGCTTAACGTCAAGCTTGCTGATGTGAACAAGGCCTTCTTTGCCCGGAGCAATTTCAACAAATGCGCCAAAGCTCATAAGTCTTGTAACAACGCCGCGGAAAATTGCACCGACTTCGGGGTCGTTTGCAATTGTTTCAATGATTGTGAGTGCACGCTTTGCATTGTCAAGGTCAAGAGCGGAAACATAGATTGAACCGTCTTCTTCAACGTCAACCTTGCAGTCACATTCGGCGCAGATTTTCTGAATAACCTTGCCCTGCTTGCCGATAACGTCGCCGATCTTGTCCGGATCAATCTTCGTCATGAGCATCTTCGGAGCGTACTTTGAAAGTTCTTTTCTCGGCTCTGCAATGCAGGGAAGAATAACTTCGTCAAGAATCTTGCAGCGTGCGTCATAGGTCTTTTCAAGGGCTTCCTTAATGATTGCCGGGGTAAGACCGTGAATTTTAAGGTCCATCTGAATTGCTGTGATACCTTTTTTGGTACCGGCAACTTTGAAGTCCATATCGCCGAAGAAGTCTTCAAGACCCTGAATGTCAACCATTGTCATGAAGCGTTCACCCTCGGTGATAAGACCGCAGGAGATACCGGCAACGGGAGCTTTGATGGGTACGCCGGCAGCCATGAGCGAAAGGGTTGAACCGCAAACGGAAGCCTGCGAGGTTGAACCGTTTGAAGAAAGAACTTCGGAAACAAGGCGGATTGTATACGGGAATTCTTCAACCGAGGGGATTACGGGAAGAAGAGCCCTTTCTGCAAGTGCGCCGTGGCCGATTTCACGTCTTCCGGGACCTCTTGAAGGTCTTGTTTCGCCAACCGAATATGACGGGAAGTTATAATGATGGATATATCTCTTTGTGGTTTCGTTGTCAAGTCCGTCAAGAAGCTGAGCGTCGCTCATTGTTCCGAGGGTGGTTACGGTGAGAACCTGAGTCTGACCTCTTGTGAACATACCCGAACCATGAACACGAGAAAGAAGGTCAATTTCGGCATCGAGCGGACGCATATCGTTGATTCCTCTGCCGTCAACACGCTTGCCTTCATCAAGAAGCCAGCGGCGAACAACAAACTTTTGAAGCTTATAAAGACATTCGTCAATTTTTTCAGCCTGTTCGGGATATACTTCGTCAAACTTTTCGTGAACTTTTTCGTATACGGGTTTGAGTCTTTCGTCACGAACTCTCTTGTCGTCGGTGTCAAGGGCAGCCTTAACGTCGTCGATTGCAAAGTCCTTAACGGCCTCAAACATATCGTGCGGAACTTCCTGTGATTCAAACGGAATCTTTTCTTTTCCGACTTCCTTTTGAATCATCTTGATAAATTCAACAACTTCCTGATTGACTTTGTGGGCATACATAATGCCGTCAAACATGGTTTCGTTGTCAACTTCCTTTGCACCGGCTTCAATCATTGCAACAAGATCCGAAGTTGAAGCAACGGTAACGGCCATTTCCGACTTTTCTCTTTCGGCTTCGGTCGGGTTAATTACAAACTTTCCGTCAACAAGGCCGACTGAAACGCCGCTGATAGGTCCGTCCCACGGAATTTCCGAGATTGAAATTGCAACCGAAACACCGATCATTGCGGTGATTTCCGGAAGGCAGTCGGGGTCAACCGACATAACAGTTGCAACAACGCCAACATCGTTTCTCATGTCCTTCGGGAAAAGCGGACGAATCGGGCGGTCGATAACTCTTGAGCAAAGGGTTGCCTTTTCGCTTGCTCTGCCTTCTCTTCTTTGGAAAGAGCCGGGGATTCTTCCGACAGAGTAAAGTTTTTCTTCAAAATCAACGGAAAGCGGGAAAAAGTCAACGCCTTCTCTGGGTTTTGCGGACATGGTTGCGGTGCAAAGAATTTCTGTTTCGCCGTAACGGATAAGGCATGAGCCGCCTGCAAGACCGGCCATTTTTCCGGTTTCAACAACAAGGGGGCTTCCTGCAAGAGTGGTTTCAAACTTTCTGAAATCAGGGAACATAATTTAACCTCACTTTATATAATATTCTTTCTCGTGAGGCACGGCTTTAGCAATAAATTCAGCGCCCTTTTTCAAAAAACGGACGTTCAATTTAGTGCTAATCCGAAAACACTCACGAACTTTTACAAAATCAGTGTGCCTGTAATTTTCGGCAAACTCTGCCGAAACTGTTCAAACGGCAGGCGCGGCTTTCACCGTGCCTGCCGAAATGACGCAATTATTTACGAAGACCGAGTCTTGCAACGATTGAACGATATCTTTCAATATCCTTTTTCTGAAGGTATGCAAGAAGGTTTCTTCTGTGACCAACCATTTTAAGAAGGCCGCGGCGTGAATGGTGATCCTTCTTGTTGGTTTTAAGGTGCTCTGTGAGAGTGTTGATTCTGCTTGTGAGAACAGCAATCTGAACTTCCGGTGAACCGGTGTCGCCCTCATGAGTTGCGTATTCTTCGATGATCTTGGTTTTTTCTTCTTTTGAAATCATGGTTTTCACCTCATAAAAAATATTTGCTTTGCCGTACCCTCAGTAAACGGTCGGTGAAACGCCCTTTTGGGCTTTGTCCGAAAACCGGGAAGCAGGCATAACGCTGAAAGATTATAACATGAAGATAAAAAAAAGTAAAGCCTTTCTTTGAATATTTTGCGTATGAAAAGGCGAAATATTGTTTTTCATTAAAAAAAACCAATAAATTCTTTTTTTTGCGTCCCTTTTTGTAATTTCCCGTTGCCAATTCAGAAATTCCGTGTTATAATTAAATTTACAGACTTTTAAAACGAAAGGAAAAGCACTATGAAAAAAATCCAAAAATCGATTTTTACTCTGTTTTTTGCCGTTTTTGCCGCAGCGGTTTTGTGCGTTTCGGCTTTCGGTGCGTGGGACAGCGAAACGGTTTATTACGATTCCTATGAAACAAACAACACCGAATTTTGTTTTGAATGGGTTGCTGACCGCTTTGAAAAAAAGGCAATGATAACTCGCATTGATGACTATGACACAACCGAAAAAGCCTTTGTTCCTCAAACGGTTTATCTTTTTGAAAATTGGGACGAAGACTGCACGGCATTCACCGTTACTTCAATAAAAACAGAACCGTTTGTATATAACAGCGTCAAAGAGCTTTTCATTCCGTCAACCGTTACCGAAATTGAAAATGTCGGCTACTATCAGGGCGAAGAGATGTATTGGGACGACGAAGACGACCGAACCGAACCCGAAGTTAAAAAAATCGAAAACTTCACAATCGGCTGCGTAAAAGGCAGTTATGCCGAAGCCTATGCAAAGAAAAACGGCTTTAAAATCAAATATTATTCCGCCATAACAGCGGACAGCATTAAACTTTCCGCAAACAGCTTTATCTATACCTCTGAAGATATCGAGCCTTCCGTAACCGTCAGCGTTGACGGAAGAACACTTATTGAAGACGTGGATTACACGGTCTCATACCGCAATAACCTTGATGTCGGCACGGCATATGTCACCGTAACGGGTCTCGGCGAATATGTCGGTTCGGCAGAAAAAGCTTTTTCAATCACAAAAGTCCCTGCCGAAAAAATTTCGATAAACGTTGACGAAACCGTTTTTGAATATGACGGCTATGACCACAGACTCTATTTTGAAGTCAGGTATAATGATAACTATCTTTATGAAGACGAAGATTTTGAGGTGACCTATTCAAACAACACCTATCCCGGAGCGGCAACGGCAACACTCACTTTTATCGGAGAACATTACACGGGAACAAAAACGTTCACTTTCAAAATCATCGTTCCGCCGGTGGACTCCCCAACAATCGAAGCCAATGCCGACGCAACCGTTTCGCTTTTTTGGGGCTTTGAAAAATATTACTTTTGCCCAATCAAACAGTTCAACGTCTATCGTTACGATGCAAAGCAGAAAAAGTATGTCTATATCGGAAAATGTTCCGGCGGTTCATACGGAAGCTTCACCGACAAAAACACTTCTCAGCTTACAAAATATACATACAGAATTGTTCCCGTTGTTTCGGCAAACGGCAAAAATTACAGCGGAACGGCCGTCACCGTCTCTGTCACAACTCCCCTTTTTCAGCCGAAGGTCACGGGCGTACTTTATAAAAACTCAATCAAACTCAAGTGGACAAAAAACGCAAAGGCCGACGGTTACATAATCTATCGCCGAACGGTTAAAAAGACGAGCCTTTCCGGCGCAAAAAAAGTTGCGGTGCTCAACAAAAATAACCTTTGCACTTTCACCGACAAAACAATTTCGGTTAAGTATAATTACTATTACACCGTTCGTGCCTATAAAAAAATCGGGAACAAAACCTATTACAGCCTTGACGGCTCGTATTGCCGCAGCGACACGCCTTCAACAATTCTTGCCGGCGCACAGCTTAAAAAAAGAGACAGCATAAAAGTCTATAACACCCAGGGCGTAAAAACAACCTATTACACATACACAATTTCAAAGCGTGATATGCAGGTGCTCAAAAAATTTGCCGATAAGCATTTTAAAAAGAATATGTCACGTGAAGAAAAGCTTCGCTACACGCTCAATTGGATCAATAAAAACGTAATCTACGCAACGGGAAACAACTGGAACAAAATTTGCGGCAAAGGTTATGCCGATGCGGTTTTCACCTATAAGCTCGGTCAATGCGTTCAATATAACGGAGCAATGGCGGAAATGATGGCATATCTCGGCTATGACGCTTATCTTATTCAAGGCTACAGAGGAAGCCGCTCAACGGGCCGTATCTGGCAGCATTTTTGGTGCGAGGTCAACATCAACGGCCGTGTTTATCTTATGGAAACCGGAAATTATGACTGCGACGGAAACTGGCATTATTTCCTTACGCCTTACAGCGAAACGAGCGGATACATCAAAAATAAAAAGTATCTCGGAATTTGACGCAAAAACAGTTTTTATCGGGAATGTGAAGAAAAATGAAATCACTTTGTAAAAAATTTCTTTCGGCGGTGCTTACATTTATACTTTCTTTTACGCTGTTTTCTTTTGCCATCGGTGCGGCTCATGAAATCAGGCTCAACAAAACCGGCGTTGCCATTTCTGTCGGTCAAACGTATCAGCTGAAGCTTTTGGGAACAAAAAAATCTCCCGTTTGGAAGTCTTCAAACAAAAAGATTGCCCTTGTGAGCAAAAATGGCATTGTTTCGGGCGTTTCAAAAGGAACGACAGAGATAACCGCAACGCTTGGAAAGAAAGTTTTTAAATGCATGGTCACCGTTGAAAAACCTTTTCTTTCTGCAAAAAACGATTATGTCATAGTCGGCAAAACGCTCGCGCTTAAACTGAACGGAACAACAAGAAATGCAAAATGGTCTTCAGACAACACAAAAATTGCGGCAGTTAACCAAAAAGGCGTTGTTAAAGGCATTTCAAAAGGAACAGCAAAAATCACCGCCTTTCTCGGTTCAAAAAGCTATACCTGCAAAATCACCGTCACAAAGCCGGGAAAATTCAGCGTTAAAGAAAAGAACATTAAAATTAAAGACGAAAAAACACTTACCGTCACATATACCGGAAACGACCTCATTTATTTCAAGGTTGAAAATCCGGAAATCATTTCATGCAAATGGGGAACCGGCTGGAACAAAAACAATATTTATCTGTTCATAACAAGCTTGAAATCCGGAAAGACCAAAATTACACTTTCAAACGAAGCCAAAACCGAAAAAGTTGTTATTAATGTTACAGTAAACAAGCCGAAGCCGATTCAAACAATTTTTCTTTCAAAACCGTTTGTTACACTTTACAGCGGCGACCGAAAGAAAAACTTTAACCACACCAAGCTTAATGCAACGGTTGTTCCCTCGGATACTTCAAGAAAAGTTGTTTGGTCATCGAGTGACAGCTCAGTTGCGAAAGTTGACAAAAACGGAAATGTTACCGCAATTGACGAAGGCACGGCAACTATAACGGCAAAATGCGGAGACAAAAAAGCGACGTGCGAAGTTGAGGTTTATATTCATCCGCTTGAGGGAATTGAAATCGAATTTGAAAACATGAGCGGCAGCAGTACGTATTGGCCGTCTCTTCGAGTTTCAAATTTTTCCGACAAAGAAAAGGATATGACTTTTTCTTCATCTGCCGAACTGTTTATTGACAAAAAACACGAAAACTATGATTTGATTTCATATTATCCGGGACACGGAAACACAAGCGGCTTTGAGTGGAGTGTTCCAAAAAACAAAATATGTCAATGCACTTACAGAAGCACAAGGGATTTAAAGCTGAAAATGACATGGGAACGCATTTTTATCGTTGTTGCAACATTTGACAACGAAGATTATCTCATTAAAGTCACTCAAAACGGATATAGCTATACCCCTTACGGCGAATCAATTCCCAAAAATGAACGTTTTCTTTATTACGGAGACTGAAAAAATCCCCTGCGGCACAGCTTTGACGGTTGCCGCAGGGGTTGTTTTTTTATTTCGCTTTCTTTTTAAAATAAACAACAAAGCTCAACACAACATCAAGAACAAAAAGAGCAATTGCAATCATAATCGCAGTCGTGCAAGCTGCGTCTTTTTTTGCGCCGCTGTCATAGGTATAACACTTTATCGGTATTTCCATAAGACTGAGACTGTCAACAGATTGAACGTTATTATTTTCGTAGTACCAAAATTCTTCTTCGGTATCACCTGCGTAAGCTAAACCGCCATTCACCTTTTCTCTTACACAATTAAATTCGTCCGGGTCATCCGTCAGATAATACCTGTTGCTGTAACCCGCCGGAACGTTTCTGTCGTCGCCGTCTTCAGAGATCCAAAGTATGTCCTCATAGCCGTAATCTCTCATGAATTTTTGAAAATCTTCAATGCTGTCAAAGGTTTTCGGCTGTTCAAAGCAACTGTAAGGAAGGCTGTATACCAAAGCGACCGAACCGCCGAGCACGGCCGCAACAAGGACAGCTGCAATAACCGTCTTGAGCCTTAACGCAGCATTGTAGCTTTTTGCTTTTGAAAGCCCAAATTTTTCGCAATAGCTTTTGTTAAAAACCGCAGACGCAATAAGATGAATTAAAAAATAAACCGCCGCAAAAACCGGAAGCATCAAATCGTTTGCATACCAGCCGGTAAAACAAAGTCCCAAATCAAAAAAAACGCTTGCGGTGATAACCAAAGCACAGCGGAAAGTCTTTTTATAAATTGCCCGTTTGTAAAACAACACGCTTTCTTCGTCAAGTTCGTCACTCTCAACCGAAAACAGCGCTGCGCCCGAAGAAAAAACTCCGAGACAAACCGCCGCCGCAATCGCAAAAACAATTCCCGCACCAAGACCGAAAGTTGCATACCCGGCAAGATAAAGCGTCAAGCAAAGAACTGCGCCCGCAGTCGTTATGCCGAGAACAATCCACAACTGCTTTTTAAATTTTGCAAGATTCATATTTATAAGATGTTTAAGCTGTTTTTCGCTGCTTTTTTTCGGTGCGGCTTCCGAATTTATATTGCCGCCTGCGTTTTGAATTTTTTCGCCCCGAAGAATTTCATCGCACGTTACGCCGAAAATATCCGCAATAACCGGAATGAGCGTTAAATCCGGCGCAGTTTCGTCTCGTTCCCAGCGTGAAACGGCCTTATCGGAAACGCAGAGTTTTTCGGCAAGTTCACGCTGAGTCATGCCTTGCGATTTTCTTAAAACAGCAATAAACGAACCGATGGTTTTCTTTTCCAATTGTCATCGCTCCTTTATCAAAAAATCTGAAAAAGTCAAATGCATTTTTATTTTCTGCCCCAATTCTACCATTGCGAGGCAAAAAAATACAGCCCTCAAAGTGAAATTTTCTCTCGCAAAGCGAGAATCTTAAATTTTTGACCGTTTTTTTACAAATTTAAGAATATTGTAAGAAACAAAATGCCGCTTTTTGTGATATACTTATAGATACTGATTAAATGAAAAAACTCAGGAGAGTGTAAAAATGAAAATACTCATAGTTGACGATGAACAGGCTATCGCCGATCTTATTGAGGTCTATCTTAAAAACGAGGGATACCAAACAGTAAAATGCTTTAACGGCAAAGACGCATTGAACAAGGTTCAAAAAAACGAATTTGACCTTGCAATCCTTGACCTCATGCTTCCGGACGTTGACGGATTTTCAATCTGTTCGGCAATCAGAGAACGAGGATATAAGTATCCCGTAATCATGCTGACCGCAAGAACGCAGGATATTGACAAAATCACCGGTCTTACCCTCGGTGCGGACGATTATGTTACAAAGCCGTTCAATCCGCTTGAACTGACTGCAAGGGTCAAAGCACATTTAAGGCGGTACAAGCAGTACAACACCGAAGCAGAGAGCAAAGACCGAATTGAAATCAGAGGGCTTGAAATCAACAACGAATCGCACAAGTGTTTTCTTTTCAACGAAGAAATTCCGCTCACACCAACCGAGTTTGGCATACTTCGCCTTCTTTGCGAAAACGCCGGACGGGTTGTTTCAACCGAAGATATTTTTGAAAAAGTCTGGGGAGAAAAATATCTTGACAGCAACAACACGGTTATGGTACATATAAGAAGAATTCGCGAAAAGCTTCACGAGCCTTCACGCAATCCGAGATTTGTTAAAACAGTTTGGGGTGTCGGATATAAAATCGAAAAATAACTTCAAAAACCTTTTTCACGCAATAATTGAAAAACAAAAACAAAAAGAAAAGCGTAAAGCCCTTTTGCCCGGTGAAAAAATGAGCACAAAAATCGTCAGGGACTTTTTGCGCTTTAACCTGTTTTGCCTTGCGCTGCTTTTGTTTTTTTATATTCTTCTCCTTCTTGC
The DNA here is from genome assembly GCA_934552855.1 of uncultured Eubacteriales bacterium. Taxonomy (GTDB): domain Bacteria; phylum Bacillota; class Clostridia; order Oscillospirales; family Acutalibacteraceae; genus UBA6857. The sequence continues at coordinate 33,343 of CAKTEU010000007.1, read as the reverse complement.
TTCAAGGCAGTATGATTTTGTCAACAATCTCGGAAAAGAATTAATTGTCGGCATTTTCGGCAATTTCGGCGAAAACTATCCGGAAGAATGCAGTCTTATAATCGTTGCGGCGGTTTATCTTGTCTTCTTCCTTTTAAGTTGTCTCGGCTACTCGATTTCAACCTTGGTCAATTTCAACAAAACCTGGCTGAGTCTTTCTGCAATTACAACGGACGATATGCAAATCAAAAAGTTTTCAAAAAACTTTTCGGACGTTGAAATTACTCTCAAAGACATCAAGCACGACGTTTTTAAAGCCAAGCAGCTTGCCGCCCAGGCGGAATCAAAAAAGAACGACCTTGTTATGTATCTTGCCCACGACCTTAAAACGCCGCTGACAAGTGTAATCGGTTATCTTACTTTGCTTGACGAATGTCCGGAGCTTCCAACGGCGCAAAAGGCAAAATACACGGGCATAGCCCTTGAAAAAGCCTATAGGCTCGAACAGCTTATCAACGAATTTTTTGAAATTACACGCTTTAATCTCAACGAAATCAGCCTTCAAAACAACCGCATCGACCTTGGTCTGATGCTTTCGCAAATGACAGAAGAATTTTATCCGATGTTCAAAGAGAAAAACCTTTCCTGCCGCCTTGATATCAAAGAAAAAATCGTTATGTTTGCCGATTCCGACAAGCTTGCAAGAGTTTTTGACAATCTTCTTAAAAATGCCGTCAATTACAGCTATGAAAACTCTCCGGTCATAATCGGCGCAAGGAAAAGAAACGGATATGTAGTTGTCAAATTCCGCAATCGCTGCGATGAAATTCCAAAGGAAAACCTTGACCGACTTTTTGAAAAGTTTTATCGCCTTGACTCCTCCCGAACGTCCTCAACCGGCGGTTCCGGGCTGGGGCTTGCAATTTCAAAACAGATTGTTGAGCTTCACGGCGGAACAATCAGAGCAAAAAGCACCGCCGATTACACCGATTTTATTGTTGTTCTCCCCTTCCGTGACGCAGAAATAATTGACAATGAAATTGACGAAGACGACGAATAACCGAACAAAAACTGCTGCAACAAAATGCGGCAGTTTTTCAACTTACACGGCTCTTTTAAACCTTACAATTTTTGCTTGACAATTAAATTTCTTTCTGATAGACTATGTGCTTGTGTCTCTTTACCCAAAAGTAATACATATCTTTATCAAGGGCTGTTCCGGAGAAGATTACACCGGCTTCTTTCGGACAGCCGGTTACATAGAGCAAAAAACTGCCTCAATGTGTGATTCAGATCAGGATAGCATTTGCAAAAAAACATTAATAAAAAAACAAAGTCTGCCGTTTCGCATGATACCCGAACGGCAGGCTTTGTTTGTGCCGCCGTCAAACAATTATGCACCCTTTTTGAGCGTGCTCGAATAATTTTTAAAAAAACCAAAAACCGTTTCGCATTATCCTTTCTTTAACATCATGACAATAATGTTATTGAAATAGCAAAGATCAAGTGATATAATGAATGGCATATTAATAAAAATTATTGGAGTGGTATGTATGAAAGAACAACGTTTTTTTGTTGTCGGAGGCGGAAGAAGCGGTGTTGCAGCGGCAAAAATGCTGCTTGATTTAAAAAAAGACGTCACTGTTTTTGACGGTAAAACTGATTTTGACACGGAATCGTTCTGTGAAAAAATCGGTGCAAAAATTCCGTTCATTCTCGGTTCGGCAAAGCCGGAAGAGCTCAAAAACTTTGACGTTTGCGTTGTAAGTCCCGGCGTTTCGCTTGAAACCGATATTATGAAGGCGGTTACGGCGGCAGGTATCCCAATTTGGAGCGAGATTGAACTTGCCTATCGTTTTGACAAAGGTCAGGTTGTTGCAATCACCGGAACCAACGGAAAAACAACAACAACCTCGCTTGTTTATGAAATTGTCAAAGAATGGAACAAAAACACCCTTCTTGTCGGCAATATCGAAATTCCGTATACCGGCCTTGCGCTTTCCTCTGTGCCGAACGGCTTCACCGTTGCGGAAATCAGCTCTTTTCAGCTTGAAACAATGCGCACCGTAAAACCCCGTGTTTCTGCTGTACTCAACATTACACCCGACCACCTTGACCGGCATAAAACAATGGAAATTTACTCAAAGCTCAAAATGTCAATTGCAAAGAATCAAGACAAAAACGATTATTGCGTGCTGAACTTTGAAGACGATTATCTGCGTGAACACGCAAAGGAACTTTCCTGCAATGTAATCTTTTTCAGCAGCAAGCACAAAATCGAAAACGGAATTTATCTTAACGGAAAAGATTTTGTTCTCACAATCGGCGGAAAAAACGAAGTTGTCTGCCGTACCGACGAAGTTACGCTTGTCGGCACTCATAACTTTGAAAATATCATGGCGGCAATTGCAATGACATACTGCCTTGGCGTTCCGCTTGACATCATCAGAAAAGTTACAAAACGTTTTGTTGCCGTTGAACACAGAATCGAATATGTCTGTGAAAAGAACGGCGTGAAATATTACAACGATTCAAAAGGAACAAACACCGATGCCGCAATCAAAGCGATTGACGCAATGCCGGGAACAACTCTCCTCATTGGCGGTGGCTACGACAAAAAAAGCGACTATACCGAATGGGTCAGCCGTTTTCCTGGCAAAGTAAAACTTCTTGTTCTTCTTGGCCAAACAAAGGAAAAGATTGCCGAAGCCTGCAACCAAATCGGCTTTAAAGATTATGTCTTTGCCGAAAATATGGAAGAAGCGGTGAAGCTTTGCGCCGAAAAAGCGGAAAAAGGCGACTTTGTTCTTCTTTCCCCCGCCTGCGCTTCGTGGGGAATGTTCAAGTGCTATCAGGAGCGGGGTAACATTTTTAAAGAGCTTGTTAAGGCTCTTTGAACGGAGGTTAAGTTTTGAAAATTCTTGAATTTTTAAAGGTCATTTTCCTCGGCATTGTTGAGGGTATCACAGAATGGCTTCCGATAAGCAGCACGGGGCATATGCTTTTGGTTGACGAGTTTTTGCAGATAAACGCAAGCAACGAATTCAAAGATATGTTCTTTGTTGTCATTCAGCTTGGAGCTATCCTTGCCGTTGTTCTTTTGTTTTGGAAAAAGATGTGGCCGTTCCGCCTTGGCGAGGACAAAAAAACAATCATTGTTCGCAAAAAGGTTTTTTCCGTGTGGTTCAAGGTTGTTGTTGCGTGTATTCCCGGCGCAATTGCCACTTTGCTTTTTGACAATTTTATCAGCACACACCTTGAAACCCCGTTTGTGATTGCCGCCGCACTCATTATTTACGGCGTTGCATTCATTCTTGTTGAAAACCGGAACAAAACAAAAAAGCCGACCGTTCGCCGCCTTTTGGATATTGACTATAAAACAGCCCTTCTCATCGGTCTTTTTCAGGTTCTTTCAATCATTCCGGGAACGTCACGTTCAGGCGCAACAATTATCGGTGCGCTCATAATCGGCGTTTCACGAACTGCGGCGGCTGAATTTACATTTTTCCTCGCCGTACCCGTTATGTTCGGCCTCAGCTTCATAAAGCTTATCAAATTCGGCTTTGCTTTCACGGGAAGCGAGCTTGCAATTTTGCTTGTGGGTTCGGTAACGGCTTTTGCTGTTTCGCTTTTTGTAATCAAGTTCCTCATGAGCTACATAAAAAAGCACGACTTCAAGGTTTTCGGCTGGTATCGCATTGTGCTCGGTATTATTGTTATGATTTACTTTGCCTTTGCCGGATAAAATAACGTTCAATCAAAACAAAAACACAAAAGCTATAATCCGATGTTTCACACCGCCAAAACGGGTGGAAACAGGATTATAGCTTTTTTTAAATCAAATTCATTGTTTAAACAATAACCTTTGAAAGGAAGTCTTGTGTTCTCGGGTTTTGCGGATTTGAGAAAATGTCGTTCGGCTTGCCCTCTTCAAGAATTTTTCCGTCGTCCATGAAAATGACTCTTGTTGCAACTTCTTTTGCAAAGCCCATTTCATGCGTAACAACCGCCATTGTCATTCCTTCGTGAGCAAGCTCCTTCATAACGTCCAAAACTTCACCAACCATTTCCGGGTCAAGGGCGCTTGTCGGTTCGTCAAAAAGCATTACTTCCGGTTCCATGCAAAGCGCACGAACAATTGCAACACGCTGCTTTTGTCCGCCGGAAAGCTGAGACGGATAGGAATTTGCTCTGTCGGCAAGGCCTACTCTTTCAAGCAGCTCCATTGCCCTTTTTTCCGCCTCGGCTTTGCTTTTCTTGAGCAGCTTCATCGGAGCTATTGTCATATTTTTGAGGATTGTCATGTTTGGAAAAAGGTTAAAATGCTGGAACACCATACCCATTTTTCTGCGGTGGAGGTTGATGTTCGTTTTCGGGTCGGTGATGTCGTGACCGTCAAAGATAATCTTTCCGCCGGTTGGAATTTCAAGAAGGTTCAGCGAACGCAAAAATGTAGATTTTCCCGAACCGGAAGGCCCGATAATTACAAGCACCTCACCCCTATGAATGTCGCAGTCAACGCCGTCAAGAGCCTTTACTTTTCCGCCGAGGTAATGCTTTTTGAGTCCTTCAACATGAATCAAAACTTTATCGTTCACTCTTGCGCAGCCTCCTTTCAATCGAGGTGAAAACTGCCGTCAAAATAATAACGGTCAAAAGATAAATAATCGCAACGGCAATAAGCGGCATGAACGCTTCAAAAGTACGTCCTCTGATAAGGTCGCCCGCTTTTGTAAGGTCCATAATTCCGACGTAACCCGCAACGGAAGTCTCCTTAAGAAGGGCAATAACTTCGTTGAGAAGAGTCGGAAGAACGGTTTTGACCGCCTGCGGAATAACAATGTGTATCATCGTTCTGACATAACCGAAACCGAGCGAACGACCGGCTTCAAACTGGCCGTTATCAACCGACATGATGCCGCCCCTGAAAATTTCGGCAACATACGCCGCCGAGTTGAACCCGAATGCAACAATTGCAACAATAACGCCGTTATCCTGCGAAACAAGAATTACAAAATACCAAAGCATCAGCTGAACAACAACGGGAACACCTCTGACAACGGTGATATATATTTTGCTGATTGCGTTGACAATTTTCAAAAGCCAATAGCCGAGTCCGCCCCGAAGCTTGAGCGTTTCCTCATTTTTGTCATATGACGAACGGATAGTTGCAAGAACAACGCCGAACACAAAACCGATGATAATTGCAAAGAATGTGATTACAAGCGAATTTCTGAATCCTTCAACAAGCCACTTCCAATAGCCTTTGTCAATGAAGCAAAGCATGAACTTTTTTGAAAGTTCGGCAAACCATTCCTTCAATTGAATACCTCCTTTAACAGAAAGATATCTCCGAAAAAGCAAAAGTGACTTTTTCGGGGATAGTTTCAAAAAAGGGCGGAACGAGCCGCCCTTTAAGTTTTTACGTTTTTCCCGAATTATTCAGCCGGAATGTACTTGTCGATAATTGACTTGACTGTTCCGTCTTCGGTAAGCTCCTTGAGTGCGGTGTTGACTTTTTCAAGAAGCTCGGTGTTGTCCTTTGCAATTGCAATGGCATACTGTTCTTCAAGCCAGGTACCTTCAAGAATCTTGAGTCCTTCTGTTGATTTTACAAACGACTTTGCGGGAGCTTCGTCAATGATAACAGCGTCAACCTTTCCGGTCTTAAGAGCCTGAACGGTATCGGTTGCTGCCTTGTAACGGGTAACGTTTTCTTCGCCGTAACCGCCGTTTTCAACGGTATCGGAAGCAAGGATATCGCCGGTTGTGTCCTGCTGAACGCCGATTTTCATCGAACCGTCGCCCTTAAGGTCGGCAAGCGCTTTGATTGCGGAGTCTTCCTTAACGATTACAACCTGCTTTGTGGTTGTGTAAGAATCGGTGAAGTTAACGCTTTCTTTTCTTTCATCGGTAACAGTCATACCTGCCATGCCGATGTCGAACTTACCGGTCTGAACGCCACCGACGATTGAACCGAACTCAACATCCTTGATTTCAAGGGTCATGCCAAGCTTTTCGGCAATTTTTTCGGCAATTTCAACGTCAATGCCGGCAAAATTGTCTCCGTCTTTGTATTCATACGGCGGGAAAGTTGCGTTTGTTGCCATAACGAGAGTTTTCTTTTCTGCTGCGTCTGATGATGACGAAGCGTCAGAAGCAGAAGTTGACGGGTCGTCCTTTGAAGTGTTGCAAGCTACCAAAGCAAAAACCATGAGAGCCGCAAGAACAAGTGCAATTACTTTTTTCATGACTTAAATCCTCCAAATATCATATTATCTGTATTGCGGGGGTATTTTAGCACCAAAATATGCACTTGTCAAGTCAAAAGTGTATTTTTTTACACTTTTGTTCAATTTATAGTGTATAAACGCTTTTTTGCCGTGAATTTTTTGCATATTCACGATTTACTTCGTAAAATATACAAGTTTGTAATCACGCACTTCGGCATCAAGCTTTCCGTCTTCAAAAAGTGCCTGCAAAAAGCCTTTGACGGTTGTCAAAAGTTTTCCGTATTGATCGTTATCAACCTTGAGCGAAAGCGCCTTGCCGCAAACGGCAAAAATTTCTTCAAGCGTTCTTTGGTTACTGATTGAATAAAAATAAGCTTTAAGTTTTTCAAGGCAATCGGCATTGTAAAGTGCAAGCTCAGCAATATCTTTTACCGGTTCGGAATGAGACGGAACAAAATAATCGCCTTCAAGCTTTGCAATCATCTTTTGCGTTTCAATGCTTTTGTTGATGTCAAAAAAGAACGGCAGCTTATAGCTTTCAAAAGTCTCTTTTGAAAGAACGGCATCCCCGGTGAACCAAACCTTATCCGGCGTTCTTATACCTATCATTCCGAACGAATGACCCGGAAGCGAAATGATTTCAAATCCTTTTGGAAGTACCGCTTCGGAAACAGGCTTCGCCTTTACGCCGACGGGGCGGAAAAAGTAACTTCTTTCACGGTTGATCGGAAGGCCGTTGAAATAAATCTGCCCTTCAAGATTGCAAAGGTCAATGAGATGATGCTCAACGTCGCTTGAATATACGTCACAGCCGTATTTTTCCACAAAAAACCTGTCGCCGGTAATATGGTCAATGTGGGCGTGGGTGTTGATTATTGCTTTGACTCGCCAGCCACGGTCGGAAAGATACTTGTCAAGGTCGGTAAAGCTTTTTTTGTGGTCGCAGCCGTCAATGAGCAAAACTTCGTCATTTCCAAGATAATAGACACCGGTGTTTGCAAAGCAGTTAAGATAATATGTGTTTTCGGCGCATTGTATAAGTTTAAACATTTTGTTCACTCCCAAAAATCAAAAACCGAACCGCCGAAAAAACGGCGGCTCTTGCTCTTAAATTCAAATTATTTTTCTTCGTTTTTTGAAGTCTTATTCTCTTTTTTCTTATGGAAAAGGATTTTGTCAACGGGAAAATAAAGGAAAAACTGAATTGCAGAACAGCACATTGTTGAAATGTTTGCCGCTCCTTGCGCATTAACTCCCCAACCGACAAAAAGTCCCTGCAAGGTCGGTGAAAGCCATGCCGAAAAGCAAATGAGAGCAATTGTGAAAACAATATAAATCGGAAGGGTTACAGCAATGTTGGCACCGGAATTGAATGTTTTTTCCTTGTTAACAAAGAAAGCAACTATCTGTGCAAGTATGTTGGCAATATTAAAAGCTATAAAATAGCCGAGCCCGTTTTTTTCAAGTCCTTCTGACGCAAAAAGCCAAAATTCATACGGCTGAGAAATAATCTGTTTAATTTGAGGAAGCAAAAGAAGAAGGTTGAGCGTTGCAAACTGAACTATCATTGCAAGAAGACTTACAAAAATAAACTTTACAAATTGCCAAAGAGTAACCAGCCCCGAGCCCTTTTTTTCTGCCATTGAATCGATATCTTTAAGTTTTGCCATAATAAAATCAGTCCTTTTTTCAAAATTTCTCTTTTTGCCAAGAATTTGGCCGGATATCAATTTGAAGTATACAATACTTCCTTCATAAAATCAAGAGGAACAAAAGAAAAAACCCCCGCACAAAAAGTGCGAAGGCATTTTGACCTGAAAATCAGTTCTTGTCGTTGAAATCACGGAATGATTCAACAAGCTGCTTAATAAGTGCCTTAATCTGATTTACGAATTCAACAAGTGTCTGAACAAAATTCTCCATTGTTAAGTCCTTCTTTCCGTTAAAATAAAAGTTTTAGCATTTTGCTGAGAAAATTATAACACATTAAACACAAACTTGCAAGGGATTTTAAAAAAATTAAAACTTTTTGTGAACATTTTTTTGAATAAATTTAATTATACGGGCAAAAAAAACGGTTGCCGCAAGGCAAAAGCCAAAACTGCGGCAACCGTTTGCTGTCATTGCCCCTAAACGGTTTTACGGGGGCGTGAAAGCTCATTTTGAAAGGCCGAGCGCACCGAAAGGTTCAACGGTTTTTCCGTCTTTGATAACTTCAAAGTGAAGATGAAAACCGTCTTCATTCTCTGCCGGGATTGAAGAAAGCACGCCGATTTTTTGACCCAACGTCACGTTTTGTCCGATTCCGACGCTTCCGTCCTGGCTGAGACCGACATATCTTGCGGTGAAATCACCGTGATCAATTTCAATTATATAGCCCCACATTGTATCGGCAAGAACACGGCTGACCTTTCCGTTGCCAACAGAATAAACCGCTGCGCCTTCGCTGCCCTCAAAATCAATGCCTGCGTGTGTGCGGTAATCACCCATTGTTTTGCTTAAAACGGGTGTTTCGGGTGAATAATCCTTTTCAATGTCGCTTTCCATTGGAAGACGATAGGCTGAATTTTCAATTTTGACGGCCGGCGCAGTCTCGCCGGAAGCGGGTGCGGTTGTTTTTTCGGCTGTTGCCTTTTGTGTTGTTGTTTCTTTCGGTTTTTTTGTTGTTTCCGTCAAATCGTCGGGCTTTGTAAAATTCCTTGTGTCCGGAACACCGGAAACATCGTTTTGAACCTCGCTCGAAAAAGGCACTGTGTTTTCGCTCAGCATACTTGTAAGGTCGCTTTTAACTTTTTTTGTTGTAACACGAAGGGTCACAACAGCAGCCAAAACGGCAAAAATTCCGATCACCGCCGTGATATAAAAGCCCTTCTTTGAAAAAAGATATCCGTTTTCAGAGTTATTGTTTTTCATTTTTAAAACCGCCGTTTCAAAATAATTTGTAAAAATATTTTGCTCCGGCTTTACTATATTTATACTTTTTCAAGCCAAAAAATGAGAAAATCCGCAGAAAGAGCAATTTTTTTTGATAAAAATTTGATTTTTACCAAACAAATGTTTGCATTTTTGAAAAGAATGTGTTATACTTTCCGTGTAACCGATCATTTGTTCGTTTTGAACAATCAACATTTCAAAATATTGTTTCACGCCCCGTTCGGCTGCGGCAGGGCTTTTGACTTTTTTAATTTTGCAGCAGGAAAGGATTCGATAATTGTGGAGCCGTTAAGTGACAACCAATACCGAATTTTGGAATATCTCAAAGAGCGCGCCGGAGACGGAGTCCCCCCTTCGGTCAGAGAAATCTGTCAAGCGGTCGGCCTTCGGTCAACATCGTCCGTTCAGGCGAACCTTGACGCTCTTGAAGAAAAAGGCTACATTGTTCGTGACCCAATGCTCAAGCGTTCGATAAGAATCGTCGGCCAGGCGGAAAATGTTCATCATGTTCCCCTTCTCGGCGTTGTCACCGCAGGTATGCCTATTCTTGCGGTTGAACAGGTTGAATGCTATCTTCCCTATTCCGGTTATGTTTCAAAAGACAAGCCGCTTTTCGCCCTTCATGTTCGAGGTGAAAGTATGCTCGGCGCAGGCATTCTTGACGGTGACATTATTTTTGCCGAGCAAACCCCCGTTGCAAACAACGGAGACATGGTTGTTGCCCTCATTGACGATGAAGCAACGGTTAAAACCTTTTATAAAGAGGACGGGCATTTTCGCCTTCAGCCTGAAAACGAACTTTATGACCCGATTATTGTTGACGAAGTTTCAATACTCGGAAAAGTTGTTGCCGTTCTCAGATATTATTGATGCCGCCGTTGACAAATTTAAAATTTTGATATATAATTTATGTACAAATTTTAAAGGAGGACGAAGCCATGAATTTTTCAATCATGATGTTCTGGCAGGATATCACATATCTTCTTCAAAAGCTTGCCGCCTTCATCAAAAAGCTTTTCAAGCTTGACCAAGGCAGCGACAGCGAAGGCACCACCCAGGCATAATTTTTTGATAACCGTAAATTGGGGGCTGTGACGAAACTTTTTTCGCCGCAGCCCCTTTCCGTATCAAAAAAATTTTTTCAGTTCGTCCGGATAACGCTTATCAATTATGTCGTATTTTCTGAAATAGTCACCGGTTTTTTTGTTTTTCAAAACCGTTGCCCGGTTTTTTGAAAGCAGCTTTACAAGTTTGTAAACATCAAGCCAAATTTGGTTGTTTCCCTCCTTTTGACTTTCATCAAAAACAAGCTGAAGCCCAAAATGCAGGTGCGGAACGGCCATTCCGTTCACGTTCTCTTTTTCGGAATATCCCGTCATCCCCATGTATCCTATCACCTGCCCGGCCTTAACGAGCGAGCCTTGCTTTATGTCTGCGTGATAGGGGTGGTCCTTTCTCAGGTGAGCGTAATAGTACGACCGCTTTTTATCGAACGAGCGTATACCGAGCCGCCAGCCGCCGTATCTGTTCCAGCCGATGCATTCAACCGTTCCGCCCTCGACAGCAACAATCGGCGCTCCGACATTACCCAAAAGGTCATTTCCAAGGTGACTTCTTCTGTAGCCGTATGACCTTGACGAACCGAAGTCATCATAATGACTGTATGAAAATCCTTCGGCAATCGGACTGTATGCAACAAGACCGTAGCCGCTTTTTACTTTTATGCCGCCGTTTCCGTCCGGAACCTGCCGTTTGTATTCGCCCAAAAGGCCGCCGAGAACAGCCGAAAAAACCTTTTGGTAATACTCAAAATATTTGTTTTCGCCCATAAGATCTTCAATTGTGTTGCTGTCGCCGAGACAGTCAAGCATTTTTTGAAGGTCTTTTTTCTTGTATCCGCTCCAGTTATTTCCGTTTTTGCAGGCGAGATAAGAAAGTGCGTCAATCCAACTGATGTGATAAAGGTTGTCATAGGTTTCAATGTCCAGCTTCATTGTATCCTCAAGTGCGGAAAGGCTGACGTTAAGCTCCGCCCACTTGATGTATGCCTTTTTCGGCTCTTCGGGTTCCGCTTTTGCAAAAAACAGTACCGCCGCAGCAGCCGAAACAACAAAAAACAATGCCGCCGCAACAATTATCTTCTTTTTCAGTCTGATTATCATAAGCCTTCACCCAAAAAAACAAAGTAGCCGATTAAAACCGACTACTTCATTTTATGACAGTTTTTCTTTGGGAATACCCATTTTCTTTTAAGCTTTTTTGCAATATTCTTCAATTGCACGGCTGACAAATTCCGCCGTACCCTCACCGCCGAAGCGGTCAATGTTCGTTTTAAAACGTTCATCGGCAATATACATTTGTCCGAGCGAAGAAAGAATTTCATCGGTGCAGGTGTAAAAGTTTTCATTGATGAACGCCTGAAGTCTTTTGACTGCCGCCTGCGCTTCCGGAGAAGCAGGCGATTTTTTCCGTTCTTTCCCGATTTCGGAAAAAAGGAGAAGCATTTTTTCTTCTGCGTTTTCCGTTTTTCCTTCACTTTGCTTTTCTTCAAATTCTTTAAATTCTGCGGTTGAACCCCATTTTTCCCTTGCTTCTTTTGAAAGCTCTTCAATTTCTTTTTTTTCAAACGGTGAAAAGTCCATTTTAATCACTCCGGTTTCGATAGTTTCTTTTGCGAGAGCAATAAGATTTTCAATCCGCTTCTTTTTGAGTTCAAAAAGTTTAAGCTGTTCCTTGAGTGCCGCAACGTAATCAAAGTTCGGATTTTCAAAAATCGCCTTGATTTCTTTGAGCGGAAACTCAAGCTCACGAAAAAAGAGAATGCTTTGAAGCTTTAAAAGAGCCGTATCGTCATACAGCCTGTATCCGGCCTTTGTGACGGCAGTCGGTTTCAAAAGACCGATTGCGTCGTAATGATGCAGCGTTCGCACACTGATGCCGGAAATTCTTCCGATTTCATGAACTGTTTTCATCTTGAATCCTCCCAAGATTTTTCCGAAAAACTTTTCGCTTTCGCAATTGCATCATACACTATGACGAAACGTAAGAGTCAAGTATCTTTTGAAAAAATTTTTATTTTATTTCCTGCTCAAGACTGTCAAATTCGGGCGTTGAAAAAAATTCGCCGAGAGTGATGTCAAGTCCGTCACAGATGAGCTTGATTGTCAAAAGTTTCGGGTTGAGGCTTTTTCCATATAAAATGTTTTTAACGCTCGACGGCGAAAGAGCCGAAAGCGTTGCAAGCTTATTAATACTGATGTTTCGCTCATCGCAAAGCTCAAAAATTCTGTTTTTCACAGCGGTAACAGTGTCCATGATCTTCCTCCAACTATTCTTTTTAAATAGAATAGCCGAAAACTCTGGACAATATAGGCTATGCGTGATACTATAGGCTATGTGTAGACACTAAAGGAGGAAAAAATGGCTGATTATAAAAATATGTATACAGTTCTTTGCAAGACTGTTGATGGTGTAGTTGATAATCTTGAAAAAATTCCACTTGCCAAAAAAGAGACAGAGTCGTTGAAAAAAGCTCTTTTGTTTGCAGAGGAAATATATATTAATACGTCCTTACATAAAGAAACAGATAACATGGTTAATATAAAAGAAATTAAGAAATAAGCACGGCGGCTTATTCCTTATTCACTCTCTTTTTAATTTCAAGAATTTCCGGCGGAAGTTCGTCGTCCGAAAGGCTTTTCGGATAATCGCACGTTCCCGCCTTTTTTGCCGTTTCATAAAACCAATGCTTGTAATTGAGCGTGTCAAGCGTTGAATTAAGCCCTTCAATTTGTTTAAGCACTGCGTCACGCTGGCGGTCAATAAGTTCAAGACGCTCTTCAATCGTTGAATCGCCCTGCATGCCCCAGTCGATAAATTTTTTGATTTCCTTAATCGGCATACCGGTTTTTTTGAGACATTCAATGATTGAAAGCCAGCCGAAATCCTCTTCTTTGAACATTCTTATTCCGCCGCCGGAGCGTTCAACAAACGGAAGAAGCCCTTCCTTGTCATAATACCGAAGCGTTGAGGGCGCAACGCCGATTCTTTTTGCCATTTCGCCAACTGTGTAGAACATAGCTTTCTGCCTTTCCTGCCGCAAAAATGAGCGACGCAAAATTTTTTCAAGAACTTTTCTTTTACCTATTGACTTAAAGTGAACTTTAAGTTGTAGAATATAATCAAACTTTCAGATACATTATACACCCTGCAAAAATTATTGTCAATGGAGGTTTAGGATATGAAAATCTTATCAAAAGAAGAATTTGAAAAAATCAACGTTTTTAAAACGGGTGAAGAAAATACCGCATTTGCAAAGTACTTCATCGGAAATTCGTTTCTTAATCCGCTGGCGAAACCGGAAGACGGAATTTTTCTTGCAAACGTTACGTTTGAGCCCGGTTGCCGCAACAATTGGCACATTCACCACGCAACAAACGGCGGCGGACAAATGCTTCTTTGCGTTGCCGGCGAAGGCTGGTACCAAGAGGAAGGAAAAAAAGCTCGGTCGCTTGTTCCCGGTTCGGTTGTTGTTATCCCGGCGAACGTTAAGCATTGGCACGGCGCAAAAAAGGACAGCTGGTTCTCTCACATAGCTTTTCCGCTGAGCACCTTTGTTGCGGCGAACGATTTTTCGGGCAAAACCGTTATTCCGTTTTGCACCTCCGCTTCATCGGGACTCGGCAACAGCGCAAAACTTCTTGAAGAAGCCGCAAAGGGCGGAACATGGCTTTCCGGAAAACATTTTTCTTCTTCCGCAAGCAAGGACGAAGTTGCTTCATGGCTCGATGAAATAAAATAACACAGAAAGGATCTTTAATTATGGAATATATCACATTAAGCAACGGCGTAAAAATGCCGCAACTCGGCTACGGCGTATATCAGGTTACAAAGGACGAATGCGAACGCTGCGTTCTTGATGCGCTCAAAGCAGGCTATCGCCACATTGACACCGCACAGGCATATTTCAACGAAGAAGAAGTCGGTTCGGCAATTCAAAAAAGCGGAATTGACCGCAGCGAAATCTTCCTCACAACAAAAGTTTGGATTGAGCATTACGGATATGAAGAAACGAAAAAATCCGTTTTTGAATCGCTCAAAAAGCTTAAAACGGATTATCTTGACCTTTGCCTTCTTCACCAGCCGTTCGGCGATTATTACGGCGCATGGCGTGCACTTGAAGAGCTTTACCGTGACGGATACATTCGTGCAATAGGCGTTTCAAACTTTTATCCGGACAGACTCATTGATATCGCTTCGTTTTCTGAAATTGCACCGATGGTCAACCAGGTTGAAACCCACCCGTATAATCAGCAAACCGAAGCGCAAAAGTGGAACGAAAAATACGGCGCAAAGCTTGAAGCGTGGGCACCGTTCGGCGAAGGCAGAGGCGGACTTTTTGAGGACGAAACGCTCAAGGGAATCGGCGCAAAGCACGGCAAAACCACGGCGCAGGTCATGCTTCGTTGGAACATTCAGCGTGGAGTAATCGTTATTCCCAAAAGCACTCATGTTGAGCGTATGGAAGAAAACCTCAACGTTTTCGACTTTAAGCTTGATGAAGATGATATGAAAAAGATTGCCGCACTTGACAAAAAGCAAAGCTCGTTCTTTTCGCATTATGACCCGGCAATTGTTGAGTGGTTCGTCAAAATGGTTGAAGAACGCAAAAAGAATCACGATTGCACAAAGGAAAAGAAAAGCTGGTAAACACAAAAAATAAAAGCTGCCGCAGCGGACAAGAATCCGAAGCGGCAGCCATTTTTTTGCTTTTTTATTTTATCACTCTGACTCTGATTACGCCGTCAATCGCCTTGAAAATGCTTTCAAAATCAATGTCTCTGTTTCCAAGGCTGATGTCAACGATTGTGTATGCCATATCCTTTTTGGCTTTGTTAAGCAGGTTTTCAATGTTGAAGCCTTCGCCGGATACGGCAGTTGAAATGTTTGCAATCATGTTTGGAATATTCTTATGAATGATGCAAATGCGGCAATCGGTTTCACGGGGTGTTGAAACATTCGGAAAATTTACGGAATTTCTGATGTTTCCGTTTTCAAGATAATCGGAAAGTTCATCTGCGGCGCAAACGGCGCAGTTCTCTTCCGATTCGGGCGTTGAAGCACCGAGGTGAGGAATTGCAACGGCGTTTTTTGCACCGATAATTTTTGCGGACGGGAAGTCGGTAACATAAGACGCAACCTTTCCGCTTTCAAGCGCTTCAACCATATCGTCGTCATTAACAAGTCCGCCCCTTGAAAAGTTCATTATTCTTACGCCGTTTTTCATGGTTGAAATCGCATCTTTATCAATCATACCCTTTGTTGATTCAATAAGCGGAACATGAACCGTGATATAATCGCATGAAGAATAAATTTCTTTAAGGCTTTGAGCATGAGTAATTGAACGTGAAAGGTGCCACGCCGATTCAACCGAAAGAAACGGATCATAGCCGAGCACTTTCATTCCGAGCCTTTGCGCCGCATTGGCAACAAGAACTCCGATTGCGCCGAGTCCGATTACACCGAGCGTTTTTCCCTGAAGCTCCGGACCCGCAAACTTGCTTTTTTCCTTTTCAACAAGCTTTGAAAGCTCCGGCTCATCTTTAACGGTTTTTACCCATTCGATTGAATCAACAATCTTTCTTGAAGAAAGCAAAAGACCGGCAAGAACAAGTTCTTTAACTGCATTTGAGTTTGCTCCCGGAGTGTTGAAAACAACAATGCCCTTTTCGCTGCAAAGGTCAACGGGAATGTTGTTGACCCCTGCCCCCGCTCTTGCAATTGCTTTGACCGAAGAAGGAATCTCGCTTTCGTGCATGCTTGCGGAACGAACAAGAACAGCATCGGGATTGTTTACATTATTGCCGCATTCATAGCCTATTCTTTCAAGATGAGAAAGTCCGACTTCCGATATTTTATTAAGAGTAAGAATTTTCATATTCATGCGTGCTCCTTTTCAAACTTTTCCATGAAAGAGACAAGCTTTTGAACGCCTTCAAGCGGCATTCCGTTATAAACCGATGCCCTCATTCCGCCAACAGTTCTGTGACCCTTGATGTTAACAAAGTCGTTTTCGGCCGCTTCTTTAACAAAAAGAGCATCAAGTTCTTCATTTCCGGTAACAAAAGGAATGTTCATGAGCGAACGGTCTTCCTTTTCAACCGTACCCTTGAAAAGTGATGACGAATCCAAAAAGTCATATATAAGATTTGCCTTTTGTTCGTTGAGCTTTTTCATGTTTTCAAGGCCTCCGATATCGTTTTTGATCCATTCAAGCATAAGCTTTATCATATAAATTCCGTAGCACGGCGGAGTGTTGTAAAGCGACTTGTTTTCGGCATGGATTTTATATTTGAACATTGTCGGCGTAATGTCCATCGGTTCGCCGATGAGGTCTTCACGGATAATTACAACCGTAACGCCGGCAGGACCCATGTTCTTTTGTGCACCGGCAAAAAGGAGTCCGAATTTTGAAACGTCTATCGGTTCGGAAAGAATACACGATGAAATATCCGCAACAAGGGGAACATCACCCGTGTCGGGGAGAGTGTGATAAACCGTTCCGTAAATTGTGTTGTTCATGCAAATATAGACGTAATCCGCATTCTTGTCAAACATAGACCTATCGGTTTTCGGAATATATGAAAAGGTTTTATCGGCAGACGAAGCGACCGCCCTTGCTTTTCCGTAACGTGAGCCTTCCTGAAAAGCTTTTTTTGCCCACTGACCGGTGATTATATAATCGGCTTTGCCGTTCTTTGTCATAAGATTGAGCGGAATCATTGCAAATTGAGACGAACCGCCGCCTTGAAGGAAAAGGACTTTATAATTATCGGGAATGTTCATAACCTCTCTAAGAAGTGCCTCTGCCGAGTCGATTATCGACTGATAAACCTTTGAGCGATGAGACATTTCCATAACCGACTGTCCGCTGCCTTCATAATCAAGCATCTGTGCCGCCGCTTTTTTAAGAACTGCTTCCGGCATCATTGAAGGGCCTGCGGAAAAATTGAATACTCGTGACATTCATAACACCTCTTGAATATATAATAAACCGAAAAAGCCGAACACGATTCGGATTTTTTCGGCTTTTTTCATCGAACCAAATAATCTTAGATTACTTAAGGTTCAATGAAATTAAATCGAGTATACTACATAATATGAAAGGCTGTCAATATTGAAAAGCCACTGAAAATTTTAAAAACACGACAAAAATTTGGTAAAACTTATCTCTTTATCACCCATAATACTTTTGCTGCAGATTTTTTCCGCTTTTTGGGGCTTTTATTTTCTGACGGTTTGTGATAAAATAGTTTTGCAAAAAATAAAGGAGGTTCGGCGTTTATAACGCCGCAATGTTTATATGAAAAAACTTCTTTCTGTTTTAATGGTTATTGCAATGCTTGCGTCAACCGGCGCAGCAAGTGCTTTTTTTGCCGCCGATGTCAGCTATTCACTCAGCGGCGAAGAACAGGATATTTTTATCAACGGTACATACAAACGAAAAATCACAACCGTACCCGCCGGGGCCGACACATCATTTGCGGTTTGGCTCAGCAGCGACGAAAGCGTTGCTTCGGTTGAAAGCGACGGAACCGTTCACGCAAACGGCAAAGGAACGGCAGTAATCATGGCGGAAATCGGTTCTCAAACCTTCACATATCGTGTCAGGGTTGTAAGTCCGTTTTTGAGCGACAGAAGCAAGAACATCTATTTCGGCAATCAATACACCCTTTCTGTCAACGGCGGAAGCGGAAAAGTACGCTGGAAAACAAGCAACAAAAATGTTGCGTCAGTCAAAAACGGCGTTGTAACAGCCAAAAAGCCCGGCAAAGCAACCATCACCGCAACAAGAAACGGCATAACAATGAGATGCAAAATCACCGTTTTAAAGCCTGCGCTCAAAAAAACAAGCCTTAATCTTCAGCTCGGTCAAAAATCACGCCTAAAAGTCAACGGCGGAACGGAAAAACCGCAGTGGAAAAGTTCAAACCCGTCCGTTGCATATGTAAATGCAAACGGAACCGTCAAGGGCAAAAAAGTCGGCAAAGCAACCGTTACCGCAACTGTCAACGGCTATACGCTTTCCTGTAACGTTAAGGTTTATACCCATTCAATCAGCCGTTCCTCGCTCACGCTTGAAGCCGGAAACAGCCAGCGACTTTCCGTAATGGGCGGAAACGGAAAAATCACATGGAAAAGCAGCAACCCGAAAATCGCTTCGGTCAACAAAAAAGGCATTGTTACCGGCAACAGAACCGGCAGTGCAACCATCACCGCAACGCAAAACGGCTTTAAAATGAGCTGCAAAGTAACCGTTCGAGTCACTGCGCTTGAGCCGCCTAAGGGTAAGGAAAACATTGTTGAAGCTTACTGCGACGCAATCAACAAAGCAAAAAACACCCAAAACTTTGAGCTGAGCGTTGTGAACGACCCGACAATGGTTATCACCAAAAGCACCGACACCGCAAAAAAAATCATCTATACAATGCTTCTCGGAACATTCTTTTCTCAAAACGAAAAGAACTATGTTATTGAAAACGGAAAAATCGGCGGAAAATCAAGCCCTTCCGCAGTTATTCCTCCGCTTTATCAGGAGTGCTCACTTGACCCGGCCGGCGTTGAAACCGCAAGTGCAAAAAAGGACGGCAACGGTTACATCATCGAAATGAAGCTTGTTAAGGAAAAGGCTCATTTCAGCGGAACGGGAAGCAACACCTGCGTTTACAACAAAGCCGTTGCAATGCCGATCAACCTCTCCGTTCTTCAAATTGCCGATGACGATGACCTTTCAAAAATTACCGTAACCTATCTCGGAACAACGGTTAAGGCAAAAATTGACAACCGAGGAAGAATCACCCGTCTTGACGTTACCGCACCGCAAACGTTCAGAGTCAACACAAACTTTTCGGCAGAAATTAACGACGTTGATATTTATATTTTCACTTATTAAACGGCTTTAAAACTTTTTCTCCGCAGAATTTTCTGCGGAGATTTTTTATAATTTCAAAGCTTCCACGAACGTGCTTTTTCATATGATGATGTGTTAAAATGACATTTTGTTTTTGTAAGGCAAAATTATTGCAAAAACGTGCGCAACCTTTCCTTGGCTCCATCCTATGAGGGAGCTGTCGGCTTTGTCGACTGAGGGAGAGATTTTTCACGCTAACGTCATCTTAAACCCACGCTCCCTCCGTCAAAAATCTACGATTTTTGCCACCTCCCTCACCGGAGGGAGGCAGGGTTAAACCGCACATTTTTTCAATAAATTTATACGGAACAGACAGCAAGGTTTCATGGGTCGGCACGGGTCCGACCCCTACGAACAAAACCGTGCGGTTTACTGACAAATTCACGTGGTGCAAAAGGTTGGGGTTTTCCGGGCGGAACAAAATCCGCCCCTACGATTATAATTCTGTGTTGGCGTTTTGATAAACGTTTCTCAAGCCTTATAAAGTACCGAGTGTTACCAAACTGCGCTCAACGGGTACAAAAAAACTGCCGCAAACGGGAAAATCCGTCTGCGGCAGTTTTTTGTAAAATCTTATTTTTTAAAGATTGACTTGAAAAATTCAACTATCTTTGCAAAAAATTCTTTAAGCTTTGCAATGAGCTCGTCAAGAATGTTGTCCGAAGTTTTTTCTCCCACATAGAAATCCGGAGCAAATCTGAGAACGGTCGGGCAGCCGTTTGCGGCATAACGTTCAATCTGAACGCCGTGTGCGCCCTTGGTGCGATATTCTTCCGGAATTGTGCAAATGCCGTTTTCATCGGGAGTAAGGGTAACGGTTTTTCCGCCTGAGTATTCCCAGGTGAGAGTATAACCGGTTACCGGGTTTTCCTTTTGAACGGGATTCCAGCTTTCGTCATAAACAGTGTCAAGGCTTGTGAAGGAAATTTTGCCGTTTTCAAGCTCGCTTGTGTTTGCGGTCGGGTACTGCATTCCAACGCCGTAAGGGTCGCCGTAATAAACGGTAACGCTGTCCTTGTCCGAAACGGTATAAGCCGAAACGCCAACCTCCGGTTCTGTTCCGTTGACTCTGTAAAGCCAGCCGTCATAGCCCTTAAAGGTTTTTTCTGCTTCGCCGTTGATTGCGCTGATGTAGGGGCCGTACTTGCTGTCAACAACGGTTACTGTGAGCGAAGGATCGCTTTTTGCCGCTTTGTTAACAACGTCAAGAACGGTTGCTCCGCTGTCAACGGTAACTTTTCCGTAATACTGACAGGCTTTGATTCCTTCAATTCTGAGCATAACGGTTGCTTTTCCGTCGATTGCAAAAGCAAAAGCAGTGAAACAGGAAAGAACCGTAAGCACAGTCAAAAGAACAGCAAGTGCTTTTTTGAGGTTTTTCATTGTGTGTACTTCCTTTCAGAACTTTTTATTTTCGAACACCGCTAAAAGGTTACGTCAAATCGTCACCCATTGAAGCGGTGTATGCGAACGTAATTTTTTCTCCGCCCTTGAGATTATATACGCTTGATGAAACGTCGGGATAAGTTCCGTCAACGTTATACATCCAGCCGGAAAGGCTTCCGCAGTCTTTTTCATAAAGCTGATGAATGCCCTCAACATAGTAAGACTTATACGCCGGCGTATAGGACGATTCAATCTGAATTCCGCTTTTTTGGCAATACTTGCAGTTGTCGGTGCAGACGTTTTCCCCGCACGCTTTTTTGAGTGCGTCAAACGCAGTTTTGCCCTTTGAAAGCGTTACGGCAGCGTTTTCAAGTATAAAGCCGTTTTTCGGAACAAAGCTTTGCTTTCCTTTTTTGAGCGAGGAAAGATTTTTTTGAATATTTCTGCAATCAATGGTAACAAAACAGGTTATTGTGTTTTGCTCTGTTGTTTTTTTTGCCGTTGCGGTTTCTTTTTTTGTTGTGGTTTCGGTCGTTGTTTTTTCTGTTGTACTTTCCGCTGTCGGCTGTTCTGTTGTGCTCAAAGCGGTTGTGATTTGTACGGTTGTTGCAGCCGTAGTCTCGGTTTCGGAAAACGTTGAGGAAACCGTATTTGTTGAATGCGAAGATTTTTCGCTTTCTGTTTGAACCGTCGTTTCTGTTTGAGATATCGGCAATGAAATGGTTGTATTCTCCTTTTTTTCGTTGCCGCAGGCACAAAGAAGAAGCACCATCAAAAAGGAAAGCAAAACCGAAATTGTTTTTTTCGCGTTACATCGCCTCCAAAGAAAAAATTCCGTATTTAGTGTTGAGCCTTGAAAGCTTGTCCTGCATCGGCTTGTTAACAAAAAAGAGAACGACCGCCGTTGTTCCGGCATGAACAAGATTGAACGGCACGCCGGAAGCATAAATTGCAAGAACGCTTTTCATCGAAAAATCGCTCGCCATCATCAGCACCGAACAGGTGTCAACAATGAATCCATAAACAAAAAAAGTCAGCACACCTCCGAGGACGGCAACAGCAACACGGTTTTTACGATTCTTTCGCCCGTGAAAAATTGCACCGCAAAGAAAACCGACAAGCCCCATTCCGAGCATTTGAAACGGCGTGAACATTCCTTGACCAAAAGCAAAGTTTGAAACAAAAATTGAACTTGCCCCCGTAACAAAGCCGACATTCCCGCCAAAAGCAATTGCCGTCACAATTACAAACGCACAAAGCGGCTTCACCTGCGGAACAAACGCAAAAGCAAGGCGTGACGTTACGCAAAGGGCAATCATGACCGATACAGTCACGATTTCGGTCGTTCTAATCTTCCGCTTTTCAAACATCACAAAAAACGGAAGAGCAGAAATAAAAATGATTCCGATTGCGGATATGTAATAATATTTTGAACTTAAATATTTATAGGAGAGAAACACAAGAACCGGAGCAAGAATAAAAAGGCAGAAAACCGAAACGACGTTCAGCACATTAAGCTTTTTTTGCAAAGCTCAAGCACCTCGCTTTCCGTTACGGCAGACGGCAAAATTCCGTGCATCATTCTTCTTGCCGCCGTTGTGTAAAAACAGTTTTTTTCAAAAAAGTCATGCGCATTTTTTTGCGACACACATTCCCCGTCAAAAACAAAAGCACATTCGTCACAGTATTCGGCGCAAAACTCAGTGTCATGAGACACCATGACAACGGTTACGCCGCTTTTGCAAAGTTCACGAATCTTTTTTGAAAGCTGATTTTTGAAAAGGTTGTCAAGTCCCTTTGTCGGTTCGTCAAGCAAAAGGAGTTTCGGCCTTTTTAAAAGTACCGCCGCAAGAGCCGCACGCTCAAGTTCGCCGCCGCTGATGTCATACGGGTGAGACGAAAGAATGTCTTTGATTTCGCAAAATCCGCTCACTTCGTCGATTTGTTTTTTAATCTCGTTCTTCGCCACTTTTTCGTTTTTCAAAATATTTTCAAGGTCATCATATACAGTCGGACCTGCAAAAATTGCTTCGCAGTTTTGAGGAAGAACGGCAATGTTTTCACGGTAAAGTTCTTGCGGATTATACTTGTTAATGTTTTTTCCAAAAAGTTCAATCGTCCCTTTTTTCGTTTTCAACAGTCCGCCGATAAGACTCAGAAGCGTTGTTTTTCCCGCTCCGTTTGAACCGAGCAGAGCAAAAAAAGTGCCCTTTTGAATTTTAAGACTGAGTTTTTTGAGAACATATTCTTTTCCGTCATAGGAATAAAAAAGGTTTTTAACCTTTACGGCGGTTTCGTCTTTTTCGGTTTGTTGATTTTTAACCGGCAAATCTGGTATGCCGTTTTTAAAAAGTGACAAAAGCATTTTTCTTCCGCCGTTTATGTCGGTCGGTGCATCGCCGGAAAGCGAAAGTGCGGCATGCAGTCTCATTGGAAGCGGAACACTCAGGCGAAGAAAATCGTTCGCTTTTAAAAGCTTTGCATCTGTTTTTCCGGGTTTTCCGTTGCTTATTATTCTTCCGTTTTCAAGAACAACAAGGCGGTCGCAAAGGGGAATAAGCTTTTCAAGTCTGTGCTCGGTGATTATTACGGTTACGCCGTATTCACGGCAAAGCACAGTCAAAGCGTCAATCAGCCTTTGCGCCGAAACCGGGTCAAGCTGTGCGGTCGGCTCGTCAAGAATGAGAACCTGCGGATTCATTGCAGTGACCGCTGCAAGGTTCAAAAACTGCTTTTGCCCGCCGGAAAGTTCGCAAACTTTTTTGTCAATGATTTTTTCAAGCGAAAAAAGTGCAGCGGTTTCCGCAACCCTGAGCTTTGCCGAAGATGGTTCAAAACCAAGATTTTCAAGGCCGAAAAGAAGTTCCGAACGAACCGTGGTTGTTACGCACTGAAGCTCCGGATTTTGCATAACAAAGCCTATCTTTGAAGCGGAGTCACAAAGAGAAAGCTCGCTTTCGTCTTTTTCAAAAATTTCAATTTTTCCGCTTTGCTTTCCGTGCGGCTTGAGTTGGGGCTTTAAAAGGCGAAGGAGCGTTGTTTTTCCGCTTCCGCTTTTTCCGCATATGACAACAAACTCGCCTTGATTGATTTCAAGGTTGACATTTTTCAAAACTTCCTTTCCGTTCGAAAAAGCAAAGCTTAAATTTTTCAGTTTGAAATCGACCATAGCTTTTCCTCCGAAAGGTCAAAAATAAGCGGCAAAACACAAAGCACAAAAAAGACTATGCAAACCGAAGCGCCTTTAATTGACAACGGTTCAACAAAAATCACGGGGTTAAATTGAGCGAAAACACTGTTTTTGAAAATTATCAAAAAAGCACATGAGGAAAGCGAAAGAACAAAAAGAACGATATCAATTGCCCTCACGGGATAGGTTCTGCAATTTGTTCTTCCTTTCAATGAATATCCCCTTGCGGTCATTGAGTTTGCGGTGTCTATTGCGTGTTCAAGCGAACGTGTGATAAGAATTGAAACGGCATGAACCGAATTTTTAAATCGTGACAAAATTGAACCGCTTTTTGAGTCGATGCCGAGACCTTTGCGTGCTTTTTGAATTTCTTTTGCATAATCCGAAAAAAGCGGAATAAACCGAAGCACCATTGAAAGAACGAGTGCAAGTTTCGGTGATATCCGAGCAAAAAGATAAATAAACTTTTCGTCCGAAACAATTTCATTGAAACAAAAAAGCCAAAGCACCGTGCAAACTGTTCGAACGGCATAAACCGCACCGCAAAAAAGTGCTTCAAGTGTGATATTATTGCCGCTTTTGAGTGTCAGCAAAACCGTAACACCGTAGTGTGCAAACAATACATTAAAAAACGTTATCAAAATTGCAGTCGGAAAAAGAAAAGTGAAAATTCCTTTTACGGCTCTTTTTCCCCGAAGGCGGATATCAAGCGTTGCCGCACCGAAAAAACTCACCGCAAGCACATAAGGATTGAGTGTAAAAAGCGTTACAAAAAATACGCCGCAAAAGAAAACCAACGCCGAAACGGGGTGAAGTCCCCTTGCACCCGTTTTCATCGCTTTATACCCAACAGGATGTTTTGAAGCGCATGAAGAATCATGTTTATCATTCTTGCAAGAAGCGAGGAATTTTGAGAAAGCGCAAAAATATATCCCGAATCGTTTTTATAATAAAGCGTTCCGTCCTGCCCTGCCGCAACCGAAGAGATACAATACTGACTCATATTGCCTGAGGGCTTAAAAAGCTCGGTCTTTTTTGGCGCAGTTTGGTTTTCGCCGTCCTCAAAAACGGTAATGCCGCCGGGCTTTTCGTTATAGGTCATATAAACATAAACCTTGTTGTCATATTTGTTGCAGACAAGGGCGGTCGATTGCGGATAGCCGAGCATTTCGCAGTCATAAATCTTTTTCATTGCAGAAGAATCAAGAACGACGAACTTTCCGCCGTTTTTTGTCTGTGCTCCGAAGTATAGCCTGCCCCTATACGAAACGGGCGATGAGGTGACGCTGCCCGAAGCGTTATAAGAAGAAAGCGAATAAAGCTTTCCGTCCTTTTCACGAAGTTTAAAGCGATAGACAAATCCCGCCTTGCTTGAAACGAAAAACGATTTTATGTCGCTGTCATAAGTAACGCTGCTTCTTATATCGCCCTTTGTGTCAAGCGAGGAAGAAAGCTTTCCGCTATTTTTTTTGAGCGCAAGAATTTTTGATTTTCCGCTGTCACCCTTTGTTCCGTCGTCCGTTCCAATAATGACAAAGTTTTCCGTAACCGCCGCACCGGCCCAGTAAAAGCCGCCTTTGACTTTATAAGTCCACTTTGCTTTTTTTGCTTCTGTCTCCTTTTTCGGCTGTTCGTCTTTTACACTCATACAAACAAAATTTGCGTTTTCGGTTTCACCGTTCCAAAAGCCGGTATAAATAAAGCCGCCGTCAAACGTAATCGGCG
Source organism: uncultured Eubacteriales bacterium (assembly GCA_934552855.1). Taxonomy (GTDB): domain Bacteria; phylum Bacillota; class Clostridia; order Oscillospirales; family Acutalibacteraceae; genus UBA6857. The sequence continues at coordinate 7,926 of CAKTEU010000007.1, read as the reverse complement.
AAAGAGCCTGTCCGCCAAGAGAGTCGGTATATATCCAAAGGGATTTCATGGTTTTATAATCAAACGCCTGAATTTTTCCGCCGTCAAGCTGAACAAAAATTTTTTCGTCGGCATAAAGCGGCGTTGAAATGCCAAAGCCGAGCGAGCCGGAAAGCAATGCACTTTCAAGTTCGTCACCGGTCTGTGCGTCAAGTTTATAAAGCTTTTTACCGGAAGCAACAATGAGCGTACTGCCGACAACGACCGGAGTTGTCGGCGAAGCCATGTAGCCTGCGCCGAGTTTTTTTGAAAACTTCAGCCTTGCCGAAGACGTGGGAGTTGCAAAAGAAGTGAAGTGTGTTTCCGGTTCGCTAACAGCAAAAGAAAGCACCGAAAAAGCGCCGAGAATGATTATAACCGAAAGCAAAAACGAAACAGTTTTTTTCAAAAAGCAGCACGTCCTTATTATAGTATCAACACAAAAATAAAAGCCCCTTTTTGTTCAAAAAAAGGCGCAGCAATCCTAAGGCCGCTCACCTTTCCTCTTGCCCAAAAGTGAAAACGTTTTAAAAAGCAAGGCAGGCATTCCGACTGACGGCTTTTTGACCGATAACGGCAATGGCGGTTGCTCCGGATTTTCACCGGGATTTCCCTGCGTATGCTTTTATATATTTTTGTTTATTTTATCACCATGCAAAGCAAATGTCAACAAAAAAGACCGGGGCTGTCACATTTAGCGCAGAACAAAGAGTAAAGCCAAAACAAAAAAGCTATAATTTGCGGATAACATCAAGAAGATGTACCGTGAATTATAGCTTTTCGTTTGATTAAATTAGAATTACTTTTACTCTTTTAAGCGTTTTTTTACCCACTCGCAGTATCTATATACAGCTTCGGGGTAAAGAAAACGCTTTCTGCATCTAAATGCAACAACCCCAGACTTTTTGAGGAATATTCTGTTTTGATTTGTGATTGCTGTCAATAAACTGTTACTTCTACAACTTCGTCGTTATAAACAACCGGGGTGTCCTCGCTGTCGCTTATCGGCATATAATCAAGGGCGGCAAGCTCTTCTTCGGTGTTCAGGTTAAACTGCTTAACGGTCGTTTCGTCAATGGTATAAACATAGTTTTCGATGAAAGTTCCTCTGAAAAAGTCGGAGCCGTTTGATTTTCCGCTGTGAATATAATTGCTTTTTTCGCTGAACTTTCCGTCTTTGACGGTGAAGGTTTTGAAAACAAGCTTTCCGCTTTTTGCTCCGTAGTAATAGACAGGGATTCCGAACGTATTTTCGTCAATCGTCAAAAAGCTCTTCGGTGAATAGTTGACATCGCAGGAGGCGTTTTTGATAATGTGAGAGTCAAGCTCCTTCGGGTGCTTTTTGTCGCTGACATCAAAAAGTGAAATTTTCACCTTGTTGAAATCCGCATTTTCTTCGTCGCCGCTGTAGCCGATACCGACAAGAATATTTTCCGAAATCGGGTGAAGATATTCCGAAAAGCCGGGAAGCTTTACCGAACCGAGAATTTTCGGTGCATTCGGCTTTGAAAGATCGATTGCAAAAAGCGGATCGGTATTTCTGAACGTTACTACATACGCTGTGTTACCCATGAAGCGAACGCTTTTAATCTGTTCGTCCTTTGCAATGTCCTCAAGCTTTCCGATAACGTTCATGTCTTTATCAAGAACATAAAGGCTGCTTGTGTCAAAGTCGGTTCTGTAATTGTAATCGCTCGTTGCAATTCTGAAGTAATCGCCGCTTTGATCCATCATATACTGATCGTCAAGAGTGCCGGGAACAGTACCGCTGTTTCTGTAGGCAACCACACCGCCGGCGAGCGAAAAGGCATGAACGGTTGTTACACTGCGGTCGTTCTTTTCGTCGTACTTATCTTCGGCAACATAGAACGTATCCTTTGAGCAATAGACTATATAGCCGTTTGCAAGAACGGAAACCTTGCTGACTTCGCTGTTCTTGTCTGCGGTATCATAACCGGAAAGGACGATATAGGTAGTGTTGCCCTTATCCTTGCCTTGAACATAAACGTCATCGTTCGTAAGGCTTTTTCCGTCAACTTCCGGCGTATACTCTGTTTTTTTATTTTCCGAAAGATTGGGAGAATAGCTTGTTGCAGTGTAAAGATAAGAGCCTATCATTCTTGTTGAAAGGATGTCGCCGTCTTGGCGAACGCGGCGGGTTTCAAGAACGGCGTTTCTGTCGCTTATGTCATAGACGAGCGCAATTGAATTTGTAACGTTATAACTGAAGCGAACCTTCATGCCGTCGTAATAACCGCTGTCGTTGTCGCCTTTATATTCATAGCCGGTTGCAACAAGACGGTCGCCGTTGACATAAATTTCCGAAATGTGGATTTTATACTTATCGCTTGAATCTTTGAACTCGGTCTGCGAAGCAAGCTTCATCGTTTTTGCGTCAACGATTGAAAGCTTTTCTCCGCTCACGATATAAAGATAATTTCCGTCGTTCTTAACAACATCCGCTTCGTCAACGCCGTTCACTTGGGTGTTCGTTTTTCCGAACGCACCGTCGTTTTGGCTGTTTATGCTTTCGGTACCGGTGCTTTGATTTTGGTCACCGGCAAATTCGGTCGGTGCTGAGTCGGCCATGTTTTCGTACGCCTTATCGTCGCTTTTGCTTGCGGCAGTTTTTACAAAGAACGAGTTCCTGTTCTTTTCCTTTGCCGCAATGTTTGAAAAGTAATTGTTGAGGTCTTTTTGACTGTCGAATTTTGAAAGGGCAACCTTTTTTGTTCCGACATCAATTGCGGCATAGGTTGTTTTGTTGATGTTTTCATTCTCTTGCGGTGCTGTCTCTGGTTTGACCTCTTCAACCTCCTGTGCAGGCTTGAGCGAAACCGGACGATTTGTTCCGAATGAACGCTCATAAACCGCAAAAGCTCCCACCGCAACAACGGCAAAAGCAGCCGCTGCGGCAATAAAACGGGGAAAAATTTTTACATTTTTCTTTTTTTGATTAACACCGTTTTCCTTGATTTTTTTAACAATATTTTCTTTTGAAAGGCTTTCGGGAAGCTCAATTTCTTCGCCGAAAAGTTTCTTCATATCGTCATAATTTTTGTTTTTCATAAAAATCACCTCATCATCTCACGAAGTTTTGAAACGGTTCTGTTCTTTTTTGAGCGAACCGAGCCGCTTTTCATTGAAAGCATTTTGCCGATTTCTCCGCTTGAGTAACCTCCGACAAAGGAGAGAAGAAGGATTTCCCTTTCGTCCTCCTCAAGCGAGGAAAGCAGCGACTTCACCATGGATTTTTCAAATCCGCCATCGTTTGAAATTCCGTTTGCCTCTGAAAGCTCAACGCGCCGAAGCGATATTGCTTTTTCTTTTTGCTGTTTTTTGCAGCAGTTAAAAAGGATCGTAAAAAGCCAGGACTTGAACGCCGATTTTTTCTTTAACTGTCCGATTTTTTCAAAGGCGCAAAGTGCCGCATCACTCACCGCATCTTCTGCAAGGAATTTTGAGCCGGTATAATAAAGCGCAAAGCGATACATATCTTTTGAAAAAATTGAATAAAGTTCGCCGAAGGCATCGGCATCTCCGTTTTGTGACTGAACGACCAGATTTTCGATAATATTTGAGCTCATATGTTATCACCATCCGTTCGACTTATTAGATGAAAAAAATTCTTATTCTGTTGCAATCATTTTACAAAAATTTCTGCTTTTTTTCAACATACAAATACAAAAAATAAAATTGACCGCAAAAAAGCGATCAAACTAAAAGCAGGGAGAGTGAAATTTTTTGGAAAAGAAAAAGAACGGCAAAAAGCCTTTGCTCAGTCCGACGGTTGAAGAAATTGTTAAAATTTGGAACCCACGTTCCCACAGCGCACAAACCGACGTTCTCGGCTCATACACGGGAACAAGCGAGTTCGACGACAAGAGGCCTATTCAGGACGTTGACGACCTTTAACCGCACGAAAAACGGCTGACCGCAAAATCGGTCAGCCGCTGAAGTTTTTGTTTTATTGCGCAGTAAATTCCAATTTTTGAAGCTTTGAAAGCTTTGAAAATGCACTGAGGGCATAAACGGAAACGGTATATTTTTTTCCGCTTTCAAGCCTTCCGAGGTTGACCTCGTACTTATCATCCTCAAAAAGATACATATATTTTCCGGAAAAGTTGTCCTCAGAAATAATTTTTGCCTTACTGCTGAGCGTTACCTTATAGCTTTCGGTGACAAAGTTTGCCTTTGCGCCGTCAAAGGTGAGAATACTTTCGCCGTCGCTGTTCAAAGTAACCTTCATGTTTCCGCCGTTTTCAAAAACGGGTGCGGTATCATGCTGTCTGAGGTTTTGATATGAATAAGGATAGTTCTTTTCGGCAAGGCCTGTAAAGTAATACTCAAAATCAAAGAACCGATTGGTAAGAATGTCAAACGCCTTGACTCTTACGTTTCCGTCCTTGTCGGCCTCAACAATGTAATACTGAGCGGCCTCCTTGTATTCATAAGGATAGTTTCCGGCAATCGTGTCAAGTTCGGTTTCGTAATAAGCGAGAGTTCCGCAGCCGAGAGCGGTAAATGTGCCCTGCCAAACCGAGCGGGGGTCATTAATCGGATAATGAGAATGACCGGAGAAATCAACAACCTGCGGATATTCGCTGAGAATTGCCGGAATAACGGGATCGCCCCATTTTGTTGCGCCGTAAATTGTGAAAAGCGGTGCCGGATGCTGAAAAACAAAAATCGGTTTGTCGCCCGTGTCGGCAACGGCTTTGTCAAGCTCCTTTTTGAGCCATGCGCCGGCTTTGAGATAGGTTTCAACCTTTTCGTCATAGGAAACGGAAATAAAGTGATATCCGTTGATAACATAGTGTTTGTTGAGGTCGCCCTCATATTTTTCAAAAACGCGTGAGCCTTCGGTTCTGTCCTCGTCACGATACATATAGTATTCGTGGTTGCCGGAGCAGACAATTTTTTGCGTTCCGGTTTTAACGTTTTCCTCAAAGGTCTTGTTGAAGGCTTCATACTGTTCGGGTGCACCCTTGTTTGTGAAGTCACCGACAACGGCAAAAGCGTCAAGACCTTTATAACCGTTATAACCTTCGGCATAAGCATATGCCGTTTTGAAAGCGGCGGAAAGTCTTTGCGGCGGAACACCAACCTCTTCGAGGTATTTCTCATATTCCTCTCCGGCTTCTTCGCCCTTTGCTTCAAGTTCGTTGTCGTTTTTGAAATGGATGTCGCTGCATGCAACAAAACGCATCACGGGTTCAAAATCCTTCGGCGTTACGGGAAGATCCTGCTTTGCGTTACCAACGCTGATGAACGAAAGAACCGCATAAAAAACAGCCGCAATAAGCGAAAGCAGAGTTCTTCCAAAGTTTTTGAATGAAATCATAAAGATCCCCTTTCTATAAATCTTTTCTTGTTTCAAAGAGCAGAGCTTTCCCACGCCCACAGATACCCTTTGCTAACTAAAATATACCTTAAAAAGTAACAGATGTCAAACATTCCAAAGAACATTTAACATCTGTTAATAAATTATTCAATTAATGTTTCAAATTAATTTCCTTAGCGGTTTTCAGCCGGAATTGTTTCAATTCCGAGTTCGGAAAGCTGTTCGTTGTCAACAAGAGCCGGGCATTCGGTCATCGGTTCGCTTGCGTTTTGAACCTTCGGATATGCAACAACATCACGAAGGGTGTCAAGGCGAAGCATCTGCATGCAAAGTCTGTCAAGGCCGATTCCGATTCCGCCGTGCGGGGGTGCACCGTATTTGAACGCATCGGTGAGGAAGCCGAACTTTTCATAGGCTTCTTCGTCTGAAAGGCCGAGAAGTTCGAAAATTCTCTTTTGAAGTTCGGGATCGGTGATTCTGATTGAACCGCTTGCAAGCTCAATTCCGTTGAGAACAAGGTCATATGCCGTTGCTCTGACGTTTGCCTTGTCGCTTTCAAGATACGGCAGACATTCTTCAAGCGGAGCGGTGAACGGGTGGTGCATTGCAACGAACTGGCCGAGTTCGTCATCCCAATCAAAGAACGGGAACTCAACAATCCAAAGAAGATTATACTTATCCTGCGGAATAATGTCAAGCTTCTTTGCAATGTTCTGGCGAAGTGCACCGAGAACGGGAAGCGTGACACGTTCCTTATCGGCAATGATGAGAACAACATCGCCGTTTTCTGCGCCGGCTTTCTTTTTGATTGCCGCCATTTCGTCATCGGTCATGAATTTTGCAAACGAAGAGGCAACTGTTCCGTCCTCTGCATATCTTATCCATGCGATGCCCTTTGCGCCGATGCCCTTGACAAATTCAACAAGCTTGTCAATTTCTTTTCTTGTGAGAACGCTGTATGCATTCTTTGCGGTAATTCCGCAAACTCTTGAGCCGTTTGCAACTGCGACGGAGAATACGCCGAAGCCGCAGTCCTTGACTTCGTCCGCAAGGTCAAAAATTTCCATTGCATAGCGAGTATCCGGCTTATCCGAACCGTAACGCTCCATTGCTTCTTTATAAGTGAGACGGGGAAGCTTTTCCGGAACGTCAACGCCGATTGCTTCTTTGAAAAGCTTTTTCATAAAGCCTTCAATCATCGAAAGGACGTCTTCCATTTCAACAAAGCTCATTTCAACGTCAATCTGAGTAAATTCCGGCTGGCGGTCTGCACGAAGATCCTCGTCACGGAAACAGCGTGCAATCTGCATATAGCGGTCAAAACCGGCAACCATTGAAAGCTGCTTATAAAGCTGAGGCGATTGAGGAAGAGCGTAAAAGCTGCCCTTGTGGATTCTTGAGGGAACAAGGAAGTCTCTTGCGCCTTCGGGCGTTGACTTGATGAGCATCGGTGTTTCAATTTCAATAAAACCGTTTTCGTCAAAATAGTCACGGGTGATTTTTGCAATTCTGTGACGCATAAGAATGTTCTTTTGAAGGTCGGGACGGCGAAGGTCAAGATAGCGGTATTTGAGTCTTGTGAGTTCGCTCGTCGGGCAGTTTTCAATGATTTCAAACGGCGGAGTTTCGCTTTCGCCGAGTATGCGAAGGTCGGAAACATCGATTTCGATTTCGCCGGTGGGAATGTCAAGGTTCTTTGAAGAACGCTCACGAACAACGCCCTTTGCCATCAAAACATACTCGCTGCGGACGGTGAATGCTTTTTCAAAAACACTTTTTTCCGTGTGGTCGTCAAAAGCAAGCTGAACAATTCCCGTTCTGTCACGAAGGTCAACGAAAATGAGCGAGCCGAGGTCACGCTGCTTTTGTACCCAACCGCAGACAACAGCTTCTTCTCCGATATTTTTTGCGCTGAAAGAACCGCAGTATCCGGTTCTTTTAAGTCCTGTCATGGTATCCATTTTTATTTACACCTCTTAAAATAAGTTTTTATTCATGAGTTCATCAAGGTCAATGTCCGTTTCAACGCCGAGTTCTTCAAGCCCTTTGAGACTTTCGCTTAATGAAGCACGCATAAAAGCGTTTTCAAAATCGGAAAGTGCAACTTCGATTTCCTCGCCGTTTTCCATGTTTTTGAGTTTGACAACGCCGCTTTCAAGTTCACTGTCGCCGAGAACAACCGTAAACGCAGCACCGAGTTTGTTCGCATACTTCATCTGTGCTTTTACAGAACGGCCAACAACATCAAACTGAACTTCAACGCCCTCACGCCTTAAGGCAGAAGCAATTTTTGCCGCTTCAAAGGAGGCTTTTTCGCCCATTGTTGCAATATAAAGGGCGCATTTTTCCCTTTCCGGGAACGGAAGGCCCTGCTTTTCCATAAGGAGCATGAGCCTTTCAATGCCCATTGCGAAGCCGAGAGCCGGAGTGTGAGCGCCGCCGATTTCCTCAACAAGTCCGTCATAACGTCCGCCGCCGCAAACCGTTCCCTGGGCGCCGATTTCGGTTGAAACGAATTCAAAAACGGTTCTCGTGTAATAATCAAGACCTCTGACGATCGTCGG
>CAKTEU010000006.1 GCA_934552855.1 uncultured Eubacteriales bacterium | reverse complement strand
GTGCCTCTCCCTCAGTCGGCAAAGCCGACAGCTCCCTCACAGGAAGGAGCCAAGGTTTAACCGCACGGTTTCGTAAGAATTTATGCGGTGAAAAAGGAAAGATTGACGGGAGCCTCACGAGACTCCCCTACAGTTTAACCACACGGCTTCGTAAAGAATTTATGTGGCGGAAAAGGTTAGGTTCAATGGGTCGGCGCAGGTTCGACCCGTGCGAAATTTATTTTCTATGGCATGAAATTTATATGAACCCGTTCGGTCAAAGGCAAGAAAGGCGTAATGGTGCCTCTCCCTCAGTCGGCAAAGCCGACAGCTCCCTCACAGGAAGGAGCCAAGGTTTAACCGCACGGTTTCGTAAGGATTTATGCGGTGAAAAAGGAAAGATTGACGGGAGCCTCACGAGACTCCCCTACAGTTTAATATCACATTTTCGCAATAATTTTATGCTGTCAAAGATAAAAAAACGGGCGGAACAATCCACCCATCAAAAAAACATTTCGGCGCTTTGAAGGCAAAACGGAAACTCTGTTTGTATATTTCATGCCTTTCACGGTTCAGCCCTTCACTTTAAGCCGACAAAGTCCGCCTTGCCTTCAAAACACCGAAAAATATCTAAATACTGTATTGTGTTTCTAAAATCTATACTATGAATAACACAAACTCACATTTTGTGCTTATAGTATATTATACTTCGCCAAGAATATCAATAGCCTGTAGAATATATTTTCCAATATTTATAGACTATTTTTAGGAGGCGTGCCATGAATAGTAGTGATTTGACAAAGATTATCGGACAACGTGTTCGAAACTATAGAATAAGAAAAAAGCTTAGCCAAGAGAAACTTGCCGAACTTGCGGATTGCCATCCTACTTACATCGGCCAAGTTGAGCGCGGTGAAAGGAATGCAACAATCATAAGCATTGAACGCATTGCATCGGGGCTTGGCCTTGAGCTTTCAACGCTTTTTGAAAAGCTTCCCCATTCCGACGGGGAAATGAGCATTCCGCTTAAGTGCTATGAATTTTTGCTTGAAAAAACGCCGGCCGAACAGGAACGCCTTTTCAAAATTCTGACGGAAATTGATGAATACAAAAAGAAATAAAAATTGCTGCAACGTGAATTTTGTTGCAGCAATTTTTTCATTTTCCAACCTGTTTTTCAAGCAAAACAAGATTCACTCCCGGAATACCGTTGAACTCGCACGGAACAATTCCGGCTTCTTTAAAACCAAGCTTTTTATAAAATGCACGGGCAACGGCGTTTTTTTCATTTGTATCCATACGAAGAACCTTGCAGCCGTTTTTCTTCGCATACTCTTCATAAAACCGTACAAATTCACGGCCGACTCCCCGCTTGCCTTCTTTCGGAGAAACGGTCAGCGTATGAAGCACCATTATTTTATCGTCAGGAGCATCATAAAGCCAGTTCCCGTCCTTATACACATCAACCTGCGCTTTATTGATAATTGCGGAGGCCATCACCTTTCCATCCTCTTCAAAAACAAAAAGGTCTCCCCTTTTAAAGGCATCCTCGGCCGTTTTAATCGTTGGGTAAACATTCTTCACCCAGCCGATTGAAACGGCTTTTTGAGCCTCTTTTTCATGAATTTCGTCATAGATTTCCGCAGCAGTGTGAATATCGGATAACGTTGCTTTTCTGATCATAAGAATCCTCTCTTAAATACAAAGGTTAAAGTTCTGCTTATTAAAAGAAAAAAGCCGCCTCAAAAGGCAGCTTGGATTTTAAAGTGAAACGGTTCCTTCCTTGTTATCTTTTGCGCTGATGAGTGCCTTCAAAAGGCCCATAATTGCATTAAGAATTTCAAGAATTTTACTGATGTCAACTTTCATATTACTTACCCCTTATCAATGTTTTTCATCGTTTATGATAATATCATTCACAATCTGCCATTTTGTGAACGCATTCAAAACAAAATATGAATAATAATACAAATTTTATTAAATCGTCCATTATCAGTCGCTTGTCGAAAAAATATACAAGCAAACAATTGGGGGCCGCCAATTTTGACAGCCCCCTCTTTTTAAAATGTGCTTTGATTTTTAGTTTGAACCGTACTTAAGCTTGTCGCCGTGAACAACAAACATATCATAGCAGCAAACGTGTCTGATTTTGAATACTTGATAAAGAAGGTTCATCGTGAAGATCCAAATACCGCTGAGGAAGGTGTGGCATACGCAGCCGCACTTTTTGTCAACAGGCATATCTTCACCGGTGTAATTGATAAGCTCTACAATACTCTGATAGCTTCTTTCGGCTTCAAGAATTTTTGCAAGTTTGATTGTTCCGGGATTGCTGAGATCAAGAGTGAACGTTCCTTCAATAGCATAGTTACCTCTTGAAATCTTGACGGTATAGATTGGGCTATAGGTAATTTCAATATTTGCAACGCCTTTTTCATCGGTTGTTGCGGTTGCCGCAAGCTGTCCTCTGCTGTCAAGTACCTGAACGGTTGCGCCGCTGAGGTTCTGTCTATACGGATCAAGAACAATAAACTGAACCTTGTAAATCTTCAAGCGTTTATCCTGCTTTGAATAGATGTGGATTTCGTCGCCTTCCTTTGCGTTTTCGGGAACGGAGGTGAAGTTGCTGAGGTTGACTTCGGTTGTTTTGTCAGCAAGAGTCCACTTGTTAAGATTTCTATAGATATAGGTATCGTCTTCGGGCTTTTCGGCAACGGTCGGAACATTCTGTGCGGCACCGCCGTAAGTGATTGACTCTCTGCCGACAATGTTTCCGTCATAATCATGATAAACAAGTGTATAAACCTTTTTAATTGAGTTATAACGGGCAATTACGGTAACGTTGTCATAGATGTGATTGATATCGTAATTCCAGCCGGTAAATTCATACTTAACCTGGTTATTTTCAGCCATAGACGGTTTGTAGTCATACGGTTTGCCGTCCTTGGTGAATGTAATTTCGTGGCCGTGAAGAATTTTGAAATCTCTTGTCAGGCGTGTTGAGCCCTGGTTGTTATACGGATTTGCAAAGCAAACGGTGTAATAAACGTCCTTGCTTCTGAAAAGTGCATAAGCTTCGGTGTTTGCATTAATGTTTGAAAGGTCAATAATAAGACCCTCGCTTGATTCGCGTTCTTCGGGTTCATGCTTAAGCGAACGGCCAAAGCCCTTCTTATCTGTCCAACCTTCAAAATCATAGCCGCCGTAATTTATATCCTTTCCTCTGACAGGCACTTTTCCGGGATATTCCGCTTCGGTTCCCTTAAGAACATAAACCGAAGCAAGCCTTTCGGTCTTATAGGTTTTTGCAAGCTTTGTGTATGCAATCGGGTTTTGGGCAATTTCGTTTTGAGTAAGGGTTTCATACTCATCGGTTACCCATTCATTATAGAAATTGACCTGATAATATGCGTTTACGCCTTTAATTTCGTGGTCTGCGCCTGCGCCGGTTTCATATTCGCTGTAAGTGCAGCCAACGTTCTGACAATGACGATGTTTTGCATATGCGTTTTTGTCGGAAGGATGAGTAACATATTCCCAATCGGTAAGATTGTGACCTGTTGCGGGCTGATTGGGGTCTTCAACAATCTTGAAGTGTCCGCAGGGAACATCAACGGTTACTTTTTCTCCGTCAACTATTTTTTCCGATTTAAAGACACGCTTACAGGTATACTTCATTCCGCCGGCAGTTGTGCAGGTTGCGGCAACAGCAACGCCGTCATCATAATCATGTCCAAGTACGGGAGTAAATTCATCTCTGTAAGTCATTCCGCAGCCAACACAGGCGTAAATTGTGTATCCTCTTTCTTCACAGGTTGCGTCAACCGTGGTTGCCTTAAAGTTATGATTGCCTGTTGCGGGGATGTCTTTATAATCCGCAGCACCGCATTTTTTGCAGTATCTTACATTTTTTCCGGCTGTACCGCAGGTGGCTGCCGTGTGAACCTGGAAGTCGCCCCATTCATGGTCGGTCGGCTTTGCAAGACTGGTTGTTGCATTTGTGTCACCCTCGCCGCAGTCTGCGCAGAAAACTTTAATTTCGCCTGCAGTGAAATTATCGGTATAAGTTCCGTCAGCATTTTGAATGCGTTCACACTTGGGATAGGTAACCACTGTTTTAAGCTTATGCGGAAGCTTTTCCGTTTCAACAGTGATTGAAACGCCGCAGGTATTATTTCCGTTTGCGTCCTTATGAGCAGTGCAGGTATACTCGGTTTTGCCTTTGGTTTTGCAGGTTGCGGGAACGATAACTTTTCCAACTGCGTTTTCAAAGCTGTGTTCGCCGGCAGGAATTTCAGCGGTTTCCTTTGCTTCACAGCCCTCTCTTGTGCAGGAATGTTCTATCTGGCCTTTTTCGGTATTGGTTGAAGCCTTTTTTACCTTCCATTCACCCCAAAGGTGTCCGAGAGCAGGTTTGTTTTCATCATATTCGTTATAGGTTTCTGTGCAGCCGTCATGTGTGCATTTCATAACGGTATATCCGCTTGTTGTGCAGGTTGGAAGAACAGGGTATCCGGAAACATTAAAGTTATGTCCGAGCTTCGGAATAACAACATCTTCCGTTTCATCGCAGCGTGAACACTGCATAACCTTAAGGCCGTCTTCAGTGCAGGTTGCAGCCTTTGTTTTTCCTTCAACGGTAATTTCATTTGCGAAGTCATGACCACGTGCTTCACCCTTTTCACCCTCGGCAAAAACAAGTTCATAGTGATCACAACCAGATCTTGTGCAGAAAGTCTTTGTATATTCGCCGCTTACGCAGTCTTGTTCATGCTTCTCGGTTCTTGCATTTGTGTAATCGTGACCGAGCTTTTCAATTGTTCTTGCAGTTTCTTTGTTGCTTACTCCGCAAACGGTACAGTGAATTGATTCTGAACCGGCCGTTGTGCAAGTTGCGGGAATGTCAACCGTATAGTTACCATCTGCATCCCATGTGTGGTGAGCGGTTCCGTCAATTGTCTTAGTTTCTGTTGTTCCGCAGATTGTGCAGGTACGAATCTGAATTTCATCGGTAGTGCATCCTGCCTCTGCAAGAGTTTGCCATTCGCCGAATTTATGCTCTGTGAGCTTCGGAGTAATTGTTCTTTCAACCTTATGGCAAACTTCACATTCTTTTTCGGCAACGCCGTCGCTGATGCAGTTTGCGGTTGTGAGAACGATTTCGTCGCCGTAGGTATGTTCACCTGTTGCAGGAATTGTTTCAACAAGATCATAGTCACAGCCGTCGTTCGAGCAGGTTGTCTCTTTATATCCGGCAGCAACACAGGTAGCTTCAACCGTTGTTTTTGTTGAAAGGTCATGGCCGGTTGCGTCCGTCAAATCAAAAATTTCGGTAATTTTGCAAGCGGTGCAGGTGCGAGTACTGTATCCGCCGTTTGTGCAGGTGGGAGCAACAACGGTTGTTTCGCCCCACTTATGGCCGGCAACGGGAATTTCTTCAACGTCTTTACCGCCGCAGCGTGAGCATTCTCTTACTTTCATGCCCTTGCCGGTGCAGGTTGCGGAAATTTCTTCATTCCACTTGCCCCAATCGTGAGTAAGAGCAGGAATAGTTCTGATTGATCTTTCGTCAATTGCGCCGCAAACGGTGCAGTACAAAGCCTCGCTGCCTTCGGTTGCGCAGGTTGCAGGAATAAGTACCTTGTAATCCTCGCTCCATGTGTGGTGAGCCTTGTCGGATTCGTTGACAAAAGTATAGGTATAGCCGCAATCGCAGGTACGGGTAATAACTCCGTCGTTTGAGCAATCGGACGGCGTTACCGTCTCTGTGAATTTATGCTCAATCGCATTGAATTCGGCGATATACTTGAGGTTATCGGTAACTTTTTCGCAAGCGGAAAGGTCGTTACTGTCTGAATTCCACTTTGAAAATTCATAGTGATATGTTGCGTCAAAGGCTTTTTCCGGAGCGGTCGGAACTTCAACCTTATCACCGTAGTTTACATAGTAATATCCGTCTTTGATAATTGCGCCGCTTTCATCAACAAAGAGAACGGTGAATGTTTTAAGCTTAAGGTTTTCTATTGCACTCTTGAGGTTAGATGCAATATTATCAACCTGTGACTGCTGAGACTTGAGAAGTTTGTTGCTGTTTGAATCAACAGCGGTTGAAAGTGCGTTTTCCAAAGCAGCTACCGTTTCAGAAGTATAGGCGTTTTCTTTAAAGAGTTCTTCATTCTTCTTTTTATTAGCCGCATTGATTTGAGTTTCAACTTCAGTGTAGTCAGCATGATGAATCGTATCACTGTACTGCGCCGTGTACGTTACATCATTTGCCGGCATCGTTGCGACAACTTCACTATCCCAACCGGTGAAAATATATGTATGGTCAACATTGGGATTAATTTCTGTCGGAATATCGGGGATTGTAACAGCAGAACCAACGTAAACCTTTGATGATGAAAAAACATCCTTGTAATTTGTGTCTTTATAATTGAAAGTTGCGGTATATTGATTTATACGCCATGCCGGATACCATGAGCTGTCATTATAAACAATATAATCAGCCGTAAGCGGATCACCCTTGGGATTTGTTTCTGCATTGTAAAATGGGCCTTGAGGACCTTCACTTGCTGGATAGAAGCCGATAAGTGTGTAACCATCTCTCACTGCATACGGAAGAGAGCCATAGCTATCTCCCCAATACTTTTTAAGAGGAGTCTCCGTTTTAATTTCTCCTCCGTTTTCCAAAAGAGTTATATCATATGACGGATCAATAATTTTAAATGTTTTTGTTGTCGGATTGGTATCGGTTGAAACAGGAACACCTTTATAATTATAATCTGCGTGAACAGTCGCCGTTCTGATATTGTTTCCGTCACCTGAAAGACAAGCATTTTTATCGGCGCTGACAGTAACAGAAGCCTTATCCGCATCACTTGCAGTTGAAACACTCAATCCGTTTTTTGTCTCATCCGGAGTATATGTAACTGTATATGACGGTTCTATTCCAAGCTTAACTCCATACTGGTCAACACAATAACTTTCTGCAGTTGTACTTACAGTTGTTTCATCTGACGGAATAGTAATGTCACTCGGACTCTTTGTCCAAACAACACTTGTCGCTTTAGGCAACTGTGCCTCTGTAGCTGTAAATGTAGGATTAAATGAGTCTTTATATTCGAACCTTGCTTTTGCCGTATAGAGAAAAGTTCCATTAACGTAAACATCAAACTCAAAGGCACCGTCAGTTCTAACCCAACCATCGTTGTTTTTGCTACCCGGCAAGTTAATGCTGGTCGGGAAGCCGGGAATTACTGCGTCAACAATTGTGAATTTGTGGTTGTTATCTCTACCAACTTCTTTTCCCCAGTCAGTGTCAAACCACTCTTCATTAACATGATAAGTTAACTGTCCCGTTGTTCCGGCAGCATCTGTCTTTTTGTAATTAACATACAACGTTAGACCGTTTTTATCCTGCGTATCAAAACCGTTTGTAGTCCAAAGAATTACGGTAACCCTATAACCGCCGGCTTCAATTGCGCTTGCCTTTTGCGGTGCGACAAAAACCATTGCGGTGATTGCCATCAAAACCGCCATGAAAACAGAAAGGGCTTTTTTGCCTGTGCGTAAACATTTTTTCATTAAAAATTCCTCCTTCAAAAAGTGAGTCATTCCCTCGCACTGTGGGAATTAAGAATCTATATCAACGGACATTTTTCCGATAAACCGGGTAAGCTGCCTTGCACCTGACCATGCAAAAGCAGAAAATGAATATAAAAACTCACATTGTAAGCCTATCCTATGATACATAGTTATAATAAGCGATTTTCGGCCAAATGTCAATAAATTTCAATGAAATTGTGACGTAAAAATTAACAAATGTTTTCTGTTGATTTTGACAATGTATCTTCCTTTGAACGCAAATAAGGAAGCAAAAGTATATCTTTTGAACCGTTTTGTCAAAAAAGGAGCCGGCTTTTTCGCCGACTCCTTTTTTGATTTTGTGTTTAGCTTTGAACATTCAAAGCAATGCTTCATGCCATCAGCCTTACCAGTGCTTTGCGCCGCAAACGCAGGTCTGTTTGATTCTGAAAAGCTTCCAGAATACAAGGGCAATCTTATAGAATACTCTGCCAAGTCCTGTCTTATGGCAAAGGCAGGTATCCTTTTTACCCGGCTGATAAGTTATTGTTGAGCATTCATCGCACTTTCCGTCTCCGTTAAGATCCATATGAGCCTTCATCGGAATAACCTTTTGAGCAACAAGAATTGCTCCGCAAATTTCGCAATGGTTTCCGGCGGTGAGACCGGTGCTTGTGCAGGTTGCTTCAACAGCATTATCAACAACAGTCTTGTGGCTGCCTTTTTCAATTACTGCCGTTTCTGTGTGCTTGCAGCGATCGCAGGTTCTTTCCTTTATTCCGGTTTCGGTGCAGTTTGCATACTTTGTTACTGTCCATTCGCCATAGTTATGGCCTTCTTTCGGAATAAATTCCTTTTGAACGTGGCCTTCATAGCCTTCCGGGCAGCCCTCGTTCAAGCAGGTGCGAACCTTTACGCCGTTTTGGTCGCAGGTCGGCTTGATGGTTACAGTCCAGTCACCGTAATCATGGTTGAGCTTCGGAATTTCAACATATTTATGCTGATAATCCGGTTCAAATGTGCCGCAATTGATGCAGTAATGTGCCTTTGCGCCGGTTGAATGGCAGGTCGGATTAATATAAATCTTATAATCCGATGAATAATTGTGACCCTTCTTCGGCGTGTAGTCCTTGACAATTGAATGCTTATGGCAAATTGTACAAGTATAGGTTGTGTATCCGTCTTCGGTGCAGGTCGGCTCGGTTACAACGCCATTTTCGGGATATACGTGTTCGCCGGCTCCGGTTGAGATTGTTTCAACCTCACCGCAAACTTTACATTTTCTCTGACGTTTGCCTTCAACTTCACAGGTTCCGCCCGAAATGACTACCCAATCGCCCCAACTGTGACCGTTTGCAGGCGTATAAACAATATCTTCAAGAAGCTTTCCGCAAACGGAGCACTTTGTTGTGATTGAACCGCCGTTTACACAATCCGGTTTAACCTTAACGGTTACAGGAGTGTGCTCTGTTTTTTCAATGATTGTTTCTTCAATCAGCTTTTTGCAATCCTGACAGATAATGCGAACATATCCTTCTGCCTGACAGGTTGCGTCTTTTGTTGTTGTTTCGGTGCGCTTGTGATTAAGCTTTTCGCCGGTCTTGACAAACTTTTGAGCGTCACAGTGTTTACAATTGTAAACCTCGTATCCGTCAGCCTCACAGGTTGCGGCAACAGTAATTGATGCAGTACTGTTAAAATCATGAGCGGTTGCATCCATTTCAAGCTCGGTAACCTTTTCGTATCCGCAAACTTCGCATTGTTCGGTTACCTTGCCCTTTGAAGAACAGGTTGCTCTTTCAACCTTGACAACTTTATACTTATGAGCCGCCGGAATAATTACAGTTTCACCAATCTGAGTTCCGCAGACTGAGCACTTAACAACAATTGAACCGTTGGTGAGTGAGCCGTCGGCTTTGCAAGCAGGTTCGGTTTTGATAATGCTTGCTGCCGTTGCACTGTGTTCGGCAAACGGAAGAGCTTCGCTATGATTCTTTGCACAGTTCTTATGTGTGCGGCAGGTATACTCAATTGTTCCCTGCTTTTTGCAGGTTGACTGTTTTGTAATCTTGCCTTCAAATGCGTGAACTGTTCCGTCTTCTTCAGTGACAAACTTTTCAACGGTGATTTTGCTGTCGCAACCGGTGCGTGAGCACGAAACCGTTCCGTCTCCGTTATCAACCGAATAGTCGTGACCGAGAGGATCAATTGCCTTAATTGTATTCTTATCGACTGCATCGCATTCGCTGCACTTTTTGTAAGAATATCCGGCAGTCTCGCAGGTCGGGTCAACCTTTACGGTTTCAGTGTAATTATGCTTCCCTGTTGCGGGAACTTCATAATCGTAACCGTCTTTGCCGCAAGCAGAGCACTTGAAGTACTTATGGCCAACGGTTGAGCAGGTCGGGTCAACCGTGCGTGCAGTGTCTTCAACAAAATTATGACCGTTTGCGGATTTTGTAACTTTGTTGTAGCTTGCATCGCAACCTTCAACCGAGCAGGTGTAAACATCATAGCCGCTGTCAATGCAGGTTGCAGGAACGCTCTTATCAAACTTATAATCATGCAAAGTCTTATCAAGCGAATAAACAAGTTTTGCCGTGCAACCGTCTGTTGTGCAGGTATAGGTTATGCTTCCGGTTTTCTGACAGGTTGCAGGAACAACCTCTTTCTTTGTGTCATTGAACGTATGCGGAAGCTTTTCAAGAGTCTTATTATGAAGCTCTGCATTGCAAACCGTACAATTGACAACAGCCGAACCCTCTGCAAGGCAGGTTGCTTTGGTAATTACAACATCGCCGGCCTTGTGTCCGAGAGCGGGTATTTCTTCGGTGTAATTTTCCTCGCAGTTCTCGTGAACGGTGCAGGTGTAGGTTCTTACTCCCTTTTCGGTGCAGGTCGGTTCCTCTGTAACCTCAGACGTAAAGTTATGGCCGGAAGCCGGAATGATTGATTTGAGAGTTTCCTCACAGCCGTCACGTGAACACTTATAGATTACATAGCCGCTTTCCGTGGCTGTTGCGTCTTTCTTTTCAACAAACTTGCTGAAGTCATGGCCGAGAGCGTTCTTGATAACGGCACTGCTTTCATCAACGGCACCGCAAACAGAACATTTCTTATAGCTGTAGCTGCTTTCCGTGCAAGTTGGTTCAGCGTTAGTGGACGAAACCGTAATCCATGCATGTGCAATCGCTTTGATTTCTCTTGTTTCCATGATTGCGTGACAGTTTTTGCATTCAAGAACTTCATAGCCGTTGCTGCTGCAGGTTGCGGGTTTGACAACAGTCCATGTGTCTTTTGCGACATGAGGCACAGGGTTTTCAATCAGCTCCATGTATTTATGGTCGCAACCCTGGTTTTCGCACTTATATGCCTTGTAACCGGCTTCGGTGCAGGTTGCTTTCTTTGAGTTATTGGTATCCTCAACCATTTTGTGAGCATTCGGATTTACATCAAGTTTCAGAACCTGAGTTTCGTTACAATCCTTGTTGCTGCAGGCATAAGTTACCGATCCTTCTTCTCGGCAGGTTGCCGGAACATAACTTTCCTGAAGATAAGTATTGAAGCTGTGTCCGGTTGCCGGAAGGGTTTCATTCGCAAACTCTTTTCCGCAAAGAGTACATGTTGCAACATACTTGCCTTCCTTTGTGCAGGTCGGTGCCGTATAATCAACAACAACATTGTGCTGAAGCGGAACACCGATGGTCTTCACATAAGTCTTATAGCCGTTCGTTTCATTGCAAAGGTCGCAGCCTGTGCACTTATAGGTTTCTGTTGCAGCCTCTGTGCAGCTTGCATCGGTTGTTGCAATCGGAGTCTCGCCCCAATTGTGGATTTTTGCCGGAATCGGTGCGGTTTCGGTTGCATCGCAGCCGGAACGTGTGCAGGAACGTACCTGTTCGCCGTTTTCGCCCGTTTCTTCGTTCGGCTCTTTGGTAACTTTCCAATCATCGCTGAAGCTGTGACCGAGCGGAGACTTCGTGATTTCCGTCTTTTCATACGGGCAGTCTTCGGTTGCACAGGTATACTTTGTCATTTCGGGAAGAGTACAGGACTGTTTCTGCGTTACTTCACTCTTAATTTCATGGTTTCCTGTTGCAGGAAGATCATATTCATACGATGCAGTGCAGTTTTTACACTTAAAGATGTAATGTCCGCTCTTATAGCAGTTCGGTTCAATACTTGTAGACTGCTTTTCATATACATGCGAAGCGGGAACTTCGAGAATTTCTTTGAACTCTTTGCCGCAGTATTCGCACTTATAAAGCTGATATCCGCTTGAGGTGCAGGTTGCGGGGGTGGGAGCACCCGATTCAACATATTTGTGGTTCTTTGTGCCGATGTTCTTGGTGATGGTGTGACCTGTCTGAGCGTCTGTGCAGCCATCTCTTGTGCAGGTGAAGGTTACGTTGCCGTCAGTTTTGCAGGTGCCTTCGGTAAGAACACCGTCGTCATAGGTATGACCTACGGCAGGAACTTCAACTTTAACATTAATATTTTCGCAATTCTTGCAAGTAATAACAAGTTTACCCGGTGTTGTGCAGGTTGCCGCGGTTTCGGTGGTTACTACATATTCATGGTTGCCGTTTTCGGTAATGTTCAGTGACTCTGCTTTAATTACACCGCAGACCGAGCACTTTTCATAAGTAACCTTTGAACCGTCACATTCTTTCGGAAGCTTAACGGTTACGGTTTCCCAAGTGTGTTCTGCCGGGCCGAGAACTTCAACGCTCAGAAGCTGACCGCAGGAGCAGTATTTTGAAACAGAACCGGCGGTTGTGCAGGTTGCAGGAACGGTTTTGGTTTTGCTTTCGTCAACCGTGTGTCCGTTTGCTTCGCCAACCTTGACAAGCTGCTCTGCGCCGCAGCCATAAGTACATCTATACGTCTCATACTTCGGTGAAGTGCAGGTTGCGACAACAAATTCGCCTGTGGGCTGATAGTCATGAGAAACCATTTCAATTTGTTCGGTGTAAGTATCACCGCAAAGTGCACAAGTGAAAGTTCTTACGCCCGGCTGTGAACAAGTCGGTTCGGTTGTTACTTCTGACTGATAAATATGTTCTTTCTTCTCAAGTGTCTTTTCGTCAAGAGTTGTGTGGCAGATTTCGCAAACAGCCTTAACATATCCGGCTTCGGTGCAGGTTGCTTCTTTAACATCAACCTTTGCGGTGTGGCCGGTTGCGGGGATAGTTTCGGTATAGGTTGCCTTTTTATCCGCTGTGCAGGCGCAAGTTCCGTCAGCGACGCAGGTATAGGTCTTTGTGCCCTCGGTAGTGCAGGTTGCCGGAGTTGTAACAACGCCTTCGTTCCACTTATGATTACCTGTGGGTGCAGTGTACTCATACTCATAAAGTTTACATACCGAGCACTGTTTAACTTTGATTCCGGGGTGGGTTTCGTCAGCTGTTTGAACAACTCTCAATTCGCCCCAGCTGTGGTCGGCAAGGGTGCTTGAATATGTCGTCTCTGTTTCGTCACAGCGTGAGCACTGCTTTGTAACGTAGCCGACAGTGTTGCAGGTTGAAGGAACGGTTTCGGTTACTTTACTGAAGTCGTGACCGAGAGCGGCAATGTCATATTCGCCGAATACTTCGTTGCAGACTGTGCAGTAGTACTCGCCTACTCCGGCGTTTACGCAGTTAGCCGGAGTCTTAACTCTCGTTGCATAGGTGTGCGCTTTCATCGGAATAACATTTGTGTATGAAAGTCCGCAGTCGGTATGAGTCGTACACTTATAAGTTTCAAGTCCGGTCTCGGCGCAGGTTGCTTCTTTGGTTGAAACGAGTTCAAACTTGTGTCCTTCAGCCGGGATAACAACGGTGATTGTTTCTGTGCAGTGTGAGCACTTAAGAACCTTTTCGCCGTTCTTGGTGTTGGTCGGAGCCTTATATGACACTTCAATGGTGAATTCGTGACCGAGTGCCTGACCTACAGTAACTTCGCCCATAAGCTTATTGCAAGCGGTGCAGTAAGTATAAGTTACGGACGGGTCAAGGCAAGAGGCTGCTTCTGTTTTTGTTTCAAGTGTGTGCGCTTTCTTAGCTTCGGTTACGATTCTGTAACTGTGAGTGCAGCGTGAGCATTTGTAATCGGTATAGCCTTCGTGTTCGCATGTTGCGGCAACGGGTTCGCCGGCAACCATGTCATGTCCGAGCTTCGGAAGAACCTTTTCATAGGTTACGCCGCAGTCAGTGTGTGCAGTACACTTCATTGTTACCGAACCGTCTTCGGTGCAGGTTGCGGCTTTCTTTGTTGCGATGTCTTCAACAAAGTTGTGGTCGCCGATCGGATCGGTCGTTCTGAGCTGTTCTTCGCCGCAGACGGAGCAGGTGCTCTTTTCAATTCCGCAAAGCTTGTCGGTTGCCTTTTGAACAACTGTCCAATCGCTCCATTTGTGGCTGATTGCGTCGTCGGTGATTTCGTTATAAGTTGCGGTACATGTTGAGCACTTATAAACTTTGTAACCGCTCTTTCCGCCGTCCTTGCAGGTCGGGGCAACGGTGTTAACAAGTTTAAAGTTATGCTGAACCTGAGCAATAACCTCGGTGTAGGTGTCGCCGCAGATTGAGCAGGTGAAAGTCTTCACACCTGTCTCTGTGCAGGTGGCGGGAGTTGTTTCAACGCCCTCGTTCCATGCATGAGCGGTGGTGGGAAGTGTTGTTTTAATTTCGTTTCCGCAAATTGAGCACTTTGAAAGAACATAGCCTTCGGTTTTGCAGGTTGCGTCAACCTTTTTGGTTTCGTAATTATGTGCGTTAGCGTTGACCGGGGTTTCAACTTCGATGAATTCGGTGCAGCCTGCCTTGTGAGCACCGTCGCAGGTGATTTTAATCTTTCCGGCTTCTTTGCAGGTTGCGGCCTTAACTTCGCTGACAACTGAGTAGTTATGAACCTCGTCAACCGTAACTTGCTTTGTATGCGTCTTGTGGCAAACGGAGCATTCGCAGGTAACGGTGAGAACGTTTCCTTCCTGAGAAGTTGTTGTTACCCATTTATGGTCAGTTGCGGGTTTTGAATCATCATAGATTCTGTAGCTGAAATCGCAGCCGTCGTTACTGCAGGTATACGGCGTATAAGCACCTGAAAGGCAGGACGCTTCAACCGCTTCGCCGGCCTTCATGTTATGGCCGAGCTTTGAAAGCGGTCTTGTTTCGTGAGCAGTGCAGCCCTTGCGCTGACATGATCTTTCTTCCTCGCCGACTTCGGTGCAGGTAGGTTCTTTGCCCTTGACGGGAGTCCATGCCGACCAGTCGTGACCGAGAGCCTCAAGATTGCTGAATACTTCGGTCATTTTGTGACCGGGCTCGTCTTCGGTGCAGCCGGAACGGGTGCAGACGTACTCAATGTATTCGCCCATGGTGCAGTTAGCCGGATATCTTGTTCCTTTATCATATATATGGCCGAGTTTCGGTCTGACCTCTGTTTCAAGAATAGCACCGCAGCCCTCTCTTGAACAAACAACTTTGTAAAGACCGTCATAATAGCAAGACGGCTGAGTATCGGACACCACCTTGGGATCATGTCCGAGCTTTTCGAGAATTTTTTCATCAGAAATTCCGTTGCATACCGAGCATCTGTTTCTGTCGTAGCCGTTCTCGGTGCAAGTTGCGTTTTGGTGTTCGTGAACAAGGGTGTGGGGGCTCTGACCGATTGTTTCTTCTTTGATGGTTTCTTTACAAACTGCGCAGATCTGGTGTTTTTTACCGGTTTCGGTGCAGCTCGGACTTTTGTCGATTATCCATTCGCCGTCGGTGTGACCGTTAGCGGGAGTTTCTTCTTCAATAAGAAGTGCTTTACATTTTTCAACAGTGCAGCGTTTTTCTTTTCTTCCCTTTTCGGTGCAGGTTGCAGCCTTTGTTATTGTCCAGTTTACCGGCCATGTATGGTTTTTCTTTTCAACCGGCTTGGTTTCAAGCGTTACGTGGCAAACCGTACACTCTCTGTGCTGTGTGCCCTCACTATAGCAGGTTGAATCCGTGTCAACGATCCAGTCACTGTATTTATGGCCGTTAGCAGGAATTTCTGTTACCTCAGTCGTTGCTACATCACAGCGTGTGCAGTGTCTTGACTTTGAACCCTTTTCGGTGCAGGTCGGGGCAACATCAACGGTAAACTCTTTTGCATAGTTGTGACCGAGTGCAGCTCTTTCCCGTGTTTCGGTGTGGGTTGAATTGCGCTTACAGGTTCTTGTTTCCGAACCCGCATTTATGCAGTCCTCTTCAACAGTTGTTACCCAATTGCCCCAATCGTGGCCGATAGGGTTAATATCTCTTGAAGTACCTGCCTGAATTGCATCACACTTTGCGCAGTGAATTGACTCTGAACCCTTTTCGGTGCAGGTCGGTTTTTTATCGGTAGTATAAACCGTGTTCCAAGTATGACCGTTCGGGTTGATTGATTCGGTCTTTTTGTGTGAGCTGTCTCTCTGGCAAACGAAAGTTCTTACACCTGCACCCTCGCATGTCGGTGAAGTTGTTACAGTGCCGTTATCCCAAAGGTGGCCGAGAACGGGAAGAGTTTCTTCCTTTGTTGTTCTGCAGCGTGAGCAGGTGTATTTTTTAATACCGGTTTCGGTACATTTCTGTTCTTTTGTAACAACGCCGGTGTCCCAATTGTGACCGAGAGCGTTTCCGTCGGTGAAAGTTGTATCGGTGATTCCCTTACTGCTTTCATCACAGCGTTCGCACTTATAATAGTATTCGGCCGCATTGATGCAGTCAGCTTCCGACTTGCGATATTTTGTGTCGGTATTCTTTACGCTGAACTTGTGTCCGAGAGCAGTGCCGGTTTTCGTCCATGTTGTTCCGTCATGGTTCTTACTGCTTTCGTTGCAGCGTGAACACTTATAATAGTATACGGCATCATTAACGCAGGTTGCCGCAGATTTAAGATAAGTATCCGAATCAGTCTTTGATGAAAAATCATGACCGAGCGCCGGATTGAGCTGTGTACCGCAGACAGTACATGTTTGCGGAGTGGTGCAGGTTGCGGCAGCACCGTAGGTGTGATTCTTTTTTGTAACTGTGGTGTTTTCACTGCGTTTATATCCGCAAACGGTGCATTGCTCATGCTTTAGACCGGTTGCAGTACAAGTTGGTTCTTTGTCGGTTTTCCATACAAAATTGTGAGCCTCCGCTTTATATTGCGCAGTATAAACCTTATTTTGATCACCGGTGGTAAGAGCACCTGGGGTAGGACTCCAACCGGCAAAAGTGTAGTGGTTATTTGCATCGGGACTTCTGGTCGGATTAGTCGACGGAGCTGTGGGAGTCTTGTTGTAATCATATGATGACGGACCGGACAGCACCGTTCCGTCATGGTTTTTGAAAGTGACATTGTAATCAAAAACAATGATTTTACATGTTTTAGTTTGAGATGTCAAACCGGAAAACGAAGCAGTAACAGTAACATCATAGTTGTTTGACGCATTTGATTTTTCGTTTGTTGCTTCAATAACGCCGCTGTTATCAGACACAGGGAAGTCAATCTTAGTTGTATAATTGCTCGTAAGTGTAGGAGCTTTCCACCAAACAACACCATATTGGTCATAGACCGTTCCGACAAAAGCCACCGAAGAATTTGCTGCCGAACCAGACTTTGGAACTTCAAGTGTTGTTGAACCGCCGGTAAGGGTCAAGCTTGACACGGTTGGCTTATTATTAAATGAAGTTGTGCTTGCCGAACCGGTATTACTTCCCAAAAAGTCTTTGTGGTGAAATTGGAAATCGCAGATTTCCTTCCAACCGGCAGGTGTATTATTCTGCGTATAGTTTGCGTTACCTGCTTTAGCCACAAGCACTTTTATACGAAATTCCGGATACTGCCTATTACCTACTTTGGAATATGCATAAACATAAGAAGGAAAACCGTCTACGTTGTCTTCATGCACAATATAGTAATCTTTTTTGTTTTTTACGTGGGATCTTGCACCATCAGCATTTGCAGAAGTTGTTTTTTCCGAGCTTTCTGTACCGGTGCCATTATTAGTTTTGTACTTATACTTAACTTCAAGAGTTTTAATACCGTCTGAACCATTGTCATTGTCATAAATAGCAAAGGCAATCTTGTACTTTCCGGCTGTTACTGCTTCCGCTTTTGTCGGTGCAACGAACACCCAAGCCGTCATGACCATGAGGGCGGCGAGGAAAACGGAAAGCGCCTTTTTCCCTGTTCGTGTGAATTTTTTCATTATTCTTCCACCTTTCATAATAATGAATTTGATTTATGTCAACGGTTTTTGTTACCGATTGTTAGGGGGTTGCGTTGGGCGAAATGTAAGGTCGGCTCCATCCTGTGAGGGAGCTGTCAGCTTTGGCTGACTGAGGGAGAAACCCGGCAAACTTTTCAAAAAACCGACTTCCTCCGGCACTTCGTGCCACCTCCCTCAGGATGGAGGCACGGCGCTTTGCAACGCCCGGTTCGCCCGTAAAAAAACGTTGAGTTCATGGGTCGGCTCGGGTCCGACCCCTACGAGAATGTAAACAAAAGGGAATAATGTTTTCCGGTGGAAAACATTCAAGGGGTACCCCTTGAGCGAAAATATCTATTATCTATTATCTATTATCTCTTATCCATTATCTAAGATCCCCTGTCTCACTCTGCCTTTACCTTGTTTAATGTCGCAACAAGGATTTTTTTGATTTCAATACAATCTTTAAGAAGCGATTCCCCCTCCTTGCTCGTTATCGAGTCAGAGAGAATGAGCAATCGAAGCCAGTATTCAGTTTCGGCGGTCTCCTTTAAAGAAATGTGCAACTTTGCAACAAAATCAGCCTTGCTCACTGCGTATATCGCTTCATTTGCATTTGCACCGATACTCGTTGCGCTGCGAAAAATCTGCTTTGAAATTACCGTATCACGTCTTTTGTCAGAAAGATATCTGCACAATTTAACAATGCGTGCCGAAAAATGCAATGATTTATCAAGCAAAACGCTGTTTCGTGACATAGCGGCACTCCCAATTTAGATAATAGATAAGAGATAATGGATAATGGATAATAGATATTTGCGCAAGCGCAAACAATATAAAGATACAGATTGATTATAAACTTTTTCGCAATAAGAAGTCAACCTTTTCTTCATGATTTGTTCACAGAAATTCTGACAAAAAATTTGTTAATATTGACGAACAAATGCAACATTTTATCAAAAACCATGCAGAATAAAGTTACACTCTTGTAAAGTAAAAAGCTTTACATCGAATCATGTTCAGTAAAGCGATTTGCTTTACATGTTGAAAACTCTGATTTTGTGTGGAAAACAAAACAACCGCTTGACAAAATGCAAGCGGCTGTGTATAATATAGCTAAAGAGGTGCCGCAGTAAGCGGTTGCCCTCAAAAATCAGTTAAAAAATAACCGTTAGATTGAGATGCTGGCGGTTATTTTTTATTATGCTTATTGTTGCCGTTGTTCCCTGCAACCTTATCGAGAACAAGTATGTAGCCTGTTGCCGCAATAAGTATCAAAAAGATTAATGCAAGTTCCATTGACACCGCCCTCCTTTCCGGAGGGTAACGTATAATAAAAAATGTTCCCTCCTGCTGAAAGTAGTTAACTTCAAAGAGGGCAGCCGCCTTGCCGCAATGCCGAATTCTCGACCGGTGCAGAGCCTTTAATTTATATTATCATATTTGTCGCTTTTTGTCAATGCAAAAAATAACGCTTGACAAACAAGCGGAACGTGTATATTATATAAATAAAGAGGTGCCGCAGTAAGCGGTTACTCCAAGATGGTTATGTTTAAAGAAACACCGCCAAAGTGGAAAGCTGGCGGTGTTTCTTACTTTTTATGTAAGATTACTTGTCTTTGCCAAAAATGTCATAGCAAAGAGAGATGACTGCGACCGGCAGGCTCAGAATTGCAACCAATTCCAAAAGCGTAACCGTCATTGCCATCACCTCCTCTGTGGCCGAAGAGGTTCAAACTCAATGTGGTTTTTTAAGGCAAATTTCCGCCGATACTGCGTTAAAAAGCCTCGCAATACGTCAGTATTACTCAACTTTTTGCCTTGTCTCGACAAAAATTTGCTCTTGAAAAACTGCTGCGCACCTAAATGACTTGTTTTTTTGTGCAGTGTGGTGCTTCTTTGGCGAAACTATACTGACGTATAGTGAGACAAAAAGTGCCGCAATGTGCGAAAAAACAACACATTTAGGCACATTGAATTTGGACTTCTTCGGCCAAAGGAGCAACCGCCTACCGTTTTCGCACGGCACCGAAAGCATTTTACCATGCGTGTCATATTTTGTCAATAAACAAAAACCGCCCGGCATTACGCCGAGCGGTTAATTTTTTTTATTCGGTTAATCAATAAGTCATTGTGTAGGCATCGTCAAGGTCACCCTTAAGACCTACCGAAAGAGACATACCCTTGAGGTTACCTGTTCCGTTTCCTTCAAGAGGAAGAAGAAGATGCAAAGCGGTAAGGTTGCCCGAACCGTCAACGGTTGCTTCGATTGTTGCGCCCGGATAAGTCATGCTTGCTTCGGTAATCTTTGCGCCCATCGGAAGCTCAAGAGTTGCAAGGTTAAGCGGATCCATTGCGGTCTTGTGGCTTGCGGGTTCTGTTCCGGTTGTTCCGTCGAATGTTGCGCTTTCGTTCTTGAACTTGAGGGTCATCTTATAGCCTGAGCCTTCTGCCGCTGCGGTTGCGGAAGCAAGGTCGTTTTCGGTGACTGCTGCTTCTCTTCCGCCCGGAGTGATGAAGTCGTTGATCCAAACTTCGCTTCCGTCAGCCTTGCTGCCCTTTCCGCCGGCGAACTGAACGTTATCGTCCGAACCTTTCATGAAGCCCTGAAGAATTGAGTTAACGGCTCCCTTAAGGATTCCGACCGAGCAGTCGGTGCATTCGATGTTAACCTTGCTTACCTTATGAACGGTAACATTTTCCTGCTTTTTAAGAGCGTTGAGAACTTCGTTGTACTTTGCGGCGATTTCCTTCGGTGAAGAGGGAATTGCCGAGGGTGCACCGCCGTTATTGTCGGCCGTCGCCTTTGAGTCGGGAGTTGCCGGTGCGGAGCTGTCCGGAGCTGCCGGGGTTTCCGGAGCGGCGGGAGCGGTCGTTGCCGGAGCAGCAGGTGTTACAGCCGATGAATTTGCCGAATTTGCGCCGTCAACTTTGATGTCGATTGTGAGTCCCTTTGATGTGCCAAGGCCGAAACCGGCAAGAAAAACGATGATTCCCGCAAGAACGACAGCGATAACTTTGAGTTCTTTTTTCATTGTTGGATTACTCCTTTCAAAATTTACCGCACAATATTGTCGTTTCAGTGCGGTGATATTCTCTCTTGTTTTTTGAAGAGAAGCTTACTAAGTAAAAATACAATAATTCGCAAAAAAAGTCAAGCCTTTTTGAATAAACTTATGCATTTTACCGTAAATATTTTTTGAACTCGTCCTTTTTCACAAAATCGGCGACATTTTTCTTCAAAATTTCTGTCAGTTGAACGCTCTTTCAACTTGAAATTCCTACTAAGTTGGTATATAATAAGCTTTAGTAAGCCGCCCAAAAACGGCCATGATATATAAATAAGAAGGTGGTTTAATTGAAAACTCAGTTTGACGTGACGGGAATGACCTGTGCTTCGTGCAGCGCACGTGTTCAAAAAAGCGTTGAATCGCTCCCCGGTGCAAAGGACGTTCAGGTGAATCTTTTGACAAATTCAATGAGCGTTGAATACGACGAAAATGCAATTACTGCGTCCGATATCATAATGAAAGTGAAATCCGTCGGATACGGATGCGAAATCAAGGGCAAATCAAACACCAATGCCGCCGCAAAAAAGAGCGAAAAAAAGGCAAAAATCCGTCTTATTCTTTCGGTTATACTTCTCATTCCGCTGATGTATGTTTCAATGGGACATATGTTTCACTTTCCTCAGCCGGCGTTTCTTACGGGTCACGAAAACGCACTGAATTTTGCAATCTATCAGCTTATTTTTACGCTCGTAATTTTGGCTATCAATTATAAATACTTCACGATAGGCTTTAAAAGTCTGTTCAAGCTTTCGCCTAATATGGATTCGCTCATTGCAATCGGTGCTGCCGCCTCATTCATTTACGGAATTGTCGGTACGGTTCAAATTGCGTCCGGTCTTTCCGCAGGAGACATGGAGCTTGTTGCAAAATGGCACGCCAACCTTTACTTCGAATCTGCCGCAATGATCGTTACGCTCGTTGACATCGGCAAGTTCCTTGAAGAACGTTCAAAGGGAAAAACAAAGGCCGTTCTTGATATGCTGACCTCGCTTGCACCGGAAACCGCAACGGTTATCCGTGACGGCAAAGAAAGCGTAATTTCTGCCAAAGACGTTGTGCTCGGCGATGAAATTGTTGTTCGCCCCGGAACAAAAATCCCGACCGACGGCATTGTTTTAAGCGGCAACGGCTTTGTTGACCAGAGCGCACTCACCGGAGAAAGTATGCCCGTTCAAAAGGATATCGGTAACAACGTTCTTTGCGCTTCAATCAACACCTCCGGCGCATTCACGATGAAAGCAACAAAGGTTGGAAGCAGCACGACCCTCGCCCAAATGATTGCCCTTTCGCTTGAAGCGGCAGGCAGCAAAGCTCCGATTTCACGCCTTGCGGACAAGGTCAGCCGGGTTTTTGTTCCGACGGTTATTTCAATCGCCGTTGTTTGCGGCATCGTTTGGTACTTTATCGAAAAAGATTTCAGTCTTGCACTGAATTTTGCAATTTCGGTTCTTGTAATTTCCTGCCCGTGTGCGCTCGGACTTGCAACTCCGGTTGCAATTATGGTCGGTACGGGACAAGGCGCAAAAAACGGTCTGCTTTTCAAAAGTGCGGCGGCAATGGAACGCCTTTCTCAAATTGATACCGCCGTTTTTGACAAAACGGGAACACTCACAAAAGGCGAACCTTCCGTAACCGACATTGTGTCATTGACAGATTTGACCGAAAGTGATATGCTTACAGTTGCGGCGACGATGGAAAAAAATTCCGAGCATCCCCTCGCCCGTGCGATACTTGAAAAAGCAAAGGGACTGCCCGAAAAAACAGCCGAAGAATTTTCTTCATTTTCCGGCGGCGGAATCAGCGCAAAAATTGACGGCAAAACTTACTTTGCCGGAAACACACGTCTGCTTTCGGAAAACGGCATTGACTGCTCCTCGGTATCAGACCGGCTTGATACTTTTGCAGCCGAGGGCAAGACTCCGCTGATTTTTGCAAGTGAGGGAAAGGTAATCGGTCTTATTGCCGTTGCAGACAAGGAAAAAGAGAATGCAGCATCGGCAATCAAAGCACTTGAAAAAATGAAAATCTCTTCCGTAATGCTCACAGGCGACAACAAACTGACAGCGAAAGCGGTCGGCAAACGTCTCGGCGTACACAAAATCATTGCAGAAGTTCTTCCGCAAAACAAGGAAAACGAAGTTCGTTCGCTTCAGGAAAGCGGAAAGGTTGTTGCAATGGTCGGCGACGGAATCAACGACGCTCCCGCACTTTCCCGTGCCGATGTCGGAATTGCAATCGGCGACGGAACGGATATTGCAGTTGAAAGTGCAGACCTCGTTTTGATGAACAAGGACATTTACAGCGTTGTCAATGCGATAAGACTTTCCAAAAAAGTTCTCGGCAACATCAAGATGAACCTTTTCTGGGCGTTCTTTTATAACGCACTTTCAATTCCCCTTGCAGCCGGAGCGTTTTACTCACTCGGCGTTAAGCTTTCGCCGATGATTGCCGCAGGAGCAATGAGTCTCAGTTCGGTTTGCGTTGTTCTCAATGCATTAAGGCTGAGGTTCTTCAAAGCGGAAAAACCGGCTTCGGCCGATGACAATACAACAAACACAAAGCAAATTAATTCAACCGACCAAGAGGAGGACGGAGAAATGAAAAAAGTTATTGAAATTGAAGGTATGCACTGCTCACACTGTGCAAAGGCTGTTGAGGACGAGCTTCTCGCCGTAAGCGGCGTTAAAAAAGCGAAAGCCGATGCGGAAAAGAAAACGGCCGTTGTTTCGCTTTCCGAGGACGTTTCGGACGAAGCACTTTTCAAAGCCGTTGAAAAGGCAGGCTTTAAGCCGATTAAGGCAGAGGTCAAAAAGGGGCTTTTTGACTGATAATTGACAAGCAGAAAACCGCACCATGCGAAATAATCGTACGGTGCGGTTATTGTTTTAAGTTTCAAGTTTATTTATCGGTATTATTTCTTTAAATCAAGAAACCTGTTGCTTTATACACGTTTTGGCAAGTATACTAAAGCTGCTGGGAGTATAACTTTTTGCATCAACGTATTGCAATTCATCCTTTGGAATATACGGGTTATACAAACCGGTTTTTTCGTCAAGAAGCAGCTTTCCCTGCCAAACTCTTACCAACTGATAGGAATCGGTTTTGAACTCTTCAAAGTCGGAATAATCAATCGGATATACGAACAAAATAACGTCTTCGCCTTTTTCCATAACCTTATTATCCTTGACTCTGATATCGTATATGACTTTTTTTGATTTTTGGGTATTCGCTTTTTTTCCGGTCTTTTCCAAAGCGATAGCGTTGTCGAGAACATCTGACGGAACAAAGCCGCCGATTTCTCTAATCTTTATTACCTGGCCTTTTTTGAGACCGCCTTTGTAGCATTCGACAACCGAAACTTCGGATTTTGTAAATACTTCGCTGCCTTTCAAAAGGTAATTCGTTTCAAGTACCTTTCCGTGTATAACAACCGGACTCGCCTCAAACATTTCCGCGTCGTTTTTTATCGGTTCAGTCGCCATGCTCAAAGAGCTTTCAGTATATCTGACAGTGTTTTTCTGCTTTGCCGGAACTGCCTGTGAATAATCAACCTTAACCGATACGTTGCTGTCCGAAACAGGATTCTGTGTTGCGTCATCTTCTTTTGTACCGCTGTCTTTGCAAGCGCAAAGGCACAAAGAAATAAGAATACATAAAACTGCAGCAATTATCTTTCTCATGGATTATAACCCCCATATATACTGTTAACTCCATTACAATCATCATATGTCGGTTTAGTTACCGTACAGTCAAATATTCCAACACACCAATTTTAAAAAACCATCGGTATCACATCTTTCTGTTTTGATATATTAGTATTGTAGCATAAGAATATTATTTTTGCAATAGGGGGTTAAAAAAATATTTCATGAAATTTTTTCACGAAGACGTATATAACAAATACCGGTGTTTTTGTATAATATATCACTTTTTCAATGAAGTTCCTGTTCAAGGTCATCAAAAACCGACGAGGCGAAAAAGTCACGGATAGTGATATTCAATCCGTCGCAAATTTTTTTGATTGTTGAAACATTCGTTCCGTTATTTCGTCCGCTGACAATATTATTAAGCGTTGACTGCGTAATTCCGCTGATTATTGCAAGCTTGTTGACGGTGATTTTATTTTCGTCGCAAAGCTCAAGGATTCTTTTTCTGACGGCTTCTCCAACGGTCATTTTCTCACTCCTCGGTTTTATTAATACAAGGATAACCGAAAAGAGATAAAAAACTTAACTCAAATGAGTTGACTTTTGATTTTTCTTGTGATATTATTAACTCAAATGAATTAATAATATGAAACGGAGCGAAAAAACTATGGAAATGTCTACCCGAATTCAGTACTATCGTGAATGTGTCAACAATCCGCTGTATCGCGAATACTTAAATGAGCTTAACAAAATCAGAGTCTATCCCTTATTAAAGAAGATATTAATAATCATGCAGTTGGTCTATACCATTTTAACCGTTGTTTTGTTTATGATGATTTCAAGTAACAGCAAGGTTATTACCTATTGGTTTGTCTGTGTCGGTTTAGGTATACTGAACTTAATAGGAATCGGCTGTTACCGCTATTTTGATCTTGATTTTAACAGCAAAGAGTACAAACAGCGCGTAAAAGAATTGCGTAAAAAGTACAGCGACAAAGGTCTGTATGTTTTTGAATACAGAGATCTCATTTGTGCCGGATGCGGTGAACTTAACTCTAATGATATACACGTTTGCAGTGTTACAAAAGAACCTCTTACTTATACCAAATGGACTTGGTGCGGAAAAACAAAAAACTGCGAAGAATGTGAAACATTCCTTACAGCGATTCACCAATAATATCTAAAGAAAAAAAACTAAAAAGAAAGGAGAAAACAAACATGGCAAAGTGTCCGTATTTTGAGGATAAAGGTGCGTGGTATTGCATTGAACCGTATTGTAAAATCATCTGGAACAAAATCTCAGAAGAAAAATACAAATATGTATGTGATACATACGACTATGAAAACTGTGATTACTATAAAAACCGAAGATAACAAAAAACAGCCGGGCGCATTTCACGTCCGGCTGTTCTGTTTTCATCATTCCGCCTTTGCTTCTTCGCTTTCCTTAAACTTCACTTCGCCGTTTTCAAGAACACATTCGTACTTGTGCTTCGGCAAAACGGTTCCGTCAAGAATCTGTTCTGAAAGCTTGTCTTCAACCTTGCTTTGAATTGCACGGCGAAGGGGTCTTGCGCCGTAAACCGGGTCAAAGCCTGCGTCTGAAACCATTGTGACAACCTCCGGCGAGAAGGTCATTTCAATTTCCATTGCATGAAGTCTTTCGCTTGTCTTAACGAGCATACGGGAAGCGATTTCATGGATTTCATCTTTCGTGAGCTGATTGAATACGATGATTTCGTCAACACGGTTGAGGAACTCCGGTCTGAACGCCTTTTTGAGTTCACCCATGACTGCGTCATGAATTCTTGTGTCGTCAAGCACTCCGTTGTCCTCGCTCGCATTCTTGAAGCCGATCTCCTTGCCCTCGCCCGCAATCAGCTTTGCGCCGATGTTCGAGGTCATGATGATTACGGTGTTCTTGAAGTCAACGTGTCTGCCCTGCGAATCGGTGAGAACGCCGTCATCAAGA
This sequence comes from uncultured Eubacteriales bacterium, assembly GCA_934552855.1. Classification (GTDB taxonomy): domain Bacteria; phylum Bacillota; class Clostridia; order Oscillospirales; family Acutalibacteraceae; genus UBA6857. The sequence goes on along the minus strand of CAKTEU010000006.1, from coordinate 55,634 downwards.
ATTTGAAGAAGCATATTGAAAACGTCCGGGTGTGCCTTTTCAATCTCATCGAAAAGAACAACGCTGTACGGCTTTCTTCTAACCTTTTCGGTAAGCTCGCCGCCTTCTTCATATCCGACATATCCCGGAGGGGAACCGACAAGACGTGAGGTCGTGTGTTTTTCCATGAACTCCGACATATCGAATCTGATTACGGCGTTTTCATCGCCGAACATTGCCGCACCGAGTGCTTTGCAAAGTTCGGTTTTGCCGACACCGGTAGGTCCGAGGAAGATGAACGAACCGAGCGGCCTTTTCGGGTCTTTGAGTCCGCTTCTGCCACGTCTGATTGCCCTTGCAACAGCGGAAACCGCCTTGTCCTGACCGACGATTCTCTTGTGAAGAATCGACTCCATTTCAAGAAGTCGCTGACTTTCCTCCCTCGTAAGTTCGGTTACGGGGATACCTGTCCAGCCGGAAACAATTTGAGCAACCTCACTCGGAGTAACTTCTCCGCCAACTCTTGACGTTTCTTCTTTCCAATTGGTTTTTGAAGCGGCAAGCTTTGAGCGAAGCTCTTTCTCCTTGTCACGAAGTCTTGCGGCAGCCTCAAAGTCCTGTGAATTGACTGCGGCGGCCTTTTCTTCGTTGGTCTGCTTAATTTCGTCCTCAATCTTTTTAACCTCCGGCGGTGCCGAAAAAGCACGAAGTCTTACCTTTGAAGCTGCTTCATCGATAAGGTCAATCGCCTTGTCTGGAAGGTAACGGTCGGTGATATATCTTGAAGACATTTTTACGGCGGCAACGATTGCGTCATCCGTGATTTTTACCTTGTGGTGCGCTTCATACTTGTTGCGAAGACCTTTCAAAATCTGAACGGCTTCTTCTTCGCTCGGTTCGCCGACTTTTACCGGCTGAAAACGTCTTTCAAGTGCGCTGTCCTTTTCAATATATTTGCGGTATTCTTCAATGGTTGTTGCACCGATTACCTGAAGTTCGCCCCTTGCAAGAGACGGCTTGAGGATATTCGCCGCATCAACTGCGCCTTCGGCAGAGCCTGTGCCGATAAGATTGTGAACCTCATCAATGAAGAGGATAACGTCTTTTGCCTTGGTTACTTCGTCAATACAGCTTTTGATTCTTTCTTCAAAATCGCCCCTGTATTTTGTTCCGGCAACCATTCCGGTGAGATCAAGCGAAACAATACGCTTGTTTTTGAGAAGGTCCGGAACTTCGCCTTCGGCGATTTTAAGCGCAAGACCTTCTGCAATTGCGGTTTTACCTACGCCCGGCTCACCGATAAGACAAGGATTGTTTTTTGTTCGCCTTGAAAGAATCTGAATGACCCTTTCAATCTCCTTTTCACGGCCGATGACCGGATCAATTTCGGAATTTTGAGCCTTTTTTGTCAAATCCTGACCGTACTTGTCAAGGTTCGGCGTTGAAGATTTTCCGTTTTGCTTTGAACCGGAACGACCGCTTTGCGAAAACGGAGAGCGGCTGTCTCCTCCGCTTGAAAGCTCGTCAAGCAAAAGCGGCAGAGAAACGCCAAGCTGAGTGAGTATGAACGCCGCACAGCCGTCGCCTTCTCTGAGTATTGCGCCGAGAAGGTGTTCCGTTCCGACATAGCCTGCATTTTCACTTCTTGCAAGCGAAACGGAAAGTTCAATAATGTGCTTGCATCTTGGGGTAAAATCATCGGGAGTAAGGACGGTCGGGATTCCGACACCTACTGTGCTTCTGATGAGTTCTTCAACTTTTTGCGAAGTTACGCCCTTTGAAAGAAGCAGCGTTGTTGCCGCTCCGTTATCCTCACGGACAAGACCCATGAGAAGGTGCTCACTTCCGATATATGTGTGGCCGAGATTTTCTGCGACTTCAATGGCTGAGTTGAGCGCCCTGTTCGCTTTTTCGGTGAATCCTGTGAATTTATACATAATAGTCAACTCCTGTTCGTATGTGTGTTCTTTTATATTTTTAACAGACGGGACTGTCGCATTTAGCGCAGAGCAAAGAGTAAAAAGTCAAAATTAAAAATATAATTTACGGATGCCGTCAAAAAGAAAGTATACCGTGAATTACAGCTTTATTTTTAAATCCAATAGGAATTATTTTTACTCTTTTAAGCGTTTTTTTACCCGCTCGCAGTATCTATATACAGCTTCGGGGTAAAGAAAACGCTTTCTGCATCTAAATCCGACAGCCCCGACCGATTATTTTAATCTTTTAATGCTTCCTTGACCTTTGTTGCTCTGAAAACGTCTCGCTCACGGGGAGAAAAATCCTTTTCGTTTTCCGCATTGATCGTTGCCGGCTGCATTTCGGAAAGCAGCGTGCTCAGCGTTTCAAGCGGAATTTCAACCAAGCCTTGCGCCGCACCGAGGCGAACGTAAGAAAGAAGATCGGTAAATTCGTCAAAGCTAATCATGTGTGCGCTTTTGAGTATTCCGTATGCACGCCAGATTCGGTCAATAAAAGCGTCGTCTTTCAAAAGCGAGCTGCGTGCGTTCTTTTCCTGTTCGGCAATCTGAAGTGCAATTGCATTAAGGTTTTGAACGGCAGCCTGCTCCGAAATTCCGAGCGTAACTTGATTGCTGAGTTGAAAAAGGTCACCCGTTGTGCGGTTGCCCTCGCCGTATGCGCCCCGAAGGGTTAAACCGAGTTTTGCAACCGTTGCGGCAAGGCGGGGAACCATTTTTGTTTTTGAAAGAGCCGGAAGATGAAGCATGACGGAAGCTCTCATACCCGTTCCGAGGTTAGTCGGACATTGGGTGAGATAACCGAGCCTTTCATCAAAAGCTATTGCCGCCTTTTCTTCAAGAGCCTTGTCAAACTTCAAAGCTTTTTCATATGCATTTTCAAGGTCAAGGCCGGGCAGAATGACCTGAATTCGTGCGTGGTCCTCTTCGCAAAGCATAATGCTCACTTCTTCATCTTTTGAAAGGAGCAGTGCCCTTCCGCTCGTGTCAAAAGCAAACTCCGGGCTGATGAGATGCTTTTCCGCAAGCGAAACAGCCTTCACCTTTGAAAGCGAGGACATCTCGAAATAATCGAGATTTTCGCCGCCGTCTGCGGCAAGGAAAATATCTTTGAGAATCTCGTTAACCTTTTCTTTTTCCGCCGTACTGAGGCGTGACGGAAAAGGATAATCTTTGAGATTGCGTGCAAATCTTATTCTTGTGCTGAGAACAACGTCTGAGTTTTTGCCTTCCTTTGAGTACCACTTCATTTTTACTTTTCTCCCTTCAGCTCTTTTATCTCGTCTCTGATTACGGCAGCTTGTTCAAAGTTTTGGCTTTCAATTGCTTTTTGCATTTCGGCCTGAAGCTTTTCAATTTTTTCTTCGGCTGAAAGTTCCGTCTTTTCTTCTTTTGCTTCCTTTTCATCGGGAACTTCAATATACGGAACACGGCCTACGTGCTTTGTTTTTCCGTGAATACGCTGTATTGACGGAAGAAGGCGGTCATAAAACTTTTCATAGCAATCTGCACAGCCCACCATTCCGGTGCGGATAATATCGTCAAAGGTGCTTGAGCATTTTTCGCATCGGTCGGTTTTTGCCGAAGCAATGGCAAAAGCGCTGTCGTTGAAAAACGATGAAAAAATGTTCGGGATACTTAATGAAAAATCGTCGAAAAAGTCGTTGTAACCAAGCTTTCTTGCGCATTCTTCGCAAAGGTGGCTTTCGGTTGCTTCGCCGTTGACGACCCTTTTAATATGAGTTGTTGCTTCTCTTTTTGAGCAGTTCTGACATAACATAAATCATTCCTCCAGTCAGTTATTCAAAATCGTAATGAGCAATTGTTTGAATATTGATGCTCGAACTTTATCTTTCTGCGAAGCATCAACGCATTTGAGCGCTGTATCGTTCACTGCGGAAAGTATAAGTTTTGCATCTCTTTTTGAAAGCATACCTCTATAGACAAGATTCACAAGATGTCCTCTGACGGTTCCTTCGTCAATCGAATCGCCGACGGAGTTGACAACGTGCATAAGGAGAGTTTCTCCGGTGCAGTTGACCTTTGCAATTTTTATGAATCCGCCGCCGCCCCTTCTGCTTTCAACAATATATCCTCGTTCGGGAGTGAAACGGGAAGAAATTACATAATTTATCTGGCTTGGAACACATCCAACGCTTTGCGCAAACGTGTTGCGCTGAATTTCAACCTCGTCCTTTCCGTCAAGCATATCGGAAATCATTTGGGCAATTACATTTGTGAGATTCATTTGATGAACACCTTCTTTGACTTTGACTTTCTTTGACTTTCTGATGTACATTATATGCACTTTTAATCTTTTTGCAAAGGTCAAAAAAGGTTAATATATTTTGATTTTCGCTGATTTTTGAAATTATCTCTTGTTTTCTCTTGTTTTCTCACTTTTAAAAATTTTTTGACTTTTTTTGACCTTTGACTCAAAACGGTCAAAATGAGCCTTTGAAAAAGACTTTGACCTTTTAAAAGGAAAAAATTCTTCGGCCGTTTCAAAGGAAAAAAGCTTCTCGTTCAAAAGTTCCCGCTCGTTCTTTTTCATAATGCACTGCCCTTTTCAAAATAAAGATAAAATTATTCTATGCTTTCTTTGCTTTTGCTATTCAGGCAAAAGATAACCGGTAACACCTTTTGAGCAAAAACGTATAATGATGATGAAAGCAGGGCGAAAGACCGAAAGAAAAAAACGGCCGCTTCGTCCTTTTGAAAGGAGGTCAGACAATGGCTTGTAACAATTTGTTCGGCGGAAACAGCTGCTCTTGGATCATTCTTCTCCTTGTACTCTCCTGCTTCGGCGATACCCTTTTTGCAAACAACAACGGCTGCGGTTGCGGCTGCGAAAACACTTATTCGAACAACAACTGCGGATGCGGCTGCTGACCGAAGAAACTTGCACTGAACCCTTTTTGATTTCCTCCTGACGAAAAAAGGCGGCACACCCGGTTCCGGATGTGCCGCCAAAGGCTTTTTTAATGTTTATCTGATTTTGAAAAGCAGCTTGAGGAGGGCAAAAATGCTGTTAAAAGCGTTTGCAAGTTTTCTGAGGAAAGAATCGTTTCTGTCGGTCGGAAGGCCTTCAAGCGTAACTTCGGTAAGAATATTGCTGTCACTTTCATACTGAAGGAACTGCGGGAATCTTTCGCTGCTGTTTACGGTATACTGCTCTTTTGATTTGAAAATTTCAAGTATAAGCTCGTTGACCGAATTGGGCAGTCCCTCATGCGCAAGGTCTTTGATGAACCATGTTTGGTCGGGGAACTTGCAGGTTGAAGCGTCAATAACAAGGTCGGGAGAGAGATACTTTCCTTCTCCGGCAACTTCCTGTTTAAGAATATATGCAGTGCTGAGAGTTTTTCCGTTATCCGCACAGGTTGCACCGAAGGATGCGGCCTCAAGCTCAACAAGGTTATCCGCCTGCTTTGTGCAATTTCCGAAAAGCGGAGCCATCGGCGTATTATACTTTGTAATGATTGCAAACTTCATGCCCTTTTTCTGGCAATTTTTGATTGTGCTTTCAAACTTGTTGAAAACATTATAATGATATTTGTCAATCTTTTTTATAAGTTTTGAATACTGCGCTGTGTTGTTTCCGAAAACAACACGCTTTGCGTCTTCATAGTACTCATCTCTGACCATCGTCCAAAAGCCGGGGCATTTTCCGTATATGGTGAGAACGATTCTGGGATAAAGAGTTCTTGCAATATCACGGTATGCGCTTTCAACGCTGTTAACGCCCCAATTGAAAGCATACATCGCCTTCAAAAGGCGAAGAATCATTTTGACAAAATCTGAAGATTCATCAAGCATATTGTTGTCCACATATTTATAAATCGCATCTTTATCAAACTGAATGTCTCCGGTGAAGAATGCGCTCAGCGGAATAACACCCTGAGACGATGGAGCATAAAGAATTGTTGTTTCAACTTTGCTGCAGCCGTAAACGGTGAGATAGGCTGCAATAATCGTTGAACCGAGGCAGCGGCCGATAAGCTGAACTTTTTTCTTTCCCGTTGCGGCAAGAACGGCATTGATATAATCGTTCAAATTTGCAGCGTTTTCATAAGGATCAATGCGTGAATCATAAGTGAAAACATAATCTTCAAGCTGAAAATTCGCCTTTTTGACTTTCGGCGCATTAATAGGCTTGATTGCCGTTCCGTTTGTGATTGTTCCGTCGTCACTCGGAGTGAACTCCTTATACTGTTCAAAAACAAGGTCATAAATTGCGTCGCTGAGCGGCGTCCAGTCGTTTTTTATAAAAAGGCTTTCTGCCCACGCGCTTAAAAGGTCGTTCTTTTTTGCTTCAATCGCTTTGCTGAGGTCACCTGTCGGATAAATCCTCTTTCCGTCCTTATTGTAGATATATGTATTCTTACCTGCAACATAAACAATGGGAAGGTCATTCACACTTGCGGCGGCAAAAGCCGGAGTAATCGCAGTGCAAACCGAAACGATTACCAAAACGAAAGCAAGAATGCATTTCAAAATCTTCTTCATAATTTAACCTCCGTTACTCAAACATATCAACATAATATTATCATAAACGCAGTTTTTTTTCAATAGGAACAACTTAAAAAATAAATTACCGTAAAAAGAAAAAGAAGGAAAAACCGAAAAGCCGATTTTTCCCTCTTTAAAAAGTTCAGTTCAATTATGCGTTCATATATTTTTCGATGAGTTTGATGGTGTCGCCGACAGTTTCAATTCCGAGTGCTTCACGGTCGGGAATTTCAACGCCGAATTCATCTTCAATCGCAACAGCCATGTTGATAAGTTCAAGCGAGTTAAGGCCAAGCTCTGTTCTAATGTTGGTTTCTTCCGTAATTTGATCGGCAGAAATGTCCGCATATTCACAAATTACTTTTTTGAGTCTTTCAAGCATAAATCTATGTCTCCTTTAATAAATTACTGATTTTATTTTACATTGTCAAGAAGTTCGCCGATTTTGATGTTCGGATTTTCAATACCGGCAATAACTGTTTTCACCATATTTTCATGAAGCTTTTCAATATCTTCAGCCGTTGCAAGTTTAACACGATACATATATTCACACTTTATTCCCTGAGTTTCCGGGTCGGGATGAGTAATAACATAAAGCGGAGTGAAGTATCTTCCGAGATTATATCCCCTGAAATCAAACTTAAACGGAACAAGCGGGCCTATCGGAACCGGTATCCACGAGAACATCATGCAAGCCGGACCCTGAATCATATTGTAATTATATATCTCCCTTGAAAGGTTCAACGCAAGTCCGTAAGGATATGCCGAATGCATAAACAAGCTTGTTCTTACGCTTGTTATTTCATTCAACGCCTGCTCAAAAGTGTAATCTTCGGGGATTATTGTTCTCAGCTGCAAAGGCTGAGTAATGCAGCCGCCCATGTTTTTTTCATTGTGCTTTGCACGTTTGCTGCAAAGCGACTGAATGAAAACGTCCGGCGTTCTGTAGTTGACCGCTGAGCAATATGTTCTCAGTCCAAGCTGAAGAATGCTTTCAGGAGCAATCTTTTTTTCAAGGCAGTATTCAAAAATCTTCTTTGCGTCTTCGGCATCGATATGCTTAACAATCATGTCGCATTTATCCCAAAGCGGATTATATGCCGGCGGAACACGAAGGTTTGGATTTTTCTTCTTTTTTCTGTATTTTTCAAGAAGTTCGGGACCGTGAACATTCGCATGAAACGGTTCGCCGCCCTTGAGGAAGTATCTTTTGTAAAACTCCTCATGCTTTGCCATTTTCTTTTTGTCGGCAAGGCGGCCAAACTCTTCTTTAATATAATCTTCATACTTATCAAGCGGGGCTGGCATTTCCGAGCCGGTCATAAGTGCCTTATACACTCTGAACAAATCCGCAAGGGTAACAACAATGCCCATCGCATCCATGCTCAGGTGACTGATGTTAAAATAAATTCCGCTTCCGACACCTTCGGTTTTGAAGAACATTACTCTGTAGCATTCATCCTTGAGAAAATGAATGGGCTTTTGAGCATCCTTTGAAAAGAAGGCTTCCTGTTCTTCAAGATTTTTAAAGCGTTTGATTTGAATATAATTCATCGTGTAACGCTTAAGAAAATATTGCTTAATCTGTTTGTTAATTATGACATAACGAAGGCGCAAGCTGTCGTTACGTTCAATTTCAATATTAAAAGCACGCTTCAGAACGCCAAAATCAATGTCTTTTTCAACCGAAAACGAAATCGGAATCTGGACAAGCTGCTTGTGAAAGCTGTACTTAACCATCATATACATGGTCTGCTGAGAGGGAATGAGGTCATAAAGCGGTTCTGTAATAACCTTATCAATGTTTTTCATTCATTCAACTTCTTTCCGATATTTCTTCTTTTATGGAGCTGCGCTCAATTGTAGATATGATATCACAAAGTAAAATTCAAGTCAATAATTTTATGAACAAAACTTGAACATATTGTATTACAATTGAACGGCAGTTGTTTGAATTCTCTCATTTTTGTTTTATCCAACCTCTTTTGCAAGGGCGGCATACTCATTCATAAGGAACGAAGCAGTATTTTTTCCGAGCGAAAGGGTTTCCTGATAATGATCAAAAACAAGACCCATACAGTAATCGTTATCCGGAACAACATAACCTATTGCGTCGTTTGCAAGGCCGAAAACAATTGTATCATCGCCGAAAAGTTCATAAACTGTTTTTTCGGTGAAGTCCTTGTGATTGATTGAACCTTCCTTTGTCAGCGATGCGCCGCCGGCAACAAGATCCTGGCTGATTTCACCCGGCATCATCACAATTTTTTGCGAACCGATTTGAACAAATCCGATTTCCGTTGCAACCTTAAACTTGCCGTCCTCACCCTTGAGCATTGTGTGATTAACAAGGCGAAGCTTTCCGGCAAAAAGAATAACGTTATTCGTAACAACCGGCCTTATTGCTTTGACACGGACGTTGAGAAGCGGCTCAACTTTTTTTGCTTCAACCGGTTTCCAGTCCTTATACCAAAGCGTATAGCCTTCACGGTTCATGTTCTCTTCGCTGTCGCCGGTTACGGAAAGGAACGGGTCTTTTTTGATTTCGTCCTCGGTCATATTCATTGCAAGAAGCATACGTCCGATTTCATGACCGTAACGAACCGAAATGTCAACTCGTCTTTTAAGTTCAACGTTATCGTTTGACGGTCCTCTTCCGATATATATTCCGCAGATTGCACCGTTGAAGAACATAAAGTTATAGCCCGCTTCATTCAGCGTTTCGCCGATATAATAAACATAGTCGCCGGAAAGAACCTGCCCGTTTGAATCGTCCTGGTCTGTCGGGAGTCCAACAATGTCCGGGTGAGCGGCCATGTTTGCAATAATCGTTGGCGTTGAGCCGTCATCGGGATTGAACGTGAATTTTGTAAGGTTGCTCATAACTGCGGTTGCGGTCGTTCTGTTTTTATTGCTAAAGTATTCTGCGCCGATATCTTTTTTTGAAAGAGTGAGTTCTCCCGTTTTCATTGAGGTAACGGCGTTTTTGACCGAAAGAGTAACTTTTTCAAAAAGGAACTTCATATACTTTTCATCGGTTCCCTTTTGCGGCGTTCCGAATCCCGTATAGGATGAGAAAATGTTTTTTAAAATTGTTTTAACATTGTCTGTCCAAAGTCCCTGAGTATCAATGCAGGAATGGCAATGGGTTGCAAAAATATTGATTGAGTTGATGTTGTTTTCCTTTGCAAAATCAGAGAGCATTGCACGAATATCTCTGATGTCGGTATTCGTCATTCCGATGCAGTCAATGGTTGCAAAAACCGCCGTTCCCCTTCCGCTTGAATCGGAAAGCGCAATTGTTCTGACCTTCATGTCGTCATAAACATCTTTAACTTTGTTTGAAAAGCCGTTTTTTGCATCAATAAAACCGCCGAGATAAAGGTTATATTCATCTCTGTTTTCCGGAACAAGACTTTGAGTGTTGTAACCGAGCGCCCAGCGTGCACCGGCGGCGGGCTTTGAAAGAAAGGTTTCTGTTCCCGAGTAAAAATCGGTGAGAGTAAAGTCCTTTTCTTCAACAATAACGCCTTTTCCGGAAGCGGTGCGGTTGATTGCTCCCGTGAGCGTTTCCATAACAAAACCTATTGTTTTTGTCAGTGCGTCTTTAAAAAACGTTTTAACCGTTTCGCCTGCATCGGCGGCAAAAGCCGGCGTTGCGGTGAGCGAAAAAAGCATTGCAAGAACAAGTGCAAACGAAAGGATTCTTTTCTTCGTCATTTTAATTTCTCCCAACGAGCAAAAGCTCAAATATTTTCAGGTTAATTATCCCACAAAATTAACCGTTGTTGGTTACAGCACAGAAATATACATATTTAAAAAAATTAAACCCGCATCTTTCGATGCGGGCAATCAGCTTTATTTAAGCTTTAGTTTCGAGAGTAAATTATAAATTAACCCTCGATATAAGCATACTGGAAGTACCAGTAGCCATACGGACTGTGCCAGGTACCCTTAAGAGTCGGGCTCTGGAGCCAGAAATCGTTGTAATATGCAACGGGGATGCAAGCATAGTCTTCCATCATTGCCTTTTCAGCTTCGTGAAGAGCTGCAAAGTGAGCCTTGGAATCTGCAACCTTTGAGTCGTCGATAGCCTTGTCAAATGCTGCACTCTTATACTTACCGTCGTTGTTACCGTTTGAGGAATAGAAGATCTCAAGCATGTTCGAAGCATCGTTATAGTCCATTACCCAGCCGTTACGAGCCATTTCGTAATCGCCTGCACGACGCTGCGGGGTGAATGATGACCAGTCAACCTTGTCGATCTTCATGGTGATGCCGAGCTTCTTATAAGCCTGCTGGAGGTATTCGGCAACAGCAACATGATAACCTGAATCGTTGGTTGAGTATGTGATGGTCGGGAAGCCCTTTCCGTCCGGATAGCCGGCTTCTGCAAGAGCTTTCTTTGCTTCTTCAAAGTTTGCTTCATAATCCTTGCTGATGTAGGTTTCGCCGTTATTGTCGGCAACAGCATTGTCAAAGAACATACCTTCTGCATCAACAACGCCCGGACCCATGAAGTTATAAGCCGGTGAGTATGTGCCCTGCATGATGGTGTTGGCAATGTAATCACGGTCGATTGCAAGGTTAAGAGCCTTACGAACGTTAATGTTGTTGAACGGCTCTTTGTTGAGGTTCATGTTAAGGTAGTATGTTCCGAGAATGGTGTCAACATAGAAGTCGCCGCCGTCCTCAGCCTTTTTGAGGCCGGGGATTTCTTCAGTCGGAACGTCCTTAATCATCTGAGCCTGACCGCTGGTGTAAGCTGTATATGATGCGCTTGAATCTTCAAGAAGAAGGAAGTTGAGCTTGTCGGTAACGATCTTTGAGGAATCCCAGCCGCCGACATAGTTAACGTTCTTCTTGCAAACGATTCTTTCACCCGGAGTCCACTTTTCAATAGTGTAAGGACCGTTGCAGATATAGGTTTCCGGCTTGGTTGCCCAAGCGTCGCCGTTAGCTTCAACAGTAGCCTTTTGAACAGGGCTCATGGTTCCGAAAGCAACGATCTTGTCAAAGTATGAGCACGGATAGGAAAGCTTGATGGTAAGAGTCTTTCCGTCTTCGCTTGCTTTAACATTGAGCTTTTCGGGGTCCGGTTTGGTTGTGGTCTTGCCCTTTTTGTCCGGGTTGCCGATTGCGTCCTTATAACCGTCAATCATGCCGATTACGGTTTCAGCATACGGAGCGGCAAGCTTTACGTCTGCAAGACGCTTGAAGGTGTACTCGAAGTCCTTTGCGTTAAGCTCTGAACCGTCTGACCATTTAAGACCGTCACGCATTGTGAAAGTCCATGTAAGACCGTCATCGCTGACTTCATACTTTTCTGCCTGACCGGGCTGAACCTTATTATCCTGGTCGATGATAAGGAGAGTCTCAAAAAGTGTGATGAGCATGTTACCGCCGTCAACAGCACTGTTAAGAGCCGGGTCAAGTGTTTCCGGGTTCGGACCGATTTGAACGGTTACTTCCGAACCGCTTGCTTTGTCCTTGTTGCAGCCGGAAAGGCAGGCAACGCAAGAAAAGACAAGCACGATTGCCAGAACGATTGAAATAATTCTTCTGGTTTTCATAAATGCATCTCCTTTGTAGATTTTTGGCTTTAGCCATTGATTTATACCCATTGCGCAGTAAGAAGCAAAAATGCGCAACAAATACCTAAAATTATTCAGTTCACCTTGTCAAGGTGATGACACGCAGCAAAGTGGCCGGGGCTTACTTCTTTGAATGCCGGGCATTCCTTTGCGCAAAGTTCGTCCGCATAAGGGCAGCGAGTTCTGAAACGGCAGCCGCTCGGCGGATTGAGCGGACTCGGAACATCGCCCTGAAGCAAAATACGCTTTGAAGCACGGGCGGTTATCGGGTCTGCTTCCGGAATTGCGGAAATAAGACTTCTTGTATACGGGTGAACGCTTTTTGAAATGAGTTCAAAGCTGTCTGCAAGCTCAACAAGCTTTCCGAGATACATAACGCCGATTCTGTTTGAGATATGGCGAACAACGCTGAGGTCGTGCGCAATGAAAAGATAAGTCAAGCCCAATTCCTTCTGCAAATCTTCAAACATATTGACAACCTGCGCCTGAATTGAAACGTCCAAGGCGGAAACAGGTTCATCGCAAACGATAAATTCCGGGTTAACGGCAAGTGCTCTTGCAATGCCGACACGCTGACGCTGGCCGCCGGAAAATTCATGCGGATAGCGGTTTGCGTGTTCGCTGTTGAGTCCAACCGTTTCAAGCAGCGAGATGATTCTGTCACGTCTTTCCTTTTTGTTTGCGGTAAGCTTATGAATGTCAATTGCTTCGCCGACAATGTCGCCGATTGTCATTCTTGGGTCAAGGCTTGCATACGGGTCTTGAAAAACCATCTGCATTTTGCGGCGGTACGGGAGCATATTGACGGAAACCTTATTTTTCTTGTCAAAAATCACGTTGCCGTCATAGACGATTTTTCCGTCCGTCGGTTCATAAAGGCGAAGAATAGTACGGCCGACGGTTGTTTTTCCGCAGCCGGATTCGCCAACAAGGCCGAGGGTTTCGCCCTTGTTGATGAAAAACGAAACATCGTCAACCGCCTGAACAACCTTTTTGTTTTTTCCTCTTCCGCCTGCCGGGAAGTACTGTTGAAGATGCTCAATTTCAACAAGCTTTTTGTTGTCGCTCATCTTTATTCCTCCCCTTTCTCAAACTGTTCTTTTTGAAGCAGCCAGCAATGGCTGTAATGCGTTTCGGAAAGTTCCGTTTTTGGCGGCATTTCACGAAGGCAGATTTTCATGCAGCTTGCGCATCTCGGCGCAAACGGACAACCCTTCGGCGGATTGAGAAGGTCAACGGGCTGACCTTCAATCGGAACAAGCCTTTCAATCGTTTCTGCGTTAAGCTTCGGAATCGACTTAATAAGGCCTTTTGTGTATTCATGCTTCGGGTTATAGAAAATTTCGTCTGCAGTACCGTATTCAACAATGTGACCGGCATACATTACGGCAATTTTTTCGCACATACTTGCAACAACGCCAAGGTCGTGCGTAATCATAATGATACTCATGCCGAGCTTTTTGCGAAGATCCTGCATAAGGTCAAGAATCTGCGCCTGAATTGTAACGTCAAGTGCGGTTGTCGGTTCGTCCGCAATAAGAAGCTTCGGTTCGCACGCAAGGGCAATCGCAATCATAACACGCTGTCTCATTCCGCCGGAAAGTTCGTGCGGATACTGTTTGAGGCGCTTTTCGGGCTCGTTGATTCCAACAAGCTCAAGAAGCTCCTTTGCACGGTCATAAGCTTCTTTTTTTGTTTTATCGGTGTGAAGAAAAATAACTTCCGTAATCTGGTCGCCGATTGTATAAACCGGGTTAAGGCTCGTCATCGGATCCTGAAAGATGATTGAAACCTCATTTCCTCGGATTGCACGCATCTCTTTTTCGGTCATTTTTTCAATTTCGTGGCCGTTAAAGCGGATCGTTCCGCCGATGAGCTTTCCGGGATAAGCGGTAAGCCCCATAACGGAGTATGCGGTTACGGATTTTCCCGAACCGGATTCGCCGACGATTCCGAGCACTTCACCCTCTTCCATTGAGAATGAAACGCCGCTGAGCGCTTTAACTTCGCCCGCCGGTGTGAAGAACGAGAGTCTTTCGTCCTTAATTTCCAAAAGTTTTTCAGCCAAAATCTCGTCCTCCTTCGTCAGTTTTTAAGTTTCGGGTCAAATGCGTCGCGAAGTCCGTCGCCGAAAAGGTTGAACGCAAGAATGACAACGCTGATGAGTATTGCCGGCATGAAAAGAAGGTGCGGATAAGTGTTCATACCCTTAACCGCATCGGTTGCAAGCGAACCGAGCGACGGCATCGGAGCGGCAACGCCGAGACCGAGGAAAGAAAGATAGCTTTCGGTAAAAATTGCCGACGGAATCTGAAGCGTTGTTGTAACGATAAGAGTTCCGATGCAGTTTGTGAGAAGGTGCTTTCTGATTATTCTTGAACCGTTTGCACCGAGCGCACGGGCTGCGGTAACATACTCGGACTCTTTGAGAACAAGCACCTGGGAACGGGTGATTCGTGCCATTCCGACCCAATAAAGCAAAATGAAAACGAGGAAAATCGCAATCATGTTCGGTCCCACGGTTTGCATCCAAGCAAAGCCCGCATGGGTTGAAAGGTCTTCAAGTTTCGGCCGCAGAGCCATTGAAAGAATAATTATAAGAAGGATATCCGGAATTGTGTAAAGGATATCGGTAAAACGCATCATGATGTTATCGACCCAGCCGCCGGCAAAACCCGCAATTGCGCCGAATGCCGAACCGACAAGCAAAACAAGAGCCGCACAAACAAGACCTACAGTAAGACTGATTCTTGTTCCCATCATAAGACGAACGGCAAAATCACGGCCGAGCTTATCGGTTCCGCAGATATGCGGAAAAACGCTTTCGCCCTTGTCAATAAGAGCCTGTTCTGCAGCGCCGTATTCAAAGGGCGCAAGGTTTTCGCTTCCCTGAATCTGCTGTTCATAGCTGTACGGCCAGAACCGGGGAAGAATGTAAGCAAAAACAATGATAACCAAAATGAAAATAAGGCTGACCATTGCAATTTTGTTTTTTCTCAGGCGGCGAAGTCCGTCCGCCCAAAAGTTTACGCTTTTGCGCATTACAACAAGGCTTTCTTTTTCATCCGCAGATGCGGGAAGAAAGTCGTCTGCTTTAAGATGTAGACTCGGAAATTTATTTTTCATATTTACTTTCTCACCGCTCCTTATTTAAGTTTAATGCGTGGGTCAATGATCTTATAAAGGATATCAACAATAACGTTTGCAATAATAATAAGCGTTGCAAGAACAATTGTTGTTCCCATAATAAGAGTGTAGTCACGCTGATTGATTGCCGAAACAAAGTCACGTCCGAGTCCGGGAATCGTAAAAATCTTTTCAACAATGAACGAACCGGTCATAAGGCTTGCAAGCATCGGGCCGACATAGGTGACAACCGGCAAAATTGCATTCCTCAAAGCGTGCTTGAAAAGAACCTTGAAGTTTGAAAGTCCCTTTGCTCTTGCCGTTCTGATATAGTCCTGACCCATAACGTCAAGAAGGCTCGAACGCATAAGGCGGGTGATATAAGCGGTGGGATAAATTGAAAGCGCAGTAACCGGCATGATGTATGACGACATCGTGTTAAGGCCGATTGTCGGAAGAAGATTCAGCTTGCTTCCGAAAGTATAAAGCAAAATAACGCTGCTTATAAAGCTCGGAATGGCAATTCCGCACGTTGCAAAAACAATTATAAGGTTATCGGCAAATTTTCCCCTGTTATAAGCGGAAAGGCAGCCGAGCGGAATACCGACAAGGAGCGAAACCAAAACCGCAAGTCCCGCAAGTCCTGCGGAAATCGGGAATTTTGAAGCGATTATATCGGAAACGTTTCGTCCCCTTTGCCTGAGCGAGGGTCCCATATCTCCGTGAAGAAAATCCGACATATAGGTCAGATATCTTTGATAAAGAGGTTTGTTAAGTCCGTACTTTTCGGCAAGCGCTTCCTGCGCCGCCTGGCTGATTGATTTTTCGGCAACGAACGGACCGCCCGGAACCAAATTCATCAAAAGAAACGTCAACGTTGCAACGATGAAAATACTGATAATTCCCATCACAACACGCTTGAAGATATACTTACCCAAATGACTTCAACTCCTGTAAAAATTTTTTCTGATCTTCTTGCGCTTTTTTAAAAACCGCTTTTAAAAGCATCGGAATGTTTTCCGACAAATAAATTATGTCACATTGTAACACATTACACGGAAAAAAGCAAGTTATAAAAAGTCAATATCGCCATTAAGAATTAAACTGTGTGTTCTTTTTGCGGTTTTTGTTAAAAAGTATATATTTTAACCTCTGTCGAGAATCAAATTAATAGACAAACGACTACAAAAATATTATACAATTATTTTTTTAACAAGTCAATCGGTCATTTGACATAATATGTTACAGATTTTGAATAGTACCTTTTCAATACTAAAGGCCTCGCAATACCGACAAATTTTTTTTGTTAGTCAAGAACAATTTTTTAATCGCTTTCTCTATATGCAAAAAACAAATATTTTATGCAGAAAATTAAAAGGATTTTGTATATTATTAAGAAATAATTGATAAATTATGAATTTTTTTGCATGAAATTGGCCATTTTTTAAGGTTCATTTAAGGTTGACAAAATACCATCTTTTTAACTTAAAGTAGATGCCGAAAATTTCATATTTTGTCAGTTTTTTGAAACTTTTCGTCAGACTGCACAAAGCAAATTATTTCGTATTTCTCTGTTTGAATTATTTCTTGTGCATTTGGACAGTTTTTTCTATAAACCGATATTTGAAACTTGCGGCGTTTTCAGAGAGTGAAAAAATTGTTTTTGTGAAAGGTGATTGTATTATGGACATTATTAAAAGTCTCCTCAACTTCATTGCCGAAGGCTTCAACGATTTCGACTTCGTAAGACTTTTCAACAGAATTGTTGATTTCTTCAAAATTTTCATTCCCGCAAAGGGCAACGGAACCACCGACGCAAGCAAATAATTTTTGCTTGACGCAATTATCCATCCTAACGGGGAGTATATTTAATTTACATTTTATTTCAGAAAGGTGATTTAACATGGCTGCTACACAGGAAGAAGAAAAGAAGGGCATCTCAACCCTTAAAGGCGCAGTAGAATATTTTCTTGGTTTCTTCAATGAACTTGATTTTGTTGAAATTCTCAACAAGATCATCGCTTTCCTTAAAAAGTACATCAAGACCGACTCCGCAGCATAATTCTGTTCGGTTGATACTTTTTAAACAAGCATAATTTAAAAACCGCAATTCACAAAAAGCCTACAGAGAACTTTGCGTGAGCTGCGGTTTTTTTTATTGTTGCAATTCAATTGAAATCAGAGTATCATAATATTGAAAGAAAATACAGCAAGAAATATCAAGTGCCGCTCTCTCCTTTGCGATATAATAGCCACAGAGCGAACAAAACGGAGGACAGTTTATGTATGAATGGAGAAAACTTGTTCAGTTAATTGTTGACGAAATTGACACATCAATAAAAAATCATGATGATGAATCGCTTGCATTGAGCGCACTTTCAAAAAAACTCGGCTATTCCGAATTTTACACAACAAGAAAATTCAGCGAAATTTCCGGTATGCCGCTTCGTGAATACCTTCAAAAAAGAAAGCTTGCCTTTGCCCTCAAGGAAGTTCGAGACAGCAAAAGAAATCTTCTTTCCGTTGCCATTGATTACGGCTTTTCTTCAAACGAAGCGTTCACAAGGGCATTCAAAAAAGCCTATGGCATAACCCCGAGCAGTTTTCGAAAAAATCCGAAGCCTGTTGTTCTCCAAACAAAAATCCATCCGTTTGACCGCTACTTTTTAGGATTGGGAGAGATCGGCATGATCAAATCACAAGACAACGTTAAAACCTATTTTGTAACAATTCCGGCACACAAATTTCTTCACATTGAAAACCGTGAAAGCAACGGATACTGGGACTTTTGGCAAAAACAGTCAAAAATTCCCGGTCAGGACTGCGAAACCGTTTGCGGCCTTCTTGCAAGCATAAAAGGAAAGCTTGACGATGCCGGCGGCGATGATGACAACTGCTCCGCAGGTCAAATTATGGCATATATCAACGACCCGACAGGCAGACTTTGCGATTGGGGATTTCTCAGAACGGAATGTTACGGTGTCAGACTTCCTTTTGATTACAGCGGCGAAGTTCCGAACGGGATGATACTTTCCGACATTCCACAGGGCGAATATGTTGTTTTTGAACACGGTCCGTTTGATTACGAGCAGGAATGCAGAACGGTTGAGGAAAAAATTGAAAAAGCGATGAAGGACTTCGATTACGCCGAAAAAGGCTGTGAACTTGACCTCACGCCCGGAAGAATAATGTATTTTTATTATGATCCCGGAAAATTTTTCAAGTATATCAGACCGATTAAAAAGTGAACGAATAAATAAAAATCGGGGCTGTCGGATTTAGATGCAGAAAGCGTTTTCTTTACCCCGAAGCTGTATATAGATACTGCGAGAGGGTAAAAAAACGCTTAAAAGAGTAAAAATAATTCCTATTGGATTTAAAAATAAAGCTGTAATTCACGGTATACTTTCTTTTTGACGGCATCCGTAAATTATATTTTTAATTTTGACTTTTTACTCTTTGTTCTGCGCTAAATGCGACAGTCCCATTTTTTGTATGAAAGTTTTTTCAATTAATAAGCTTTGCCCCAATAAACCATGAATTTTGCCGGTTTTCCGCAGCAAACGCAGGTGTCCGCAAGGTGCTCCTGCTCAAGGGGAATGCAGCGTGAGCCGACACCGGTAACTTCCTTAACCTTGTCTTCGCAGGCTTCGTTGCCGCACCACATTGCTTTGACAAAACCGTCGCCCTTTTCTTCAAGAGTTTTTGTAATCTCTTCAAGAGAAGTGCAGGCATAGGTTCTTCTTTCACGGTTTTCAAGTGCTGATTTATAAAGAGCGTCATGAACTTCTTTAAGCTTTTCGCCCACTGCGTGTTCAAGCTCGTCAAGCGAAACAACGGTTTTTTCTCTGTTATGGCGTGAAACAAGAACGCATTGATTGCTTTCAATGTCACGAGGTCCGATTTCAATGCGAACGGGAACACCCTTCATTTCATATTCGGAATACTTCCAGCCGGGGCTGTTGTCGCTGTCGTCAAGCTTAACTCTGATATGCGAAGCCTTGAGTCTTGCTTCAAGCTCACGTGCTTTTTCAAGAACGCCTTCCTTGTGCTGAGCAACGGGAATGATTACCGCCTGAATCGGAGCAACCGCCGGCGGAAGAACAAGTCCGTTGTTATCTCCGTGAGTCATGATGATTGCGCCGATCATTCTTGTTGTCATACCCCAGGAGGTCTGGTGCGGATATTCAAGCTTGTTTTCACGGCTCTGATACTGAATACCGAATGCCTTTGCAAAACCGTCGCCGAAGTAGTGCGATGTTCCGGCCTGGAGAGCCTTTCCGTCATGCATGAGTGCTTCAATTGCATAGGTTGAAACAGCTCCGGCGAACTTGTCACTTTCGGTCTTTTTACCCTTTACAACGGGGATTGCAAGATATTTTTCGCAGAAGTCTGCGTAAACGTTGAGCATTTTTTCGGTTTCTTCAATTGCTTCTTCGGCTGTTGCGTGAATTGTGTGGCCTTCCTGCCAAAGGAATTCACGGCTGCGAAGGAACGGACGGGTGGTCTTTTCCCAGCGGACAACGCTTACCCACTGGTTATAAAGCTTCGGAAGGTCACGGTAGGAATGAACAATATTTGCGTAATGTTCGCAGAAGAGCGTTTCCGAAGTGGGGCGAACGCAAAGTCTTTCCTCAAGCTTTTCGCTTCCGCCGTGGGTTACCCAAGCAACTTCGGGTGCAAAGCCTTCAACGTGGTCTTTTTCCTTTTGAAGAAGGCTTTCGGGAATGAACATCGGCATATTTACGTTTTCGTGGCCGGTGTCTTTGAACATTCCGTCAAGAATACGCTGAATGTTTTCCCAAATTGCATAGCCGTAAGGGCGAATAACCATGCAGCCCTTTACGCTTGTGTATTCAATAAGCTCTGCCTTTTTGACAATATCGGTATACCATTTGGCAAAGTCTTCTTCCATTGAGGTGATTTCCTCAACCATTTTTTTCTGCTGTGCCATAGTTGCAGATTCCTTTCTATGAATCTAACAGCGGCCTTGTTTCGGCAAAGCCGCTGTTTTGTTTTTTCTTACGCCTTTTTGACTGCGGCGGTAACTTTTTTATCTTCGCCGACTTCAAAGGTCTTTTCAAGGTCGTTTTCAATTGATGAGCCGAAGAAAATGTCATCGGCAAGAAGCTCGCTCTTC
Source organism: uncultured Eubacteriales bacterium (assembly GCA_934552855.1). Lineage (GTDB taxonomy): Bacteria > Bacillota > Clostridia > Oscillospirales > Acutalibacteraceae > UBA6857. The sequence continues at coordinate 35,304 of CAKTEU010000006.1, read as the reverse complement.
ATGTGGTCGGCGTTCTCTTTGAGTGCGTTCATGATAAATTCGCTGTCCGAAGAAATTGAAAGAACAACTCTCTGCTCAACCTCATAGCCTGCCTCTTTACGAAGAAGCTGGCACTGACGAACAACGTCTCTGACTGCGCCTTCTTTGATGAGGTCTTCGGTAAGAGTAACGTCAAGCGCAACAACGGTCTTGTTCTGGCATTCTGCTGAAACGATGCCCTTCTTCGTCTTTGTCATAACGGTGAAGATTGAGGAATCGTATGCTTCGTCAAAGCCTTTGACGAGAACTTTTTCGCCATTCTTTGTCTTTTCGGTGTATTCTGCCATTTCTTCTTCAGAAGCACTTTCAAGAGCCTGCTTCATCTTGTTGACGTTCTGCTTGAGAACTGCACCTGCGGCACGGAAGTTGACGGCAAGGAAGCTGTCTTCAAGAACAGAGTTATCCGAAACATGAACAAGCTTTTTGATGTTGAGTTCGTCAAGAATGTTCTTTTCAAAGGTCTTAATCTTTGCGGCTTCTTCATCGTCACAGGAGATATAAAGCGTTGAAAGCGGCTGACGAACCTTGATTTGATGTTCGTTGCGAAGTCTCATTGCAACGGCGATAACTTCTCTTGCATCTGCTGTTTGCGAAAGGATTCCGTCATCCTCAAAGCCCTCGATTTCCTTCGGCCAATCGGAAAGATGAACGGAAAGTTCGCTTGACGGAAGAACACGGCGGGTGAGGTTCTGCCAAATTTCCTCTGTCATGAACGGAATAATAGGAGCCATAACTTTTACGCATGTGTTGATTGCATTGAAAAGTACCCAGTAAGCAAGGGTCTTATCCTTTTCGTCGCCGGTTTTCCAGAAGCGGCGGCGGTTGGTTCTGATGTACCAGTTTGAGATATCGTCAACGAAAACTTCAAATTCCTTGATGACGTTGTATGCTTTGAAGTCGTCCATCTGAGCGGTTGCTTTTCTGATGAACTCGTTTGTTCTTGTAACAAGCCAGCGGTCGGTAACGGTCATTGCGCTCTTGTCGGGCGTATAGCCTTCAAAGTTCGGCTTGTCGATTCTTGCGTAGGTTTCAAAGAAAGTATAGGTGTTCCAGAAGGAAAGGAGCTTTCTTCTTGCCTCGTCACCGAGATTGAAGCCGAAGCGAACGTCGTTTGAAACGGGTGCGCCGGCATACATATATCTGACGGTATCTGCGCCGATTTTTTCTGCCGCTTCGTCAAAGCGAATCATAAAGCCGGTCTTAGAGAATTTTGAACCGTCTTCGGCAACAACGCTGCTGTGGCAAAGTGCACGCTTATACGGAGCCTTATCTTCAAGAACGGTGCTCATAAAGAGCATTGAATAGAACCAAAGGCGAACCTGCTCACGCATTTCAACAATCCAGTCTGCCGGATAGTTCTTTTTCCATTCTTCCTTGTCGGTGAAGTAGCCTGTGGTTGAAAACGGAACGATACCTGCGTCAAGCCAAACGTCACCGATTTCGGAAACACGCTTTACGTTTTCGCCGCACTTGGGGCACTTGATTTCAACTTCGTCAATCCACGGGCGGTGAAGTTCGGGAAGAGCGTCAACCTTTGCCGGGTCAACGGCAAGCTCACGAAGTTCCTTTTTGCTGCCAACAACGTGAACGTGGCCGCATTTTTCGCAGGCATAGAACGGAAGCGGCATACCGTAGTAACGCTTTCTTGAAATGTTCCAGTCGCCCATGTTGTTGAGCCAGTCAACCATTCTCTTTCCGTTTGATTCGGGTTCCCATTTGACCGATTCGGCGTTTCTGATAAGTCTCGGCTTAAGCTCGGCTGTTCTGATATACCAAGCCGGAACAAGGCGGAAAATAACTTCGCTCTTGCAGCGCCAGCAAACCGGATAGCTGTGCTCAATCGGCATGATTTTATAAAGCTTGTTTCTCTTTTCAAGTTCTTCAAAAACTTCGGGAGCAATCTTTGCGCTGTCTTTTCCGCTCATGAAGCCGAATCCGGGAAGGAAGATGCCCATGTCGTCAACGGGCATAACTTCGGGAAGACCGATTCTTTTTCCGAGTTCGTTGTCTTCAATACCGCAGCCGGGAGCGATGTGAACAACGCCTGTTCCCTCTTCTGCGTCAACGTCTTCCCAGGCAACGATTTTATGGTCGATGTCTTTCTGTGCTTCAAATTCGGGGAAGCAGGTTTCAAAATGAAGGCCGACGAGTTCTTCACCCTTGAAGGCACGAATAACCTCTTGCTTGTCGTCGCCGAGATATTTGATTGCGTTCTTTGCAAGGATAATGGTCTGCTCGTCGCTTTTGACCTTAACTTCAACATAGTCGATTTCCGGATTGACGGCGAGGGCAACGTTTGAAGAAAGTGTCCACGGAGTGGTTGTCCAAACAATGATTTTTGAACCGAGCTCCTTAACCGGAAGCTTGAAGAAAACAGAATTGTGAGTAATGTTCTTGTAAGAACCGGTCATTTCGTGTTCGGAAAGCGAAGTTCCGCAGCGGGGACACCACGGCATCGGCTTATATTCACGCTGAATCCAGCCGTTTTCATCGCACTTTTTGAGGAAGTGCCAAATGCCTTCAATGTTGAGGTCTGTGTTGGTGTAATAGGAGTTATCCCACTGCATCCACTGGCCGAGTCTTTTTGACTGGTCGGCAATGATTCCCGAAAAATGCTTAACACGGTCAACGCACTTTTTTGTAAACTTGTCCATGCCGTAATTTTCGATGTCCTTTTTGGTCTTAAAGCCGAGTTCCTTTTCAACCTCAACTTCAACCCAAAGGCCCTGCGAGTCAAAGCCGTTTTGGCAGCGGCAGTCATAGCCGTTCATATATTTATATCTGATGAAGGTATCCTTGAGGGTACGACCCCATGCGTGGTGGATACCCATCGGGTTGTTGGCGGTAATCGGGCCGTCGATAAACTTGAAGCGTTCGTGACCGGCGTTTTTCGCCTTTCTTTTGTTGAAGCAATCGTTTTCTTCCCAAAATTTGAGAATGTCGTGCTCCATTTGGATAAAGCTGTTGCTCTTTTCGGTTTCAGCCATTTTTTTCTTTCCTCCAAACGTAAATTTGCTTGTTCGGCGTTTTCAAAGCCGAAGATACACATATACTAAGTCATTATACTATAAAGATTATTCAAATGCAAGAAAAGAGGAAAATAAAAATAAAAAAAGCGTTTGAGTTTTTATATTCCTCTTTTCTGCGTAAAGTCTAAACTTCCGTGCGATGCTGAAAAATGTAAACAATTTTTGATTTTAGCAGGCTCTAAGTTATATTTAATGTTCACCTGCGTATACTCTTCATAAATCTTAATAATTAAAGGAGGTCATGAAGGATGAAACGTTTTCGCCGTGTGACGGCAATGCTGCTTTCAATGCTGCTGTTTTTCGGCTCAACTTCGGCGGTTGTTTTTGCCGATAATTCCGAAGCTATTCAATCGGCGGTTACAGAAGCTTATAAATTGAAAAAATAAAATTTTATAATATAAAAATGTGGCTGTTGCAGTTGAAAATCGACTGCAACAGCCTTTTTGATTTTATTCTGCAATGCAAGCGGCTGCGGTGATATTTGTTCCGGAAAGGAGCGAGTATGTCACCTTAAGTTCGCTTTCGCCGTTTGCGTCAATAATAACTTCACGGTAATAGTTGCTTTCCGTGTTGCCGAACGTTGCGGTTTTAACAACGCCGCTTCTGTCTCTGACGGTGAGCTTTCCGATGGATTTATATCCGCCGAGATAAAGCTTGAATTTGCCTTCGCCGTCTGCTTTGAGCGTTGTTGTGAGATTATGATAAGAAACAACGCCGCAGGAAGTTGACTTTTCTTCGCCGCTTTCGTCTGTCCAGGAAATGCGGTAGTTATCGTCAAAAAGGTCTTCCTTGCCTTTGCAGGTAATGTCGGAAACAAAATTGCCGTTCTTCTTTGCGGTTTCAAATTCCCAGTTAAGGCCGTAAAGGATAAAGTCTTTTGCCGTTTCGGAAATCTTGAAGTCTGCGGTGTCCTTGTTCAGCTTGTTGACGGTGAGCGAAATGTCTGCATGACTGCTGTCATAGCTTTCGTTTCGTCCGTCATCTTTTGCAGAAGCGAAGTTAAGAGCAAGAACGCTCTTTTTGTTTATATCCGCTTTGAACCGGATTTCATAAACATCTGCATCCCTTGCGCCGCCGATTATTGAAAGAATGTCTGCGTCTTTGTCCTTTTTAACAAGTTCAAAGTCAACGTTCTTTCCGTCGAGCGTAACGGATTCGAGTTTTCCCCAATCGTCCCTTTGATGAACACGAACGGTATAGGTTCTTTCACCGAAGGCACGGGGACCCGAAAACTCTCCGTTTGCTTTTTCAATAACAAGCTCCTGCGTTTTACCGCCGGAAAGGGTGATGTCGGTTTTTCTGTATTCGCCGTTTTTATAAGCGACGGTTGTCACGTCATCTTCATAAAGGGTTGTTTTTGCCGCATAATCCGAGGACGGAAAAACCTCAAGAGTGAGATGGCTCCAATCTTTTTCGCTTGTATTCTTCATATTGTCCGCAAGAGTGAGAACCGAACCGGCACGAACAAATACGGGAGAAGTTTCAAGGCTGTGTGAAGCTTTTATTGTTGCCGGACCGACATAGCTTTCGCCCGTCCAAAGGTCGATCCATCTTCCGTCCGGAATAAAAACATCTCTTGAAACTTCGCCTTCGCTGAAAGCGTTGATATAAACATGAGCGTGCTCGTTTCCTTCGCAATATTCGATTTTGATGTCGTGAACTGAATTTGCCTCAACGAAATCGGTTTTGAAATAGGTGTTGTATGTATTCCAGCCGTCAACAACAAGCTCTCCGTCAATCCACATTCTTATTCCGTCGTCGGCATAGGCGGTGAAATAAAGCGGCTTTTCACCTACGGTAAGCTTGCCCGTCCAGCGAATGCTGAAATAATCGGAAATACTGAGTCCCGACGGAGCACCGAGATCCCAGTCGAAGTTGACCTTTTTGTCGTACTTTATAAATTCCGGTTCATCCTCAAGCTTATCGTTTGAGAAGTATTCGCCTTTGAGTCCTTCGTTTCCGTCGCTTGTGAATGTGTAATCATCGGTTTTCGGGAAGCTCTGTGCAATCGGCGCAACAAGAATATTGTCCGAAAGAAGGTATTCATCGTTCCGGTCAGCTTCGGCATACTGCGGATACTTCACGTCAACACGGCGGATAAGCGGAAGCCCGGTTTCGTAATTTTCTCTTGCAAGCGAATAATAAACCGGAAGAAGGCGGTAACGCAGGTTAACGTATTCATGGGTAACCTTTTCCGCCGTTTCGCCAAAGAGCCAAGGCATTCTTGAATAAGGCTTTGTGCAATGAACACGGCAGATTGGCGAAAGTGCGCCGTACTGAATCCAGCGGACGTACATATCGTTTGTAACCTCGCTTGTGTGACCGCCGAGATCGGAGCTCATATACGGAAGTCCCATTTCACTTCCGCCGAAAATCATGTTATAGATTTCCTGTTCAAGGCTGTCGCCGGAAGCTCCGATGTCGCCCGTCCACTGAAGCGTGTAGCGGTGAGCGGCAAGCTCGGACGGATAATTGAGAACGCCGTTGTCAATTCCGTCAACGTTCGCCATAATAAGCGGCCGTCTTGCGCTCTCGCCCCTTTTTGCGGTTTTATTATAGTAATCCTCGGTGATTGACTGATAGGCATACATACCCGAAGTGAAAATCGAAAGGTCTTCGTCAATCGGTTTAAGGCTTGTCCACCAGTTTCTGTCATACCACCAATAGTCAAGACCCTTATTAAGTATACGCTTGAGGTTAAAGTTTCTGAATGTGACTTCGGTTTTGTCAAGAAGACTGTTTGTTCCGAAAGTAGGTTCGGGATGGTCGTTAAAAACAACCGAAACGCCTTTTTTATGAATATTTGAAAGCAGCTTTCTCATATTCGGAAAGTTTTTAACGTTGATTGTGTAGCCCGTTCCGCCAACGGAGGTACGCCAGTCGGTGTCAATTACAAGAACATCAAGCGGATATCCTCTGCTTTCATAGTCTTCAAGCTGTTTCATTGCGGTTTCTTCGGTGTATTCATAGTATCTTGAATCCCAGTATCCGAGAAGGTTAAGCGTGATAAGTTCGCTTCTTCCGGTGAGATCGACAAAGTCGGAAGTGAACTGCTCATAGCTTCCGCCCGGCATAAAGACAAAAATATCCTGAGCCTTGTTCGTAAGGTCCCAGCCGTTGAGGTTGTGCCAAAGCTTGCTTACGGTATACTTATCCTCTGACGGAATAACTCTCGGCGAATCGTTAAAGAACCAGCATGAAAGTTCGTCCGACGGCGATGGCAGATAAATGCTTGCGTCGGTATCGGTTTCAAACTGCCAAAGCGTTTTTCCGTTTTTGTCTGTGATAAATGCACCCTCTGCGGATGCCGCGTTTTCCGGCAGGCAAACGGTGTATTCTTTTGTTTGGATATACACTTTTTCGTTTTCGGTTTTTTGGGTGTAATCAATCTTTTTCCAGCCGTCACGCTTTTGAACGGTGAAGGACGGGCGGTTTTCAAAACCTCTTGCACCCTTTTGCTCAATTCGAACGAGGGTATCGCTCAAAAGTTCAACTCTCATTTCGCCTACAATGACATGGTTTGCCATTGTATCGGTTTCATAGTCCGCCGGGTTATACGGTGTTGCCCATTTAAGCCCGAATACGGCGGCAATGACCGAAAAGAGCGAAAAAATTAACGTTAACATTCTTTTCATCAAAGTTTTCTCCTTTGTCATGAAATTTTGACAAAACAAGTTTACACTGAGCGTATTTTTTTGTCAATGGTTTGCCGAAAGAAAATCGCCGTTCAAACGAGCGGCGATTTTTTATTGCATATTTTAATAATGTTTTACTCCGCAGGAACACTCTTTATTTGTTCCGAAAAGCTTCCAGAAAAATCTGACAATCTTATAAATAAAGCCGTAAAAGCCGTCTTTATGACACATGCACGAACAATTTTTTGTTATTGATTCGCCGCAAAAATCACAAAGCAAATCTCCGTTGATATCACGATGAGCGGTCTTTGCAATAACGTCTGTTTTTTCTGCGCCGCAAAGCGAACAGGTATAAACCGCTTTTCCTTCTTCTTTGCAAGTTGCTTCCTTTGTTTCAACAAGTACAAAATTGTGAGCTTTCATCGGAAGTTCAACCGTTTCGCTGTATCCGCAAACGGAACAGGCCTTTTTCTTTGTGCCTTTTTCGGTGCAGGTCGATTCTTTGGTTACGGAAGAAGTGAAAGTGTGAGCAAGCTTTGCAATTGTTTCGGTTTTTGAAAAACCGCAGGAAGAACAAACAAGTTTTTTTGAACCGGCTTCCTTGCAGGTAGCATTTTTGATTATCATTTCGCTGAAAGTATGCTCGTGATCTGACGTAATTATAATCGCATTATCGAGAACGGTGTTTTTGCCGATTTCTATGTTATCCCACTGCGCCTTTGTTCCATCATAATAAATCTTTTTTAGTGATGTCGCTCCATAGAATGCACCATAAACAATTTCTTCAACGCTGACGGGAATATTAAGTTCGGCAATCGAAGAACAATTGTTAAAAGCATACATTCCGATTTTTTTGACATTCTTTCCGAAATTCACTTTTTCAAGATTTTTACAGCCGGTGAAAAAGCTTTGCGGAATCTCTGTCATTGAATCGGGAAGAGTAACTTCCTTGACTGTTTCGTTTCCAGAAAAGACAAAAGATGAATAATTTTCATTTTCCGGAAGAACAACTTTTTCTGCCGTACCAACATATTCCGAAATGCTTATTTGGGCAGCATGGAGACGGATAAGATAATCGCCCCACTTTATAGGGCTACAATAATAGACCGAAAAGTGTCCCTCTGAAAAGTCCTCATTGCTTTGATTAAAATAACGATCCGTACAGCCGCGATAACGTTTTTCTCCGTTTTCATAACGGTTGTATGAATCCCATGTCGGATCGCACATGTTCCATTTTCCGTTGATATATACTTCAACCCATTCGTGATTAATTTCCCTTTTTTCAACCAATTCAATTTGACTTGCATAACTATATCCGCTTAAAGCTGTTCCCATAATCCGCCTTGAGGGTATGCCCGCAGCACGACACATAGCTGTCATAAGTGATGCATATCCCGCACAGACAGTTACTCTTTTTTCAAAAACATCGGCTGCCGCCCGACTTTGAAGCGGTTTCCCATGATAATAATAATCCAAATCATAATAAACGTTATCAGCTACCCACTTATTGATTTCATAGGCTTTTTCATAGTTTGTTTCGCATGAAGCGGTAATTTCCCTTGCTTTTTCGTTCAATGCGGCATACTCGTCACCCTCATAAGGCTGTGCAAGATAATCATAGTCAATTTCGCCGTCTTTGTAATTGCACAATTTCAAGTTACTCTCCAGAACATAGTCAAGCATTTCGTCATATGTCATTGCCGCTTCGGCATAAGGCAGAAACGGAAGCAGCAAAAAAATTGCCGTCAACAAAAAAACTGTTGCCGATTTTAATGTTTTCTTCATAATAATACGCCCCTTTTTAATTTTATTCGGCAAGAAAAATATAGCACACAGCCCAAATTTTGTCAACAATTTTTAAATTTTTTATTAAAAAAGATGTCTTGGAAAGTTTGAAATGCTTTGTTTTATCAGGCTTTCCTGTTTTAAAACCGACAGAGCGGCGGGGTGTGTTCACAAAACGTTAAAGTTTTTTTCCAAAGTATCTTGAAAATCCACCTCATATATGATATAGTAGATAGGCACAATTACTACTGTTTTGATAGGTAATGAAAAGACGGCTTCGCTTTCGTCTGTTATATAAAATTCAGGAGGTTTGTATACTTATGGCTTTTTCGGACATCGGTGTCTGGCTCGGCGATATGGTTTTCAAAGGATTTGAACACTTTACAACCGTTGCCGCAGAGACCCAGGAAGAAACACTCAAAAAAATAATGGAGAAAAACAAGAACTGCGAATACGGAAAAAAATACGACTTCGCTTCCATTCATTCCATCAAAGATTTTCAGGACAAGGTTCCCCTTGCAACGTTTGAAGATTACGCTCCGATGATTGACCGCATGGTTGAAAAAAACGAATCGAACGTCATCACCTCAAGCAAGGTTATCCGTTACTGCTCGTCCTCGGGTTCTGTCGGAAAACCGAAGCTTCAGCCCAAAACCGCAAGAGACCTTTGGAATATGCAGTGCATGGGCTTTGCCGCAACGCCTGCGTGCGCAAACAAATGGTTCAAGGAACATGGAATTGCAAAAAAGCTCCCCTCTCAGATGGGACCGCTCCTTCTTTCGCTTAACGGTCATCCCCTTCCAAACGGTATGCGCTGCAACGGTGCAGGCCAAATTCCTTTCACCTATCTCACCTCAATCCTCAAATTCTTCACCACCACTCCTAAGGATATTCTTTATCCCGAAGACGAGGAGAACACCGATATCCCCTACTTCCAGCTTCGCTTCTGCCTGACCAACAAAAAGGTCACCTATCTCGGCTCAATGGTTATTACCCTTCTCACAACCATGTTTGAGTATATGGAAGAAAACTGGGAAATGATTTGCAACGACATTGAAAAGGGCACAATTGACCCGTCGGTAAGATGTCCGCAGAGCCTTCGCAAAAAGTACGGCCACATGAAGCCCAACCCCGAACGTGCCGCAGAACTCAGAGCGGAATTCAAAAAAGGCTTTGAAACCGAAGTTCCGATTGCAAAGCGCATTTGGCCGAAGCTTGCCTGGGGCTATGGCATGATTGGTTCAACCCTTGCCGTTTATGTTGAAAAGCTCAGAAGATATGTCGGCGACCTTCCGCTTCACAACATGGGATACGCCGCCTCCGAAGGCTTTATGGCGATGCCGGTTGAACTCAACGCAACCGACTATGTTCTTCTTCCCCGTTCGCTCGTTTATGAATTTCTTCCCGTTGACGCTGAGGAAGGAACAAGACCGCTCACCTTGAGCGAAATCGAAGTCGGAAAAGATTACGAAATCATCATCACAAACTTCTCCGGTCTTTATCGTTACAGAATTCTTGACGTTGTTCACGTTACCGGCATGTATAACAATTCACCGAGAGTTGAATTTCTTTACAGAACAAACATGGGTCTTAACCTTGCAAACGAAAAAACCACAACCCAGATGCTTGACTATGTTGCAGAAAAGCTTATGGACAAGTATAACATCAAGTTCAGAGGTCACAGCTTCTATGCCGATTCCGTTCCCACCGTTCCCCGTTATGTAATGCTTGTTGACTGCGAAAGCGATCTTCCGGAAACAAAGCGTGCGGAGCTTGAAAACGATATTGACACACTTTTCCGCGAGAGCAACGAAAAGTACGAAAAGTATCGCCGTTGGGGAATGCTTTCCGAACCGCTCCTTCTTCAGCTTGAAGACCACAGCTATGACGCATACAAGGAGATGCTCCGCTCGCAGGGCAGAGTCCTCAACCAGGTCAAACCTGTTATTGTTATCAACACTCCGGAAAGAAAAGAGTTCTTCTTCGGAAAGCTCAAGCCGGAATCAAAAAAGCTTTGGGAACAGCCGGTTAAAAAGGCCGAACAGCCCGCAGAAGAAAAATAAAACGAAAATGCAAAAACCGCCGCATCAAAATTGGTGCGGCGGTTTTTTGCCTTGCAGTGTGCATTGAAGTAGGGGCGGATTTCGTTCCGCCCGTAGAACCCAACCGTTTCCACCGTGCGAATTTATTGTAAAAACGTGCGGTTTAATTCGTAGGGGTCGGACCTGTGCCGACCCATGGAATTTTGCCGTTTTCACCATATAAATCCGTTGCGAATTGTTCGGTTAAACCACAGGAATTATCTATAAATTTTTGCAGTGGAGAAGGTCACATTCACGGGTCGGCACAAGTCCGACCCCTACGAAATAAATCATATGTTTTCATATAAATTTATGAGGTGCAAAAGGTTAGATTTTCTGGGCGGAACAAAATCCGCCCCTACGGTTATAATTCCACGTTTACGTTTTGAAAGACGTTTCTGCAAATTTGTATACTAAAAATCGAATTGCTTTTCATGATTTTACGCAGTGCAAAATGTCAAATCCCATGGGAGCCTCGAGCGACTCCCCTACGAATTGAACCGCACGTTTTACCAACAAATTTACGAAGCAGAAACAGGAAAAGTTTAATGGGTCGGCACAGGTTCGACCCGTACAAAACGATTTCTTATCTTCTTCAAAAAATTACGGACGGCAAAAAAGCCGCCCGCATAAAAGCTTAATATTATAATGAAAAATTATTCGGCAACGGTGAAGCAAAGTACATAAGCTTCTGCCTTTTCGTTTCCGATGCTTATCATTTTTGTTATTCTGTATTCACCGGCTTCAAGCTTTCCGCCGGCAAGGGATTTAACCGGAATAACCTCTATGCCGGTTTTAAGGAACATCACCCTCGGTTCTGTTGCCACATCATATTCAAATTCACGTTCAACTTTTTCCCAAGTTCCGTTTTTGTTGATTTCAATAACAGAATCCGCATCGTCAATTTTTTTAAGGCTGTAGCTTTTGACTTCAATAACAATGCTTTCGCTTGCGGTTGTAACTTCATCTTTCAAATTGATTTCAACCTTGCCGAATTTTCCTTCTTTAATCATGACGGAAAACATCATGAGCATGGCAAGTATACCTGCGATAAACTGTTTGAATGTGAGCGGTTTAACGGTTGAGCTTGACATAAAATTTTCCTCCTTTTAAATATTAGTCATTTTCTGCAATAAACTCATTTAAGTAGTAAAGAACATTAGGCGTAATTCTTGCTCCAAAATTGCAAATAACGTCATTACGTGAATGTATTGCTCTTACTCTATTGTCAGAGTCCAAAACAGGTGCTCCACTTTCTCCCTTGGTTGCATCAATTTGGTAAGCAATATTATATTCATTGTATGTAAATGCAATTCCAGTAGCATGAACCTGATTATAGGTATGCTGACCAGCAGGAAATTGGCGAGGATAACCAATTATTTCTGCGGAAAATTCTGAACCATCAGGTGTGGTAGTCATACTAAGCTTTCCCGGGCTTCCAACAAAACTATGATATGTCTTAATAGCACCCCAGTCATAGTTTTCATCTCTCGTCTCTTTCCATTGCGTGCTTACAGCTGCAACCCGTCCCTTTGCAAGTCCATAGGGCATAGAGAGTTCTCCATTTTTTCCAGGTTTTACCGTTATTGAAGTGGGCCATCCACCTTTGCCCTCATCATATAAACAATGAGCAGATGTAACAACAATATTATCAGCAATTAAAAAACCACTTTCTTCATATTTTGCTTTTCATATACATCTTATACCACAAATCACATAACCATTTCCATCATCCCCTTTTCTATATACGTATAATACATGCAAATATAATAAAAGTCAATAGTTGTTTCAAAAACAATTTGATTTTTATTGTGCCATCAACAAATACTCAATTTTTGTTTCCAATCTCTTTTACAAGATACCACACCGCACCGAACGGAGTGAACGGCAGTACCTTATCAAGAACGTCGGTGTTTTTCAAAAACGAAAAGTCAAGCGAAAGGTCATTCTTGTCCTCTGCGGCATAGGAACTTTGATTTTCGCCCTCAACAACAAGCACGGCATAGTCTGTTCCGTAAATAACGCTTTGAGCCCTTTCCTTTGCGGTAATTGCTCCGGCAATTACACCCGTCAGCGAAAAAACGAATGTTACGCAAAGCGCAAAAGCACCGAAGTATTTTTTCAGTTCGTTCATTGTTATTCCTCATATTCTTTCAAAAGTTTTGAAAGTGCGTTTCCGATGAGCCTGCCGGAATACTCCGCTTCTTCAAGAGTGTTTGAATCGCTGCCGATTTCAAGCAGAAGCGAACAGTGCGTCAGGTTCATGTTATACATTCTCGGACAAAAATAAATCGGACGCATAAGTCCTTCAAAATTTTCTTCGGCTGTTTTTTGAAGCTGAAGCGCAAAAACAAGGTTCTCTTTCCAGTCCGGGAACTCCGTAAGTCCGTTCCCCTCCTCCTGACAGCCGCTGATTATCATAATCTGAGCCGCATTTTTCCCGTTTATCTTTGCAACGGGTCTTATTTTTGTTCCGTCGGTGCGTTCAACCGCATCACGGTGAACATCAAGAACAACTTGAATCGAAGGGTATTTTTTAAGGTACTCAACCGCCGTTTCACGTGAATTGTCATAAGCTCCGGTATATCGCCTATCGTGAATTTTTGTGTCATGGATATATTTTATTCCGGCCTTTTCAAGCTCTTCGCAAAGTGCATCGCCGATTCTGACCATGTTTCTTGCGCTGTCTTCGCTTCGGGTAACATTGTTTATCGGGTAATAATCACGGTCAACAAGCTGATAGGTTTCGGTTGTGTGGGTGTGAAAAATCAGTACCGCCGGTTCGTCTTTGCTCACCGAAAGGTCGGCTTTTTTTGAAAGCAGGTTTTCTATATTAATCTGCGTTTTGTTCACGTTTTTGACCTTTACAACGCCGAATTTATCCGTCACGCCCTCATCGGTGTACTGCCAAACGGAAATTGCTCCGTCCTTTTTGTCGTTCTTGCTTTGCGCCTTTGCTTCTTTCATCAATTTTTTGATATCGTCCGGCGTTTTGGTGATTGAAGCCGGCTTCACTTCGGACGGCTTTTCTTCTTCGGTTGTTTCGGTTGTTGTTTTGCTTTTCTTTTTTTCTTTCCTTGCAGCTTCGGTTTTAGCCGAAGAAAGTGTTAACGCCGCATGGGGAAGATAAAGGTTTACGCTTTGAGCCGCAATACGTGCAAAAATACCAAGCGCAGGCGAAGCAAAATGCCAAAGCAAAAAGCCGCAGCACAAAACGCAAAGTGCCGCAGCAACGGGTTTTATCGGAAAGCGACGTTTGTTTTTCATAAGTTTTCACCTTTTTCGGCTTTTCTTTATACTCAATACTTATGCCTGTCTTTTTGATAAAATTCATTTAACAATCGCTATTATATCGTCAAGAGAAAGAGCCGGCTGCATTGCGCTGTTGATTCCCATCGAAATGAGCATTGCCGCACGGTCAATTACAAGGTCAATTTCTTTCGGCGTAACCATCATCAGGTTTTCCGAAGCAAATGAGTCAAGGCTTTTAAGTGCTTCGCTTTTTACTCCTGCACCTTCAAGAACGTCAAATGCCATTGTTGCGCCGTCAACAACGGTTGGAACACCGACGGCAACAACGGGAATGCCGAGCGTTCTTTCGCTGATTTCCGTTCTTGTGTTGCCCACTCCGGAACCGGGCGAAATTCCGGTGTCGGTCATTTGAACCGTTGTTCCGAGCCTTGAAAGCTTTCTTGAAGCAAGCGCATCAATAACAACAAGGGCGGCCGGTTTAATCTTTTTGCAAACCGCTTCAATAATTTCAGCCGTTTCAATTCCGGTTTTGCCGAGTACGCCGGGAACAATTCCGGCAACGGGACGAAGCGGAGAAAGACCGAGCGATTTTGCAAGTTCCTTTTTTATATGCCTTGTTGCAAGAAGGAGCGAAACGCATCTTGGGCCGAGTGCATCCGGCGTAATGCTTTCGTTTCCGAGTCCGGCAACAAGAACCGTTCCCTCTTTCGGAAGAAGCGAAAGAAGCTCTTTTGAAAAAACTTCAATCCGTCCGTCGGAAAGGTCTGAGTTTTTCATGAAAGGGGTAACTTCAAGGGTAATGTATTTTCCTTTCGGCTTTCCGAGTGTTTTTGAGCCGTTTTCGTTTGTGACGCAGATTGTTGTTACGGTTACGCCGTTTTTCTCTTCCTTTTTTGAAATCACGCCGTCAATTTTTGAAGAAGCAATATTTTCTCGCTTTTCAAGAGCCAAATCTGTTCTGAAATTCATTTTTTTGCTCCAAACTGTTGAAAAATTTAAAAAAATATAGTATCATTATTGTCACTTCTGAAAAAGTCTATCCAAAAATGCCGAAATCACTTGCATTTTCTTTTGAAAGATGTTATTATCTGTAATTGTATTAAGGGAGGTGTATCGAAAATGCCGAATATCAAATCAGCAAAAAAGCGTGTTCTCGTTAACGCAACAAAGCAGGCTCGCAACAAGAGCGCTCATTCAGCACTCAAAACCGCTTTAAAAAAAGCTAACGCAGCCATTGAAGCAAACGCAGCTGACAAAGAAGCAGTGGTTACCGCTGCCGTTAAGAAGATTGACCAGGCTGCTGCCAAGGGTCTTCTTCATAAGAACAATGCTGCAAGAAAAAAATCAGCCCTTGTTCTCAAACTCAACGCTTCAAAATAATTCTTTTGAAAATTTTCAAAGAAGAGACGGTTTTGCCGTCTCTTTTCTTTTTGCTTGTATAACTGCGACATCACCGACGGATTTATTAATGGTTCTGTTGTTTTTTGTTCCTAAGGAAAAGTTCATTTGTAATCGTTATAAGCGCCCCCGCTTTCCTTTAAAAATTAGAAAATATTTGTAAATTTTGCAAAAGAATGACAATTCGGCATTGTTTTTCATAAAAAAAAGTGTTAATATGTAATCATCTTATTATGGAGGGTTATGCATGAAAAAACGCATTTTTAAATCTTTCCTTTTTGTTTTTGCCGTTTCGGCACTGATTACACTTTTTGTTTTTTCCGGTTCGGCAAAGAACGTTAAGAAAAACGGCTTTACATTTGACGTTCAGGAAAACGGCGTAACCGTTGTTTCTTATACCGGCAAAGCCAAAAAAGTCAACGTTCCCAAAAAAGTTGACGGCGTTCCGGTCACCAAAATCGGCAACGAATGCTTTTGGCAGGTCAGAACAATGAAAACGCTTTCGCTCCCCGCTTCCGTAACGGAAATCGGTGAAAGCGCATTCAACGAATGCACCGGGCTCAAAAAGGTTATTTTGCCGAAGGAGCTCAAAAGTCTCGGCAGTGCGGCTTTTTGGTATTGCACAAACCTTGAAACCGTTATTTTTGACTCAAAGGCCAAAGATGTCGGAAAAGACGCTTTCAGAGGCTGCGACAAGGTTACGGTCTATGCCGTTTCAAAAACCGGCGCAGAAAAGTATCTCAAAAAAGTCAAAACCGTAAAATACGGTTTAACCTATCCGACAGAGATAACAGTAAGAAAAGCCCTGCGCATAAACAGCGGAAAAACAAGAACGCTCAAGGTTACTGTTAAGCCGGAAAACACATATTATTCGGCCGTTTCGGTTTCAACAACAAACAAGGCAATTGCCGATGCTTCGCCGGAAGGCATTGTTTCGGCTTTCAATTGCGGAACAGCCGTTCTCACTTATTCAATCAAGGGCAACGAAAAAGTTTTTGCAAAATGCAAAATCACCGTTAAGCCCGCAAAGGTAACAGACCTCAAACAGACAAAATGCACCGTTTCGAGTGCAACGATAGCATGGAAAAAGGCTGTCGGCGCAACTGAATATAAACTTACTCGCTTTGACACGGCAAAAAAGAAATGGATAGACATTGCTTCAACCGACAAAACGACTTATACCCTCTCCGGCCTTAAAAAGAGTGAGGAAGTCAAGGTTCGTGTTCGCAGCATTTTTAAAAGCGGAAAAGTCGAAATTCCCGGTGCAATTGCTTCGATAACCGTTTCGGCAAGGAACAATTCACCCGTAAAATCACTCAAGCAGACTCAGGCTTTTGTTGATTCGATAACCGTTTCTTGGAAGGCTCTTGCCGGTGCGGAAAAATACAGGGTAATCCTTCAAAAAGCAAACGGCGAACAGATTTCAAAAACAGAAACAATCAGAACCGACTGTACTTTTGAAGAGCTTTCACCCTCAGCTTCCTTCAAAATAAAAGTTCGTGCCGTGTTCAAAAACGGCGAAAAATCATACGTCGGAAAAGTTTCGGAATTTTCGGCAAAAACCGTATCGCCCGAAAAAGTTTCCGCACTGAAAGCGGGTTCGATTACCGACTCCGGCTTCACTCTCACCTGGTCAAAGGTTTCGCTCGCTTCCAAATATTACATCTATATATATGACGACGCAAAAAAAGCCTTTTCACTCGCCGGAGAAACGGACAAGACAACGTTTACGCTTTCCGCACTTGAACCGGAAAGTGAAGTTAAAGTTAAGGTCTGTGCTGTATACTTGAAGGCGAGCGGAGGCGAGCTTATTGCCGCAGGAGCGGAAACAACCGCAAAAACCGCTTCAAGACCTATTCCGAAAACAAGCGAAGAAGCACTTTCCGTTTTTGTTAAAGCATTCAACAAAACAAGCGAAGAAAAGAATTTTTCTCTTTTTGAAACACGCAAAATTGAAAACGGAAACGTTCTTCCCTCGGAAGATAAATATCGCAAGCTTCTTTCTTCGGTTGAACCTGACAGCGTGAACAATTATAACTTTGTTTCAGGAACGGAGACGACCAAAAAGCTTCCGCTTTCTTCGGTTATTCCGTCAATGAACGGAAAGCTTTCACTTTCACAGGAAGACATGAAAAATTGCTCTGTCAGCTATCGGGGCGACGGAAACGGCTTTTTCATTGAAATTACCCTTCCGGCAGCTGAAAAAGAAAACGTTCTTCTTTCTTCTTTCTCAAAGCTTCCCGATTGGGATTCGATTTCAAAATCACAAGGCGTTTCATTTTCAACCGTTGCTTATGACAAAGCGGTAATCACCGCAAAAGTCAACGACGGAAAGCTTGACACTTTTTCGGTTTCCTCTGCATTCACGGCGGCGGGAACGGACGGAAAAACCGCTTTCACAATCGGCGGAACGCTTTTGCGTGATTACATTTTCCTTTGGAACTGATTATCCGAAAGCTTTGCTTTAAGGATAAAGTTTATATAACGGCCAATTTAAAGACCGAAACAAATCCACACCCGAAAATCTTTTAAGGAGGATCTACACATGAAAAAACTTGCAAAATTGCTTGTAACCGTTATTTTCTGTTTGGGCGTTGCATTCGCCGCCGTTATTCCGGCATTTGCGGCGGCAAAACAGGTCAAAAACGTTAAAAAAGCGGTTACCGCATCAACCGTTACCCTTACTTGGAACAAGGCTTCCGGAGCAAAGGGCTATGCTGTTCAGCAGTACAACGGAAAAAAGTGGAAAACAATTGCTTCCACCGCAAAAACAAAGCATACCGTTAAAAAGCTTAAAACCGGAACAACCTATAAGTTCCGCATCCGTTCTTACAGCGGTTCCGGAAAAAATCTCAAATATGCAAAAGCTTCTGCCGTTGTTTCGGCAAAGCCGGTTTGCGCAGCACCGAAAACCGTTACCGCTTCTTCGGTTTCGCCAACTTCGGTAAAGCTTTCCTGGTCAAAGCTTTCAAGTGCAACTGGTTATCTTGTTCAAAAGTATAACACCGCAACCGAAAGCTGGGAAAAAGCCGCAACAACAAAAAGCACTTCAATCACCGTTTCCGGCCTTAAAACCGGCGAAGCGGTTAAATTCCGTGTCAGAGGCTTCAGCAAGGTTGGCAAGAAGACCGTTTACGGCATTGCAAAGGCAGTCACCGCAACACCCGTTCTTCCCGCTCCCACAGGCGTAAAAATTGCCGCAACTTCGCCCACAACCGCAAAGCTTTCATGGAACGCCGTTTCCGGCGCAAAGGGTTATGCCGTTCAAAAGTATAACGCAAGCACAAAAAAATGGGCTCACGTTGACTATGCTTCTGCTCTCACCTATACCGCAAAGAACCTTATCCCGACGGCAGACAACCGCCTTCGTGTTATTGCATATGTTGTTCAGGGCGGAAAATATGCTTATTCAAAAGCTTCGGCAGCCGTTTCGGTTAAGCCCACGATTGCAAAAGCAACCGGCCTTTCACACGGCGAAAGCGATTCAAATTCCGTTTTCCTTTCATGGAACAGCGTTAACGGCGTTGACGGCTACAACATCTATTCAAGAAGCGGCAAAAAACTTACACTGCTCACATCGTCAAGCGCAAGCAGCTGCACCGTTACCGGTCTCAAATCAAACACCGAATACACATTTGTTGTAAAACCGTTTGTCAAGGCTTCGGATTCAAAAACTTACTTCGGCGCAGATTCAAACGCAGTAAAATGGAAAACCGCTCCGGCTCCCGTTACAAATCCCACCGAAAAAAGAGCAACCGACAATTCTATTCTCCTCAGCTGGGAAGCTTCCGCAGACGCAGCAGACATTGAAAACTACGAAGTTTTTGTCCTTGTTACAGAAAAGGACGCAAGCGGAATTGAAAGCGACAAATGGGTTTCAATCGGCGAAACCAAAAATACCGAACTGACCAAGAATTCTATTAACGGTGTTCCGTTTGAACAGCAGACCCCGTATGAATTCAAAATCTATGCATACTCGGTTTATTATTATGAAGATAAGGGTACACAAAAACCCGAAAAGCTTTATTCAACCCCCGCTCTCCTTTCGGCTTCAACAGCCCTTTCACGCATTAAGAACCTCACCGTTGACACTCCGACCGCCACAACGCTCAACGTTTCCTGGACAGTCAACGCAAAGGCCGAAAGCTATAAGCTTGAAATGAGCAAGGACGCAAAGGAATGGACAGAAGTTGACCTTTCAAAATGCACTCTTGTCAGTTCAACCGACGTTTCAAAAGTAATTTATACCGTTTCCGGCCTTGAAGCGGCAACAAAATATTACTTCCGTGTAAGCGGCGGAAAAGGCGGAGCCTTCTCTGAAGCCTGCGAGGCAAAGGACGGAACAACAACTCCGGCCGCAATTGCCGACCTCAAAGCCGAAAATCCGAAATCAACAACGGTTACCCTCACATGGAAAGCCGTTGCCGGTGCAGCAAAATATGAGCTTTGGTATCTTGACGGTTCCAAAAAGGACGCAGCATGGACAAAGCTTGATGAAAACAGCAAAGATGTTACCCTTAAGGTTACGGCCAAGGACGGAGTTTACACTGCCGTTGTAAGCAAGCTTTCACAGCTTACCGAATATCAGTTCAAAGTAAACTCTTATGCAAAAGACCAGAGCACTCCCTCCGATTTTTCAAACATTGAAAAGGTTACAACTCCGCTTCAGAGCGTTGTTCTTGAGGTTCAAACAGAAAAATGCACAAGCGATTCAATTTATATCGGCTGGGCAAAAAATGCAAAGGCAACATCATATATCCTTGAAGCAAGCAAAGACAAAAAGGATTGGAAAGTTGTTAAAAACGACCTTAAAAACACAAACGACAGCCACGTTGTTTATATCTTTAAAGACAAGGACCTTACCCCGCTTTCAACGGTTTACTTCCGTGCAACGGCAGTGAACGGTGATGTCAAGAGCGAAGTGAGCGCAGTTCTTGAAGCAAAAACCGCCCCGGCTGCAGTTGAAAATCTCAGCACCATTTCTTCAACCGACAAATCAATCACCATCGGCTTTAAAAAGGTTGACGGCGTAGACGGATACATTGTTGAATACAAGAAGAGCGGTTCTTCTTCATCAAGCAGCCTCAATTCAACAAGTCTCATCGGCAAGTCTCACTTCACAATCGGCCAAGACAGCGTTTCGGTTAAAATTGACGGCCTTTCGGAGCTCACTGAATATCAGATTTTTGTTACGGCGTTTAAAAACGTTGCAAGCAAAAAGCCGCTCACTTCTGCTGAGGCAACCCTCAACGAAACAACCGTTCTTTCGGCTGTTAAGGGCTTCAAATGCATTGACCCGACCGAAACTTCAATCACTCTCACATGGTCCGCAAATTCAAAGGCAGACGGCTATATTCTTGAAATGAGCAACACCGGCTCAAGCGGCTGGACAGACACAAAGGCAAAAATCACCGCTTCAAAGGACGGAAAAACCTATACAGCCATTGTTGACGGACTTACTTCCTCGGATATCAAGTACTTCCGCGTTAAAGCCACAAAGGGCAGAGTTGAAGGCATGGCAAGCACTGCCGAAGGCAGAACCAAGCCCGCAAAAGCAACCGTAACCGTTAAGGAAGTTACCGCAAACTCGGTTACACTTGACTTCACCGGAAAATCTGTTGCAGACAAGCATAACGTCAGATACAGTGCAGACGGCAAATCATGGAAAGTTGCAACAGCAACACCTACCACCGGAATGTCTTATGTGGTTAGCGGTCTCATTGCCGGAACGGATTATATTTTTGAAGTTACCGCAATTAACGGCAACACCTCAGCAGAACCCACGACTGTTAATGCAACAACACTTCTTTCAGATGTAACAATCAGTAAAATAGAAGTTGTTAGTTCCGATAGTGTTAAAATCACATGGGTAGCAAACGGAGCTTCTAAATACCGTGTAAAAGGCGGTGTTGAATCCGTAGACGTAACCGCCCCCTCAAACAGTGCCGTTGTTAAGGTAATCCCCGGAAAAGAATACATCTTTAACGTCGTTGCTCTTGACGCTTCCAATAAGGAAATCAGCGAAGGCAAGCCAAAGACATACACAACCGCTCCCGTTGCAGTAACACTCAACGGAACACCCAGCACTGATAACAAGCTCACACTTACATGGGATACAACAGTCAACGGAAAAGCAACAATATATGACGTTTACAAAGTTGGCAGCGACACTCCGATTGCCAAAAATGTCACCGGCGGTCAGCATGAAGTTACCGTTGACCAGGCTAAAGCTTATGACTACTATGTTGTTGCTCGCACAACCGAAAAAGGCGGAAAGAATTCCAACCATGTTACGGGAACAGGCAATCTTCTTCCTGTTACAAGTGCAACGATTAAGTTTGAAAACGGAAAGGCAATTCTTACCGTAACCGGAAATCTTCCGGATGAAGCTTCTTTCGTTGTCTTCAAAGGCGAAACTCCTATCGGAAACTATCAGAAAGATAACATGACTGTTGAGCTTGAAGGCATCACAGAAGCAGATGTCGATAGCCTCACCGTTAAAGTAACGCTCGGCTCTACCAATTCCACATCCGTAAAAGTTACCAAAACAGCCTAACCCACAAAAACAAGGAGGATAGAAACTGATGAAAAAACTGTCAAAAATGTTTTTGTCCGCTCTTATGTGTTTGAGCATTGCGCTTACCGCAGTCACTCCGGCGTTCGCCGCCGGAGTGCGCGTTAAAAAACTTAAGGCGGCACTTATCACCTATAACGCAGTTACCCTCTCCTGGCAAAAAGCAAACGGCGTTTCCGGCTATGAAGTTCAGCAATTTGTTAAAAAGAACAAATGGAAAAAGGTCGGAACAACCAAGAAGGTAAAATTCACCGTTAAAAAGCTCAAAACCGGAACAACCTATAAATTCCGTGTTGTTTCGTTCAAAAAGAACGGCAAAAAAGTTACATACTCAAAGCCCTCGGCCGCAGTTTCGGTAAAACCCGTTTGCCCTGCACCGAAAAACCTTAAAGCCGCCGTTCTTTCGCCCGTTTCGGCAAAGCTCACCTGGAAAAAGGTAAACGGCGCAACGAACTATCTTGTTCAAAAATACAACGGCAAAAAGTGGGTCAAGGTTGCTTCGCCAAAGGTGAACAGCCTCACCGTTTCAAAGCTTCTTCCCGGTTCGGCAGCAAAGTTCCGTGTTCGTGCGGTAACAAGAGTAGGAAAGAAAGTTGTTCTTGGAAAGCTTTCAAAAGAAGTTTCGGTAAAAACCGCAATCGCAACGCCCGTTCTTTCCTATGTCGGCTCTACCCCCTCTTCGGTCAGCTTCAACTGGAGCAAGGTGAACGGCTCAACCGATTATGTAATCTATAAGGTTGACGGAACAACCTATACACAGGTTGCCACCGCAAAAACAAACAGCGCAACCGTTTCCGGCCTTTCGGGTAATACGCTTTATCGCTTTGCTGTCAGAGCAAGAGTAGGCACGGCTCTTTCGGGCTACTCCGCTTCGCTCAGTGCAAAAACCGCACCCAATGCCGTTAAAGACCTCACCGCTTCGGCAGAAAAGAGCGGTTCCGTTACCCTCAGATGGACAGACGAGCAAAACGCAGATAAGTTTGAAATCTATCAGGTCAAAGACGGAAAGGACGTTCTTGTTGCAACAACAAACAAGGGCGAAACCGAATACACCGTTTCCGGCCTTGCGGAACAGACCGAGTATTCGTTCAAAGTGAGAGCAGTTTCCTCTTTCGGCGGAAAGAGCCTTTCGGGTGAACTTTCAAACGCCGTTTCGGCAAAGACGCTTCAAGAAGGCGTTAAGGACTTTAAGGTTGACTCCTCAACCGAAAATTCAATCACCCTTTCCTGGAAAGCCGCAGCAGGTTCAACCGCTTTTGTTCTTGAACAAAGCGCAGACAAAAAAACCTGGAAAAAAGTTGCAGACGTTGCCGCAGAAGCAGGAAAAGACCGTGTGACTTATACCGTGAGCGGACTCAAGGCTTCAACCGTTCTTTACTTCCGTGTTGTTACAACAATCGGTTCAAACAGCGTTGCAAGCGTAGAAGTGCTCGGAAAAACCGTTCCCGCCGCACCGACGAACCTCAAAGGTTCAATAAACGGTCAAAACCTTCTCCTTTCATGGGACGCTGTTGACGGCGCAGAAGGCTACACCGTTAAAAACGTTTCCACCGGCAAAACCTTTGAAACCAAAACAAACTCCTACACCGTTTCTTCGGTAACTTCAAACACCGAATACAGGTTCACTGTTTCGGCTTTTGCCACAATAAACGGAGCGAAAGTTAACGGCAAGGAAAGCAATCAGGTTTCGTTCAAAGCCGAAAAGCTTGCCCCCGTTGAGGATCTTTTCGGTCACAGAAGCAATCTCAGTGAAAACAACATTTCGGTTGATGTCATTGCGCTTGAATGGAAATCGACAGCTTCTTCATTTGTTGTTGAAAGAGCCGTTCCCGCAGGAGCTTCAAACTATGCCAAAGTCGTAACAACCGACAAAACTGCCGTAACGGTCAGCGAAGACCTCAAGGCAAAGCAAACCAAAAAGTCCGATTATGTTACAACAATTTCGTGGAACGCTATTCCCGGTGCAAAGGAATATATTGTTGAAACAACAATCGTTTCAAACTCCGCAGACCTTTCTTCAAGAACCGTAAAGACAAAGAACACAAGCGTTGACCTTCGTCTTGCACCTTCAACGGAAATCACCGTTCTTGTTATGGCAATTGCGGATTCGGCAACATACCGTGTTAAGGCAACAGACCCGAAGGGTGCCGCATTCGATTCGGAATACAAATTATATGACTTTAAAAACGCAATCGTAGGTTCGTCTTCGGTAAGATTCAAAACGGCCGCCGCTCCGGCATTCGCCGCTTCTAACAAAGAAAACCAGGAGCTTTATACTCTGAGACTTATTCAGGCAATCAACAACACGAAGTATGAAAAAGGCACCGTTACCGCCGACACAAGTTCAAAGCTTAATGCAAAAATTGACAAAATCAGGGTTAAACCGGTAATAGGATTTGAAATAAAGTTCAACAACATTGATGAACTTATCGATAAATTTGGCGATGGTGATACCAGTCTCAAAGACGATCTTACAAATTCGCTCGGCGAAAATTCATTTGTTAAAGGTGCGGTTTTCTCAAACGGTCAAAGCACATATACAAAGCATTACACCGACAGCGAGGGCAATATGCAGGAAAAAAGCGTTACCTCATCGCTTAACAACTTTATTTCGCCCTCCGGTTGCGAAGCTTATCTTTATGACAGAGACAACAACGCAAGCTTTGGTAAAGGCATAAAATCGGTCAGCGTTTCAAAAAGCGGAAGCGCAGAAAAAATTACCGTCAATTTGAACACAACCAAAGATGCCGAAGCGTTTTATCCCGGTCTTATGGATAACTTTATAACAAGCCTTGCAAAACCGTCAACTTCAAACGATGACGGCACCGTTTCAACTTCAATCAGTAATATTACAATTGAAGGAACCGTCAATTCAAAAGGTACGCTTGATTCGCTTAAAATAACCAGCGGCTTTAATTTGACAATGAGTATGAACGTAAAAGACTCATTGGCGATTTCGTCACTTTCGGTTGACGTTTCCGGAACGGTAACTACCGACTATACTTTCAAAAGATAACCGTTTTTAAGCTAAAACTTAAATTTGGGGGATAGCATAGTATCCCCCGGATTTTTTTGTTGAGAAAGGAACGGACGGAAAATGAACAAAAAAGATATGCTTAGAATCGGTGCGCTTGCCGTTGCCGCAATCTGGGTGTTTTGCATAAGCTTTATCATTGCCTCGGGTCAGGTAAGAAAGCAGCGAAAGGAAGCACAGATGTCGCTCGGCACTCTCCCCTCTTCTTCTTTTTCGTCTTCTGCGCCGCAAAGCGAAAGCACAACAAACGGCTCGAAAATCACCATGGGCGGAAATCAGCTGAGCACAAATGTTACCGTTGAAACCCCCGGCTGGGTGATTGAAGAGTCAAAATCAAAACAGGCAAGCGAGGCCGCCTCTGTTGCCGAAAACATAAGAGAAAGCTCCAAAGCCGCTGCAAAAGACAGCGTTCCAAACGGAAAGGAAGCCGTAATCAAAGCTTATGCCGAAGCGGTCAACAAGCTCAAGAACACAGCATCGTTCACACTTGTTAAGCAAGACATTCTTTCGGTTGAAATTGACGATATTTCAGGCGGTTCTTCGGTTCAAAACATCGCTTCTTCAATGATAAAAAACAACACAAACACCGATCCGGTGACGTATAATTTTTCAAACGGTTCCGACCCTTCAACGGGAAAATCACCCAATGCGGTCATTGCGCCGCTGGGTTCAAATGCGGCTTTGCCTTCGGGCATTGTTACCTCTGCCGAAGCTTTGGCAAATTCTTCCGGCGGATACAGCCTTACGATAAAGCTTGGAAAAGCGGTTCAAACAATGACCTCCTCTGCCGAAGGCTATGCAACTTCAATGGAAGTTATCAACACCGATTCGCTCGGTCTGCCCTCTTCGGCAAGCATTTCTTCGCTCAACATTACCTATGACAATTCTTCGATTGAAGCGGAAATTGACAAGGATGGACGCATAACTTCAATGGTGCATACACTTGTTGTTTCCGAAGCGGACGGCGAAGGAAGAATGCTTGTTCCCATAACGGTTAAGCTCCACGGAAATTATGTCAGCAATTATAAAATCTCTTATTAAATTTGTTGACTTGCATATTTTTTTGTGATATAATCAACTAAACTAAATTATGGAGGATTTTTGATATGGATACTTTCAAGAAGATTTTTAAAATTTTTGCAATCATCGCAACTGTTTCGGCAGCTATCGCAGGCGTTTATGTTGCCGTTACAAAGCTCATTGAAAAGAAGAACGCAAAGAACGCAGACGACAGAGAAAACTATGTTTCCTGCTCATGCTTCGACGCTGACTTTGTTTCGGAAACCGTTGCATAAAAATTTTTAACCGTATCAAATTCGGGGTTGTCGCTTTCAAAGCTTGCGGCAACCTCTTTTTCTTTATATATTCGGTGCCGAATTTGCGAGTACAACAATTTTTCAGAAATGGAGATTTTAAAAATGAAAAAATCTTTTGCCGTTTTCTTTTCGGCGGTTGTTATTCTTTTAATGCTTTTTATTGTTCCGTCTTTTGCCGCCGAAACAAAAGCTTCCGGCTCTTTTGAATATCGTATTCTTTCCGAAGGCACTGCCGAAATCGTTCGTTATCTCGGCTCGGCCGAAAGGGTTTTTGTTCCTCAAACGATTGACGGCATAACCGTTTCAAAAATCGGCGAAAAGGCTTTTTTTGAAAGCGATGCACTGACCTTTGTTTCACTGCCGAACAGCGTTAAAACAATTGAAAAAAGTGCTTTTGAAGATTGCCGCCTGCTTGGCGAAATACGTTTTTCCTCTTCGCTTCAAAAAATCGGAGAAAGAGCGTTTTTTTCCTGCTCACAGCTTCAGAATATCGTTCTTCCGAACACCCTTGCTCAAATCGGTGCGCTCGCTTTTGCAGAGACCGAAATCGCATACATAAATTTTCCGAAGAATCTTCAAAAAATCGGCTATAATCCGTTTGACGACACGCCTTTTTCAAACAACCAGAATATCGGCGGAATATACTGGGGAACGTGGCTCATCGGATATGAAGACTTTCCGCACGGAACGGACGATGAAGAAATCGCAATCAGAGAAACCGCAACCGGCATTGCAGACAACGTTTTTTCGCCCGAAGCAAAGGGTCACCACCCGTATAACCTTAAAAGCGTCACAATTCCCGAAAAGGTTAAATACATCGGCAAAAAAGCGTTTGCCGAAAGCCGCTTTTCAAGCATTGTGATTCCCTCAAGCGTTATTTCAATCGATGAAGGCGCATTTGAAAACTGCACCGTGCTCAAAACCGTTTCGCTTTCAAAAAATGTTCAATATATCGGCGCAAACGCCTTTGACAACACGGCCGCCGTGAATGCACAAAAGGGCGAAATAAAATATATCGGAAACTGGATTGTTCAAACCGCAAACACCGAACAAAGCGTTGAAATCAAAAAAAACGTTATCGGCATTGCGGAGGACTCTTTCCTCGGTTCGCCGGAAAGAATCACCGTTTTCAAAAACGTAAAGTATATTGCTCCCCACGCTTTCGGCTATTACAAAACAGGCGAAACCTATAAAAAAATCGGCTCCTTCAAGCTTAAATGCGAAAAGAACTCCGCTGCCCAAAAGTATGCCCAAAGCAACGCCCTTTTGTTTGAAAGCTTTTGCCTTCATGAAAGATTAAGCGGTTGGAAAACCGACAAAAAGGCAACCGCAAGCTCCGCCGGCTCAAAGCACAGGGAATGCCTTGACTGCAAAAAGGTTATTCAAAAGCAAAAAATTCCGATGAAAAAATGCGCCGCTCCCGTCCTTTCAAAAATCAAAAACACAAAGGAAGGCGTTCACATAACCTGGAAAAAAACCGCCGGAGCAAAGTATTACATTGTCTATCGCAAAAGCGGAAACAACAGCTCGTGGAAACGGCTTGCTTCAACCAAGAGTCGTTTTTATACCGACAAAACCGCACAAAGCGGCGTTCGATATACTTATACCGTTCGGGCAAAAAATGCCGCCGGAGTTTCAAATTACAGACAAAAGGGACTTACGATTACCGCAAGATGACACAAAAAGTCGGAATAACCACATCATAATATCCAAAACAAAAAACGGCCGCTTGACAAATATCGTGCGACCATATATAATATAAACAGAAAGAGGCTCTGCAGTAAGCGGTTGCTCTCAAACTTATATAGTCAAAAAATAACCGTCAGTTTGCGAGGCTGGGCGGTTATTTTTTATTATTTCTGTCATCATGGTATGTTGAGCGTTCAACGGCGATGATATATCCTGTTGCAAAAACAAGAATAAGCGCCATCATTGCAAAATATTCCATGCTTATCGCCCTCCTTATTACTTACTCGGAGGGTAAATAAAAACTTCAACCCTCCGGAAAAAATAAAAGTAAAAACCGTGAGGGTAACCGCCTACCGTTATCTTGGCAGAGCCTGTAAAAACTCTACCATACAATTCGTTTTTTTGTCAATAAAAAACAAAAACCGGCAGGCTCTTCAAAAGTCTGTCGGTTTTTTTCATCAATCAAAACAATGTTAATTTTTGCCGCATTGCAATTCGGCTTTAAAGTCACATTTCATCAATAAGGTCAACAACATCGCCGACCGTTTTGAGGTCCTCAATCGAATCATCGGGAATACTGATTTCAAACTCGTCTTCAAGCTCCGAAATCAGGTCAACAAGGTCAATGCTGTCGGCACCGATCTCTTCCCAAGTTGTGTCTTTGGTGATTTTCGTTTCGCTCAGCTCAAACCTTTTGCTGATGATATCGCTGACTTTTTCGAATGTATCCATAGTATTTACCCCCTTTCGGTAACGATGCACACGCCGAAAAAAAGAAAAAACTTTTTGCGCTGCATTCTCTTCTCTAAGAAAGCCGTATCCCTTCGGCTATACTGAATATTATTCACAAATGAGTTCGTTTGTCAATACTTACGACAAAACTTTTACTTTCTCTGTTCGGCTTTCTGTCGGTGGTTACATTATCCACTGATAAAGAGCCGCTTTTTTTCAACAATAAAAGAGCCGAAAAAAACGAAAGCGAGGTTCAAAAAATGAAAAGTTCTTACAAGCGAAGGATAATCGAATACACAATCATTTTTTGCATCGGAAGCATCATGTATTGCCTCATTGAAGTCATTTTCCGTTCTTATACCCATTGGACAATGTTCCTCACCGGAGGAGCGGTTTTTTGTACGCTTTATTTTATCAATCTTTCGCTCAAAACCCGCTCGCTTGTTCTTCGAGGACTTATCGGTGCGGCAATAATCACGGCGGCAGAATTTTTTGTCGGCGTTGCCGCCAATCTTATTTTTCATTTGGACGTTTGGGATTATTCATCAAGACCGGGAAACATTCTCGGTCAAATCTGTCCTCGATTCAGTTTTTGCTGGTTCCTTCTTTCAATTGCAGCGGTATATCTTTCCGTCTTTTTTTATTGGCAGCTGAATAAAAAATTTTCTCTTAACCAAGAATTTGAGTAACAAAAACATCGGTCGGCTTTTTTGCCGACTTGTTAAAAAAGTGAGGTACATAACCATGAAAATCAACAAAACCGTTCTTGAAATTTCCTGCTTTCTTGCTCTTTTTCTTGCAATAATTACCGGCGGCTCGTTTTCTTCGCTCAAAAAGGATTGCGATGGAATCAAAAACGAAGTTTTTCGCCTTCATGTGATTGCAAATTCCGATTCAAAAGAAGACCAGGAGCTGAAGCTTTTTGTTCGTGACGCAATTTTGAAAGAAAGCGAAGAGATTTTTTCAAAAGCCAACGGCAAAGAAAGCGCAGAAAAAAAAGCGCAAAAAAATCTTTCGCTCTTTTTGAAAACAGCCGAAGACGCAATAAAAAAGAACGGCTATGATTACAATGTCTGTGTTTCGGTCGGAAAAAGCAAATTTCCGACAAAGACCTATTCTTCCGTTACTCTTCCGGCGGGAGAATATGATGCGCTTCGTGTTGTTATCGGAAAAGGAGAGGGAAAAAACTGGTGGTGCGTAATGTTTCCTCCGCTTTGCCTTCCGGCGGCAGAGGGAGAAGAAAAGCTTTCGGACGTTCTTTCAAAAAGCGAATTTGAGCTTGTTAAAAGCAAGCCGAAATATGAAATACGCTTTTGGCTTGTTGAAAAATTTGAACAGCTCAAAGAACGGATAAACGCCGGATAAGTAAACCGCCGATTGATTTTGAGCAAAAATGCGGCTTCGATGTTTGCGCTTTTCGCCTGTCCGGCAAACGCATAAAATTTAACATTTTTTTATTGCAACAAATGTCTTTTTATGCTAAGATAAAACAGAAGAAAAGACCAAAGGAGATATGAAGAAAATGAAAAAGTTTTTATCTGTTTTTCTTGCCGTAACAATGCTTGTTTGCTGCTTTTTCTGCGTGCCGGCAAGTGCGGACTATGTGAAGGAAAACCACCTTAAAACCGTTTATCCGGAGCTTTCCTCGCTTTCCGGAGACGGTGAAATTTATCCGACGATAATCCTTCCCGGAATCAACCATTCGCCTTATTATCTTGCGGATGAAGACGGAAACGCCGTTTTGGATAAAGACGGGAATACGCTTTCCTCAACGCTTCTTCTGCTTAATCAAAGCTCACTGACAAAAAGTATCATAAAGCTTGTTCCCCGCCTTCTTTTGAGCCTTGTTTTTCAAAAGGACGCAGGCGTAACGAACGCCGTTTCCGCTCTTGTCAAAGACCTTATGAAATATATGGAAACAACCCCAGACGGAAACGATGTTTACAATCTCATCACAAGAAAATTTGACGTTCCCGTTTCGGAAATGAGTGAAGAGGACAAGCACTTTTTCTATACCATGCTTCCCGTTGAACCGATTACGGAAGTATGCGGTGAGGAAAATCTTTTTCTTTATACGTTCGACCTTTTCGGCGACCCGATGGAAAGCGTTAAAGGACTTGATTCTTACATAGACACGGTTCTTGAAAAAACGGGCGCAAAAAAGGTCAACCTCGCTTCGGTCAGCCTTGGTGGAACAATGCTTACGGCATACGCCGAAACGGGCAAAAACCTTTCAAAAGTTGCAAAAATCGTCAACATGGTTTCGCTCCTCGGCGGAACGGATATCATGGCTGATTTTATTGCCCGCAGCTTCAATGTTTCGGATGAATTTTTCAGAAAAGAGTATTTCCCGCTTGTTCTTGAAAGCCTTACCGGCGACAGGGGACTCGGAAACCTTGCAAACATTGTTCTTCACATTATGCCCCGTTCGCTTTTTGAGGGCATTATTTCGGCCGCATACGGTGCGCTTCATGACACGATAATTGTCAACAACCCCGAATTCTGGGCAATGGTTCCGGCAGACAGATATGAAACTCTTGCCAACAAATGGATAAAAAGCGATGTTCTCAGAGCAAAAACCGATGCTTTTCAAACCGCAAGGGTGAACCTTTTCAAAAACCTTTCGGATATGAATAAAAACGGAACCGAAATTTACTCCATCTGCGGCTATAACCTTTCCTATACCGACGGTGACTATGCGTTCTTCGGCGTTGTTAAATCAAGCGAAAACACAAACGGCGACGGAATCATTCCCGTTTCTTCAACCTCGCTCGGCGCAACAAGCGTTAAGGCAAAAACCGAATTTGACGAAAAGTACCTTGCTTCGCACGCTTCAAAGTATATCTCTCCGGATAAATGCGTTGACGCTTCAACCTGCCTTTTTCCGGAAAGAACATGGTTCTTTTCCGGTCAGCACCATGAAGTCGGAAGGAATGACGTTGTCATTCGCCTTGCCGCTTCAATAATCAAAGGCGCAGTCAAAAACGTTGATTCAACCGAGCTTTTTCCGCAGTTCAACGGCGCAAGAAACAGCCGTTCGATGACAAGGGTTCCGAGCGGAAGAATTTTCACCGCAATCGACGCAATGAACGGCTCCGAACTTTCGGCCAAGCAAAAGGAAATTCTTCGTCCGGCATATGAAAACGCTCTTGCCGTTATTCAAAGCACAAAATGCGACTTTGAAAAAACAAAAGAAGCAAACGACGAACTTGTTAAGGCTTTTCAGCAGGTTGGAATTGAGCAAAAAGGAAAAGACAAATTCAAGCTTTCAAGCGTTTCGCTTATTGAAAAAGTCGACGATTTTCTTTTTGACCGTCTCGGCGGAAACGGCTTTATCGGAAGATAAAAGAATATTATTACAAAGCATCTCTCCCTCAGCCCGGCTCTGCCGACTGAGGGAGAAAATTTTCTACACTAACGTTATCTTAAACCTACGCTCCCTTTGTCAAAAATCTACGATTTTTGCCGCCTTTCTCATAGGAGGGAAGCGGGATTTAATCGCACGTTTTCATGATAAATTTAATGACGAATTAAAATCAAATCCGTAGGGGTCGGACCCGTGCCGACCCATGAATCTTTCCTCTTTTGCCGCATGAAAATTATTTCAAAAATGTACGAATTTTTATGGACGGAACGAAATCAGCCCATACGTCACGAACGCCATATTCGAAATGTCGGATTGCGTTAAACCGCTCGTTTTCATGATAAATTCATAGCATTAAAACGGTCAAATTTCATGGAAACCTCAAGCGACTCCCCTACGAAATTATTCTGATATAGCTTCATAAAAACAAGGCCGTTTAATGTCAATGAGACAAATTTTGTACGGGTTGAACCTGTGCCGACCCATGAACTTTTCCTTTCTCACTGCATAAAATTAATGCGAAAATGTGATATTAAGCCGTAGGGGCGGATTTTGTTCCGCCCGTCAATTTCGCCTTTTTCACCGCATAAATTTTATGTAACGCTTTATGTAACGCTTTATGTAACACTTGTGTAACGCAATGTAACGCAACAGAAGAAGATGTAGATATAGAGTAAGAATAAATAAGAGAGTGTGTATAAAAAGGGGGTATGGGGGAAAAAGAAAAAGCACGCCGAAAATAAAACTCGCACACGCCCGCCCTTTTTTCAAATCCGTATAACAAAAACGGAGCTTTGCCGAAATATGCAAAACTCCGCCGTTTTTTATCATTCAAAAGCTTTTTGTTTTTTGAATGTTGTTTCTTTGCCCTTTTTTGAAAACGGGTAAAAGCGTCAGTTTTCGGGTCAAATATAACATTTTTGTAATCCTTGTTCCATCAGAAAACCGTAGTCATAATTAAATTCAAGCCAAAACACACCCTTAAATCGTTTTTATATCAAAAATCATGTACTTTCTAAGGTTAAAATCAAAAACGTTTTTAAATGGCGTTTTTGAGCGTTTCGGCTTTCTGCCGTTTCGGGACGTTTTTTCGTGCTTTTCAAAGCAAAAAAATTCAAAAAAAAGCAATCATTCGCTCACTGCGCAAAGACCGATTTTTCCGTTCTTTCTTCTTTCCGTTCGGTCAAGAATTTTTTCATCGCAGTTATCCGCCATTGAGCCGACTTTTTCCCAAAGTTCGTTTGCCTTTCCTCTCCAAACATCAAATCCTTCCGGAGTTTCGGGAAATTCGGAATAAAGAGCCTTGATTTCCACACTGTTTTTGAACGCCGCAAGAACACGCCTGATAAGTTCCATACGCACTTTTCCGGTTGCAATACCCTTTGAAAGAAGGCGAATTGTTCTTTCGGCTTCGGCCGGAGTTACCGAAATACCTTTTGCAAAACCGGCCATGATATTCTTGCTGAAAATTATATCGTTTTTGAAAAAGTATTCGTTTTCCTCACAATTGAGATATGCTGCGACGGTGAGAAGTGCCATTGTTCCGGCAAAGCTTTTTCCCTGAACTTCAATATAACGCTTGTTGATGCTCCAAAGTCTTTCTTCGGTGAGATATCCACCCTCTTTGAGTGCATTCGAAATTACGTCAACGGCAATCTCTGCCTGATAGAGTGAGGACGTGCAGCCTTCGCCGTTGTTGGGCTTTGTGAGGCAGGCGGCATCGCCCATTGCAATAAAGCCGTTGGCAACAAACGAATAAGGCGGCCTTCTGTAAGGAGTTTTTCCCCGTTCGATTTTTTGAACGGTGTAATTGCACCACGGAACATTTTTTCTGAATTCACGGAACATCTCCTCGGCATAGTCAAAGCTGAAATTTGCGCCAACGCCGAGTATTCCGCCTTTTTCATCGTCCTGAGGAGCTGACCAGACTTTGTACTGAAGATAGGAGTCGGTGTGAATAACCTTTTCGTGTCCTTCCGGATAACGGACATAACGAAGAACAACATAGAACATATCTCTCGGCGAAATTTCAAAATTTTCACAGTTAATGCCGTCCGGAAGGGCTCTTCTTGCAACGGAAGGTATTCCGGAACAGTCGGCAACGATTGAAGCGAGTGCTTCGTGTTCGCCGTCCTTTGTTTTATACTTTGCGCCGATAATTCTTCCTTCTTCGTCAAAAACAAAGCCAGAAAACGATGCGCCGTAAATAAGCTCTGCGCCCTCTTTAACCGCATTGTCGTTAAGACGAAGAATATAGCGGTGCTTTCTCATGCCGATAACAATGTTGTGGCTCGGCTTTGGATAGTTTCCGTAAGCGGAAAAATAACAGCCTCCGTCAAATTCAAACGAATAATCGTCATCACCTTTTTCGGGAATCGGATAACCGAACTTTTCCATCTCTTTTTTTGCCATGTGGAAAATGTCATAGCTTCTTGAAACGTTTTCTCTTTCCTGCTTTTCAAGCATAAGAACTTTAAAGCCTCTTTTTGCCATTTCGCAGCCGAACCAGCTTCCGGTTGTTGATGCGCCGACAATGATAACATCATACTTGCTCATGTTTTCTTTGTACTCCCTTTCATCTTTTTTTTTAAAAATAATCTTCTCCCAAAATCTCATTGGATATTATACCACTGCCTTCAAAAAATTGCAAATGTCTACGAAAATAAAATTCTTCGATTGTAACCGAATCGTAAGAAAATCTTAAAGCTTTTTGCGTTTCGCCGATTTATAATTAAATTACACTTTCAAAAAAGGGACGTGAAACAATGGAGCAGGAAGAAAAAAAGACATGGGGAAAGCGTGAAAGCAAAATCATCGTCCGCCTGTTTTTTATTGTTGTTGCGGTTTTGCTTTTGATGAACGCATGGGAAGCCTTTTCTCCCCGCATTTTCGGAAACGACCTTCCGGCGGAAAACGGCGGTCGGTGCGGATTGATATATTTTCGCAACAAGCGCATAGACAAAATCAAAGCAGACATAAAACAAAGCGAAAAAAGCGACTATACCGAAAGCGAAATCGACTCGGCGGTAAACTGCGTTAAGGCGAAATTCAAAGAAAACGAAAACAATGTGAACCTGCTTTCCGTTTCGTTTGACGAAGAAAAAAGCAATGCTTTCCGCAACAGCTATCACGCAACAAAAAAGTTCGGAAAAAAGAACGTTATCGTTTTGTTCTGTGATTACACGGTTTATGACTCATTGGGCGCACACACAAAAGGTACATACGAAAACTGGGCAATGATACTCACACGAAACAAAGCGGATAAACCCTGGATGGTGTTTGACCAGGGATATTGATGTTGGGACTGTCGCATTTAGCGCAGAACAAAGAGTAAAAAGTCAAAATTAAAAATATAATTTACGGATGCCGTCAAAAA
>CAKTEU010000005.1 GCA_934552855.1 uncultured Eubacteriales bacterium | reverse complement strand
CAACCGGGCAACCCTTTTTTCAGGTCGCCCGGTTGTTTTTCTCTTATTTGCGAGTTCGTCTTAATGCGACAGCCCCTCAGTTTCAGTTTCAGTTTTTATATCGCTAAAGTGTGTTTACACAAAATTTAAAGATGGCTGTAGGAAAATTCAAAACAACCCTGCATTTATTTATTTGTTGCTTTTTTGAACATGGCAATAATTATGTTGAACACATGAACCATTGAAAGAATAACAGCTTTAAGCTGAATTGTAAAATCAAAGTTTGAAAGTGTGTCGTTCACATCTGCGCTTGTGATATAAACGGGACTCACCTTAACTTTTGTGAACGGCTTTGATTCATCATATTTTGCAAGATCGGAATTGTCAACAGTAAAATTGAATTTTCTTGAATCAATTGCAAAGAACGAGTTGTCTTCAAGATAGTAAACCGTAACGGTGAAATTTGTCATACCTTTTTCATCTATTGAAGAGGTGAGGGGAACGCTGATTTTTTCGCCCATTGCAATTTTTTTGCCGCTTACGTTTTCAAACGAAACGTCTGCACCTTCAACCTTGATTGAAACAAGTTCAATACCGCTTTTCCTTGAAAGGTTTTCAATAACAAGCGTCTTGTCTTTTGATGACGCTCTGCCGTATACCGAACTGTCAAACATTGCGTGAACACCGCATTTTGCATTGTAGGTTGTTTCAAACTGGGGATAGTTTGGGTCGGAATGAACGTCTTTAATTTCATCTGTGAGAAGGAGCTTGTTTGTCAGCGGAAGAGCATAGTTGTCATATGCATACTGTGCGTGGAACTGACCTTCAATATACCATGTGTTTTCCGGAAGATAACCGTATGAAGCGTCAAGGTTCATGCTCGGCGAAACGTGGTTGTGTGTTTTGTCTGTGCAGTTAACAAGCGGGTCTTTTGTATCGGTTGTGTAACCGTTGCTGAAACGATAGCCGTAATCGGTAACCTTTGCACCGGAAGCGGTTTTTGCCGCAACAAGGCAGTCACTGTTAATTTTTGAACCCGTTGCGGGTGTAATATCTGTTCCGCAAATGATGTTTACATCCACACCTTTACTTCTTGCATATGAAAGATATTCGTCAAGCTTCGGCATTACATAGTGGTGCGAATAATCGGTGTTTTTGATAATCGGAGCAAAAGCTGCCTGTTTTTCCGGTGTATCAAGCTTTTCAGCTTTCAACTCATCGTAATGTTCGGCATCAACAAAATCCCAAAGGCTGCCGAAAGTCAAAACAATGCCGTACATAAGGCCGTCTTGCTGAATGATTTTGTTGAGGAAACCGTTGGTTTTGTCAAGCTTTGCAAAAGCAAGAAGCCATTCATATTCGGACTCCCAAATGTATTCGTCACCGCCGAATATTTCGTAAAGCGGGTTGTTGCCGTACTCATAGAACTCGATAACTCTGGTAATATCGGCATGGAGATTGCCGGAAATAAGGTCATATGCAATTTGAACACCGCCGATAGCGGGAGAGTTCATAACAGCGTTGTTAATGTAATCAAGATTAAAAATCGTTTTAAGGTCGCTTGTCTTCATGCCAAGGAGCGCAGCAAGTTTTTCTGCCGCTTCACCGCCTTTGTCAACAATTGAGCAAAGTGAGATGTAAGTTCCGGTGGTCTGTCCGCCGTGGCTTTCACTGAAGATGTTTACTTTTTTTGCTCCGGTGTAATCAAGAACCGATTTTATGTATTTTCCGAGGTCCCGGGCACAAAGAATAATTTCCTGACGCCAGTCGGTTGAAAACTGAAAAACATTTTTTGCACCGAGTTTTTCGCAAAGAATCGGCGTATATCTTTTTTCGTGGATAGTACCCTCAAGATACTCAATCTTGTCCATGTTGTCATAGATATACTGCATATTGCTTTCTTCGGGCTTTGTCGGCCAAGTTCCGGTGTTGTACTTCGGTGTGCCGTCCGGATTACGCTTCATTTTGTCAACTGCGTTATTAACGGCTTTGGTGATTTGTTTGTAAAGTCTTGACGGATTTTTATTTGCAAGATATTCAAGGTTGCTCAAAGTGAGTTCCGGAATATCTTTTGCAACGGAGGAAAGGATTCCTCCAACGTCAAGACCCCAAACCTTGCTTTTTATGCTTCCGTCATCGTTAAACATAAAAATCTGTGATGAAGAATATCCGGAGTCAATAACAACCGGATAGGTTTCGTCTGCGGCGAAAGCTGCCATCGGAATTGCTGTGACAACCATTATCACAGCAAGAATCAGACTGAAAATTTTCTTGCTCATTTCTTTTTACCCCATTCTGCGTCTGTCGGCACTTGAGCGGACAGACAAAATCTTTTCTTTTTTTGCATACTTTGAACTATACAAAATACTGATACTATGTAATCAAAGTATACAAATGTCTACAAGGCGTATTTTACAACTTTTCCCTGGAAAAGTCAATACAAATAAGCACAAAATGTTGGTTTACAAACATAAATAATCAAAGCCGCCGTGAAAAACACAGCGGCTTTAAAAGCGTTATTTTCTTTTCAGTGTTCGAAGATAAGCTTTGTGCTCATCGGTAACACGAAAACTTTCAATTGCTTTTTGAATGGTTTTGTTGTGCACCCAAACGGGAAGAACGTGTTTTTCAAAAATTTGAACAGCACATTCATATTGCTTTGTAAGTGCCGTTGCAAAAAACCAAGCCTGCATCATCTTGATATAGTACTCATCGCTTTGAACGCCGTAAACCAATTCAAGATATTCCTCTTTAAAGTCGCTGTCAAGAAAATATGTCATAAGCATTTTCATTGCAAAGCGAACGGTATAGATGTCTTCGGCTTTGAGCCAAACATGGATTTTTTCAAGCAGTTCTTGCTTGTGCTTTTTAAAGCACTTCGGCGAAAAGCAGTCGCAAACCGCCCAGTTATTAATATAGGGCAAAAAGTGCTCCGTTTCTTCAACAGCTTTTTCAAAGTCTTTGAAAAGCTCAATTATCATTGCATGAAGGAGGTTCTCTTCGTGATATTTATGCGGAAGGGAAGCGAAAAACTCCTCATATCCACCCTCACAAAAAAGCTCTTTTGCAATTTCTCTGATTTTCGGAACTCTGACTCCGATAACAAAGCTCGGGTCAATTTCGGGAATCAGTTTGCTGTTGAACTTTTGAAACTTTTCGTCCCGGTTTTCAAAAAGCAGCCTTAAAGCTTTTTCATTAAAAGTTTCCATTGAAAAATCAAAGCTTCATTGCAACGTCCCAAGCACCCCAGATAACCGTGCGAAGATTGCCGATTTTATCAGCGTCGCCGATGACATGAACGTTCTTTCCTTCAACTGCAAGCGGAGTCGGAATATAGCCGACAGAAAGGATTACGCTGTCAGCTTCAATCTTGAAGCTCTTGCCGTTTTTGTCGATAGCCATAATGCCATCCGGAAGAACTTCGCCAAGCTTTGTTTCAAGGTGAACGGGAACTTTGTTGGTCTTGAAGAAGTCACGAAGGAAGCTTGAGTTTGCAAGGCAAACACCCTTAACTGCAATAAGGTCATCCTTCATTTCAACAATAACCGGCTTCTTTCCATGGAGATAAAGGTCATATGCAATTTCGCAGCCGGTGAGTCCGCCGCCGACGATAACAACTTTTTCGCCGACAGTCTTTTCGCCAAGAAGGAATTCCGTTGCGTCCATTGCAAGTTCTGCACCCTTAACGGGAATTTTTCTTGCCTTTGAACCGGTTGCAACAATAATTTCGTCTGCACCGAGCGAATTTACATCCTTAACTTCGGTATTGAGCTTAACGGTAATAGGAAGCTTTGAAATTTCACGTTTATACCATTCAATGAGGTCTCTGTCTTTTTCTTTGTATGACGGAGCGGCTGCAGCGATGAAAATACCGCCGAGCTTGTTGCTCTTTTCATAAATTGTAACTTTGTGGCCGCGAAGAGCAAGAACTCTTGCTGCTTCCATGCCGCCGATGCCGCCGCCGATAACCGCAATGTTCTTAGCTTTTGCGGCTTTGACAATCTTGTATTTTTTGCTCTGCATTGTCTGCGGGTTGAGAGCGCAGCGAGCCATGTGTGAAGAATCGCTGAAATCCTGATCGTTTGCGTGACCCTTATAGTGAGCCATGTTGAAGCAGCCGTTGTGGCAGCAGATGCAGGGAAGGATATCTTCAAGCTTTCCGCTCATGAGTTTTGTGATCCATGCCGGGTCGGCAAGGAACTGACGTGCAACGCCCATTGCGTCAATTTTACCTTCCTCAATTGCTTTTGCGGCAATGTCAGGTTCCATTCTTCCGGCGCAAACAACGGGAATGTCAACGAACTTGCGGATATGTGCAACGTCGTCAAGGTTGCAGTTTTGCGGCATATACGCCGGCGGATGAGCCCAGTACCAAGCATCGTATGTACCGTTGTCGGCGTTGAGCATATCGTATCCTGCGTCCTGAAGATACTTTGCGGCTTTTTCGCTTTCTTCCATGTCACGACCAACTTCGGTGTAGCCCTCTTCTCCCGGAAGAGCACCGTAGCAGAAGTCTTTGGTCTTTGAAAGAACGGAATAGCGAAGTGAAACGGGATAATCTTTTCCGCAAACGGCTTTAACACGCTTAACAATTTCAACAGGGAAACGATAGCGGTTTTCAAACGAACCGCCGTATTCGTCGGTACGCTTGTTTGTGTATTTCATTGTGAACTGGTCAATGAGGTAGCCTTCATGAACGGCATGAATCTCAACGCCGTCAACGCCTGCTTCTTTGCAAAGAGCGGCGGTTTTTGCAAAAGCTTCAACCATTTCGTCAATCTCTTTTTTTGAAAGTGCACGGCAGGTAACATCTTCTGCCCAGCGTGACGGAAGTTCGCTCGGACTTGCGCAAAGATAGCCAAGGTCAAGAACCGGCTTCATGAGTGTGCGAAGGGGCGTATTATAAAGCTTTGCAAGCGGGTCCGTGATTGCAAACGAACGACCGAAACCTGCGGTGAGCTGAACAAAAAGCTTTGCTCCGGTCTTGTGGATTTCATCCATGAAAACCTTGAGGTCTTTGAACATTTTTTTGTTCTGATAAAGCCAGCGGTTTCCGATGGTATCCTTGAGCGGTGCAATGCCGGGGATTATAAGACCAACATTATTTTTTGCTCTTTCAAGAAAGAATTTTGCCGATTCCTTGTCAAAGTGGTTCGGTTCCATCCAACCAAAAAGCGAAGTTCCGCCCATTGGGCAAAGAACGATTCTGTTTTTGATTTCAACGTTACCAATTTTCCAAGGAGTAAAAAGTGCCGAGTATTCTGAGTTCATTGGATTTTCTCCTCTCTGGTTTTACGTATTTTAAACGTTCAGTTAATTATATTCTTTTGATCTTTTAATGTCAATCTTTTTTCAGCCGAACGGTGCGTTTTCGTCAGTATTCAACAAAAATCAGTGGCGTGTATTGTCATCATAACACTCACAAAAGCGGCAGGCAAACGAAGGTTCTTCGTTTCCTTTGTAAAGATGACTGACATCTCCGAAACCGAGAATCCTGAAAACCGCCGTTCCTTTTTTTCTTTCCTCGGTAACAAGCGTTGTGACCGAAGTCGGAAGTGCGGCAAAATTGTGCCAAAGCGGCATGGGACTCACCGAAAGGATATGGCTTAAAATGACGCATTCAACGCCGAAATGACAGAACAAAACAATTGTGTCGTGGTTCGGCTCGTTCACGTTGTAAAGCCGCCCCATGTGTTCATAACCGTGTTTTTTCAAAAGTTCGTCAATGCCGTGGCATACTTTTTCGTATTCGCTTTTGACGTTGCCTTCTTTATACTTTTCGGCGTTTATCCAGTCGGTCGTGTAAAGCTCGTCAACCTTTGTCCAGTCCGACGGAAGTCTGTCCCAGCATATGCTTTTGCTTTGCCCGGAGCCGATTTTGCCGTCAAATTCACGAAGCCACGGAAGGACGGTAATCTTTTTGTTGATAAGCCTTGTTCCGATTTTAGCGGTCTTTTTTGCACGGCCGAGCGGCGAACAGTAAACAAAATCCGGATTGATTTTTTTAATCCGCTCGGAAAGGAGAAAGGCTTCTCTTTTTCCCTTTTTTGTCAGCGAATCTATTGCATAGTTCGGATCACCGTGGCGTATTATAATAAGTTCCATTTTGTCACCTCAATTTTAAAACGCTCCGTCGTTTGATTCGGCGGAGCGTTTTATCAAATATCAATTACTTTCTTTCGCCGAAAATCTCTTTCCATTCCTTTTCGGTTACCGATTCAATCGGAGTCGGTTTTTCTGCCGGAGCAAAAATTTCCTTGTGAACATCTCTTTTATAGTTGTCCGGTGAGAAGATTTCTTTAACCGGTCCGTCACTTTTCGGCTGCGGAGCGGCAAGCGAGGAAAGCTCGATTTTTTCAACCGGAACCGCTTCATCGGGAATCGGTTTTTCTTCCGGTGCTTCATCGTCAACGCCTTCACCGTAGTAAATCGAGTAATCAACGCTGTTGTCAACGGGCGAATATACCGGTTTCTTTGAAGGTTTTTTGGAAAGCATCTTTTTGAGCAGATGAATAATGATAGCCAAAAGAGCGATTACGGCAAAGACTGCGGAAATAAGGATACCCGTTTTAAGACCTGTAGGCTCAAAATTGAAAGCAATTTTGTGGTCGCCCTTTTTTACCTTGACTCCGATTAGTGCGTCGCCGATTTTAACAATGTCGCTTTCAGAAACTTTTTCTCCGTCAAGAGTAACGGTCCAACCTTCGTCAAACGGAATTGAGGTGTAAAGAATGCAGTTTGACGGTGCCGTGAACGTTCCGCTTAAAGAGGAGTCTTCAAACGAGTCGATTGTCATAATATTCTTTGAAAGTTTGTTATATCCGTTTTCAAAAACTTTGTTGTCGATTCTGTAAACATAAAGCTTAAGTCCGCCGCTATCCTTTTCAAACGGAATATTGACCGAAACGGTTTGATCCTTGTCAAGTGTTCCGATATCAAGAAGGCTGTCCTGATTTGCCGAATGGGTGATTGTTCCGATTTGGTCGGTGATTGTCACGTCTTTTGAATCTGCGCCTTCAACCCAATAGTAAACATAATAGTTTCCGGATTCGCTTGTTGTAAAGCGGAACGTTGCCGAAGCGTCGGTGTCTTTTTCACTCTTGCTATAGCGGAAGTCGCCTTGTTCAAGGCTTTCTGTGAACGGGTCAACGTTTGTATAATTAATATATTCAAACGGAACGCTGATGAAAACATCGCTCTTTTCGCCTGTGGCTTTTTTGAAAAAGTCGTTTTGAACCTGGAACGGGTCGGGATTGGTGATGTCCTTTTCGTGGTTCCAATCTTCAATGCTGCTGTTTACGCAGTAGGCAAGAGGAAGATAATAATTGTTGATATATGCATGGAAATTGTTTCCTGTCATATAATCCTTGTAAAACTTGTTGTTCTCAAGAACATTCGGTGTTGTGTTGTTAACGATATATTTGAGCGAATGCATCATGTTGTATACCGGTGTTTGCGCATTATAAGTATAGCTGTTGATGCGGTTGCTCATCATTCCGAGGTGATCCTCAAGTTTTGCAAGGCGTTCATATGCCATTGAAG
The DNA here is from genome assembly GCA_934552855.1 of uncultured Eubacteriales bacterium. Classification (GTDB taxonomy): domain Bacteria; phylum Bacillota; class Clostridia; order Oscillospirales; family Acutalibacteraceae; genus UBA6857. Next base: position 77,861 of record CAKTEU010000005.1, on the reverse strand, counting down.
AAAAGACGGAAGCACCGTTATAGCCGAACCAGCAGTTGTCCATTCGTGTTCTGAGATAGGTCAGTTCCATTCTGTAAAACGGATCTTTTTCGTTCTTGTCAATGTAATCTTTGACCTCTCTGAAATCGTCATAGTCACCTTCATAAGATGACCTTGTGATTGAATTTGGGAAAGAGCCCGTGTCGCAAATAATAACCTCACTGCAAACACAGATGCAAAGAAGTATTGCAAGCGAACCGGCAAAATAACGTTTGTCTTTGAAAACTGTCATTAAAAGCACATAGAAAACGGCAAAAACAAGCGTAAGATATATTGTTCCGTCGCCGACATTTTTTGATTTGTTTTCTTCAACAAGAAAAACAAAGAAAACAAGTGCCGCACCGGCAAGACCAATCTGCCTTGAAGAAAATTCTTTGAGGCGCAGGAAGGTTTTGTATGCCATTACAAGAAGGATGAAGGAATACATAAACGAAAAACGGTACGGAAGGTCGTTCGGAAAATGCATACCGTGCCAAACATAGTTGAGGAAGTTGAAGTTGAACGAAACATAAAAAAGGCCGAGAAGCCCGAGCGTTGCAAACTTTTCTTTCTTTGAAATTGACTTTGTAAAGAAATACAAAACCGCAAGAATCACTGTGAGCACACCGCAGTATACGTTGGGAACAACGTCGTCACCGCTGCTTCGGATTGTTGTTGAAAGATTTCCGAAGTGATTTGCAAAAAAGTCAAAGAATGTAAAATATGTCTTAATCTCCTCAGGGAATGATCCGGAGGTTGCAGAACAGCTTTGAAGAACTTTATAAGTCGGAATGAGGGTGAAAGCCATGAGTCCGGCCGCAAGGATTGAACCGGCGGCAAAAAGAACGCCGCCGTGGAAAAACCTGCTGTTTCTGAGCTTTTTCTTTTTGGGGTGAGCTTTTCTGTATTCTTCACTGATTACCTTGCTTCCGGTCGGGTTGATAATGCAGTAATAGAAGAAGTATATGACCGAGAAAATGCAAAGCATATAGGACATATAATAATTTGAAAAAAGAGAAAGCGCAAGAGATACCGTATAAAGCCCAATCTTTCCGTGGTCAAGGATTCTTTCAATTCCGAGCAAAATGAGCGGAAGAAGAACCATTGCGTCAAGCCACATGACGTTCCAGTAATATGCAAGCATATAGGCGCAGAAAGAATATAAGATTCCGAACGCAACCGAAACCGGTGACTGACTGTGAAGCGATTTCTTTAAATAATAGGTGAATGTTGCCGAAGAAAGCGCAGCTTTGATAAGTACCATTGTCGCAATCGCTTCCGGAACATGGGAATGTCCGAAGAAAACAACAACTGCTCCGACGGGGCTTGAAAGATAGTTAAAATAATTTCCGAGGAAGCAGCTTCCGAGACCGCTTGTCCAGGAATAATTGAGAGACGAACCGCTGAAAATTTTGTCATATAATTCGCTGAAAAGCGGACCGTATTGGTGATAAAGATCCATTCGAAGAACCGTATTATCTCCAAACGGGAAAACCTGAGTGCAAATATAGACTATGAGCATCAAGCCGGCAGTTGCGCCGAAGGAGATCAGAATATAACGGTTGTCAAAAAAGAACCTGCTTTTTTTCTTACTCATTGTTAGCCTTCTTTCCGAGTGTTTTACCTCTATATATTACTATATTTTTTTGAATAGTTCAAGAAGTTTATAAAAATTCGGTCTTGTCCGTTCTAAGAGTGGACTTGTACACATACTATTTACCAATCTTTAGAAGACAAGGAGCGTGAAAAATGGAACGCTTTGACTCGGCAATATCATTCGTAGCCGAAAGAATTAAAACAGCTTTGCAAAACGCCGGAAGCAATATTAAAGAAAACGCATCCGAAGTTACGCTTCGAGCTGAAAAGTACGTTATTGTTTCTTTGAGCGGAAAAAGCTTCATGATAACAAAAAACGGCAAACTGACCGTGCAAACAGCCAACGCTTTGATTTGCTCAAAAGAAGAACTTGAAGATTCGTTCAGACGGCTTTGCGATTTTTCCGTTCATTCGTATCAAAATAATATTGTCAACGGTTTTATAACTCTTAGCGGCGGTCACAGAGTCGGCATTTGCGGAACGGCGGTCTGCTCCGAATCGGGCACTCTTACAAGCGTCAGAGACATTTCGTCTTTGAATATAAGAATAGCCCGTGAAATCAAAGGCAGCTGTGATGAAATATTCGGTCGTCTTTTTCAAAACGGAGTGTCGGGTTTGCTGATTGCCGGGCCGCCTTCAAGCGGAAAAACAACGGTGCTTCGTGATCTCATAAGGCGGATTTCCGACTTTGACAATGCCGAAAGTCAAAAAGTATGTGTGATTGACGAGCGCGGCGAAATTGCCGCAATGAAAAACGGTGTTTCGCTCAACGATGTCGGGATAAACAGCGATATTTTGTCTGGATATCCGAAAAATGCCGCAATTCAAACAGCACTTAGAACAATGGCACCGCAAATTATTGCTTGCGATGAAATTTCAACCGATGATGAAATTGCAGCAATTGAGCAAGGCGCAAACAGCGGAGTGATTTTTGTTGCATCGGTTCATGCCGCAGACTTTAACGATCTTGTAAAACGAAAGCAAATTGAAAAACTTTTGAATATCGGCTGTTTTGAAAACGTTGTTTTGCTCAAAGGGGCAAAACAACCAGGAAAAATATTCGGAATATATGAAACCGAGGAGATTAAAGATGAAATTTACAGGCGGCATTTTGGTTTGGGCTGCGATATCGGCGATTGGAATAATATCGGCTGAATGGCTTTTTAAGCACGAAAAAACACTTGAAACTTTGCTTTTGTTTTTTGAAAAAACGGAACTTGAAATTTCACATTATTCGCTTTCGTTTCCCGTGCTGATTGAAGAAGCGGCAAAAGAATCTTCGGCTAATGTTCTTTTTTTTATTCCGCTTTGCGCCGAGAAAATTAAAGCCGGAATTGATTTTCCGAAGGCTTGGAAGCAAAGTGTTGAGCAAAAACCGCTGCCGCTTTTAAAAAAGGAAAAGGAAATGCTTTTGGATTTTGGAACGCTTTTTTCTTCCTGTGATAAAGAAGGAGTCATAAAAATGCTTGATTTCTACAAAAAAAGTTTTGAAGTGTCGCTTAACACTGCAATGGGAGCAAGAAAAAAATATGCAAAGCTGTGTGTTTTTTCGGGACTTTTTATCGGAGGAATAATATTCATAACATTGATTTGAGTGTGGGAAAGAATGAAGATTGATTTAATTTTTAAAATTGCGGCTATCGGAATAATTGTGTCGATACTCAACCAGATACTTGCCAGAGCCGAAAAAAGCGAGTATGCAACGCTGACAACTCTCATGGGGATAATAATCGTTTTACTTATGCTTATTCCGGAAATAAGCGGCCTTTTTGAAAACGTGAAAGAGTTGATTGAGTTTTGAGTCTGATAATTAAAATTGCAGTTCTTGCCGTTGCTTCCGCTGTCTTTTCCGCAGTTTTAAAAGAGAGTAAGCCTGAGTATGTCCTTCCGCTTCAATTGTGCTTTGTTGTTCTTGCTGTGTCGCTTGTGGTGAGTTTTGCTTCAAAAAAGATTAGCGGACTTTTTGAAAATACTTTTGACGGTCTTGTTGACGTGTCATATATTTCTGTCATGCTGAAAGGTGCGCTTGTTAGCGTTTTGTGTACATTATGCGCTTCGCTTTGCCGTGAAAGCGGAAATCGTGCGCTTGCAGATGTTGTTGAAATCTCCGGAAGGGTGATAATCATAATGTTCGGTATTCCGCTTATTGAATCCGTTGTTGAAACGGCATTGATGTATGTTAAATAATGAAAAAAATCCTAAAAGCTGTTTTTATCGTTATGATTCTTTTACCGCTTTTCTCATTCATTTCGTTTGGGGAAAATGAGGCAGAAGAGTATAAAAATCTTGTTGAAGACGAACTTTTTTCTTCGTTTGACGAAGAAATTAAGGATGCGCTTGAAGTTTTCGGCGTGAATGAACTTGAAAATTCGGCATTTGATTTTTCTTTTGAAAGTATATCGAATTACTTTTCAAATAACCTTAAAGAAAAGGCAAGTGCGGCAATAAAACTGTTATTTGAATTTTTGCTTCTTTTGATGATTTCTGCTATTGCCGAAATGATTGAAGGCAAAGAAGAAAAAGACAGTGTGTTTTCGGTTCTGTCGGTTTGCGTGTTTTCTCTTTTAACCGCAAAAAAGACGTACGGCGTGCTTAACATATCCGTAACCGCCGCCGGAGCAATAAACAAGCTTATGATTTCATATGTTCCTGTTTATGCCGGAATAATTGCTGTTTCGGGTAATCCGGTAAGTGCGGCTACATATAATTCTTTGACGCTTCTGCTTGCCGAAGGAGTTTCGGCTTTTGCTTCAAAGCTGCTTGTTCCCTTTGTGGGTGTAATTTTGTGTTTTACAATTGCTTTTTCAATGAGCAAGGTCATCAATTGCGGCCGCTTCCTCTCATCTGCCGGAAAAATTTCAAACATCGGTCTCGGTGTTGCAGCGGCATTTTTTACGGGCTTTCTTTCGTTCAAAAACATTTTGTCCTTTGCGGCCGACAGTGCTTCAACAAGAGGAATCCGATTTTTGGTCAGCAGCCTGATTCCCGTTGTCGGAAGTGCAATGAGCGATGCATATTCTGCGTTTGCTTCAAGTATAAATTTAATAAAAGGTTCTGTTGCGGTTGTTGGAATATGCGCCGTTTTTGTAAGCTGTTTTCCTGCTGTGTGCGAATTGCTCATATATTTTGCCTCCTTGTCCTTGCTCTCTTTTTTTGCTGAAATACTTGGGCAAAACAAAGTATCGTTGCTTTTCAAAGGTTTTTCGCTTGCAGTAAAAATCTTAACGCTTGTGCTGGTGTATGAAATGTTTATCATGATTATTTCAACCGGTCTTATGCTTAACGTAAGAGGAGGAACGTGATGGATGCAATAAAAATGTGGACGGCTTTAATTGCGGCAACGTCGATTGCCGGAGCGGTTTTTACAGCGTTTCTCCCTTCGGGAAAGATGAAAAAAGCATTTTTGACTCTTGTCGGAATTGTTTTTATCTGTGCGGTGATATCTCCGCTCGCATCGAAAGAAAAGATCGATTTTGATTTTTCGGATGACATTTTCAGCTTTTCGGAAAACGAAGCCGAATTTGATGAAAAAAGCAATGCTGCCGCAATGAACGTTGCCAAAGACGGATACGAAACCGCAATAAAAAATGCACTTGAAGTCATTGGATATACCGCCTTGAAAGTTGATGTTGAATGCAATGAAGAACTGAATGCCGTGAAAATCAATGTGATTTTGAACAATGCTTATGATGAAAAAAACGTCAAAAGCAAAATTGAAAGCATTTGTCCCGGCACCGAAATCGAGGTTTCAAAGGGTGAAAAAAATGAAAGAAAAACTTAAAGAAAAGCTTATTCAAAAATTCAAAAGTGATAAAAAGCTTTTGATAATTGTTGCCGTCGGTGTAATCGGAATGGCATTGATTTTTCTTTCGGAAATAAAACCGACTCAAAAACAACAGTTGCTTGAATCAAAAACGTCTGAAGCGGTTTCGTATGAAGAAACGGTTGAAAGAAAACTGAAAAAAATAGTTGAAAGCATTGACGGAGCGGGAACAGCGGAGGTTATGATAGTTTTTTCCTCGTCAAAAGAATCTGTTTTTGCAAAAGACACCGATGAAGACGTTGAAAACGGAGAAAGCGGTGATTCAAAAAAAACAAAGAACAAATATATTATTGTTGAAAACGACGGAGACGAAAACGGTCTTTTGACAAAGGCAGTATATCCTGCTGTGAACGGCGTTGCAATTGTTTGCGACGGTGCAGGAGACAGCGTTATTAAACAGCGGATTATTGAAACCGTTTCCGCTTTGTTTGATATAAATTCAAAAAATATAAGTGTAGTCCGCAAAGCCGGATAAGGAGGAGAACGTATGAGTATGTTTGTCAAAAAAAAGCAGATACTTGCGGCAACGCTTGTAATAGCACTTGCCGCTGCAGTAACAGTCAATTGGTATTATTCAAAGCCGAAATCCGAAGGGGCCGAAGCAAAAACTTCGGTTACTTCTCAGGACAATAAAAAAACAGAAAATCTTGGCGATTCACTTCTCGTTGGCGCAAGCAGTGCTTCCGAAGAATCAAAGCTGAGTGAATCGGCACAATCCAATGCGGAATACTTTGCGTCTGCCCGTCTTGAACAAAAAAATATCAAAGAAGAAATTGAAGAAGAAATTGAAAAAACGCTGGAAAGCGAAAACCTCGGCGACGCGGAAAAAACAAAAATCAACACATTGCTCGAAGAATTTAAAAATACATTGAAAGCCCAGACTGACTGTGAAGAACTGATAAAAGCAAAAATCGGTGGTGACTGTGTTGTTGTTCTTAACAAGGAAAAAGCACAGGTTATAATCGAAAACGGAAAGTCAAATGACAGCGTTATTTTACAAATTACTGAAATTATCGAAAATAATACCGATGTTTCGCCGGAAAATTTGACAATAATTGAAGCAAAGTAGTTGCCAGTTTTAAAATTTGTGGTATAATATAACCTCTGATAATAAGAAAATGTATCTTTTTGCACTTTTTTGAATGAACTTATGCAAAAAGAACGGAAGGAAAAATGATATGACACGACACGAGGCGAGAGAAGTTGCGTTTATAATTACATTTGAAAAAAGCTTTCTTGATGAAACTTCAATCGGCAGTATAATTGAGAGTGCCGAAGAATCGGAGTTTTTTGAAGTAAATAATTATGTCATCAGAACAACGAAGGGCGTTTTTGAAAACCTTGATGCAATTGATGAAACGATTGAAAAAAATCTTGTCGGTTGGTCAAAAAAAAGAATTTCACGTGTTGCCGCCGCAATAATGCGTGTTGCGGTTTTTGAACTTCTTTTCAGCGAAGAAAACGTACCCGTCGGTGTTGCGATAAATGAAGCGGTCGAAATTGCAAAAAAATACGCTTCGCCCGAAGATGCGTCGTATATTAACGGCGTTCTCGGTGCAATTGCAAAGAAAAAGTAATGGCGTATCTCGGTTTTGACACAAGTAATTACACAACTTCTGTTGCCGCATTCTTTCCGGAAAATGGAGCGGTAATTCAGGAAAAACTCCTTTTGCCGGTCAAATCCGGAGAAAAAGGACTTCGCCAAAGCGACGCTGTTTTTCACCATACCGTGCAGTTGAAACCGGTTTTTCAAAAGCTTATGGAAGCCTCGCATATTTCCGTTGACGGAGTTTGCGCTTCCGTAAAACCATGTCTTCGTGAAGATTCTTATATGCCGTGCTTTCTCGTCGGAAGAACCGCTGCGTGCTGTGCAGCTCTTTCGGCGAATGCGCCGTTTTTTGAAACTGCTCATCAGCACGGTCATATTGTTGCGGCTCTTTTCAGTGCAGGAAGGCTTGAACTTTTGAAAAAAAGTTTCATTGCGTTTCATCTTTCCGGCGGAACGACCGAAGCCTTGCTCGTCACACCCGATGAAGATGAAATCATTTCGGTTCAAAAAATTGCCTCTTCGCTTGACCTTAAAGCCGGACAGGCTGTTGACCGTGTAGGGCTTATGCTCGGTCTTTCTTTTCCGTGCGGAAAAGAGCTTGAAAAACTTGCCGTTCATGCGGATAAAAGCTTTAAAATAAAGCCTTCTATGAAAGGTCTTGACTGTTCGCTTTCGGGAATTGAAAACAAAGCAAAAAAGCTTCTTGAAAGTGGAGAAAGCAAAGAAAATATTGCACTGTTTTGCATTGAATCCGTGTCGGCTGCACTTGAAGAAATGACAAAGTGCATTATTCAAGAATACGGCGAACTGCCACTTGTTTACTCCGGCGGAGTTATGTCAAATTCAATAATCAGCAAAAGATTTAAAGAAAAATACAATGCGATTTTTGCAAAACCCGAGTTTTCGTGCGATAACGCCGCCGGTGTTGCAATAATCGGTTATCTTAAAGGAAAAAGAAAAACGGAGAGAAGTTTTTAATGTCAACTGTTTTAACCGTTTCACAAATTAATACCTATATAAAATCAATTGTCGATTCTGATTTTAATCTTAAAAATATATATGTTAGCGGTGAAATTTCAAATTTCACCAATCATTACAGAACCGGTCACTTTTATTTTACGCTCAAGGACTCGAATGCGGCGATAAAAGCCGTGATGTTCCGTTCGGCCGCAGAAAGGGTTCGCTTTGAAGTTGAAAATGGAATGAGGGTCATTATTCGAGGAAACATTTCTGTTTTTGAACGTGACGGAGTTTATCAGCTCTATTGCGAAGATATGATACCCGACGGACAGGGGGCACTGAACTTTGCCTTTGAGCAGCTTAAGAAAAAGCTTTATGAACAGGGTCTGTTTTCGGACGAGCATAAAAGGCCGCTTCCTCAGTTTCCGAACAGAATAGGTGTCATAACTTCTCCAACCGGAGCGGCGGTTCATGATATTTTGACTGTTCTTGAAAGGCGATATCCTCTTGCCGAGGTTGTTTTTGAACCTGTTGCCGTTCAAGGCAACAATGCCGCACCGCAAATTGTTGCTGCGATTGAAAAGTTTAATCTTCTTAAAGCGTGCGACGTTCTTATTGTCGGTCGGGGCGGAGGCTCAATTGAAGACCTTTGGGCATTCAACGAAGAAATTGTTGCCCATGCGATATACGATTCAAAAATACCGATTATTTCCGCAGTCGGACATGAGACCGATTTTACAATTGCGGATTTTGTCAGCGACAGGCGTGCGCCCACTCCTTCTGCGGCGGCAGAAATTGCTGTTCCGGATTATCGTGAGGTACTTTATACGCTTGACGGTATGCTTGACCGAATGATGAACGTTTTGCTGTCTGAGCTTGAAAGGAAGAAAGCATTTCTTGCCGAAAGAGAAAAGAACTTTTCGCTTCTCAGTCCGCAAAAACGAATTGAACAGTATACGGAAATTACCGAAATGCTCGGTGCGCGAATGAATAATGCGACCGCACAGCGTTTTGTGCGTTTTTCAAACGATGTTGTTTCGTTTGCGTCACGCCTTGAAAGTGTAAGCCCTTTGAAAACGCTGAGGCGTGGCTTTGCCGTTGCATTGAATGAAAATCTTGAAACCTTAAAAAGCGTTTCTTTCGTAACCACCGGAGAGAAAATCAGCGTTCGGCTTTTTGACGGAGAGCTTAAATGTACGGTAAACGACGTTTTGCCGAATGAACAGTTGAACGGAAAGGAATAATATATGATGGATACATATAATTTTGACACTGCGCTTTTGCGTCTTAAAGAGATTACCGAAACACTTGAAAGCGGAGAAACCGACCTTGAAATGTCAATGAAACTTTATGAAGAGGGTGTTCACCTTGTTGCTTTTTGCAATAAGTCCCTTGAAAACGCAAAGCAGAAAGTGATTGAACTTTCTCAGATTGCAGGCGGTGAAGAAAATGAATAAAAAATATACAACAGACGAATATATTTCGATTATTAATAAAGCTCTTGAAGAGGTTCTTCTTGAGTGCGGCGATAATGTTGTTGCCGAAGCAATGAAATACAGCGTCAGAAACGGCGGAAAAAGAATAAGACCTATTCTTGTTCTTGAATTTTGCAGAATGTGCGGCGGAAACATTGAAGATGCGATTGAGCTTGCTTGCGCAGTTGAAATGATTCATACTTATTCTTTGATTCATGATGACCTTCCTTGCATGGATAACGACGATATGAGAAGGGGACAACCTTCCTGCCATATTAAATTTAAAGAGCATTTTGCACTCCTTGCCGGCGACGGACTTTTGACCCATGCTTTTGGAAGTGTGCTTTCCTCAAATTTTGCAAAAAAGGACCCTCAAAAGGCAATTAAAGCACTTTCTGTTCTTGCTGAAGGTGCCGGAAATCTCGGCATGATCGGCGGACAGGTCATTGACCTTGAAAGCGAAGGAAAAGAAATAAACAGCGATACCCTTGAAAAAATGGATAGCCTTAAAACGGGCGCACTCATCAAGGCTTCTGCTGTCATGGGCGTTATCGCCGCAGGCGGAAGCGAAGAACAAATTGAAGCCGCAGGCAACTTTGCGCTTAAACTCGGCCACGCTTTTCAGGTTGTTGATGATATTCTCGATGTTGTCGGCAGTGCGGAATCGCTCGGAAAGCCGATAGGTAGCGATGCCGTCAGCGAAAAATCAACCTATGTTTCGCTTCTCGGTCTTGAAATGTCTCAGATTTACGCAAAGAAGCTTACCGATGAAGCACTCGCAAATCTCTCCGTTTTCGGTGAGGAAGCCGAATACATGACCGAACTTTCAAAACAGCTTTTGTCAAGAAGGAATTGAGCAGACAAATGGAATATAAACTTCTTTCCGCCGTGAATTCTCCGTCGGATATCAAAAAAATGAATGACGAAGAACTTGCTGAACTGTGCTTTGAAATCAGGCATAAAATGCTTGAAACGGTTTCAAAAAACGGCGGACACCTTTCCTCAAATCTTGGTGCCGTTGAGCTTACCGTTGCGTTGCACAAGGTTTTTGATTCACCGAAGGACAGCATCGTTTTTGATGTCGGTCACCAATGCTATGCTCATAAGCTTATAACCGGACGCTATAAATCGTTTGATACATTGAGAAAAAAAGGCGGAATTTCCGGCTTTTGCCGTCCAAACGAAAGCGAACACGATACATTTTATTCCGGCCACAGCTCAACCGCCGTTTCCGCCGGACTCGGCGTTGCAACGGCAAACAAACTTCTTAAAAACGATAACTATACCGCAACCGTGATAGGCGACGGTTCTTTTACCGGCGGAATGGTTTATGAAGCACTCAACAACGGCGGAAGGAGCAAGACGAAGCACATCATCATTCTTAACGACAACAAAATGTCGATTTCCGAGAACGTCGGTGCTTTTGCAAAGTATCTTGCCGTTATTCGGTCTAAGCCGGGATATTATAATTTTAAAGCTTCAACCGAGCGTACTTTGAACAAAATTCCGAATGTCGGCAAAAAAATCACACAAAAACTTTATGATTTAAAAACCGATATCAAAAATAAGCTTTACTCACAAAGCACATTTTTTGAAGATCTCGGTTACAGATACATGGGTCCGATTGACGGGCACGACATAACGGTTCTTGTTGATGCACTTGAAGCGGCAAAAAAAGTCAATGCCCCCGTTTTGCTTCATGTCAACACCGTCAAAGGAAAGGGCTATAAGTTTGCCGAAGAAGACCCGAGCCGCTTTCACGGCGTTGGTCCTTTTGAGTTGAAAACGGGAAAAACTATGTCTTCTTGCGATTTCTTTTCCGATAAATTGGGCGAATACCTTTGTAAGTATGCGCCGGACAACGGAAAAATCTGTGCAATCACTGCTGCAATGGGACTCGGAACAGGACTTGAATCGTTCAGAAAAAAGTTTCCGGACCGGTTTTTTGATGTAGGAATTGCCGAAGAACATGCGGTGACTTTTGCAAGCGGACTTGCAAAAAAGGGAATGCTTCCGGTCTTTGCTGTTTATTCAACCTTTTTTCAGCGTTGCTACGATCAGTTGGTTCATGATGTTTCGCTTCAAAAGCTTAAAATCATTTTTGCGATTGATCGTGCCGGTTTTGTCGGCGAGGACGGCGAAACGCATAACGGTCTTATGGACGTTGCGTTTCTTTCAACAATACCTGATATCATTATCTATTCGCCCTGCTGCTATCGTTCGCTTGAGGTTGATATCAACAATGCGGTCAATGCCGATAAGTTCTCGGTTGCCGTGCGGTATCCGAGAGGAAAGCAGGATGAAAACATCTCCGTTTTAAAATACAGCTGCGTTGAATATTCAACCTACGGAGAAGAAAACGCCGATACTTGCATTGTTACATACGGAAGAGTAACGAGTCAGGCAATCAAAGCTGTTGACGAGCTTTCAAAAAGAGGCATTTCAGCGTTTTTGATTTCAATCAACCGTATAAAACCTCTTCCCGAAGAAGTGATAAATCTTATCAAAAACAGGAAAAAAGTATATTTCTTTGAAGAGGGAATCAGAAGCGGAGGAATTGGCGAAAGAGTCGGTTTGAGGCTTTTGGAGGAAGGCTTTAAAGGAAAGTATAAACTTACGGCTGTTCCGGATAATTTTGTCAGTCAGGCGACGGTTGATGAACTTTTGGAACAATATCTTCTTGACAAAAAAGGAATAGTTAAAACAATAAGTGAGGATAAATAAGTGGCAGAAAAAGCAAGACTTGACGTGGCTCTTTTTGAAAAAGGCTTTGCCGAAAGCCGTGAAAAAGCTAAAGCACTCATCATGGCCGGACAGGTGTATGTCAACGGCAACAAAGTTACAAAAAGCGGCGAAAGCATAAAGCCGGACGACAGCATTGAGGTTCGGGGCGAAAAAATGCCGTATGTCAGCCGAGGCGGATACAAACTTGAAAAAGCCGTAAAAGAATTCGGACTTTTGCTCACCGGCACGGTTTGCATGGATATCGGTGCTTCAACCGGCGGCTTTACCGACTGTATGCTTCAAAACGGTGCGGTCAAAGTTTATTCAATCGACGTCGGCTACGGTCAGCTTGCGTGGAAGCTTCGCACGGACGAAAGGGTAGTGAACCTTGAACGCACAAATTTTCGCCATGTCACAAAGGAAGAAATACCCGAAGAAATCGACTTTGCAAGCGTTGACGTTTCGTTTATTTCGCTGAAACTTATTATTCCCGTTATGAAAGAACTTTTGAAAGACGGCGGAAAAGCTGTCTGCCTTATTAAGCCGCAGTTTGAAGCCGGCAGGGAGAAGGTTGGCAAAAAGGGCGTTGTTCGTGAACTTTCAACCCATATCGAAGTTGTTGAGGAAATCAAAAACTTTGTTCTTGAAAACGGCTTTTCTGTTCTTAATCTTGATTTTTCACCGATAAAAGGTCCTCAGGGCAACATCGAATACCTTATTTATATTCAAAAAGATGAAAAAAGCGACGACTTTGTTGCGTTGCCGGTAACCGAAATTGTTGAAAATTCTCACAATCAATTGGGAGGTACAAAATGAAATTTGCTTTCCATGTGAATCTTACAAGAACTCACGCTTTTGAAGTTACTTGCAATGTTATTGAGGAACTGAAGCGTCTCGGCGGCGAAATTTATATGCCATTTGAGCAAAAAGAATATTTTGAAAAATTAGATGTCAATTTTACCGATAACGATACTGCCGTGTCCGAATGTGACGTTTTGATTGCAATCGGCGGCGATGGAACGTTTATTCATGCAGCTCACGATGCCGCAAAATATGACAAGGAAATACTCGGAATTAACGCCGGAAATCTCGGCTTCCTTGCCGGACTCGAAAAGCAGGAGCTTCATTTACTTTCAAATTTAACCGAAAGAAAATACGAAATTGAAAAACGGATGATGCTTTGCGCCGAACATTATGTCAACGATGAATTGACAGGCAAAAATTACTGCCTTAACGATGTTGTGATAGCACGAGGTGTTTCAATGCGGATGTGCGATATCAATCTTGTCTGCGATAAAAAGCAGTCGTATACCTATCACGCCGACGGTTTGATTGTTGCAACGCCGACGGGCTCAACGGCATATTCGCTTTCGGCCGGAGGCCCCGTTGTTGATCCTTCGATTGAGAGCATTATAACAACGCCGATTTGCACTCATTCGCTTTTTTCCCGCTCAATAATTTTCAGACCGGAAACAAAAATCGAACTTTCGGTTTCAAATTGTGAACTTTGCCTTCCGCTTCTCAGCTGCGACGGGGAAAGCGCAATCAAAATCACTCCAGAAAGCAGAATACTTGTCAGACGTGCTCACAGAAATTCAAAAATTATAAGAATAAAGGCAGACAGCTTTACAGACATTCTTTCGTCAAAGCTGATTGAACGCCGTGTTTAAAGGAGATTTACGATGAAAAGAAACAGACATGAAGCAATCCTTGCCCTTGTTGAAAAAGAAGAACTCGGAACGCAGGAAGAACTCATGAACCGCCTTCATGAACTTGGATATAATGTTACTCAGGCAACGGTTTCACGGGATATCAAGTCGCTTAAACTTATAAAATCTCCGGTTGAAAACGGTAGATATAAGTACTCTGCCGCAAGAAATGAAAGCGAAGATATGTCGCAAAAATTTCTTTCAATCCTTGTTCATTCCGTAACAGGAGCGGATTATGCCGGAAACATGGTTGTTGTCAAGTGTATTTCCGGAATGGCAGGAGCCGCCTGCGAAGCGGTTGATAATCTCCTTGAAAAGAACGTTGTCGGAACGCTCGGTGGCGAAAACACATTCTTTGTTTTATGCCGTGACGAAAAAGCGGCCGAAGAATTTTGCGAAAAAATTAAAGGCTATATTGCCTGAGTTCGACTTAAATCTATTGAAAGGACTGCTGACGGACATTTTCAGCCCACACCATTATGCTTACTGATTTAAAAATTGAAAATGTTGCCGTTATCAAAAAGGCAGACATTTTCTTTGAAGAAGGACTTAATATTCTTACCGGCGAAACCGGTGCAGGAAAGTCAATTGTGATTGATTCAATCAATGCCATCCTTGGCGAACGAACATCAAAAGAACTTGTTCGCAGCGGAGAAAAAGGTGCAAAAGTTACTGCGCTTTTTGAAAATATTTCTCAAAATGTCAAAGATGTTCTCGCCGAACTCGATATTGAACAGGAAGAAGACGGAACGCTTTTGATAAGCCGCATTGTGACCGCCGACGGCAGAAGCTCCTGTAAAGTCAACGGTCAGCCGCTCACGGCAACAATGCTCAAACGTCTCGGCAGAGAACTTATCACAATCTGCGGTCAGCACGACAGCCAAAAGCTGCTTCAAAGCGAAAGCCATATCGATTATATTGACGCTCTTGCAAACTGCAAAGGTCTTTTGGATGAATACCGTGGCCTTTACCATAAAATGCTTCGGCTCAAAAGAGAACTTGCAACGCTTGAGACCGATGAAAGCGATAAGCAAAATCGCCTTGATTTTCTTGAATATCAGATAAATGAACTTGAAAACGCAAACATAACCGTTGGCGAAATCGACCGCTTAAAAGAAGAAAAACTGCGTGTTCAAAACCGTGAAAAGATTATGCAAAACCTATATTCATGCTACTCTCTTCTTGCCGGCGACGAAAACACGGCGGGTCTTGCAGATAATTTATATGCGCTGAGTTCGTTTCTTGCTCAGCTGAGCGATTATCACAGCGAGTTTTCGCCATATGTCAATTCGGTTACGGACTTTAAATACGAGCTTGACGAATGTCTTTCCGACGTATCGGCAGAGATTGAAAAGCTTGGTGATGGCGACGAAAATATCGACAGCATTGAAGAACGTCTTGATGTTTTGTACCGCCTTTCAAAAAAGTACGGCAATACGGAAGAAGAAATGCTCTCCTTCCTTGAAAAAGCAAAAAGCGAATATGATTCAATTGCTTTTGCCGATGAAAAAAGAGAAGTTCTTGAAGAAAAACTTGCCGCACTTGAAAAAGATGTTTTTGATTTGGGCTGCCTTATTTCCGACAACAGAAAAGCGGCAGCACTGCGTTTTGAAGCGCAGGTGTCGAACGAACTTGCTTTTCTCGATATGCCGCATGCACATTTCTCAGTCGGCTTTAAAGACAGAGAAGCTTATGAAAACGGCGTTGATGAGGTTGAGTTTTTGTTCAGTGCAAATGCCGGACAGGAGGAAAAGCCGCTTTCAAAAATTGCTTCCGGCGGCGAACTTTCAAGGGTTATGCTTGCAATCCGCTGTGTGCTTACCGATAGCACCGACGAAGGCACGATGATTTTTGACGAAATTGACACCGGTGTCAGCGGACGAGCGGCGCATAAAATTGCCGCAAAGCTTCGTGAAGTATCAAAGGGGAAGCAGGTTATCTGTGTGACCCACCTTGCTCAGATTGCCGCATTTGCCGATAATCATCTTTTGATTGAAAAGCAGTCAAGTGAAGAAGAAACCGTAACAAAAGTCAAAAAGCTTGAAGAAAGGGAAAGGACATATGAACTTGCCCGAATAATCGGCGGCGACGTTATTACGCCCGCAACGCTGAAATCTGCGCAGGATCTTATTGATTTTTCGCTTACTTCTTGACATTACGTTAGAATATATGTATTATGTAACAGCAGTTTAACACTTTAAAACATAACGGAGGAAAAACAATGCAGATATATGACGAACTTGTTGCCCGCGGCCTTATCGCTCAGGTGACGGACGAAAAAGAAATCAGAGATCTTATCAACAACGGAAAAGCTGTTTTTTACATCGGATTTGACCCGACTGCGGATTCGCTCCATGTTGGTCACTTCATGGCTCTTTGCCTTATGAAGCGTCTTCAAATGGCGGGCAACAAACCCATCGCTCTTATTGGTGGCGGAACAGGCATGATCGGTGACCCGTCGGGAAGATCCGATATGCGTACCATGATGACTACCGAAACCATTCAGCACAACTGCGACTGTTTCAAAAAGCAGATGAGCCGTTTTATTGACTTTTCGGATGGAAAGGCACTTATGGTTAACAATGCCGACTGGCTTTTGAAGCTCAACTATATCGATGTTCTTCGTGAAGTCGGTGCTTGTTTCTCAGTCAATAATATGCTCAGAGCAGAGTGCTACAAGCAGAGAATGGAAAAGGGACTTTCGTTCCTTGAGTTCAACTACATGATTATGCAAAGCTATGACTTCTATCGTCTTTACACCGATTACGGCTGCAATATGCAGTTCGGCGGTGACGACCAGTGGAGCAATATGCTCGGCGGTACCGAACTTATCAGAAAGAAGCTCGGAAAAGACGCATACGCAATGACAATAACACTTCTCCTCAATTCCGAGGGCAAAAAGATGGGCAAAACCCAAAAGGGTGCTGTTTGGCTTGACCCGGAAAAGACAAGCCCGTATGAGTTTTATCAGTACTGGAGAAATGTTGCGGACGCAGACGTTCTCAAGTGTATCCGTATGCTCACGTTCCTTCCGCTCGAAGAAATCGATAAGATGAACGATTGGGAGGGCAGTCAGCTCAATACTGCAAAGGAAATTCTTGCATTTGAGCTTACAAAACTTGTTCACGGCGAAGAGGAAGCACTCAAGGCTCAGACTGCTGCAAAGGCTCTTTTCGGCGCAGGCGGAGATCTTGACCATATGCCGAAAACCGTTCTTACGGAAGCAGACTTTACCGATTCGTCAATCCCCGTAATCGACGCAATGCTCAAAGCCGGCATCATCAAATCAAGAGGAGAGGGCAGACGGCTTATTGAACAGGGCGGCGTTTCGCTTGATGATGAAAAAGTTACCGATTTTGCGGCTGTTATACCTGCTTCTGCTTTTGAAAAAGGTCACGTTATCCTCAAAAAGGGTAAAAAAGTTTTCAATAAGCTCGTTATTGAATAATATAGTCCAATTTTTCAGCCGGGCAGAATTTTTGCTCGGCTGATTTTATGTGTAATAGGGTGAATAAAAAATGACAGGACTCGGAACGATTGTTAACTGTGCGGCGGTTGTTGTCGGTGCGGTGATTGGAATGGTTTTTAAAAAAGCACTTAAGGAGCGTTTTTGCGAACTTATCATGCAAAGCATGGGGCTTGCGGTGATTTTCGTCGGTGCCGCCGGCGGTATCGGCAGAATTATTGAACTTAATAAGCTTGAAAACGGAACAACGCAAATTGTGCTAATGGTTGTTGCGTTTGCCCTCGGCTCATTTTTCGGTGAACTTATTAACATTCAGCATCTCACGGAGCGTTTTGCCGCATGGCTAAAAGTCAAAACAAAAAGTGAAAATGACAACAGCTTTATTTCCGGCTTCGTCAGTGCTTCGCTCACAATCTGCGTCGGTGCAATGGCGGTCATCGGACCTATACAGGATGCACTCAGCCACGATTACTCAACGCTTTTCACAAAGGCGGTGCTTGACCTTGTGATTGTTATGGTTATGGCTTCCGCAATGGGAAAAGGAACGCTGTTTTCGGTTTTACCGCTCGCTTTTATCCAGGGACTGATAACGCTTATCGCAAAGCTCGTTGAGCCGCTTTTGACCGACCTTGCAATAACAAATATCAGTTTTATCGGTTCAATGCTTATTTTTTGCGTAGGTGTAAATTTGATGTTTGACAAAAAGCTAAGGGTTGCAAATATGCTTCCGGCACTTTTGTTTGCGGTTGCGTTTAGCTATATACCTTTTGTATGACAGGCAGATTTGTAAATGGCGATTTTTGGTTGAAAACTTACAAAATTTAATTACCTTTTATTGTATTTTTAAGTTCGTTGTGATAAACTGACTATTAAAATTAGTATGGCTCTGTAATTTTTTAAGAGGAGAGATTCATATGTTCAGTTTCAGATCCGGAAATGAAACAAAACAGTACATGAAAGACGGAATCCGCTACATATGCGAAAACTTCAAAAAGCGTTCGCCGGGTTCAAAAAGCGAACGTGACGCACAGGAATACTTCAAAAGCGAACTTGAAAATTATGCCGATGAAGTCATAATGGAAGATTTTAAACTTCACCCGCACGCATTCATGGGCTTTATAATTATTGCTGTCACGTTTTGCTTCCTTTCAATTGCGATATATTGGCTGTTCCCGTCGTATATCTACCCCGGCAGTTCAAAAGGCGAATTGATTATGGCAATCATTCCGCCGGTACTCATGCTTTTGAGCATACTTATGTTTTTGTTTGAATTTCTCTTTTACGCCGAATTTGTTGACTTCCTCTTTCCGAAAAGGGTTTCAAGGAATGTTTTTGCAAAAAGAAAACCCACAGGTGAAGTCAAAAGGAGGATCATTTTTTCCGGTCATGCCGATGCGGCGAATGAATGGACGTTTTCTCTCCACGGCCAGATGAAAACGCTCGCTCCGATTATGGGCTTTTCAATCGTCGGAATGTTCTTCATTTTTGTTGTTACCCTTGCAAGGTTAATCTCAACTTTCAGGCTCGGCTTTGTTCCGGAAATTGTCAGCGGACTTTGGAAACCGCTCGGAATCGTGATGCTTTGCTTCGCTCCGTTCATTTTTTGTATGTATTTCTTTATCAATTGGCACGTTGTTGTTGACGGTGCAAACGATAACCTTTCCGCCTGCTATATTGCTATGGGTGTGCTTAAAGAGATGGCAGATAACGATTTTCGCTTTGCCAATACCGAAGTGTGTTGCCTTATAACCGGTAGCGAGGAGGCTGGGCTTCGGGGTGCAAAAGCTTTTGCAAAAAAGCACAAAAATGAACTTAAGCAAACTGAAACCGTTGCAATTACTCTTGACACAATGCGAGAAATCGAACAGATGCAGATTTATACTCAGGGCTGCACCGGGACGGTCAAGGACAGCGAAGCGGTCGGTGATCTCCTTTTTGAAGCCGGAATGAACAACGGACTTGAAATGAAACGTGCATCAATTTATCCCGGTGCCGTTGATGCCGAAGGTTTTTCAAAATACGGCATTCGTGCCTGTGGCTTTTGCGGAGTGAATCATAATCCTAAAACATATTATCACACCCGTGAGGACACATGGACCAATATTAATGAAGATTGCATAAATCTTTCGCTTGATATTTGTCTTGAAGCCGCAAAACTTTACGACAGCAAGGGCGGGATAAAAATATATGAAAAAAACAGATCTAAGAAATAAGGCAGGGAGAAAATTATGACAGAAGAAAAAAGAATTTATACAATTGCCACGGCACATCTTGACACGGTTTGGAACTGGGATTTTGAGTATGTCATCGACACCTGCCTTCCAAAAACGCTGAATGATAACTTCAGTCTTTTTGAAAAGTATCCGAACTATCGCTTCAACTTTGAGGGTGCATACCGCTATGAACTTTTTGAAGAGTATTATCCCGAAAAGTTTGAAGAGCTTAAAAAGTATATTGCCGACGGAAGATGGAATGTTACCGGAAGCTGCTATGAAAACGGCGATGTCAATGTTCCTTCACCGGAACTTCTTTTCAGAAATGTGCTTTACGGAAACGGATACTTCCAAAAAAAGTTCGGCATAAAAAGCAATGATATTTTTCTTCCGGATTGCTTTGGCTTCGGCTGGGCACTTCCGGCTGTTGCCGAACACGCAAATCTCAAAGGTTTTTCAACCCAAAAGCTTTCATGGGGCAGTGCATACGGCATTCCGTTTGACATTGGTCTTTGGTACGGTTCAAACGGAAAGGCAATTTTTGCTTCGCTTGACAGTAAGTCATATTGCACAACATTCAAAAAAGTCAGAACCAATCCGAAGCTTATCAAAAAGCTCAATAAAAACATAAAAGATTTTGACTTCGGTTGGACGCTCGGCTATCACGGGGTAGGCGATGTCGGCGGTGCACCGAAAGAGGAATCGGCAAAAACGGTTGACGCCGAGGTTTCGCAGAACGATTCGTCTGATATCAAGGTTCTTTCGGCTTCGCCGACAGAGTTTTTTGACGACCTTAGCAACCTTGAACTTTCGGACATCAACAAACTTCCTCGTTGGAACAACGAACTTTTGATGACCAACCACGGCGTCGGTTCATATACATCTCGTTCGTTTTCAAAACGCTGCAACAGGCGAAGCGAAGAGCTTGCCGATATGGCAGAAAGAAGCTCGGTTATCGCAATGAGCGTCTGCGGCGCAAAGTATCCGAAAACCGAACTTGAAAAAGCATGGAAGCGTGTTATTGCGCACACTTTCCATGATGATATCACCGGAACATCGGTTGAACGTGTTTATAAACGTTCGTGGAACGATTACATTCTTTCGCTCAACCAGTTTTCAAATGTCTTTGAAGGTTCGGCAGGCGAAATTGTCAAAAATATGGATACTTCATGGACAAAGGGTATTGCCGTTGTTGTTTCAAACAGTATTGAACAGCCGAGAATGGAACCGGTCGATATTACAATTCCGGCTGCCGGTTTTAAGTTCGTCAGAGTATTCAACAGCGAGGGACACGAGGTTCCGTCTCAGGTCAATTATGTTGACAAGAACTTTATCAAAGCAACCTTTTGCGCCAATGTTCCGGCTCTCGGCTTCAAAGTTTTTGATGTTCTTTACAGCTATGAACCATGCGAAATGAATACAGGCGTAAGAATCAACGTCAACAAGCTTGAAAATTATAAGTACATTGTTTCGATTGATAAAAACGGAGACATTTCTTCGATTATCGATAAAACACTTGACGAATTTGAAATTCTCAATAAGCCGATAAGATTTGAACTTAATAAATATAAAGGTGACAGAAGCTATCCTGCGTGGGAAATGAAGTATAAAGAAGTTATGAAGTACCCGTGGGAATTTGCCGAAAAAGGAAAGCTTGAAATTGTTGAACCCGGTCCCGCAAGGGCAACAATCAAGGTTACTCAAACTGTTGGAAAGTCCACTTTTGTTCGCTATGTTTCGCTTTCAGCAGGCGGAAACCGTGTCAACGTATATAACGAAATCGAGTGGCGTGAGTTTTGTCGTGTGCTTCACAACGGCTTCAGCTTCAGGCTCAAAAACAGTAAAGCCGTTTTTGATCTCGGACTCGGAACGATTGAAAGAAAAAAAGCCGATAAAAAGCTTTATAGCGTACCTGCTCAAAAATGGGCGGATATCAGCGACAAAAACAGGGGCTGCGGCGTTTCAATTTTCAGCGATTCAAAGTACGGTTGGATAATGAAGGACGAAAGAACCCTTCGTCTTACAGTTCTCCATTCGCCCAAAAAGTACTATCGAAACGACAGTGTTCAGGGTATGATGGACTTCGGCCTTAACAGATACGGCTATGCAATATATACGCATAAGGGTGATTTCACCGAAAAAACCCAGCTTAACGCAAGGTTCTTTAATCAACCGATGGCCGTTTTTACAACGAATAAGCATGAAGGCTCACTTGGCAGAGAGTATTCATTCGGGACAATCAGCAATGATAATGTAATTATCCGTGCATTGAAAAAAAGCGAACTTACCGATGAGATTATCGTCAGAGTCAACGAAGGTGCAGGCTTCCACGCAAGAAAAGTCGAACTCTCACTCGGCAACGGAATCCTCAGCGCAAGAGAAGTTTACGCTTCGGAAGAAGAAATCGGTGAAGCTACCGTTGTTGACGGAAAACTTGTTTTCGACCTTGCTCCGAACGAAGTAAAAACTTTTGCCTTGACTCTTCTTACCTGCAACAGTGCTTCAAAGTGCGAGCAAAGAGTTGTAAGCCTTCCGTATAACACAAAGGCGACGACTTTTAATTCAAACAGAGTCGATTGCTCACTTCCGGGAGTCAACGTTTCAATTCCTTGTGAACTTTTCCCGAAGGTTATTGACTGCAACGGCGTAAGATTTGAAACGGGCGATGTTAACGCCGAATTTAATGCGCTCATCTGTGAGGGCCAAACAATCAAAACAAACGGCAACAGATTGTATTTTATTGCCGCAAGCCTTTACGGCGATAAGGCTTATGACTTTGGACTTGGCGAAAGCAAGGCTTCAATCAAAGTTCAGTCAATAAATGAAAGAATCGGCGGCTGGGATCTTTATAATCTTGCCGAAACCGCATTCATCAAGACCGACAAGCTTGCTTATGAGTTCACACATTCACATTCAAAGAACGGCGACAATATTGCATCTCAGCTTTATTTCTTCATGTATGAGATCAACACCGAGAATTTTGACGAGATTAAACTTCCCGAAGACGGCGGACTTTTGATTCTTGCCGCAACAGAAACTTTTGATACTCGTTTGATTCGTCTTAACAGTGCGCTTTACGACAGAGTTGAGGGAAGAAAGTTTGATTTTAAAATGTCTCATTCCCAAAAACGCAAGCACAAAAAGAACCTCAGAAGAAGCAAAAAAACGCCCAACAAATCATAATACCGCCAAAAGGGGAAACGCTGATTCGTTTCCCCTTGGATTTTTCTGAAAGAAGTGAAAGCCATGCCTAAATCAAACTGCCACACGCATACGCTTTTTTGCGACGGAAGCAATACACCGGAAGAAATGATCAAAGCCGCAGAGAATCTTTCTTTTGAAAGCCTCGGTTTTTCGGTTCATTCGCCGCTCCCTTTTGAAAGCGGCTATGCTGTTGAGTATGACAGAATGCCGGAATATGTGAGCGAAATAAAGCGATTGAAAAAGGAATATGCTTCAAAAATTTATATTGCAAACGGTATTGAACTTGACAGAGACAGTTTGCCGTTTGATGCGACGGACTTTGATTATACAATCGGCTCTGTTCATCAGCTTCATTTTGACGAAAGAATGTATCCTGTTGATTACAAACCGGAAATTCTTCTTGATTGCGCAAAAAAGGAATTTGGCGGTTCTTTTCAAAAGCTTGCAAAGCATTATTTTTCGCTTGTTAATAATTTTGTTTGCGTGCAAAAGCCAACCGTTGCAGGACATTTTGATTTGATTGAAAAGTTCAACGAAAATTGTGCTTTGTTTGATGATGGCAATAAAGAATACCACTTCAACGCATTGGAAACGATTGACAGCATATGCGACGCTTGCCCGAACATTATTTTTGAAGTGAACACCGGGGCGATGTATCGCTGTAAAAGAACGGTTCCATATCCGCAAAGGTTCATTTTGAACCATTTAAAAAAACGTGATATGAGAATAACGATTACTTCCGACGCTCATTGCACCGAATCACTTGACTTTGCTTTTGATGACTGTGCAGCGTTTTGTCGTTCCTGCGGATACAAAAGCGCATATGTAATCACCGAAAACGGCTTTGAAGAACGTCCGCTTTAATGCTCGACAGACGGAAAAAGCACTTGTGCAAACCGAACGCACAAGTGCTTTGCTTTTTATTGTACCGCCAAAAGAAAAGGTCTTACGGGGTGATCGGTCTCGGTATAATAACTCTTGATTGCTTCATCATTAAAATCGGCACCGAAATTTTTTAAAATCATAAAAATTCTGCTAAGATCGTTCTTCCATTCAGGAGTAACCTCTGCACTGTCAAAAACACGATGCTCGCCCCAAGAATAGCTCGGAAGAATATCTTCGGCGGATCTGCAAAGCCGCCAAACGCAGCTTGCACCTCGGGATTCCTTTTGGCTTGTATCTGCACCCATTTCAAGAATCCGTTTTGAAATTTCAAATGAAGCGTCGGCTTCCTCTTTTGAAGAGTGCTCTTGGAAAAATACCTTTTCGCCGCTGTCAAATTTTGTGTTGTGTCTGCAATTCATTACCGTTGCAAGAATTGCAAAATTCAAAACCGGCATACGCCAATCGTCATAGCTGCCTTCCGGTTCGATAAAATTGACATCGGCACCACAATCAAGTAAAAAATTTGCAATTTCAAAGTTGTTCGTTTTAATCGCAACTTGCAAAGGAGACTGTCCGTCATCTTTTTTCGGCGGCTGTTTTGCAATACAGTTTACAAGTTCAGGCTTTTTTTCAATTAGTTGTTTCACTGTTTCGTTGTCTTTTTGCGGATTGCCTGAAAAAGTTTTTTCATATAAAGTGTCTGCTATCCTTATTCCGTTTCAAGTTTTTCAAGCTCTTCGGTCAGTTCCTGCCATTGAAGCATAAGTTCTTCCTGCTTGTTCGTTGTCTGATTGAGTTCATCGGTGAGTGAAAGAATTTTTTCATAGTCGGCGGAATTATCGGGCGATGAAATCTCGCTTTGAATTGAAAAAAGCTTTTCGTCAAGAAGATCAATTTCCGCTTCAAGGCGGGATATTTTTCCCTTGGTTCTGCGCTTGAGGCTTTCAAGTTCCTTTTGCTTTTTATATGTGTTTTCTTTGGGCTTGATTTCTTTTTTTGCCGGTTCAATGTTACGCTCAATTTTGTGCTCAACATAGTAGTCGTAATTTCCGTCATAGCTGTCAACGCCACCCTTGTGCAGTCGTACCACACGTGTTGCAAGGCGGTTGATGAAGTATCGGTCGTGCGAAACAACAAGCATTGTTCCGTCAAAAGTATCAAACGAGCTTTCAAGGGCCTCACGACTTTTAATGTCAAGATGGTTCGTCGGTTCATCAAGAATAAGAAAGTTTGCGCCGGAAAGCATAAGCTTCAAAAGGGCAAGTCTTGCTTTTTCGCCGCCGGAAAGCGATGATGTGATTTTGTAAACATCGTCACCTTTGAAAAGGAATGCGGCAAGTGCACATCTGATTGTTGTTTCGTTAAGCTTTCTGTAATCGTCCCAAATTTCGTCAAGAACGGTTTTGTTTGATGAAATCTCTGCGAGCGTTTGGTCAAAATATCCGGTTTTAACGTTTGCACCAAGGTTGATTTTTCCGCTGTCACGGCGAAGCTTTCCGAGGATAATTTTTAAAAGCGTCGATTTTCCGCAGCCGTTTTCACCTGTGATAAAAACCCGTTCACCTTTTTTAATAAGAAGCGAAACATCTTTAAAAAGCGGCTTGTTATCAAATTCTTTTGAAACGTTTTCACAAATAAGCACGTCGTTTCCGCTGACAAGTTCCGTTTTAAAACTGAAATGGATTGAAGAAAGCTCTTGCTCGGGTTTTTCAAGACTGTCCAAAATTCGGTCAATTGACTTTTGTTTTGAAGCGATTGTGATATAGTTGCGTTCTTGGCTGAACGTTTTTTGCTGTTCAATAATGCCTTTGATGCGCTCAACCTCTTTGATTTTTGCATTGTACTCACGTTCTGCCGTTTTTTTTCGTTCGGCTTTCAGTTCATGATATCGTGAATAGTTTCCGTCTGAAACATAAAGCTTTCCGTTTTCAAGCTCAAATGTACGGTTTGTAACCTTATCAAGAAAATATCTGTCATGGGAGATGATAATCGCACTGCCGGAAAATTCCGAAAGCCAGTTTTCGAGCCAAGTCACGCTTTCAATGTCAAGATGGTTTGTCGGCTCATCAAGTAAAAGAAGCTCTGCACCTGACAGCAGAAGTTTTGCAAGCGAAACCTTTGATCTTTGACCGCCGCTGAGAACCGAGCAGGGAAGCGAAAAATCGCTTTCAAAAAAGCCAAGACCTAAAAGTGCCGAACGTGCTCTGCTTTGATATGTTAAGCCACCGCGCCTTTCAAAAAGCTCAAGAAGATACTGCTGTCTTGCAATCAGTTCTGTGCTTCCGTTTTCTTCGTGCATAAGTCGTTTTGAAATTTCGTCAAGTTCTTTTTCTGCGGCAATAACGTCGTCAAAAACCGTAAGCAGTTCATCGAGCATTGTTTTTTCACTGCTTGAACAGGCGTGCTGTTCCATGTAACCTATGACAGTGTCACGTCCGATAAAAACTCCGCCCTCATCGGGCTGAAGCTTTCCGGTAATTACTTTAAAAAGGGTTGATTTTCCGGCACCGTTAACGCCGATAAATCCGATTTTATTCTTTTTATAAACATCAAACGAAATATTCGAAAATATAGTTCTTTCTGAAAATGAAAGAGACAAGTTGTGCGCAGATATAAGAGACAATTTTTTCACATCACTTTTTTCGTAATTAATAGTATTTTACAGTAAAACAGCGACAGTTTCAAGGTGTTTTACTCAATTTTATAAAAAATGCATCGTTTCCTGCAAAAATTATTGGATATTCTATTGTCAAATTCAAAAGTAAATGATATAATTAACTATAAAATTTTAGGGGGATGTTTCTCTATGGTTTGTAAATTCTGTGGAAATGAAATTGACGACAATTCTGATTTTTGCTTCATTTGCGGTCAAAAAGTTGAACCTCAAAATGACGCATATGCTGCCGAACCTGCCGCTAATGTTTATACTCAGCCGGAAGCTGCTCCGGCGGCCGAAGCTTTTGACGCTGCTGTTGCCGTTGCAACCGAAGAACCCGCTGCTATTGAAGAACCGGTTGCCGATGCTGCACCTGTTGCTGCTGCACCTGTTGCCGAAATCAGAAGCAAAAAGGAAATTAAGGCGGAACTCAAGGCTGCAAAAAAGGCTGCAAAAGCCGAAAAGTACGCTATCGCTTCAAGAGCTGCAAGATTCTTCTCATTCATCTTTGCCATTGTCGGCCTTATTATTTATTCAAAGGCAAAAAAAGAGGGCGATGAAGAAAAGGCTGTTGTAATTCTTAATATCCTTATGACTGGTCTTTGCGTAAAGATGGGTATTGTAATCATTCTTATGGTTAAAAAATTCATGCTTTAAAAACAAAAGCGAATAATTTGCTTTGTTTTTACAAAGGCTGTTAATAAAACTGAGAGGACTTTTGATATGAAAGAAATTACAAAAGATATGCTTATCGGCGATATTCTTGATGCTGACAGAGGAACAGCAATGTTCTTCTTTGAAATGGGAATGCATTGTCTCGGTTGCCCGTCGGCAAGGGGCGAATCTGTTGAGGAAGCCTGTGCCGTTCACGGTGTTGATGCTGACGAGCTTGTTTCAAGAGTCAACGAATATCTTGCTTCAAAATAAGTTTATTATTATTTTCGTCAGCCACCTTTTACGGTGGCTGATTTTTTTAAAAGGAGTGAGATTTTGAAAACAATTAATCTTGATTCAAGACTTTCCCTTGTGGCCTCGCTTGTAAGAAACGGCTCAAGAATTGCCGATATCGGAACCGATCACGCATACATACCCGTATATCTTTTGCAAAGCGGCGTTTCACCTTCGGCTGTTGCGGCCGACCTTAGGAAAATGCCGCTTGAAAACGCAAAAAAAACGATTGAAACATATTCCTTTTCAAATTCAATAACAACAGCTCTTTCAAACGGCCTTGACAGCATTGACAAAGACTGCTGTGACGATATAATTATTGCCGGCATGGGCGGACTTTTGATAAAAGAGATTCTTTCAAGAACCGAATGGGTGTATAACAAAAAGTATCGCCTTGTTCTTCAGCCTATGAGCCACCAGGAGGACGTAAGACGTTTTCTTTTTGAGCACGGCTTTAAAATTGTACGAGAAAAATGCTGCCTTGACGGAAAACACTGTTACTGCGTGATTGCCGCCGAGTTTACGGGTGAAAAATATAATTACACGCCGGCAAGAATTTTTACTGGTACATTGCCTGAAAACGATGACGAAGCAGCGGCTGTATACTTGAATAATCAGCTTTTACGCCTTGAAAAACGTAAAAACGCACTTCAAAAAGCCGGAACCGAACCGGATGAGGTGAAAAGACTTTCCGAAATAATTGATGATTTTAAAAGAATTACGGAGGATTTAATATGATTACCGTAAAAACAATTTCCGATTATATTAATGAAATTGCACCGTATGAAACAAAATGTGACTGGGATAACTGCGGAATCCTTATCGGCGACAAGAACGATGAAGTGAAAAAAATCGGTTTTACGCTTGACCTTACAAGTGAAACACTTGAGGAAGCAAAGAAAAACGGCGTTGACCTTATAATTACTCACCATCCAATAATTTTTAAGGCACAGAAGAGTTTTTTGCGGGGCAACATGGCGTTTGAACTTGCAAAAAACGGAATTAACGCAATTTCCGCTCACACGTGTTTTGATTGTGCAAGCGGCGGTGTCAATGATGTTCTCTGCAAAATTTTGGGTCTTGAAGATTGCAGTGGAATAGAAAGTAAAGAATGCGCTGTTCCTATGGCAAGAATAGGAACAATTGCTGAAGAAGCACCGGAAACATTCGCAAAATCTGTTGCAAAAAAGCTCAATACCACTGTTCGTTTTGTCGAAGGAAAAGCAAAAATTAAGAATGTTGCCGTTTGCGGAGGTGCCGGTATGAGTTTTATTAATGAAGTCATTGCCGCAGGAGCAGATGCATATGTTACCGGAGACATCAGTCATCACGAAATGCTCGATGCGAAAGAAAAGGGCATCACCGTTGTTGCTGCCGGCCATTTTGAAACCGAGTATCCGGCAATGGCGGCACTTGAAAAAATTATAAATAAAAAATTTTCCGAACTTGAAACGGTTTTGCTTTTTCAAAGCAATCCCGTTCGGTTTGTCGGATAAAGGAATGATATGTTATGGCACTTGACGGAATTTTTCTGTCAAAGGTTTGCGATGAATTGAAAGCGAATGCCGTCGGTCTTCGAGTCGACAAGGTTCAACAGCCGAGCATGGACGAAATTGTGCTTATACTTCGAGGAAAAAGCGGAATGTTCAGGCTTTTAATCTGTGTTCGTGCCGACAGCCCGAGGATACATTTCACTTCGCACGCAATACAGAATCCGGCCGTTCCGCCAATGTTCTGTATGCTTTTGAGAAAACATCTGACAGCGGCAAAAATTGTTGATATAAGACAGCGTGAACTTGACAGAGTTGTTTTTATTGATTTTGACGCTGCGAACGAAATCGGCGACAGGGTAAGACTCACCCTATGCGCAGAAATCATGGGCAAATACAGCAATTTAATTTTGCAAAGTGGCGAAGGAAGGGTGATTGATTCGGCAAAACGTGTTGATATTACCACGTCATCCGTTCGCCAAATTCTTCCCGGAATTGAATATAAGCTTCCGCCGAAACAGGACAAGCTTTGCCTTGAAACCGAAACTGCCCAAAGTGTTGTTGAAAGAATACTTACATTTGAAAACAAGTATCTTTCGTCCGCTGTGCTTTCCTGTCTTCAGGGTGTTTCGCCGGTTTCTGCCCGTGAAATTGCATTTTTGGCAAGCGGTGATGATTGCTTTGTCAGTGCACTTAAAAATGATCAGATTGAAAAACTTAAGGCGGTTATTTCTTCTGTCAAAAACTCTCTTCATCAAAATCAAGATGTGTATATGCTCCTTGACTCAAACAAAAAGCCTAAAGATATGTGCTTTATGCCTGTTTGTCAGTACGGCGAAATTTTGGAAGTAAAAAAATATGACAGTCCTTCAACGCTTCTTGACGATTTCTTTTTTGAACGTGACAGAATCAACAGAATCACTCACAGGGGACAGGAACTTTTTAAACTTTTAAACACCCTTGTTGACCGAACAACCCGAAAGTTAAATCTTCAAAGGGAAGAACTTAAAAAGTGTGCCGACAAGGAACAGCTTCGTCTAAGCGGTGAACTTATAACCGCCAACTTGCACAAACTGCAAAAGGGCGCTTTGTTTTATGACGTTGAAAACTATTACGATTCAATGAAGCCGCTTCGTATTCCGAGCAATCCGGCTTTGACTCCGACCGAAAACGCAAATAAATATTATAAAGATTACCGCAAAGCAAAAACCGCTGAGGTCATGCTTGCAAAGCTTATTGAACAGGGCGAAGCCGAACTTGTATACTTTGAATCGGTTCTTGATGAACTTTCCCGTGCCGACAGTGATGCCGAACTTTTCGCAGTACGGCAGGAACTTTCCGAAGGCGGATATATAAAGTCAAAAGGCAACGCAAAAAACAAATCGGCAAAACAGCTTCCGCCGCTTGAGTACAGATCAAGCGACGGTTATAAAATACTCGTCGGAAGAAACAATGTTCAAAATGACAGACTTTCGATGAAAACAGCTTCAAAAACCGATATGTGGCTTCATACTCAGGGTTTTCCGGGTTCACACGTTATCATAGTCAGTCAAAACGGAGAAGTTTCCGATGAATCAATTGAAGAAGCTGCAATCATTGCGGCGTGCCACAGCAAAGCGAGCGATTCGTCGCTTGTTCCCGTTGATTACACAAGAGTCAAGGCACTTAAAAAGCCTGTCGGTGCAAAGCCCGGAAAGGTTATCTATCACGAATACTTTACAATTACCGTTAACCCCGATAAGAAACTCGCAGAAAAACTTTTTTCAAAATAAATTTTAAAAGGCGGTGAGCGAATGTCATTTACTCATCTTCATCTTCATACCGAATACAGCCTTCTTGACGGTGCTTGTCGTTTAAGCGAATTGATTGAAGCCGTAAAAGCAAAAGGTCAGTCAGCAGTTGCAATCACCGACCACGGCGTAATGTACGGCGTGATTGATTTTTACAAAGCTGCAAAGGCGGCCGGCATCAAGCCGATTATCGGCTGTGAATGTTATGTTGCCGCCCGTTCAAGATTTGATAAGGTTCACGGCCTTGATAATGAAAGATATCACCTTATATTGCTTTGCAAAAACGAAATCGGATATAAAAATCTTATTGCCATGGTGAGTAAATCTTGGACAGAAGGGTTTTACACAAAGCCGAGAATAGACCGTGAACTTCTTGAAAAGCACCATGAAGGTCTTATTGCGCTTTCTGCCTGTCTCGCCGGAGAAGTACCGCGCGCACTTTCAAGGGGTGATTATGAGAGTGCAAAGCAAACTGCACTTTGGTATAACGAAACTTTTGGACAAGGAAATTATTATATTGAAATTCAAAACCATTTGCTCCGTGAAGAACTTTTGATTTTGAACGATCTTATCAAACTTTCAAACGAAACCGGCATACCGCTTGTTGCAACAAACGACACACACTATATTGAAAAAGACGATGCTGCTGTTCAGCAGGTTTTGATTTGTATTCAGACGAACCACATTGTCGGTGAAGATACCGGACTTGAATTTGAAACACAGGAGTTTTATCTCAAAAGCGAAGACGAAATGCGTGAGCTTTTTGCTTCTGTGCCTTCGGCGATTGAAAACACACAGGTCATTGCCGATATGTGTAACCTTGAGTTTGAGTTTGGAAAAACAAAACTTCCTCACTTTGAAGTTCCGAATGATATGGATCATTTTGAGTACTTCAAACGTCAGTGTCTTTACGGACTGTATACTCATTTTGGCGAAAATCCGCCGAAAGAATATATCGACCGACTTGATTACGAGCTTTCGGTTATCAATAAAATGGGCTATGTTGATTATTACCTCATTGTCAACGACTTCATTCAGTATGCAAAGAGCAAGGGGATTCCCGTTGGTCCCGGAAGAGGTTCCGGAGCGGCGAGCCTTGCGGCGTACTGTATCGGTATAACCGGCATTGACCCTATGAAGTATAATCTTCTTTTTGAACGTTTTCTCAATCCCGAAAGGGTTAGTATGCCGGACTTTGATGTTGATTTTTGCTATGTCAGGCGGCAGGAAGTTATTGATTATGTAATTGGAAAATACGGCTATGACCATGTTGCACAAATTGTAACCTTTGGAACTCTTGCCGCAAGGGCTGCCATTCGTGATGTCGGAAGAGTTATGGGAATGTCATATCAAACCGTTGATGCAGTTGCAAAGCAAATTCCGAATGAAATGAAAATCACGATTGATAAAGCACTTAAAGTTTCGCCTGAACTGTGCAAGCTTTATGAAAGCAGCGAAGAAACAAAAGAGCTTATTAACATGGCAAAACGTGTTGAGGGAATGCCGAGGCACGCTTCAACTCATGCTGCCGGGGTCGTTATTACGCGTGATGAAGTTTCAAGCTATGTTCCGCTTGCCGTTAATGATGAAAGCGTTGTAACTCAGTTTACAATGACTAATCTTGAGGCTCTTGGTCTTTTGAAAATGGACTTTCTCGGACTTCGTACACTCACGGTGATTGACGACACAATCAAGATGATCCAAATGAATAATCCGTCTTTTTCCGAAAAAGATATTGATATCAGTGATAAAAAAACTTTTGATATGCTTTCAAGCGGAAAAACCGACGGCGTTTTTCAGTTTGAATCCGCCGGAATGAGGAGCGTTCTCACTCGCCTTAAACCGCAAAGTCTTGAGGACTTGATTGCTGTTATTTCTCTTTATCGTCCGGGTCCTGCCGATTCAATCGATACCTATATCAATAACCGCCATCACCCCGAGCAGACTGTTTATAAGTGCGAACAGGTTAAAGATATACTTTCGGTTACTTACGGCTGTATGGTGTATCAGGAACAGGTTATGCAAATTTGCCGAAAGGTTGCGGGCTATTCTTACGGAAGGGCAGACCTTGTTCGCCGTGCAATGTCAAAGAAAAAGCTCGACGTAATGGCAAAGGAACGTGAAAATTTTGTTCACGGTCTGAAAGATGAAAACGGAAATGTGCTTTGCTGCGGTGCGGTTGCAAACGGAATTTCCGAAAAGGTTGCAAACGAACTTTTTGACGAAATGTCAAATTTTGCAAAGTATGCCTTTAATAAGGCGCATGCCGCCGCTTATGCTTTTGTTTCATATCAAACCGCATATCTGAAATGCCATTATTCCCGTGAACTTCTTGCGGCAACGCTTACAAGTGTTCTTGAAAGCGCCGGTAAGATTTCGGTATATATTGAAGAATGCGCAAGACTTTCAATAAAGGTTCTTCCTCCGCACGTCAATGAAAGCGTTGAGGGCTTTTCGGTTTCCGATGATGCAATTCGTTTCGGACTTCTTGCTGTTAAAAACCTCGGAAAAGGATTCATAAGGACAATTGTTGAAAAAAGGCGGACTTTGCCGTTTAAAAGCTTTGAAGATTTTTGCAATCGTGTTTATGGCAAAGATTTTAATAAAAGAGCGGTTGAAAGTTTGATAAAATGCGGTGCACTTGACGGTCTTGGATTAAACCGCAGACAGATGATATATCTCCTACCTATAATTACAGCACAGCTCGATGAAGATAAAAGGCGTAATGTTGCCGGACAAATCGGTTTTTTTGACAATGATTCTTCTTTTGGGGCGAAAGAACAATTTTCGGCACCGCAGATGGAAGAACTTGAATATGAAAAGCTTCTTGAATATGAAAAAGAAGTTACGGGATTGTATCTTTCCGGTCATCCGATGGAAAAATACAAAGGGCTTTCAGAAAAGATAAAAGCAGATGAAATTTCAAAAATTATTTCTTCAGCAGGAGAGTTTTCCTCAAAATATAAAGATAACTGCAATGTGCTTTTGCTCGGCTCAATTGCGTCTGTTCAGCGTAAAGTTACAAAAAGCAATACTTCCATGTGCTTTATAAAACTTGAAGATCTTACCGGAACAATTGAATGCATTGTTTTTTCAAAACTGTATTCGGAGAAAGCAATGCTTATTCAGCCGGGGAGCGTTATTCTTGTTCGGGGAAGACTCAGCCTTCGTGAAGACAGGGAGCCTTCGGTTGTTTGCGAAAGCATTGAACCCAACCCGAAAAATGTTATCAGAGATGTCACGGCGGCAAAAAAAAGAAGGCAGGGCATTTTTGTTCGGGTTAAAAATAAAACAGATCAAAGACTTTTAAAGCTTGAAACCTTGAAAAAAATCTTTTTTGGTTCATTTCCTGTTTATTGCTTTTTTGAAGATTCGGGAAAATATGAGCTTTCGGGTTCGCTTGAATTGTCAGAGCCGATAACCGATGAACTTGAATATATTTTCGGAAAGGAAAATATTGCAATCAGAAAGTAAAAAACGAGCGGCTTTATTTTTGGCAAATGTTGACAATTTTCGTCAATAGTGTATAATATCCATAAATATTTATTATTACTGTCGGCAGGGGTGATTTACAGTATTTTGCCTGCTTGCTGAAAGGAGTTTTAAAAATGATGAAAACCATAGGTGTATTGACCAGCGGCGGAGACGCTCCGGGAATGAATGCTGCAATCAGGGCTGTTGTTCGTGCCGGATGCGAACTCGGAATGAAAGTTTACGGAATCAGACGTGGCTATAACGGCCTTATGGAAAATGATATGTATGAGATGAATCTTCGTTCTGTTTCCGATATAATTAATCGCGGTGGAACAATTCTTTATTCCGCAAGAAGTGATCGTTTTAAAACCGATGAAGGAATGCAGGCCGCAATCAGGGTTTGCCGTGAAAGGGGAATCGACGGCCTTGTTGTGATCGGTGGCGACGGCTCTTTTAGAGGTGCCCGTGATCTTTCTCTCAAGGGTATTCCGTGTGTTGCTCTTCCCGGAACAATTGATAATGACATAGGTTGCTGCGATGCAACAATCGGCTATGATACGGCGATGCAGACAATTGTTGAAATGGTTGACAGAATCAGAGACACAACCGAATCTCATGACCGCTGCGCAGTTGTTGAAGTCATGGGCAGGGGTGCAGGTTATCTTGCTCTTAATGCCGGTGTTGCCTGCGGAGCAACTTCAATTATTATTCCGGAAGTTCCGTATGATTTTGAACGTGACGTTATTCAGCGCATGATGCGTACGCAAAGAAGCGGAAAAGTTCATTTTGTAATCATGGTTTCCGAAGCTATCGGC
Organism: uncultured Eubacteriales bacterium; assembly: GCA_934552855.1. Taxonomy (GTDB): domain Bacteria; phylum Bacillota; class Clostridia; order Oscillospirales; family Acutalibacteraceae; genus UBA6857. Next base: position 43,066 of record CAKTEU010000005.1, on the reverse strand, counting down.
GGTGTTGCCGAAATGGCAAAACGCATTCAGAAAGAAACCGGCGTTGAATCTCGTGCAACCGTTCTCGGCCATGTTCAGCGTGGCGGTTCGCCAACAGCAAGAGACCGTATTCTTGCAAGCAGAATGGGTTATCACGCAGTTCAGCTTCTCAAGGACGGAATCGGCAACCGTGTTGTTGCAATTAAGAAAGAAGATATCGTGGATTACGATATCGTTGAAGCACTCGGAATGGAAAATTCAATCGATCTTGATATGTACAAGATGGCAATGGAAATTTCAATCTGATTATTGTTTGTAAGGTTGGTCTGATTTATGCCTGAACAAGAGAAGAATATTCATAAGGGTCATCGCCAAAAAGTAAAAAACCGATATATTGAAACCGGCTTTGACGGAATGGCGGATCATAATATTCTTGAACTGCTTTTATTTTTCGGAATCCCATATAAGGACACAAATCCGATTGCGCACGATCTTATGGAAACATTCGGAAGCTTTTCCGGTGTATTGAAAGCAAGCATTCCCGAACTTAAAAGCGTTAAGGGAATGACTGAGAATGCGGCATGTCTCATCAATATGGTTTTACCGCTTTATTCAAGATATTTTTCCGATATAAAAACCGAAAGACCGACTCTCATGTCAACAAAGGAAATTGTTGATTTTATGCGCCCAAAATTTCTTGACACAACAAACGAGCGTGCTTATGTAATGTGCTTTGATCATAATCATTATTTGATTGCCGTTCGCAAACTTTCAGATGGTGATGTGTACACAACGCTTTTTGATATGAGAAAGCTTGCATCTGCAGTTCTTGAAACAAAAGCGACCGGCGTGCTTTTGGTTCATAATCATCCAAACGGGGTTTCACTTCCGTCTTCGGACGATGTTACACAGACAAAAAATGCGTATGAGTTTCTCAATTCGCTCAAAGTCAGCCTTATGGATCATATAATTATATCTCAGGAAGGCTATTGTTCAATGATTTCCGTTCCAAAATTTACTCATTTATTTTACGGTCTTGACCCATTATTCTGATAAGGTTGGTGATTAGAATGTTTAATGCAGAAAAAGTTAAAAACGAATGTGTTGAATGGATAAGAGATTTTTTTGAAAAGAACGGCAAGAACTGCAACGCCGTTGTGGGAATTTCCGGCGGCAAGGACAGTTCGGTTGTTGCGGCCCTTTGTGTTGAAGCGCTTGGAAAAGACCGTGTTATCGGTGTACTTATGCCGTGCGGCGTTCAAAGCGATATCGACTGCGCAAAACAGCTTGTTTCTCATCTTGGAATCAAGAATTATATTATAAATATAAAAGATGCGGTTGACGGTGTCCTCAAAAGCCTTCCGAAAGATCTTGAAGTCACTCAACAGACCAAAAACAACCTTCCCGCCCGAATCAGAATGGCAACGCTGTATGCAGTCGGTCAGTCAATGAACGGACGTGTTGCAAATACTTGCAATCTTTCCGAAGACTGGGTCGGTTATGCAACCAGATACGGTGATGCTGCCGGTGATTTCGGTCCGCTTTCTCATCTTACGGTTACTGAAGTGCGTGCAATCGGACGTGTACTCGGTGTACCGGCGAATCTTGTTGAAAAGGTTCCGATTGACGGACTTTGCGGAAAAACCGATGAAGATAACCTCGGTTTTACCTATGATACGCTTGATAAGTATATCAGAACCGGTATTTGCGAAGATGAGCAGACCAAAGATAAAATTGACAAAATGAATAAGATGAACAAGTTCAAGCTTGAAATGTTCCCAACATTTATGCCGAAAGAATAATTTTAAAAGTGTGTAACTGCCGGTCGGCTGAAAAGTGCAAATCTTTTCAGCATATTTTATCGCTATATTTACACATTTATTAATCCGTAGATACTTATGTTAAAAGCACTTCACTTTTGATGTGGCTCCCAAAAGTTAGACCGAAAAATCTAACAATTGAGAGAACGGTTCAAAAGTGAGGTGCTTTTGTTCATTTACTTCAGTTCGGCTGTAAATTCAATTGTTTTTTCGTCAAGCATTTTTGCGTGTATGCTTCCTTTGTGACCTTCCGCAATCTCTTTTGCAAGTGAAAGTCCGATACCGAAGCCTCCGGTTGAAGATGTTCTTGATTTGTCCGGACGATAAAAGCGGTCAAAAAGTTTTTCAAGCTCTTTTTCTTCAATCGGTTCGCCGCACTCGTTTCGGCATTTGATAAGAACGCCTTTTCGGCCTTTTTGAAGTGAGAAAAAAATCGGCGTTTCGCCTGAGGCGTATTTAACGGCATTATCAATAAGGATTGAAACAAGCTGTCTTATCATATATTCATCGCCGTTATAAGTGATATTTGGCTCAATTGAAATTTTAAGTTCGTGTCCGTTTGTAAAAGAAAAATCCGAAAAAGAATATGCTGCTTCACTGATTGATGAACTTATGTCAAAATCGATCGGTTTTAAAACCGAATGTTCTTCATCCATTCTTGAAAGCGTGACGAGTGAATTGACAAGTTCCTTAAGCTTTTCGGTTTGCGCCTTAGCTTTGTCAATCCATTTTTGTTTTCCGGTTTCCATTTCAAGGACGGAAAGACTTGTTGCAATAACGGTAATCGGTGTTTTAAGTTCGTGGCTCGCATCGGTTATAAATTGCTTTTGGCGTTCCGATGATTGAACAACCGGGTCAATCGCTTTCCTTGAAAATAAAAGAACAACAATATAAACAAGGGCAATACAAAAAACAATTGCGGCGAGTGTAAGAACTGCAATCATTTTTATATTGTTAACCTGTTGGTTACAGTCAAGAAAAATTGCCATATAGCGGTCGTTTCCGTGATTTACAACATAAAATTTGTAACCGGAAGTATAGCCAAAACCTTCGCCGTGTTTCAGTGCAACAAAAAGGTATTTTTCAGTGTCGCTTTTTGTGACCGTTGCAATATGTTCAAGATCATATTGAACAAGCGTACCGCTTTGTGTAAATTTTAAAACAAAATATCTTGTTGAATAAGGAGTTTCTTCGGTAAACTGCCTGCCGGGACGAAATCCGGGATTAAACCGGTCAAACATCATCGGAATTTTGCCTTCGTTTTTGCTGATGACAGTGAGCATTTGAGTCAGTTCGGAATTGATCGAAGCAAAGTTCGCCGTGTTGATTATAACGCCCAAAAGGAGTAATACAGCTGTGACGGAAATCATTGTTATGCGAATAAACTTTTTTCTGAGTTTTTTAATCATTTTTCACCCTCCGCACATTGGTCAGTCAGCACTTACCAACGCATAGCCGAGGCCCCGGTTTGCTTTGATTGCAACGGTTGAACCGATTGAAGCAAGTTTCTTGCGAAGATTAGAAATATGCACCCAAACAACATTGATTTCGGCATCGCTGTCCCAGCCCCAAATGCGCTCCATAATTCTGTCGGCAGAAAAAACTATTTTCGGAGACTGCATAAGCATTTCCATAACCTGAAATTCACGACCGCTTAATCTGATTGCCTTTGTACCGCATTCAAGAATACCGTTTCCGCAATTAAATGAAAGATCGCCGAAAGAAAGAACTGTCGGTTTATACTCTTCCTTTCTTCGAAGCATCGCTCGTACTCGGCAGATAAGCTCGTCCGGCTCAAAAGGTTTTGGAAGATAATCGTCCGCACCGGCGTTAAAACCGGTTATGCGGTCGTTTTTTTGTCCTTTTGCCGTGAGCATCATAATGGGTGTGGTAATTCCTTCGGCACGAAGTTTTTGCAAAACTTCAATTCCGTTCATCTTCGGCATCATTACATCCAATATAATTCCGTCATAATTTCCGCATGAAGCGTAATCATAGGCGGAAAAACCGTCATGTACGGCATCAACAGAGAATTGATTTTTTTCAAAAAAGACTGTTAAAGCCTCTGCAAGGTCAACTTCGTCTTCCGCAACAAGTAAACGCATATATATCACCCTAAAATATTTTAATTGATTTTCAATGAAAAATCAACCGCTTAATTCCAGTTTGTTTTTCACTTATATGTTATGTACACAACCTAAAGGCTTCTTAAAGGAAAAAACTTTTTATCCTTTAGCAAAGCTTTAGCGGCGCAGTATATCATGTGCTCAAGATCAAACAAGGAGGTCTTAAACATGAAAACAAAGAAATTATTATCAGTAATATGTGCGTCGGCAATGGCACTTTCAATGGCTGCCTGCAACGCAAAAACAGACACAAAACTTTCAGAAGCGGTGTCATCATCGGAAAACCTTGTCGATGCGTCGAGCAAGGATTTTTCCGGAACAACAATTACCGGAAAGGTCACGGAAATAAACGATTCGGTTGTAAAAATTCAAATCGGTACGCTCACCGAAAATGAAACGCCTCCCGAAATGCCATCCGGCGAAGCAGGCGAAATGCCGAGCGATGATGTAAATACAAGCAGTGAATCCTCAAGCGGCAACAACTCCCAAACACCGCCGGAAAAGCCGTCGGGCGAATCTTTGAGCGATTCCCAAGGTACACCGCCCGAAAAGCCTGTGGGCGAAAACGGCGGCTCTGCTCCTTTGGGTGCTCCGGGCAGACAGTCATTCACGGCGGGCGACGAAACCGCAACGATTGACCTTTCAACCGCAGCAATCAAGAAGAATTCCGAAACAATAACCGTGAGCGATATCAAAGCTGACGATATTTTGAAAATCACCTTTGACGACAGCAATTTTGCTTCTGAAGTTGAGGTGGTGTCTATCGGCGGCGGACAGGGCAGCACACCGGGTTCGTTTGGTGGCTCGGGTGAAGTTACCCAGGGCGAAAGTGCAAATATAATCGATACAGATGGTGAATACAGCGGAAAAACCTATGAATCAGCCGGTGATGATGAAAATGCACTTCGTGTTGATTCTGCAAAGGTTACTCTTGAAAATATTGTCGTTAATAAAAGTGCCGGTGCAACTTCAAATACCGAAGACGGTGATTTTTACGGTATGAATGCCGCGTTGCTTGCAACGAACGGAGCAACCGTCACAATCAAAAACACAACGGTGAGTTCTTCGGCGCAAAACGGAAATGGCGTTTTCAGTTACGGAAGCGGAACAACGGTAAACATCTCCTTGTCAAAAATCACAACAACTGCCGATAACTCCGGCGGTATTCAGACCACGGGCGGCGGAACAACAAACGCAGAAGACCTTACTGTTGAAACCTCCGGCAATTCCTCGGCTGCAATCCGTTCTGACCGTGGCGGCGGAACGGTAAATGTCAGCAAAGGCACATATACAAGTAACGGCTATAATTCGCCGGCTGTTTATTCAACGGCAAACATTACCGTAAAAAATGCAACGCTCACCGCTAACAATTCCGAAGCACTTGTTATTGAAGGAAAAAACTCAATAACACTTGAAAACTGTGACGTTGCTGGAAATATGAGCGACACAAAAGGCTCAAGTTCCGATGAAAACGTTCACAACGTCATGATTTATCAGTCAATGTCCGGCGATGCCGATGTCGGAACATCGACGTTTTCAATGACCGGCGGTTCGCTTACTTCAAAGAATGGCGATATGTTCTATATCACAAATACTCATAGTGTAATCACTCTTTTCGATGTGACACTTAACAATAAAGACTCCGATGCATATCTTATGAACATCTGCGGAAATTCTGCTTCTCACGGTTGGGGAACAGCAGGAAGCAACGGCGCACAGGTTGAATTTACCGCCGACGCTCAAACGCTTTCCGGCAGCATTGTTGTCGATTCAATTTCAACTCTTAACATGACGCTCAAAGGAAACAGCGAATTTACCGGCACAATCAATATTGTCGATAATGCCCAAAGCGGAACTGCCGTTTCCGATAACGCAGTTGTAACCGTTGAAAGCGGCTCAACCTGGAATCTTACCGGAAACTGCACGCTTACAAGCCTTGAAAACAACGGAACAATCAACTTTAACAGCTATACAATCACTCTTGCCGATGGAACGGTGCTCAAGTAATTTTAGGTAACTACCGATCGGCTGAGCACGGCCAAACCCATCGCTCACAGCGAAAAAATCTCCTTTATTTTTATGTGTTCGGCCGGTCGGCAGATATAACCGTACTGCTCCTGCGGTGCGGCTCATTGATAAAACATATATTACAAAAGGGGCTGCGCTTGCAACCCCTTTTACATAGTTAAAATTCATAATCCACACTTGCTCTTGCTTTACGAACAAGGGCAACATAAGAAGAAATCTTTTTGTGCTCAGGATGCTCCCTATATTTTAAAACGTCATCAAGCGTATCAAATTCGCTGAGCAATACCGCATCAAACATTGACTCTTTCGGATTAACATTAAGGTTAACTTCCATTGAGCGAAGAAAATCAATTTTTTCGGGCAGGGCTTCAAGTGCGTTTTTAACAAGAAGAAGGTTTTCCTCTTTGGTTTTGCCTTCGGCAAAGGGTTTGAATTTCCACATTACAACGTGTCTGATCATTGCTATATACCTCTCAAAATAATAATGAATCTAAACCGCAATGGCTTCCATTCGGCTGATGAGACTGTCAGTTCTGACGGCGGACATATTATTGATAAAAATTACGTCATCAGCTCCAACCTCATTTGCAAGATTAACAAAACCTTGCTTGTAATATCTGTAATCGACAACATAAACCTTTTTATAGTTATAAACCATATACGGAATAACGGCGTTTGCAAAGCTTTCTTTGATGATTACGCAGGTTTTTCCTTTTTCACGGGATTTGTTTTCAATGACGGTGTACGGATTGTCGGCAGCGGTGAACGCACTGTATTTTTGCGAAACCGGATAAGACGAAACGTCATTGACAAGGTACCAGTCAATGACCCGGCCGTCGGGTTGAGTGAATTGAAGCTTTGTTTTATAAGGCGGCATATACGCAACAAGTTCATCGGGATTTTTTTTCATTGTGCTGCTGTTTGTGTTGGTATAGAACGAGCCGAGGAATTCGCCAAAGCTTTTCTTTTCAAATCTGTCAAGGGCAATCGCTTTAATGTTTTTTACTTTTGCAAATTCTTCATATGCATAATATGCTCCGAGCGCCGTCCAGTGGTGGTCAGTGCGAAAGTAAATGTATTCGTCACGGTGCATGCGAAGTGCTTTATAGATGTTAACCGGTGTTACAGAAGCGGACATTTTTCCGTAGATATAATCCATTGCTTCTTTTTGATCGCAGGTGTTGATATCTTTTCGGACGGAATCCGACATTGTGATGTCTGTGCTCGTCGGAACAAGCATTGAATATACCTTTGTTTTCCCGGAAAGTTTTTGCGCCGTTTTATTGACTATAGAAGCGTATTTATCCGCAACTTCCTGATTAAACGAACAGTATTCATAACCCGCATCACCGATTACAACAATATTTGAAAGTTTTTGAATAACTTCACCGAGCTGATCGGGAACGGTAGGCTCTTTTTCTTCTTCGGTTGTGTTTTCCGTTGTGCTGTCGGAAGTACTATTGTTATCGGACGGAACGGAAATGTTGTTGACTTCATTGTTAAGTCCGTAGATTCTGTCACCGAAACCACGCAAATTTTCAAGCTTCTCGTTTGCAGAAATCATTGCTTCTCTAAACGGGAATGTATCGGAAAACCAAGAATCAATGCCGCGAAAGAAGCTTCCGTCAGCAAGTGAAGAAAAACTGAACGACGGAAATTTTGCAAGTTCACGTTTTTCGTTTTCAGAAAACTTCGGACGAAGCGGAATCAAAAGGGAAACAAAAAGACCGAGGATAAGCATTCCGACAAATGCACAAGGAAGAATGACTTTGTAAAGTTTTACACTTTTTTTGACTGCTTTGATGTACTTTTTGCTGTGCTTATGTTTTTTCATAATCAATCACTCCTTCCTTTAAAATTGGAAATAAAGGAACGGATTATAACTGTCTCCGACCAATGAAAAGGTTGAAAGGATTAAAAGCGCAAGAGGAACGGCTATTTTGCGAACTACATTGAAAAGTGCCGTTTCGGCATTGTGACGAGCCTTTTTGTTGATGAGTCTTCCGATGTTTTTCATAATCGGTGTGCAGGCAAATGCCGCAACAAGAAGAAAGACAATGTTGTTTTTAAAAAGCGCATTTATTTCGTAATTTGTAAAGCCGTTGCCGCAAAGCCCAAACATACCCTTGAAAACGGTTAATCCGGCAGAAACGCTTTGAAAGCGGAAAATTATCCAGCCGAAAAGTGAAACAAACAACAGATAAATATGTGATACCCAACCGGGAGCTTTTTGAAGCTTTTCAAGAAGGAATAGCCTTTCCATCGTCAAGAATATGAAAAAGTAAAGTCCCCAAAGAACAAAATTCCAGCTTGCTCCGTGCCAAAGCCCCGTAAGTGCCCAAACGATGAATGTGTTAATAATTGTTTTTGAAAGTCCCTTGCGGCTTCCGCCGAGAGGTATATAGACATAATCACGGAAAAATGTTCCAAGTGAAATGTGCCATCTGCGCCAAAATTCGCCGACGCTTTTTGAACAGTACGGATAATTGAAATTTTCCTTGTAATGGAAACCGACCATCTGACCCATGCCTATTGCCATGTCGGAATAGGCGGAAAAGTCAAGATAAATCTGAAGCATGTAAAAAATCATTCCGAGCCAAAGGCCGAGGACGGGTCGGCTTGAAAGAATTGCAATGTTTTTTTGAAGATCCGCTGTGACGGAAAGTGCAGAATCCGAAAGCAGAACTGTGTCCGCAAGCGAGCCGCAAACATTTGCCAAAAGTGCCTTTTTTCCGAGTCCTATTGCAAAGCGGCTGATGCCTTTTGAAATTTCGCTAAGGTTTGTTTTTCGGTTTTCAATTTCATAGCAAACATCGCTGTAACGGACAATCGGTCCCGCAATACACTGATGAAAAAGGCTTGCATATAAAAGCACATACCAAAACTTTTTTTGCGCTTCGGTTTCGCCTTTATAAACGTCAATAACATATGAAAGAAGTTGAAAAGTATAAAATGAGATGCCTATCGGCAATGCAATTTGAGGAATTGTTTCCGGTACTCCCGTTATTGCTTTGAAATTTGTCAGAATAAATGTCAGATACTTAAAAATTCCGATTAGTCCCAAATCAACAATGCAGGCACCGATTAAAAGGAACTTTGCTTTTTTTGTGTTTCTGAACTTTTCAATTCCAAGTGCAAAAAGCCAGTCAGCAAAGCATTCAAAGACCAAAAGAAAGACATATTTTGGTTCACCCCACGCATAAAAGAAGAGTGAAAAAATCAGCATGACAAGGTTCTTTTGCTTCAAATCTTTTGCAAAAAAGTAGCAGATAAGATTTAGCGGAAAGAAAAAGTAAACGAAGAATAAATTTGAAAAAACCATTGCTTACCCTCCGGCAGTTTTATATTGCTATTTTTTTTCGTACGGACATTTACTGAATGATTATTGTACCCTATTCAAAGAAGAAAAAGTTTCCTTTTTTGAAACTTTGCAGAATTATTACATTGAGATGAATAGCTATCAACATTAATCAAAAGATTTTGACGGCTTTTGCAATTTTAAAAGCAAATCCTTGGGTACGAGGTTATATTTGCCGATAATGGCAAGCACATCCCCTTCGACCGAGCAACCGCTTGTTTTTTTGTTGTTAGCCTCCCGGTAATAATATTACGGTTCTATTTTATCACATATCTATTCAAAAGTATATATTTTCACAAAATCTTTTATAAAATAACTCAGTTTTTCGCCATATAGCGAACATCAACCATTCCTAAATTTTCTTTTTTCAAAACGGCAAGACTCATTGTTGAAGCCCTGAAAATTGCGTTTTTTCCATACTTGTTACAGATGTCAAAAACCTTTGATTCAAGTTTTTCAAGCTTATCATAACGCAAGCCGCTGTAAAAAAGATTGTATTGCGAAAAACAGTCTTCCGGAACAAGAGAGCATGCACGTATTCCGATTGAACGCACATTCTTATCCCAGTTCCATGTTTTTGAAAAAAGTTCCATGCCTAATGAAAAAAGCATTTCAACAATTCTTGTGGGCTGTGAAAGCGATGCTTGGCATTCCCGAACAATTAAATTTTCATCGCGGATGTGAATCTGAACGGACGTTGCCATTGCGTGATTCTCTCTTAAAGAAGTCGCAACTTTTCCGGTGAGATAAAGCATAACGGAAGAAACCTCATCTGTGTTTTTAAGATCACAGGCACAGGTAACACTTCGGCCAACGCTTTTTGCCGGAGGAATCTCATTTTTTGAAAGAACGGGGGAGTTGTCTTTTCCGGCGGCAAAGCACCGAAGCTGTTCGCCTGATTTTCCAAAAACAAGTTTGAGTATTGACGGATCGGTTTTTGCAAGGTCGCCTATGGTGTAAATTCCGATAGAGTCAAGCCTTTTCTTTGTTGATTTTCCGACTCCTATCATATCATCGGCGGGCAGCTTCCAGACCAATTCACGAAAATGTTCGGCATCAATCACCGTTACGGCATCCGGCTTCTTCATGTCGGAAGCAAGTTTTGCAAAAACTTTGTTAAAGCTCACACCGGCGGAGATGGTGAGTCCGGTTTCTTTTTTTACACGTTTTCTGATTATATCGGCTATTTGTTTTCCGTTTCCAAAAATCAATGTGCTGCCCGAAACATCAAGCCAACATTCATCCATGCCGAACGGTTCAACTTTGTCGGTATATTCTTCATATATTGAGCGAACAAGTTTTGAATATTTGACATATTCATCGTAATGCGGAGGAGCAATAACAAGTTCAGGACATTTTATTTGCGCTTCCCATATTGCTTCGGCAGTTTTTACGCCGAATTTTTTTGCTTTTTCATTTTTTGCAAGAACAATTCCGTGACGATCTTCAATGCTTCCGCAAACCGCCATCGGAACGTCTCTGTATTCCGGATGACTTAAACATTCAACCGAAGCAAAAAAGTTGTTGAGATCGCAATGAAGAATAACTCGTTTTGACATAGCAGTACCCTCTTTCGAACATTTGTTCGAATAAAATGATATCATAATATTCTGCATTTGTAAAGGGCAAAATAATGATTTTTTAAAGCTGAAAAATTTGTAATAGGAGCAAAAATTCGCAAAAATGCGAAAAAATTTGTTATAATCCGAAAAAACTTGACATTTAAAAATCAATACAATAATATATAATTACGAGTATACTTAACAGTTGTAATTTGCAAAGTACAGCAGTGCGAAAACTTAAAATTCATATATAAGAGAGGGAATTTACTATGAACTATGACGTTATTATTATCGGTGCAGCCACATCCGGAGCTTATTTCGCAAAGAAGATGGCATCAAAAGGTTACAGCGTAATTATGCTTGAAGCGCTTACAAAAGAAAAACTCGGAACAAGAATGGATATTTTTCATGTGACTAAGACAGATTTAAAAACTTTTGATATTCCGCAGGTAAAAGAAGGCGATGGTGCATGGGCATTTGAATTTACAGATAATCATTTTTCATCGCCGTCAAATAAATATATAGTTCCAACCACCAGTGAAATTGTTGGTTTGCATATGCACGAATATGTTGCTTTAATGGTGCATGACGCTGTTGAATCCGGTGCAGAAATTGAGTATGGTGCAAAATTTAAAGAGTTTGTTTTTAAAAAGGGCAGAATTTCCGGTGTAAGGTATGAAACGTCCGAAGGCATTAAAGAGATTTCGGGAAAAGTTGTTATTGATTGTTCCGGCAGCCGTGCCGCCGGTAGATGTGCATTGCCGAACGGTTACGGTATTGAAAATTTTGAGCTCAAAGATGAAGATATGTTCTATGTAATTTTGCGCTATGCAAAGTTTGATAAGCCACAAATAAACAATTTTTGGCTTAATACAAAATCGTGGTACGCTCCATTTTCAATGGATGATACCGAAAAGATTATCGGTACCGGTGCAACAAAGAGTTTTGCAAGTGCCGAAGAAGCATCTGCAAAACTTGATGAAAACACATCAAAAGGGAAATTTACATTACTTCGAACCGAAAAGGGAACCACACCTTATCGCCGACCGCCGTATTCGCTTGTTGCCGATAATTTTATTGTGACCGGCGATGCCGGCTGCCTAACAAAACCCGACTGCGGCGAAGGCGTTACAAGCAGTATGGTGATGATGGATATTGCCATAGATGTGCTTGACAAGGCTCTCAAAAGCAACGATGTTTCAAAAGAAGCACTTTGGAAGATAAATCGAGAGTATAATCGAAAGCAGGGGGCCGATTTTTCTTTTGTAAGAGCCTTTCTCACAAAAGTTGTTAAGGCTATGGACAGTGAAATTGAATATTGCTTTGCAAATGGAATCATTTTTAACAAGACGTTCCTTGACGGAGAAAAGGTTAGCGTTAAAGATATTAAAGACGTTATTGTCGGCATTACTTCTGCGGTTGCAAAGAAGAATATCTCCAAAAAGACGATTTCTGCGGTGATTTCAGGGGTGATTTTGGGTGCTGCTCTCAAAACCTTGTACATGAACTATCCCGATTCACCGGAAAAGCTTCCCGAATGGGTTAAAAAGGCCAATGCACTTTGGAAAAAAGTCGGAAAAATCGAATGAGTATTTTTAGATGACGTAATAAAAACCGACTTTACCAAAATAATTTATAAAATAATTGAAAAACCCTTGACTTTTTCCTGTGCTTAGTATATAATAACGAAGCACTTGGGAAAGTCAGATATCGCGGAGTAGAGCAATCCGGTAGCTCGTCGGGCTCATAACCCGGAGGTTGCAGGTTCAAATCCTGTCTCCGCAACCATATTAAGAACCGCTTTTAGGCGGTTCTTTTTTGGCTCTCTGTCAATAGTTGGGGTGTCCTAACCCCCCCGAAAATTGTCACATACCGCCAAGGAGGAGACCAAAAACGCCCTTGATTTTTTTGGTGATGTATGATGTAATAGACACATACAAAGCAAGGAAACGGATTTCAAAAAAACAACGGCACAGATATTGAAGCTGTACCGTCGTCGAGATGTAATAGAAAAGAGCTTTGATGATTTGAAAAACGAGCTTGACTTTAAACGGGCAAGAACTCACACTTCGGAGACCCTGAACGGAAAGATATTCGCAGCATTTATCGCATTGATAGTGAAATCATATATTCAAAACCGGGTATCCGATACCGAAATCACGCACAAAAAGCTGATTCTTGAGCTTGACAAAATCAAAATTTTTGATGCACACACAAAAGCAAAGCCGAGAATTATCAATCCGCTCACAAAAACCGTTCGCAATTTATTCGCTGAACTTGAGGTTAGTACTGATTTTGTATGTGATAATTCGTGGGGAATTTAGGCCGTAAAAAAAACCGAACGATTTTATTTTGCAAATCTGCCAAGCTGTTATGAAGTGTTTTTTGTGAAGATTATATAGAACATTTAAAATATTCTTATTAAATTTGATTAAAACTCTGTTGTTTTTGTGAATTGTATGTTAGAATGAATAAGCGACAAAAGTCGAAAGGAGTAGTAATACAATGAAAACATTCAAAAAATTTCTCAGCGTATTTCTTGCTGCACTTATAGCAGTATCATGCTTTGCCGTTTGTGCCGGCGCAGTCGATACAGCCAAGAAAACTCCGCTGAAAGTTGCTGTTGCAAGCGATATCCACACAATTGAAGCCGAAAAAATCAACGATATTAACGGTGACGGAATGTACGGAAACAAAGGTATGTTTGCAAGTCTTAACGATGAATCGTACGGCGTTGTTGATTCGTTTATGCTTGAAGCAATCGAAAACGGCGCAAAGTATATTCTTATCACCGGCGATCTCACAAACAAAGGCACCGCCGAACAGCACAAGAAGCTTGCCGCATATCTTGATGCATTTCAGAAAAAGCACGGGGTTCCTATCTATGTAATTCCCGGCAACCATGACTACTATGACATGGCAGGCGAGGGAGTTGAATTTTTCCGCCAAACGTATTATAATATGGGCTTTGCACAGTCATATGTTCAGGATAAAAACACCTGCTCTTACGCAGTTGACCTTGACGATGAATATACTCTTATTGCAATCGACTCAAACCTTCCCGGAAAAACCCGTGACGGTATGACAGATGAACTTTATGCATGGATTTTTGAACAGACAGCTGCTGCTCAGGCAAGAGGAAAAAAGGTCATTGCAATGATGCACCACCCGATTATGTCTCATTTTCCGCTTCATGAGCTTCTTACTGCTTTTGTTGTTGAAAACTGGCGTCAGGTTTCGGCAAAGTTTGCCGATGCCGGAATTAAGTATGTTTTTACCGGACATAAACACGTTGGCGATATAGCTATGCGCACAAGTGCTCTCGGAAATGAAATATATGACCTTTCCGCTCCGTCGCTTCTTGTTTATCCTATTGAGTATCGCCTTGTTTCATTCTCCGATGAAAAAGTCAGCGTTGAAACAAAGTCAGTAACAAAAATTCACGATACTTCTCTTATTGCAAAGGGTCACAACGATAAAGCCCTTAAAATGCTTACAACAAATCTTCCGGCATATGCAAACGAAGTTTTTGACGAAACCTGCAGATATGCCGTGAACTATTTTGTAAATGCGGATAACCTTTGCGAACTTATCAAGGTCAAGGATGCGGTTGTTCATGATACGCTTGACGGACTTTGCAAAAGGGCTAGGTCACTCATATTCGCTCCGCTTTACGGTGAAAAAGACAGTGTTGAGGCCGTTGCAAAAACATATGGAATTTCAATTCCGAAAAGCGATTACAAGACCGGTTTTGATACTGCAATGGTGATTATGAAAGCACACTTCAGCGGTGACGAAAACTTTGCCGGTGACAGCATTGAAATGAAGCTTGCCGTCAAGTGTGTTTCCGTTCTGCTTGCATATGCGTTTGAAGGTGTTCCGAACGATCTCAAATTTGCCGTTTTCAATGCTGTGTTTAAGCTTATTGGTGTTGATCCGTCAAAGCTCGGAATCAACCTTAAAGAGCTTGTTTTCAGTCACAAGTCAAACGGTGATTTTGCCGTTGCCGTAACCGAAGCAATTCTTAAGCCTGTTCTTGACAGTATTATGGTTGATACAGCACCCGGTGACAAAAATGTTGACCTTCCCGCATATGGAACTGTCAATAAAGATCTCGGCATGGAAAACATCATCAATATTCTTAAACAGTTCGTTGATTTTGTTGTTAAGCTTATGAAGTATCTTGTTAATATCATGGGAATTGTAACAGGTAAATGAAAAAATTTCCGGCGGTCAGACGATTGCCGGATTTTTTGCATAAATTATGAACATAACAGTTGAAAATTTTGCCGCCTTGGTGTATAATCCGAGTATAAATAATTTTTACAGGAGGAAAAACCAATGAAAGACGCTCTTAAACAGATTGAAATTATCCTTATTGATATGTGGAACTATCTTTACAGATTCCTTTGCCACATTACCGGCACGGATGTTAACGAGGATTGGATTGTTGATCCTACCGCAAACAACTGATTTATTAACCGTCACTGAATTTTCAGAGGCAGACTTTTCGGTCTGCCTTTGTTATTTTAATATAAAAGTTGAAAGGAACGGCATTTTTGCCGCTGAACAAAAATATGCTTAAAAAGTATCTTGAAATCGGAAAAGTTGTCAGTACTCACGGAATCAAGGGTGAGGTTCGTGTTGATCCGTGGTGCGACAGCCCCGATTTTTTCAAACGCTTTAAAACGCTGTACTACGATAAAAACGGCGAAAAGGCAGTAAAAGTCCTTTCCTGTCGTCCGCACGGAAATATTGTCATTCTTATGCTTGAGGGTGTTGACAGTATCGATAAAGCAAACCTTATGCGCAATCGTGTCCTTTATATGGACAGGAACGATGCAAGACTTCCCAAAGGAAGGTTCTTTATTCAAGATCTTATTGGTTGTAAGGTTATTGATGCCGATGATGAATCAATCGTTTACGGAACACTTTGCGACGTTAGCGAAACCGGCGCAAACGATGTTTGGTATGTTAAGGACGAAAAAGGAAAAGAATATCTTCTTCCTGCAATACCGCCCGTTGTCATTGAAACCGACGTTGAAAACGAAACGGTAAAAATCAGACCGCTCAGGGGGATTTTTGACGATGAGGATTGATATACTGACCCTTTTTCCGGAAATGTGCGAAAGTGTGCTTTGTGAAAGCATTGTTGGCAGAGCGAGAAGGGAAGGCCTTGTTGAAATCAATTGCCGTCAAATCCGTGATTATTCAACCGATAAACATCGACGTGTCGACGATGCGCCTTACGGCGGCGGAATGGGTATGATTATGGGTGTTCAGCCGATTTATGATTGTTATAAAGCACTTTGCGAAGAAGTCGGGAAAAAAGTTCATCTTATATATATGTCTCCGCAAGGGACAACGCTGACGCAGAATAAGGTTCGTGAACTTTCAAAAATGGATAACATAGCATTGCTTTGCGGTCACTATGAGGGAATTGACGAGCGTATAATTGAAGAAATTGTTGACGAAGAAATTTCTGTCGGTGATTATGTTCTCACCGGAGGAGAATTGCCGGCACTGATTGTTGCCGACAGCGTTTCAAGAATGATTCCGGGCGTGCTTTCAAATGAAGAATGCTTCACTGAAGAAAGCCATTATTCGTCTCTTCTTGAATATCCGCAGTATACAAGGCCGCCGGTGTGGCATGGCAGGGCGGTTCCGGATATACTGTTATCGGGGCATCACGCAAACATTGAAAAGTTCCGCCGTGAAAAAGCAATTGAAAGAACTTTTCTTCGCCGCTCTGATATGCTTGAAAAGGCCGTGCTTTCAAAAAAAGATAAAGCTTTTCTTGCCTCACTCAAAAATCAGCTTGACAATAAAAATTAATATTTTGGTAATTTTGACTAACAATATTAATCAAAGAACTATCCGATTAAGTCGAAAAAAGTCTGTTTTGACGAATAAAGAAAAGTTAAATTGTGCACAATGCATTGAAAAGCAAAATTTTTATGGTTGAAATGCACAAAAATGGGCTTTCAATTTACTCAACATTTAGGCTTGCAGCCAAAAAGTTCAAAATTGGGCGTTTTACGTCATTTTTACTGTTGACGAAGATTAGTTTTGTGGTATAATACATGGGTAATCATGAATTGATATTAGATATCAAATATTGTGCGTGGGAGATTTTATATTATGTTTGTTAAAGATGTAAAAGTTCAAAATCAGGTTGGTCTTCACGCTCGTCCGGCTACTTTCTTTATTCAAAAAGCCAACGAGTTTAAATCTTCAATTTGGGTTGAAAAGGAAGAAAGAAGAGTCAATGCAAAGAGCCTTCTTGGCGTTCTCTCACTTGGAATCATGGGTGGAACCGATATCCGCATCATTGCCGGAGGTCCGGACGAAGAACAGGCCGTTGAAGCTTTGGTCAAGCTTGTTGAATCCGGTTTCGCCGAATAATTTTTAACGCTTTTGCCGAAAAGAATTAAAAAGTTTTTTCAAAACCTATTGACAAACATTTTTTTCGGTGATACACTGTGAACAACAATTGAACATTACTCGGTCATCGGCCGCTTTTGCGGTTGATTACATTTAAAGGCTATGACGAAGAACGGAAGAGAATCCGGTTTTTTCAGCGAGTCGGGGTTTGGTGAAAGCCCGATACTAACTTTTCTCAGTTCCCATCGCTTCCGAGCTGAAACCCGAAAGCTTTTTTTGAAGGCTAGTAGGCGTTTTCCGTGATTGCTGCGTTAATGCATAGGGACTTGCTTGAGTCCGAAGAGCGGCGGTTTTTAACCGCAATTTGAGTGGTACCGCGGGCAGTAAGAAATTACGCTCGTCTCAAAGGAATTCTTTGAGACGGGCTTTTTGTTTTGTCTCAAAATGAAAATGCTTTTAAATAAGACCGAAGGGTCTTGAGTATACCATAAGATGATAATAAATTTTTTCGGAGGTAAAAAACAATGCAAAACACAGGCCTTACAGACGAAGTCAGACTCATCGCCGAAAGAATCCGTGAAATGCGTGAGATTATCGGCTTTTCGGTTGATGAAATGGCAGATAAAACAAATCTCACCGCCGAAACATATTCACTTTATGAATCCGGCAAAATTGATCTTCCGTTCACATTCATTCACAAATGCGCCCTCGCTTTCGGAATCGGAATCACCGATATCCTTGAAGGTCACAGTGCCCACCTTTCTTCATACACCGTAACAAGGAAGGGACAGGGAACAAGAACCGCAAAAGAACACGGAATCGAAATCAGCAACTTGGCACCGCTTTTCAGAAACAAGCTTGCAGAACCATATTGGGTAAAATATGAATATTCCGAAGAACTTCAAAATAAGGAGATACACACAACAACCCACGGCGGTCAGGAATTTGACCTTGTTTTGAGCGGTACGCTCAAAGTCAGAGTCGGTGACCACACCGAAGTTCTTGAAGAGGGCGACAGCATTTATTATAAAAGCTCGACTCCTCACGGCATGATTGCAATGAACGGAAAGGACTGCCTTTTCCTTGCAGTCGTAATTTCCGGCGACGAAAAGGTTGACGAAAAAGCAATTCAAAAAACCGTTGTTGAAGCCCGTACCGCAAAAGCACCGCTTGCCGTTGAAAACTTTGTTGAAGCAACCGAAGATTACGAAGGCAGACTTGTTTCGATGAAGTTTAAAAACGAGGACAGCTTTAACTTCGCTTATGACGTTGTTGACGCAATTGCCGATAAGACCCCGAATAAGCTTGCAATGCTCCATGTTTCAAAAGATAAGACCGAACGCCGATTCACTTTTAGGGATATGAAGCATGCTTCGGCAAGAACTGCAAATTATCTTAAGAGCCTCGGTATTAAAAAGGGTGACAAGGTTATGGTTGTTCTTAAACGCCATTATCAGTTCTGGTTCACCATTCTTGCTCTTCACAAACTCGGCGCAATCGCAATTCCCGCAACCCATCAGCTTCTTGAACATGATTTTGAATACCGCTTCAAAGCTGCTCATGTCAAAGCAGTGGTCTGCACTGCTGATGACAATACTCCCGATCATGTTGATGCTGCCGCAGCAAATTACGGTGAACTTCAGGTTAAAATACTCGTTGGCGGAAACCGTGAAGGCTGGCACAATTTTGATGAAGAATATTCAATGTTTAGAGGCTACTTTCCGAGAACCGAGGAAACAGCCTGCGGTGCAGACCCGATGCTCATGTTCTTTACTTCCGGAACAACAGGTTATCCAAAAATTGCCTGCCATAACTATAAATACGCACTCGGCCACTACATCACAGCGAAGTATTGGCATTATATTCACGAGGACGGACTTCACTTCACAATTTCCGATACAGGCTGGGGCAAGGCTCTTTGGGGAAAACTTTACGGCCAATGGATGTGTGAAGGCGCAGTATTTACTTATGATTTTGATCGTTTTGATGCTTCGGAGATTCTTCCGATGTTCAAAAAGTACAACATCACAACCTTCTGTGCACCGCCGACAATGTACAGAATGTTCATCAAGCAGGATCTTTCCGCATATGATCTTTCTTCAATCAAGTATGCAACAACCGCTGGTGAGGCACTTAACCCCGAAGTATTCAATCAATTCAAAAAAGCAACCGGACTCACAATTATGGAAGGCTTCGGTCAAACCGAAACAACTCTCACAATCGCCAATCTTTACGGAACCCGGCCGAAGCCCGGCGCAATGGGCAAGGCTGTTCCGACCTATGACATCGACCTTGTTGACACCGACGGAAACAAAGTTAAGAACGGTGAACCGGGCGAAATCGTTGTCAGAACCGATAAAGCCGTTCCCTGCGGACTCTTTATGGGCTATTATAACGACGAAGAACAGACCAAGGAAGCATGGCACGACGGAATGTATCACACAGGAGACGTTGCGTGGCGTGATGAGGACGGTTACTTTTGGTATGTCAGCCGCGTAGACGATGTTATTAAATCCTCCGGCTATCGCATTGGACCGTTCGAGATTGAAAACGTTATCATGGAACTTCCTTATGTTCTTGAATGCGGTGTTTGCGCTGCTCCGGATGAAGTCAGAGGACAGGTTGTAAAGGCCTGCATTGTTCTCACAAACGGAACAGAAGGCACGGATGAACTCAAAAAAGAGATTCAGACCTATGTCAAAACACATACTGCACCGTATAAATATCCGAGAATTGTTGAATTTAGAGAAGATCTTCCGAAAACAATCAGCGGAAAAATTATAAGAAACAAACTTTAATTAAAAAACTACTTGACATTTTTTTGAAGATGTGATATCATCCACTCAATAAATTAAATATTTTAAAGCGTTGAAGGAAAGTTCAATGAGGCACAACCTTTTTCAGAGAGTCGGCGTTTGGTGAAAGCCGTCAAAGGCGCTTTTTTGATGTAGTTCCTGAGCCGGAGGAAAGAAAGTTTTTAACAAGTAGAATCCTCTCGTGTATGCTGCGTAAAGGCATAGGGTTTGTTTGAACCTGAAGAGTGGCGGTTTTGTAATCGCAATTTGAGTGGTACCGCGGGTAGTAATTTATTACGCTCGTCTCGAGAATTACATCTTGAGATGAGCTTTTTTTGTTTCCTTTTAGCACTCACCTTTTTTGCAGCAACGGGAATTGCTCCTTTTCAGCTTTTGATTATTGGGAGGAACAATTATGGAAACAATCACATCTCTCGACCTTAAAATTCTTGAAATGGCGGAAAGAATCCGTGAACTTCGTGAAGTTGTCGGTTTCTCGCCTGAAAAAATGGCAACTCTCACCGGGGTAAGCACCGAAGAATACCTTGAATGTGAAAACGGGTGCCACGATTTGAGCTTTGCGTTTTTGTACCGCTGTGCTCTTGCTTTCGGCGTTGATGTTTCGGAAATTATCGAAGGCTCCGCACCGAAGCTTAAAACTTATACAATCACAAGAAAAGACGACGGTCAGCGCATTGAGCGTGCTCACGGCATGGATTACTTTAACCTTGCTGCCGCTTTCAGAAACAGAATTGCCGAACCGCTTTATGTTGAATGTGTATACAGCGAAGAAGCACTCCATAAGGATATTGAACTTACCACTCATGTCGGTCAGGAATGTGACCTTGTTATCAGCGGAACGATGAAGCTTCAAATCGGAACGCATACCGAAATTCTTCACCCGGGCGACTGCGCTTATTACGATTCTTCAACCCCTCACGGCATGATTGCCATTGACGGGGAAAACTGCGAATTTTACGCAATCGTTCTCAATCCGTCAAACTGGAGTGCGGATACTGTTGAAGAATTCAGAAATGTCAAGGATATCAAACGTCAGAAAACCAACAAACGAATTTATCATAAATTCATTCACCCGGTTGAGGACGAAAACGGCGTTCTTAAATCAATCAGCTTTGAAAACGAGGATAAGTTCAACTTTTCTTTCGATGTTGTTGATGCTCTTGCCGAACGCTCACCGGAAAAGCGTGCAATGCTCCACATTTCAAAGGACAAAAAGGAGCATGAGTTCACGTTCCTTGATATGAAGGAAAATTCCGCAAAATGTGCGAACTATTTCAAAAGCCTTGGCATCAAAAAGGGCGACAGGGTAATGCTCGTTCTCAAGCGCAGATATCAGTTCTGGTTTGCGGTTCTCGGACTTCATAAGCTCGGCGCAATCGCAATTCCGGCAAGCAACCTTCTTCAGGAACACGATTATTTGTATCGCTTCAATTCCGCAAATGTTTCCGCAATCATCTGTGCGGGCGAAGATTTCATCTGCGAACAGATTGAAAAGGCCCAAAAGGATTCTCCGTCGCTCAAAATAAAGATTTGTACCGACGGCAGGCGTGACGGCTGGCATGATTTTGACGAAGAGTATCCGCTCTTCAGCGAAAAATTCGTTCGCACGGACGATACCCCGTGCGGCAACGACCTCATGCTCATGTTCTTCACATCGGGAACAACGGGCTATCCGAAAATTGCCGCTCATTCATATAAATATCCGCTCGGTCATTTCATCACGGCGAACTATTGGCACTGCGTTAACCCGAACGGTCTCCACCTTACAATTTCCGATACCGGCTGGGCAAAGGCAATGTGGGGCAAGCTTTACGGTCAGTGGCTTTGCGAAGGTGCGGTTTTCGTTTATGATTTCGATAAGTTCGATGCCGCAGATATTTTACCGATGTTCAAAAAGTATAACATCACAACCTTCTGCGCACCGCCGACAATGTATCGCATGATGATTAAAGAGGATCTCACAAAGTATGACCTTTCCTCGGTTGAACACGCAACGATCGCCGGCGAAGCTCTCAATCCCGAAGTTTTCAAAAAGCTTGAAGAACTCACCGGACTTCAAGTTATGGAAGGCTTCGGTCAGTCCGAAACAACGCTCGTTATCGGCAATCTTTTCGGCTCAAAGCATAAGCTTGGCTCAATGGGCAAACCGACTCCGCTTTATAACGTTGACCTTGTTGACCCGGACGGAAACAGCGTTCCTGTCGGTGAAACGGGCGAAATTGTTATTCACACCGAAAACGGCACTCCATGTGGACTTTTCATCGGCTATTACGGCGACGAAAAGCAGACAAGTGAAGCGTGGCATGACGGAATGTATCACACCGGAGATGTTGCATGGCGTGACGAGGACGGCTATTTCTGGTACGTAAGCCGCATTGATGATGTTATCAAATCCTCCGGTTACCGCATCGGACCGTTTGAGATTGAAAGCGTTATCATGGAACTTCCATATGTTCTTGAATGCGGTGTTTGCGCCACTCCCGATGATGTCAGAGGTCAGGTTGTAAAAGCTTGTATCGTTCTCACAAAAGGAACAGAGGGCACCGAAGAACTCAAAAAAGAGATTCAGACCTATGTTAAAACGCATACTGCGCCGTATAAATATCCTCGTATTGTTGAATTCAGAGAAGAGCTTCCGAAAACGACAAGCGGAAAGATTATCAGAGCAAAGCTTTAAAAAATTTTTTAAGGAGAAGCGATATAATGAATGATAAAAAAATAACTGTTTTTTGCGGTCATTACGGAAGCGGAAAAACGAATGTTGCCGTAAATTACGCTCTTAACCTTAAAAAGCACCATGAAAATGTCAGCATTCTTGACCTTGATATCGTGAATCCGTATTTCAGAACAAAAGACAGTGCAAAGGTGCTTTCCGAAAACGGAATCGAACTTATTTGTTCGTCTTTTGCCGCTTCAAATCTTGATATTCCGGCTCTGCCGTCAGAAATGTATGCTCCGTT
Organism: uncultured Eubacteriales bacterium; assembly: GCA_934552855.1. Taxonomy (GTDB): domain Bacteria; phylum Bacillota; class Clostridia; order Oscillospirales; family Acutalibacteraceae; genus UBA6857. Next base: position 20,033 of record CAKTEU010000005.1, on the reverse strand, counting down.
TTGCCGTGAAGATAACTACTCGGTAATGGATATCGGCGGCGACGACAGGGGGGCGGTCGCTCTTGGAAGATTCGCTCCGCTTATTGAAAAAACGAAAGACTATCAAATGCTTTTTGTTGTCAATTTTTATCGCCCATTGACTCAAACGCCCGAAGAAGCAATTGAGGTTATGAGAGAAATTGAAACTGCGTGTTCGCTTCGTTTTTCGGGAATTGTAAATAATTCAAACGTTGGTGTTCAAACAACAAAAGAATACATAGAAAATACTTTTCCACTTGTTCAAAAGCTGTGCGAAATTTCCTCTTTGCCGCTTGTTATGACAACGGTTAGAGCAAATCTTTCGTCTCAGTTTGAAGATATAGAAAATGTGTTTCCGTTAACACTTCAGAAGAATATTTTAGGAGGTTGAAAAATGGCAAAGGTAACTTTTAAAACGGACCTGTGCAAGGGCTGCGGACTTTGTGTCGATGCCTGCCCGAAAAAACTCATTAAAATTGCGGAAAACAAAATCAATGCAAAAGGACATTCACCTGCGGAAATGACCGATCAGGAAAAATGTATTGCTTGTGCATTTTGTGCAACTATGTGTCCCGACTGCGTTATTACAGTTGAAAAGTGAGGTGCGAAAAAATGACAGATAAAGTACTTATGAAAGGCAACGAAGCAATTGCAGAAGCTGCAATTCTTGCCGGCTGCCGTTTTTATTTCGGCTATCCCATCACACCGCAGACGGAGGTTGCGGCATACATGGCAAAAAGGATGCCGAAAATAGGCGGCGTATTTCTTCAGGCTGAAAGCGAAGTTGCCGCAATCAACATGGTTTACGGCGTTTCCTCGGCCGGAAAAAGGGTTATGACCTCTTCCTCAAGTCCCGGAATTTCGCTCAAAAGCGAAGGACTTTCATATATGGCCGGCTCCGACCTTCCGGCACTTGTTGTCAACGTTCAGCGAGGCGGCCCCGGACTCGGCGGAATCCAGCCGAGCCAGTCGGATTACTTCCAGGCAACAAAGGGCGGCGGACACGGCGACTATAAAATGATTGTTCTTGCTCCGGCTTCCGTTCAGGAAATGGCTTCGCTCACCGTTAAGGGCTTTGACCTTGCGGATAAATACAGAATGACGTCGATGATTCTTGCCGACGGAACAATGGGACAGATGATGGAACCCGTTTCGCTCGAAGAAGTCAAGGCAACAACATATGAAAAGCCCTGGGCTGTCACCGGAACAAAGTGCAAAAGAAAGCACAACATCGTAAACTCCCTTTCTCTCGTTCCGGAGGAGCTTGAAGAACTGAACTTTGCACGTTATGAAAGATATAAAAAAGTTGAAGAAAACGAAGTTATGTACGAAAGCTTCATGATGGACGACGCCGAAATCTGCGTTGTTGCCTTCGGAATTGCGGCGAGAGTTTCAAAGAACGCAATCGTTGAAGCAAGAAAGAAGGGAATCAAGGTCGGTCTTATCCGCCCGATCACCCTTTGGCCGTTCCCGAAGAAGGCGCTTCTTGATGCGGCTGAAAAGGCACACACTTTCATCAGTGTTGAACTTTCAATGGGTCAGATGATTGAAGACATCGAGCTTGCAATCAAGTGCAAGCGCCCCGTAATGCTTTGCAACCGTGTCGGCGGAATGATTCCTTCGCCCAATATGGTTCTTGAAGCAATTGAAAAAGCAGACAAAGGAGGAAAAGAATAATGGTTGTTTTTGAAAAACCGAAATCACTCACCGATGCGCCGTTCCATTATTGCCCCGGCTGCACTCACGGCATTATTCACCGCCTTGTTGCCGAAGCGATTGACGAACTCGGCATTGAGGGAAAAACAATCGGTATCGCTCCTGTCGGCTGTGCCGTTCTTGCTTATAACTATTTTGCCTGCGACATGGTTGAGGCCGCTCACGGAAGAGCGCCGGCCGTTGCAACCGGCGTAAAACGTGCCGAACCGGACAACATCGTTTTCACCTATCAGGGTGACGGCGACCTTGCTTCAATCGGTATGGCGGAAACCGTTCATGCCGCAACAAGAAACGAAAACATCACCGTGATTTTTGTCAATAACGCAATTTACGGAATGACCGGCGGCCAGATGGCTCCGACCTCGCTTCCCGGTCAGGTTACTCAGACTTCGCCTTACGGAAGAGACGTCAACCTTTGCGGCTATCCGGTAAAGGTTTGCGAGATGCTTTCTCAGCTTGACGGTGCGGAATATATTGAGCGTGTTGCCGTCAACAACGTCAAAAACGTCAAAAACGCAAAGAAGGCAATCAAAAAGGCTTTCCAAAATCAGATTGACAAAAAGGGCTTTTCGCTCATTGAAGTTGTTTCAAGCTGCCCGACGAACTGGGGCATGACTCCGCAAAACGCACTCAAGTGGCTTGAGGAAAACATGATTCCTTATTATCCCCTCGGTGTATATAAAGACAGAAGCGCACAGAAGGAGGAAAAGTGATGAATATGCAAATTCTCATCGCCGGTTTCGGCGGTCAAGGGGTTTTGTTCGCCGGAAAATTCCTTGCAACAAAAGGTCTTATCGAAGAAAAGAACGTAAGCTGGCTTCCTTCCTACGGTCCCGAAATGCGCGGCGGAACGGCAAACTGCAGCGTAATCATCAGCGACGACCCGGTCGGTTCGCCGATTGTAAACGAACCGAACTGCCTGATTGCAATGAACCTTCCCTCGCTCAGACGTTACGAAAACAGCGTTGTTCCCGGCGGAATGATTCTTGTTGACTCAACCCTCATCGAAGAAAAAGTTGAGCGTGACGACGTTTCCGTTTTCTATGTTCCGGCAACAAAAATGGCAAAAGACGCAGGCTTTGCAACTCTTGCAAACATGATTCTTTGCGGAAAGCTTATCAAAGAATGTTCCGACATGAGCTTTGAAAACACAAAAGAAGCGCTTCAAAAGGTTATTCCGCCGAGAAAGGCAAACCTTCTTGACATCAACCTCAACGCACTCAAAGTCGGTTTTGACTATTAAAAGACTGTAATTTTACTTGAAAGAAGTGTATACATATGGACATCAAAATTACAAAAACAACAACTCCGAAAGAAAAACCGAAAAAGGGTGAAAAGCTCGGCTTCGGAAAAATCTTCACCGATCATATGTTCATCATGAACTATACCGAGGGCAAGGGCTGGCACGATGCAAGAATCGTACCTTACGGCGACATCAGCCTTTCGCCGGCGGCAATGGTTTTCCATTACGGTCAGGAAATGTTTGAAGGCATGAAGGCTTACCGCGGAGCGGACGACGAAATCTATCTTTTCCGTCCGGACATGAACGCAAAAAGAGCGAACAATTCAAGCCGCCGTCTCTGCATTCCGGAAATTCCGGAGGAGGACTTTGTTGAAGCGGTCAAGGCCGTTGTTGACGTTGACCGTGACTGGGTACCGAGCGAAGAGGGAACGTCGCTTTACATCCGTCCGTTCGTAATCGCAACCGACGATTTTCTCGGTGTTGCTCCGTCAAAGACCTATCTTTTCATGATTATCCTTTCTCCGTCGGGAGCTTACTATGAAAGCGGACTTGAACCCGTTGCAATCTGGATTGAGGACGAATACGTTCGTGCGGTCAGAGGCGGAATGGGCTTCACAAAAACCGGCGGAAACTATGCCGCAAGCCTTATTGCTCAGGTCAAGGCTCACGACAGCGGATACTCTCAGGTTCTTTGGCTTGACGGCGTTGAAAGAAAGTATATCGAAGAAGTCGGCGCAATGAACATCTGCTTCAAAATCAACGGAAAGGTTGTCACTCCGGCTCTCAACGGAAGCATCCTTCCCGGAATCACCCGTGACTCGATTCTCAAGGTCTGCAAAGACTGGGGATACGAAGTTGAAGAAAGAAGAATTTCCGTTGACGAACTCATCGCCGCCGCAAAAGACGGTTCGCTTGAGGAAGTTTTCGGAACTGGTACCGCCGCCGTTGTTTCGCCGGTCAACAAGCTTCGCTATGAGGACGATATCATGAATATCGGCGACGGAAACATCGGACCGCTCACTCAAAAGCTTTATGACGAGCTCACCGGAATCCAGTGGGGCAAGCGTGAGGACACAAGAGGCTGGAGAGTTACGGTTAAATAAAACTTTGCTTTACCCGAAAAGACTGCTGCGTTTTTGCGGCGGTCTTTTTTGTTTTGTAAAAATGTTGATTTTTCATTTCGATTGTGATATATTATAGTTGGCGCACAACTTAATATCCCGCAAGTCAAGGATCGCTTTTGGTAAAAGTGCATCCTCTTATAACTATATCCTTTTCTTGTGGTATTAAGTTTATTTGTGCGCCAACAAATGAGATGCATTTTTGCAGTGCGTCTCGTTTGGAGGCGCACTTTTTGTTTTATGAAAGGGGGATAGACGTAGTTATTTTTGAGGACAAACACAAACTTTTTTACCGAAAGGATGAAAGCGGAATGAAAAACAAAATAAAAAAAACACTCTCAATTTTTATGGCATTTATGATGCTTCTTTGCGCTGTACCGTTCGTTGCCGGCGCAGAGGAGGGCGAAACATTAACCGAAAACGGTTATACTTACACCGTTGAAAACGGCGAAGCAACAATAACCGGTAGTGATGAGAATATAAGCGGCGATATTGTTATACCGAGTTCAATTGGGGGATATCCGGTAACAAGTATCGGCGGTGATGCATTCATCGATCGCACCGACTTGACGGGTGTAACAATCCCGAATAGCGTAACAAGCATCTGCGGTGCTGCATTCGATGATTGCACCGGACTGACAAGTATTAAAATTCCTGACAGCGTAACTTATATTGGCGAGCTTGCATTCCATAATACAGCATGGTACAACACACAGCCGAACGGTGTTGTTTATGCCGGAAAAGTTTTATATAAGTATAAAGGCAATATGCCGGATAATACTTGTATCGATATTCTGGAAGGTGTAACAGGAATCACCGATGAAGCATTTTATTGTTGCTCTGGGTTAGTGAGCATAACAATCCCCAACAGTGTGACAAACATTGGCGAATATGCATTCCGCTATTGCACCGACTTGACAAGTATAACAATTCCAGGCAGTATAACAAGTATCGGCGGTCAGGCATTTAGCTATTGCACTGGATTGACAAACGTAAAAATTGAGAACGGCGTAATCAACATTGGCGAAAATGCGTTCACACGTTGTACCAGTTTAACAAGCATAACAATTCCAAGCAGTGTAACAAGCATTGAACGGTATGCATTCTACGGTTGCACCAACTTGGCAAGTGTAACAATTTCGGATAGCGTTGAAAGTATCGGACCATGGGCATTTGACTATACAAAATGGTATGATTCACAACCTGATGGTGATGTTTATGCCGGAAAAGTTTATTACCTATATAAAGGATATATGCCGGAAAATACAAGCATTGAAATTAAAGCTGGAACAAAAGGCATTACTGGTTCTGCATTTGCATTATACAATCGTGGTGGATACAATCGTAACGGCTTAACAAGTGTAACAATTCCAAACAGCGTAACAAACATCGGCAATGATGCGTTCTGCGAATGCACCGGCTTGACAAGCATAACGATTCCGGACAGTGTGACGAGTATCGACAGCCAAGCATTCGAGCGTTGCAGTGGATTGAAAAGTATAAAAATCGGAAACAGTGTAACAAGCATCGGCGAGGATGCATTCTGCGGATGCCCCGGCTTGACAAGCGTAATGATTCCGGAAAGTGTAAAAAAAATTGGAGAAAATGCTTTTGGATATTATAATGGTAGAGAGTTTAGCAAGGAAAGAATTCCCAACTTTACTATTTACGGCTACGCCGGAACAGCCGCAGAAACCTATGCAAAAGAAAACGAGTTCAATTTTGTTCCGCTGATCAAAAAAGAAGTCAAAAATGAAGCAAGCGGAATTTCAATTACTTATACCGATAATGTTTATGATAATGACGTTGAATTGAACGTTTCGGTTGTAACCGACGGAAACACTTTCAATATTCTTAACACTGAAAAGAAAAATTGCCAAAAAGTTCTCTTTGACATCACAACAACCGTCGGCGGCGAAAAAGTTCAGCTCAACGGTTCGGTTCAGGTCAAGATACCGCTTCCCGAAGGATATAGCGCAGAAAATACGGTTGTTTATTATGTGACAAACGACGGCAAACTTGAAAAAATGAATAGCAGTATCGTTGGCGGATATGTTATTTTTGAAACAACGCATTTCAGCTACTATGCTGTTGTTGAAGAGACTGATTCCTCTCAGCCGGATAATCCGTCAGAAACCTGCTCCTGCAATTGTCATAAAAAAGGCATTGCCAACTTCTTCTTTAAGATTATTCTGTTCTTCCAGAAGCTCTTTAAGCAGAACAAAACCTGCAAGTGTGGCATAGCTCACTATTAATCCCAAACCCGACGGCGTGCCGGTCTTTTGACCTGCACGCCGTTTTTCATATAAATATCTTCTGATGACTCTTAATTTTATTCAGCGCACCCTTTTCAAGCCTCGACACCTGCGCCTGCGAAATTCCGATTTCCTTCGCAACCTCCATCTGCGTCAGCCCCTGCATGAACCGAAGGGAAAGAATGTTCTTTTCCCTCTCCGGAAGGTCACGGATTGCTTTTTTGAGAAGGATTTCGTCAATCCAGTTGACGTCCGTGTTGCTGTCGCCGATTTGATCCATGACGTAAATCGTGTCGCCGGCGTCGTAGTATACCGGCTCGTAAAGCGAAACCGGGTCAACGATAGCTTCAAGAGCAAGAACAACATTCTCTTTTTTGATTCCCATCTCTTTTGCAATTTCTTCAACGGACGGCTCTTTTTGCGTTTCGTTTTGTAGCCGCTCTTTGACCTGCATTGCATGGTACGCCGTGTCTCTGATTGAGCGTGAAATCCTAACGGGCGCGTTGTCTCTCAAGTATCGCCTTATTTCTCCTATGATCATTGGTACGCCATAAGTTGAAAATCGCAATTCTAAATCGGTATTAAAATTATCAATAGCTTTTATAAGTCCGATGCACCCAACCTGAAAAAGGTCGTCCATGTTTTCGCCCCTGTTTGCAAAACGCTGAATAACGCTTAAAACAAGGCGAAGATTCCCGTTTATAAGTTTTTCTCTTGCTTCTTTGTCTCCGGTGTGGCTTTTTTTCAAAAGCTCGGTCTTTTCTTTTTCCGTCAAAACTTTAAGCTTTGACGTGTCAATTCCGCAAATCTCAACTTTGTTAAAATACACATCGTTGCCCCCAATAAAAGCCTTTTAGGTTTCGCTGTGAAAGCGGATTTTTTATCGGTTTTTAGTATTGACAAAAAAGATAAAGATATATCAAGGTAATATTTGCAAAAGGCGGAAAGATATGTTATTATGTAACAGATAAATTTTCAAAGGGGGCAACTTACGATGAAATACCAGATCAAAAAGCTTGAAGCAAATAACTTTGACGTTTTCTCGGTTGGAAAACTGGATGCACGGAGCTATTTTATTCCGTATACCGACCGTGCATTGCTTGAAAAGCAGACGGCTCTTTCCGAACGTTACTCAAGCGATATGGTGACGGTGCTTTCGGACGATAACTGGGGCTTTAAATATTTTGACAAACTTTCGCATCTTCCGGCTTATATAGATACCGATGCGTTTGCTTTTGACACAATCGCCGTTCCGTCAACATGGCAAAGAACCGGCTATGAAAGCCCCGTGTATATCAATACGAGATACGAGTTCCCGACAACAATACCGAATGTTCCCGAGGAAATGTCTGCCGGAATATATGTTAAAAGGTTCTCGCTTAAAAAAGAGACAAAACATACATATATAACTTTCCTCGGTGTTTGCTCCTCGCTCACGCTTTATGTCAACGGAATTTTTATCGGATACAGTGAATGCAGCCATAACATGGCAGAGTTTTGTATTGACAAAGCGGTTAAGGAAGGCGAAAACGAACTTCTTGCAATCGTAACAAAATGGTCAAACGGAACCTATCTCGAATGTCAGGATATGTTCAGAGAAAACGGAATTTTCCGTGATGTTTACATTACGGAGTATCCCGAATGCTTTATACGTGATTACCATGTAAAAACAGAAAAACAATCGGACGGAAAATATGAACTTGAATTGAATGTTGCTCTTGACGGACCGAAGGACAACGCAGTTATTGAAACGGAGCTTTTAAAGGATGGAAAAGTCATTGCTTCTCAAACGCACTCTGCCGGCGATGTCTCCTCATTTTTCTTTGCCAATCTCAACGTAAAGGAATGGAACGACGAAATACCGGAACTTTATGATCTTTATATCACCTTAAAAAATAAAAATCAAAAGCCGATGACTGTTCGTGAAAAAACCGGATTTAAAACCGTTACGATTGATAATGAACTGTTTCTTTTCAATGGTGAGCCGATCAAATTCAAAGGCGTTAACCATCATGATACCAACGAAAAAACCGGCTATGTAATGACGGGCGAAGATTTACTCAAAGATATTAAACTGATGAAAGAGTTTAATGTTAACGCTGTCAGAACGTCGCATTATCCGCCAGATCCGATGTTCCTTTATCTTTGCGACGAATACGGTCTTTATGTTATTGATGAAGCAGACATTGAAACCCATGGAACCCAGTTTAATCAAGAACTTAAACCGACGCTGAAGCCAAATATTATCAGCAACGATAAAAAGTGGCTTCCCCGTTTTGAAGACAGGGTACTTCGTATGTATGAGCGGGATAAGAACCATCCGTCAATAACAATGTGGAGTCTCGGTAACGAATCGGGCGGGTGGAAAAACCAGGATAAGTGCTATAAACTTCTTAAAGAGCGTTCGGATATACCTGTACACTATGAAGCTGCAATCAGAACCCCGAGAGGCTCTTATGATGTGATTTCCGAAATGTATCAGCATCCTGTGATCATTGAACGCATTGCAAGGCACGCCATGGGTCCGAGATATAAAAATAAACCTTATTTTCTTTGTGAATACTGCCATGCAATGGGTCTTGGACCCGGAGCACTTGAAGATTATTGGAAACTTATTTATGACAGCGATCAGCTTACAGGGGGCTGCATTTGGGAGTGGGCAGATCACAGCGTTTATGATCCCAACGCAAAGTATAAGTATACCTACGGCGGAGATCACGGCGAAAAATACCACGACGGAAATTTTTGCGTTGACGGGCTTTTTTATCCCGACAGAAGGCCGCATACCGGTGCTTATGAGATGAAAGCCGTGTATCGTCCGATAAGAAGTGAACGCATGAGTGACAACTTATATTATTTCACAAACACAAACCGCTTTTTAAATGCTTCTGTTTATGATACGTCTTATGAACTTCTCTGCGACGGTGAAGTTGTTGAAACGGGTTCTGTTGCGCTTAATATTGAACCGAAAGGTGAAAAGAGTCTTGTAATTGCACACAGAATGACCGATCGTGAGCATGATTGGTATATTAACTTCATTTATTGCAGAAAGAACGGCGCACTTGTTGCAAAAGAACAGCTTACGATTTTTGAAAAAATTAAAAAGCCCGATTTTATTGATGCCGGAGTTGCCGCCTATACAAAAAAAGGCGACAGCGTTATTGTTGCCTTTGAGGGTGGAACGGCCGCCTTCGACAAAAAAACCGGAGCACTTTACAGCTACAAACTCGGCTCAAAGGAGATGCTTTCCGACAATTTTGGCTTTGTTCCGAATTTGTATCGTGCCGAACTTGATAATGATGTCAGAAAAGGTAACGCATGGCGCAAAAACGGACTTGATAAGCTTCGTGTTGCCTCGGCAAAGCTTTGTTCGGTCAAAAATGACAAAGGTATTATAAAAATCAAAACCGAAGCAAACCTTGAATTTGCCGGAAAAAAAGTATTTGAGTTAGAACTCAAATACAGCATTCATCCGGATGGAATAATGGGTGTTAAGGCTGAAATTGAACGCATATTTCCGCATATTTCAAAACTGTCGATTCCTCGCTTCGGTGTAAGTATTGATCTTGATAAATCGCTTTCAAACGTAAAATATTACGGCCTTGGCGAACTTGAAAATCTTTCGGACTTTTGCGCTCAGTCGTTCATGGGTATTTATGAATCCACCGTCGGAGAAATGTTTGAATATTACATCAAACCGCAGGAAAACGGAATGCATATGAACACACGTTACCTTGAATTGACCGATGAAAACGGGAAGGGCATCAGAATCATGAACCGTAAAGCACCGTTCACTTTTACCGTAAGACCGTATTCAAACAAGTCGCTTCAAAGTGCCAAGCATATTGAAAACCTTAAAAACGAAAACAAAGTTTTTCTCAATATTGACGGTTTTGTTTGCGGAACGGGAACGGCAAGCTGCGGCCCGGGAGTTCTTCCGCAATATGACCTTTCAATCAAGGATGAACTTGAGTTCAGTTTTTATGTTTGCCCGATAAAATAAATGAAATTATTGGCTATTTGCACAAAAATGAAGCTATATTTTATATAAGCAAACGGACGGTTTCTCTTGCAACCGTCCGTTTTTGTGTGTTATAATTTAAATTAGTGCAGCAGGTTTTGATGCGTTTTTTCATGACTGCCGCAACACTATTGTTAAACGGAGGAATTCCAAGAATGAAACAGTTAAACATAGGCATCATCGGTGCCGGAAGAATCGGTAAGGTTCACATGAAATCAATTACATATAACGTTCCCGGCGCAAAAGTGCTCGGAATTACCGATGTCTATAAAGACGCTCTTCCTGCTCTCGCTGCAGAATACGGGATTGAAAAGATTTATAACGATTATAAAGAAATGCTTGCCGACCCGGAAATTGACGCAGTTCTTGTTTGCTCGTCAACCGATACCCATGCAGATATTTCGATCGAAGCCGCAAAAGCAGGAAAGCACATTTTCTGCGAAAAGCCGGTTGACCTTACTCCTCAGAAGGTTCTTGCTGTAATTGAAGCCGTTAAAGAAGCCGGCGTAAAACTTCAGGTTGGTTTCAACCGTCGTTTTGACCATAACTTTTCCCATATTCGTGAACTCATTAATGAGGGTAAAATCGGAAAACTTGAACTTGTCAAGATTACTTCCCGTGACCCCGAACCTCCCTCAGCAGAATATGCTGCTGTTTCAGGCGGAATCTTCCTTGACATGACTATCCATGATTTTGATATGGCTTGCTTTATCGCAGGCAGCGAAGTTGAAGAAGTTTATGTCAACGCAACCTGCCTTGTTGACCCTGCAATCGGCGAGGCCGGCGACGTTGACACCGCAATCGTTTCACTCAAATTCAAAAACGGCGCAATCGGCGTAATCGACAACTCACGCCGTGCAGCATACGGTTATGACCAGAGAGTTGAAGCCTTCGGTTCGCTCGGCGCCGCCGTTGCCGCAAACGATACCCCGACCAACGTTACCCTTATGACCGCCGACGGCGTTATGACCGATAAACCGCTTTATTTCTTCCTTGAAAGATATATGCAGTCTTTCCGTGACGAAATGATTCAGTTTGTTGACGCCGTTCAAAACGATAAGCCGACTCCGACAACAGGCGAGGACGGACTTGCCGCAATTCTTATCGCTCTTGCCGCAAAGAAATCGGTCAAAGAAGGCAGACCTGTTAAGCTTTCCGAAATTATGTGATTTTTTGATGACCGGCGTCTTTTATGGCGCCGGCGTTCATTGATATATCGCTTTCGGTTTTGTTCCGGAAAATGCGGTTTATAAAATTTTATTAGTCTGAAAGGTTGGTAATATTTATGCATATCAGAGGACCAAAGGAGTTTCCTTACGGTTATACCGCAATTGCAACAATGGATAATAAAGAGCAGCATTCCCTCATGGATTTCGGTATTCTTCGCATGAAAGAAGGCGATGTTTTCAGCGAAGAACAGCACCTTGAACGTGCTTATCTTCTTGTCAACGGAAAGGCGAAGCTTTCTTTTGACGGAAAAGAAGTTGTTGTTGAGCGTGAAAACTGTTTTGACTATGAACCGTGGGTACTTCACGTTGCTAACGACATAAAAGTGACAATCACCGCTCTCGGCGAAAGCGAATGGTGCGTTCACAGAACCGACAACGAAAAAACCTTTCCCTCAAAGCTTTACACCCCCGAAGAATGTGCGAGCGAAAACAGGGGAGCGGGTACAATGCGTGAAGCTTCAACAAGAATTGTAAGAACCGTTTTTGATTATTCAAACGCACCTTATTCAAATCTTGTTCTCGGCGAAGTCATCGGCTTCCCCGGAAAATGGAGCAGCTATCCGCCGCATAACCATCCTCAGCCCGAAATCTATTACTATAAATTTAATCCCGAAAACGGCTACGGCTTTGCCGAACTTGACGAAACCGTTTATAAAACCCACAATAACTCAACCGTTTTCATCGTTAACGAGGAAACTCATCCACAGACCACCGCTCCCGGCTATGCAATGTGGTATCTTTGGGTAATTCGTCACCTTGACGGAAATCCGTATATCACTCCGTATTTCATTCCGGAACACCGCTGGGTAACCGATCCGGAAAACGAAAAGAAAATGTGGCCGCCGATGAAAGGAGAATAATCGAATGAAACTTACAATGGCTCAAGCTTTGGTAAAATTTCTTGACAACCAGTATGTTTCCTTTGACGGAAAAGAGACAAAGTTTGTCAAAGGTGTCTTTGGCATCTTCGGCCACGGCTGTGTTGTCGGAATCGGTCAGGCTCTTGAACAGGGCGGACATTCGCTTACTTATTATCAGGGACATAACGAACAGGGCATGGCTCACGCCGCAATCGCTTTTGCAAAGCAGAAAAAAAGACGTGAGATAATCGCCTGCACTTCTTCAATCGGCCCCGGCGCACTCAACATGGTAACCGCTTGCGGAACCGCAACGGCGAACAGAATTCCTCTTCTTGTTCTTCCGGGCGACACTTTTGCCTGCCGTCAGCCGGATCCGGTTCTTCAGCAGATTGAACAGCCGACCTCCGTTGCAATCACGGCTAATGACGCATTCAAACCCGTCTGCAAATATTGGGACAGAATCAACCGCCCCGAACAACTCATGACCGCCTGCATCAACGCAATGCGTGTTCTCACGGACCCTGCCGATACCGGTGCGGTCTGCATCGCAATGCCGCAGGACGTTGAGGCCGAAGCGTTTGATTATCCCGACCACTTCCTTCAAAAACGTGTTTGGTATATGGACAGAAGAATCCCCTGTGAGCGTGAAACCGATGCGGCGGCAGAGATGATAAGAAACGCCAAAAAGCCGATGATGATTGTCGGCGGAGGCGTAACTTACAGCGAAAGCTTTAAATCGGCTCTCGCATTCGCCGAAAAGTTCAATATCCCAATCGGCGAAACCCAGGCCGGCAAAGGTCAGATTCCGTGGAACCATCCGCTCAACATGGGCGGTTGCGGCGTTACCGGAACGGGAGCGGCAAACGCAATCGCAAAGCAGACGGATCTCGTCATTGCCGTCGGAACGAGGCTCACCGATTTCACAACCTGCTCAAAATGGGGCTTCCAGAATCCGGACGTAAAAATGCTTTCGATCAATGTTTGCGCCTTCGACGCTTTCAAAATGGACAGCGTTGCCGTCATTGCCGACGCAAAAAAGTCGCTTGAAAAAATTTCCGCAAAGCTTGACGGCTATAAATCCGAATGGACGGACGAATACAAAAAAGCTCAGGCAGATTTCTTTGAGGAAATTGACCGTTGCTACGGCGTAAAGCTTGAAAACGGCTTTTCGCAGACCCGTGCTCTCGGAATCATCAACGAATGCGTTGAAAACGACGCAATCGCAATCGCCTCTTCCGGTTCGCTTCCCGGCTGTATGCAAAGACTTTGGAAGTCGAAGGGTGAGTATACCTATCACGTTGAATACGGCTTTTCCTGCATGGGATACGAAATTTGCGGCGCACTCGGCGCAAAACTTGCCTGCCCCGAAAGGGAGGTTTACACAATGGTCGGAGACGGCTCGTTCCTGATGCTTCACAGCGAGCTTTACACCGCCGTTCAGGAAAAGGCAAAAATCAATGTCATGCTCTTTGACAACAGCGGTTGGGGCTGCATTGAAAACCTTCAGAACAATCAGGGAACCGAAACCTTCGGAACCCGCTTCACAAGAAGAACAAAAACCGGCCTTGACGGTGAGGTTATCGTCACCGATTACGCAAAAATCGCAGAAGGCTACGGCTGCAAGGCGTACCGTGTTTCAAACGAAGAGGAGCTTTACGCCGCCCTTGAGGATTCAAAAAAGCAGTCCGTTCCCTGCCTTTTCGATATTAAGGTTGCCCATAAGTCCATGTCGGACGGCTATGATTCGTGGTGGAGAGTCGGCGTTGCCGAGGTTTCAACGAGCAAAACCGTTCAAAGGGCATATGAGGACATGAAAGAAAACATTGCAAAAGCAAGACTTTATTAATAAAAAGGAGAAATAACAATGCTTAACAAAGAAAAGGTTCAGCTTGCAATTGCCCCGATTGCCTGGACGAACGACGACCTTCCCGACCTCGGTGCGGAAAATACTTTTGAACAGTGCGTCAGCGAAATGGCTCTTGCCGGCTTCACCGGAAGCGAAATCGGAAATAAGTATCCGAAGGACGTTGAAACCCTCAAGCATAAGCTTGACGTCAGAGGAATGAGAATCTGCAACGCATGGTTCTCCTCGCTCCTTCTTTCCGAAGGTTATGACGCAACGATTGAGGCCTTCATCAAGCACAGAGATTTTCTTCACGCACTCGGCGCAAAAGTTATCGGCGCTTCCGAGCAGGGAAACAGCATTCAGGGAAAGCCCGTTTCAATCTTCGGCGAAAAGCCTGTCTATACCGACGAGCAGTGGGCGCTTGTTGCAAAGGGCTTTAACGAGATGGGACGCCTTGCAAAGGAAAAGGGAATGTATTTCACCGTTCATCACCACATGGGAACGGGCGTTCAGACCACCGAAGAAATCGACAGACTCATGGAAATCACCGACCCCGACCTTGTTTATCTTCTTTTCGACACCGGCCATCTTGCTTTCAGCGGCGAAGATGCGGTTGCCGTACTCAAAAAGTATGTTCACCGTGTTAAGCACGTTCATCTCAAGAGCATCCGCCAAAACGTGATTGACGAAGCGAAGGTTAAGGGCTACAGCTTCCTTGACTGCGTTCGTGCGGGTTCGTTCACCGTTCCCGGCGACGGAGACTTCGACTTTACCCCCGTTTTTGACATTCTTGCCGAAGCCGACTACGAAGGCTGGGTTGTTGTTGAAGCGGAGCAGGATCCGGCAAAGGCAAACCCGTTTGAATACGCCGTCCTCGCAAGAAATTATATCAGAGAAAAGACCGGTCTTTAATATATTTGAAAGGAAGTTCGCCAATGGAAAAGTTTAATTTTTACCAGATAACCGACCTCCACTATTATGCAAACGAAGTTATCGGTTCGTACGGAAAATACTTTGCGCTTCGCTGTGAAACGGATCAAAAATGCGTTGCCGAATCAGGAGCAATCATTGATGCGGCATTCAAGGAGATTGCCGATGACAAGGATAACGAAATCGTAATCATCTCCGGCGACGTCACCTACGACGGCGAAAAGGTCAGCCACGACCTTCTTGTTGAAAAGCTTAAAAAACTTAAAGAAGCGGGAAAACGAGTTTTCCTCACTTTTGCAACGCATGATTTTGACAACAATGCAAGAGGCTATACCGAAATCGGCGACTTCAAGCTTGAAGAATATCCCCGTGACGAGCTTCGCAAAGTATACGCCGAGTTCGGCTGGAACGAGGCCGTTTCCGAGCACGTTCCGTCTTATTCATACGCTGTCAAGATGGTACCCGGCTGGCGTTTCCTTCTTCTCAATGATGACGGAAACGGAAGGGGCTTTTGCGGCTATGACGAAACGCTTATTGACTGGATTAAGAATCAGGTTAAGGAAGCGAACTCGGACGGTGAAAAGGTGATTGCCGTAACGCATCATCCGATGCTTCCGCCGGGAGTTATTTATCCGCTTTTCTCTCATCGTGATATGCTCGGCGATTACGAAACCGTTGCTCCGATGTTTGCCGACCTCGGAATTCAGTATTGCTTCACCGGCCACACGCATATGCAGTCAATCACGCATATCGACACGCCGAGAGGAAACCGCCTTTATCATATTAATACCGGTTCAATCGTCGGCCATCCGGCACCGTACAGAAAAATGACGGTTACCGAAGACGGAATCGACGTAAAAACCCATAACCTCAAAACCTTTGACTGGGACATGAAGGGAATGACGACCGAGGAGTATATGAAGGAGCATTTCCTTTTCATGCTCAGGGATATTTTTGATTCAATGGAAAACGACATGGAGCACTTCAAACTTCTTGCCAACGGTTTCAGCATGGACGCAAAAACGGTTGAAAAGCTTGAACCGCTTTTGAAAACGCTCGGAAAGATTGTCAATAATCTGACCTTCGGTTCGCTCGGAAAGCTGCTTTTCGTTTCCTCAAAAATCGACCCGCTCGTAAAGGACGTAAAAGTCAAGGACTTCTTCCTCGCCCTTGTTGTCAATCTTTATTCGGGAATCAGAAGGTACACTCCGGACACGGCGGAATATAAGAGCTTCATGGCAATCCTTTCAAGAGTTCCGAAGTTCATAAAGCTCAAGGATTACTTCGGAAATCCGGTTGAGCTTAAAGACGTTTTTGCCGACCTTCTTTATAATATGGGAGAGTTCGACAACACGAACGCCTTCCTTCCGTTCAAAGATTTTCATAACTGAGCCTTGAAGAGAAGGCAAAGCGGCGATGTTCAAAGTCATGATTCATTCATAAATTGAGTGCAAAATCGGATGAAAGCAGGGGATTTGTCGCGAGATGTTATTAAGGTTTATTAAAAGTTAAAAAAATGTAAAAAATCTCTTGACAAATTGTTCATAATATGTTAATCTTTAGTTGCAGTTAGGAAGACTGAATTAAAAATTACTAAGGAGGACATAACAATGCTTGATAAGATTAAGGCTTTCTTTGAAGAAATCAAAGGTCTTTCGTTCCAGCAGATCATTGAGCGCATTAAGGAACACTTCATTATGCTCATTAAATAAGCTTTCAACTTCATAAAATATTAATTAAAGGAGGAAATTGCAATGCTTGACAAGATTAAGGCTTTCTTTGAAGAAATCAAAGGTCTTTCGTTCCAGCAGATCATCGAGCGCATTAAGGAACATTTCATCATGCTCATTAAATAAGTGATTTTTTAAATGAATAAAAATTTTAACAAGGAGGATATAACAATGCTTGACAAGATTAAGACTTTCTTTGAAGAAATCAAAGGTCTTTCGTTCCAGCAGATCATCGATCGCATTAAGGAATATTTCATTATGCTCATCAAATAAGATTTTACTCTTTAAGAACCGACACGCAAGTGCCGGTTCTTATTTTTTTGGAAAAACAGCTTTTTCGCTTTTATCGGCTCACCGATTTTTTGCGGGAACGCTTTTTTGAGCGGCCGAAGCGGTCGGCACTTCAGAAGTTTAATAAAGTTTAATTGGATATTTTTTTTTATAAATGTTGAAGAAACTGTAAATTTATGATAAAATATTTTTGGGTATTTTAATTTAAGGAGATCTTTAACAATGAACAGGGTTTTCAAAAAATCAATCAGCGTTTTCCTTTCACTTATTATGGTGTTCGCTCTCGTTGTTCCGAGCTTCGCTGCGTTGGAAACTAACGATTATCCGACAATCCATATTCACGGCAGATCCTCTCTGGTGTATGACAAAGACGGAAAGCAGATTTATACAAATCCGGACCCGTCCTTCAGCGAGATTGAATACGCAAAATCACTCGTCCCGATTATGGTTCAGGAGCTTTCAAAAACTTTTGTCACTCAGAATTGGGAAAATTACAGCAGAGTAATCTGTGACAAAATCACTCCGCTTTTTGAAATGATTCAGCTCGATGAAAACGGAGACGCAAAAGACGGAACGAACGGCGGCGAATGGAAAGTCGGAACTGCGCTTGCTCCTTCAAGCGACTATAGCTTCCAGTGGGATTGGCGAGTTGATCCGCTTGAAACCGCTGCACTTCTTAAAGAGTATATCAAGGAAGTGAAGCGTATAAATAATTGCGACAAGATTAACATCGACTCACGTTGCCTCGGTTCCGTTATTGTAACTGCATATCTTTATCTTGTCGGTGACGAAGCAAAAGACGATATTGCAAACATCGTCCTTTATGTTCCGACCGTTGCGGGTTCACAGACCGTAGGTGCACTTTTTGCCAATCAGATTTATTTTGATGATAAGGCAATTGATGAATTTGTTACTTATTATATGAACGGCCCGGATCGCTTTTTCAACAATACCGAATACGGCGGCGAACTTGAAGTTTTCATCGGCACTTTCTGTTCATTCCTTTATCAGCTTAAAGTTCTCGGTTACGGAACAGAAATGTTTACTTATATCTATAATCAAATTAAAGATTATATGGTACCTCGCCTTGCAACCCACGTTTTCTTCTTCCCGACTTACTGGGCAATGATTGATGACCGTTATTATGAAGTTGCCAAGGAACAGCTTTTCAAAGAGAATTCGGACGGTTATTACACCGTTGATAAGAATGAGTACGCAGGTTATATCACTAAGATTGATAACTATCATTACAACGTTCAGGTAAATTCAGAGAAGATTCTTACCAATGCAAAGAACAGCGGAATCAACATTTCGGTAATTGCGAAGTACGGTGACAATCTTCTTCCGGTTGAAAAGAATTGCCGTGTTCAGGGCGACGGAAGAATTGAAACAAAGGCACTTTCGTTTGGTGCAACCTGCTCAAATATTACTGAGACACTTTCCGAAAAATATATTGCTTCGCATGACAGTAAATATATTTCAGCTGACAAAAAAATTGATGCATCAACCTGTCTTTTCCCGGATAACACATGGTTTATCAGAGACTGCAGTCATGCTGAATTTCCTTATTCTATTGAACAGTTCAAAGAAAAGCTCATCAAAAGCAAAGTCCAGCCGACTGTTGAAAACATGAAAGAATATGGATATACTCAGTTTATGGTTTATTCTGAAAGCAATGGTTCTCTCAATGAAATTAAGGGCCTTGCATCTTCCGATAATCTTTATAGTAAAGACTTCTTCTCATCTCTTTTCCGTTTCCTCACGGCACTTATAAATCTTATTACAAAAGCAATGACAGGCAAAAAAGGATTTAATGGTGTTTGAAATTATGCTGCAAAAAACGCAAAGAATATTTTGTTAAAACTATTGACAAAATATTCACAATATGTTAATACTTGCTTGCAGTTAAGAACTGACACTTAAATTATTTATTGGAGGAAACTAATATGATGGAACTTGCACAAAAAATTCTCGATTATCTTAAAGAATTCAAAGCAGCAAAAATTATTGAAATCATCAAAGGCTTTATTGATAAAATCATTGTTGCTCCCTATTAATTTTGATTTTTACTGATGTGTCGGCTGCCGGATGGCGGCCGACTTTTTTGCCAAAAAATTAATAAAACTTAAATTGACAAAAACAGTTGATACTTTGTTCACGATATGTTAATATTTGCTTGTAGTTAAAGCTACATAAAATTTTTATTCGGAGGACTTAAAAATGGGATAAGATTATTGCTTTTGTGAAAGACGTACTCGGATTTTTCAAGGATTTTAAAGTTGAAGATTTTATTGAATACATTACATCACTCTTTAAAAATCCCGTTCAGCCTCGCTGAGAATAAAATTTAATCCATAACAAAAACGGTCGCTGTGGCGGCCGCTTTTGCTGTCGCGAATAGAATGATTAAGTGTGGTTAGAAAAGATTAGAAAAAAGTTAGAAAAACTTCAAAAAAATAGAAAAAACTGTTGACTTTTTGTTCACAATGTGTTAATATTTTCTTGCAGTTAAGAACTGACACTTTAAAGGAGGAGACCATAATGGATAAAGTACTTGATCTTGTAAAGAACATCCTTGAATATTGCAAGGAAGGCAAAGCTGCTGACATCATCGCTCTCATCAGTGATTTCTTCAAGAACCTTTTCAAGAAGGGTGAATAATTGATTGTAAGATAAAAGCCATCGGTTTCCCGGTGGTTTTTTCGGCTCTATGTCAATAGTTGGGGTAAAAAGATAAAACAGAAATGTTTAGCAGTCGCCGTCAGGCGGCTGC
>CAKTEU010000004.1 GCA_934552855.1 uncultured Eubacteriales bacterium | reverse complement strand
AAGATTCATGGGTCGGCACGGGTCCGACCCCTACGGATTTGATTTTAATTCGTCATTAAATTTATCATGAAAACGTACGGTTAAACGCAATCCGTCATCCCGAATATGGCGTTCGTTCCGACCATAAAAATCCGCACATTTTTGAAAGAATTTTCGCAAATCGAAAAACCTGCCGCAGAAAAATTTCCGTAGCAGGCTGTCTTTTGTCAAAGCTCAACTCTGAGAATATAAATTTTGAAGATATTGACAATAACCTTGAAGATTTTTACAAGGTACTCAAAGAAGGTTTTGAAGAAGTTTTTAACCTCGTCGTTCTCAACTTCATCTTCGGCTTCCTTGTAATCGGGAACAACTTCGCCCTGAGCTTTGTCCTTTTGAATTGCAAAACGGTCAACGTTCTTTGCACCGTCCTTGTCAACGCCGTAAGCGTTCATATAAAGCACGCCGTCTTCAATTTCAATCGAAGCGAACATCGGCAAATCGAGCGAGAAAACTTTTTCGCCTCTCGGGAAGTATTTATCCGTTTTTGAAGCGTCGTTTTGAATATAGGTCTTTACGCCGGCGCAACCCGTGATAAGATAGGTCGTTCCGCTCGGAGTAACCTGCGCTTTATAGATATCGCCGTCCTTTTTGAGATAGGTGATATCGGTTGAAACCTTTTCGTTGTTGATGAGCGAAGCGGTTCTGAGATAAACGTGGTCGTGACCGGAAAATACCATATCAATTGAAAGCTCCGGCATAAGAACGGAAAGCTGTTCACGAATTGCGCAAACATCCTTGTCCTTATAGTGCGAGCCTTGTGAATAAGGTGCTTTGTGAAGCGCAACAAATTTCCACTGTGCGTCGCTTGCGTTCATGTCGGCTTTGAGCCATTCAATCTGCTTTTTTGAAAGTCCGTTTGTCTTTTCGTCAAGGTCGTTTGAATTGAGCACCGCAAAGTGAACGTTGTTATAGGTAAAGGAATAATAAACGCCCTTTTCCGTGTTCTGTTCGGGAACGTTTGGAAGCGTGAAATAGTTCACCGTTGCGTTTGCTCCTTTGCCCTCATGATTTCCGCTCAAAGGCATCATATAGGTGTTCATGAGATACTTTGACGCAGTGTCAAACATATATTGCCACTGATGGTTGTTGTCGCCGTGGTCAACAAGGTCGCCCGTGTTCATGATGAACGAAGCGTCCGGATACTTTTCAAATGCGGTTTTGAGAACGTTTACCCATGAGCGTTCATACTGCCTTACGTTCTGCGACTGCGGGTCTGACATATGGAAGAATGTTACGTTTTTTGAACCGTCTGCGGTTGCAATTTTTCCGGTTTCGCTCCACCAGCCGTATTTTTCGTTGCCAACTCTGTAATAATAGGTTGCACCCTTTTCAAGGCCGGAAATTGTCGCCGTGTGACGAATCATATCAAATTTATACTGGAACAGACCGAAAACACCGAGGTCTATACCGGGGAACGAGCGAACAACCTTTTCGCTTGTTGTTTTAACGGTGAAGCCGTCGGGCGTGTTGGCTTTTCCGGTGAACTGCGGCTCTTTGTCCGCTTTATAGATTTCAATATCGCTGTTCTCAAGCGAATATTTTGAGAACCAGCTTACTGTGCTTTGAGTTTGAGAATCCTCACCCATAACCTGACTTACCATTGTGGGAATACGATAGTTTTCTCTTGTGGCTTCCGGTGTTACGGGCGTTGTGAAGTATGAAACGTCAAAGTCGCCCTTCTTTTGCGGATTTTCGTCCGAGGTGAAGTCACGAAGCACCCAGCCGACAAAAATACCTACCGATTCAAGCTGGCTTTCGGTGAGATATTTGCTCATGTAAGCCTTGTCAAGAACGTCATAAAGGCTTGTATACGGAAGCACGCCGAGACCGAAAACAATCTTCACAAGGTTGAGATAGGTGAAGTCTCCCCTGAGAACATATTTGAGAAGATAATTGATGCCCTCGCCCATTTTCTTTTGAATCACATCGTCGGCAAGAAGCTTGTCAACACGGATTTCAATCTTTGAAAGGATACCGTCCTCAACAAGGTCACCGAACGCAATGTCAAGAAGCTTATAGAAAATGTCATGAAGGAGTGTTCCGTTTTCAAAGTTGTCAATAACGGCGGCAATAAATTTATCGTCGGAGCTGTCCTCGTTTCCGCCGTACCAATAAGCCATTGCGGTGAGCACTGCATCGCCGAAGGTTCCGTTCTTTTTCTTATCGCCGAAGCCGAGCGAATCAACAAACTTGTCGCAGGGAACATCGGCAACCTCAATTGAAACAATTTTGTCAACGATAGGTTCAAGAAGGTCATAAAGATTTTGCGGATTTTTGATATACAAATCCGAAATCTGGTCGCAGAGGTCTTCAATGAACCACATGAGGTTGTCAACGGTGAAAATGTTGTATGAACCGATTTTGATTCCGTCCTTGATATAGGGCGAAAGGAAGTCGGAAAGAATTTGACGAAGGTCAATGTTCATCGTTTTAAGGAACGGGATAATTCCGCCTGCGGCATTGATTTTTTCAATGTATCCGCCGCCGAAGTTTTTGACAAGTCCCATTGCGAACGACGTTATATCGGCTTTTCCGCTTTTTGAAAGTCCGCCGCCGAAGCAAAGGTCAAAAGCCTTTTTCTTGTATGTTCCGTTGTCGTATGTAACGCCGCCAAAGGTCATCTTTTTAACGAAGTCAAAGTCTATTGATTCAATTTCAAGTTCGTTTTCGCCGTCCTCAAAGGTTGAAATCGTCATTTCACGATACATATTCGGATAGCCCGTGAGTGAGTTTGTTTCAACGTCAAAAAGGGTTTTTCCGTTGTCGTTTGTAACGGCGGCGGTATCGTTTGTGTGAAGGTGACCGGAGAAGGAATAATTGATTCCCCAATCTGCAAGCTGTTCGGAAACCTCAAGATAATTATCGAGCGTGAACGCAAACGTGATTGACGGTTCGCATTCCATGTGCGGTGCCATGTTGTGGTGAATCATAAGAAGCGGAGTTTTTCCGTTTTTCTTTGCGTCGTCTGTCCATTTTTTGATCCACTGCATAAGTTCGGGCGTAACCTTTCCGGAGGTGAGGTCCTTACCCGGTTCGTCAAACGAATAAAGGCAGCTGTCAACAACAATAAGGCGATAGCTTTCGTCAAGGTCGGCAACATAGGAAAGTGCGCCCTGAACCTTGTCGCCCTTTTTGGCGTAGGTGTCAATCGCAAGGTCATAGCCGAGATTTTTATAAACTTCTCTGAATTCGTCGGCGGTGATTGCCCTTGCGGCTTCCTTTTTGTTGTTTTCAAAGGTCATTGCCTTGTTTGTGTTGATGTCGTGGTTTCCGTTGATAACAAGGAATTGAAAGCCGTACTTTGCCTCATACTCTTCAAGGATTTTTGCAAGCGAAGCGTGGGCTTCGTATTCGCTGTCCTTTGTAAGGTCGCCGGGAAGAAGAACATATTTTATACCGTTCTTTTTGCTTCTTTCGCCGAGCGTGTCAAGAGCGGTACGCAGAATCTGTTCGGATTCGTTATACATTTTTGATTCAAGGCGGCAGTATTCAAGCCATTCTGCGCTCCTTGAGCCCATAAGGCTTTCAGGGTAATAATGAATGTCTGACATTGTTGCAAACGGAAGAGAGGCGGTTTTCTTTCCGTGTTCGGGCAATGCCGCACAGGTGAGCGAAATGCAGCCGAAGGCGAGCACAAACGCAAGCACCAAAGCAAGAACTTTTTTAAGCTGTTTCATAAGCTTTCTCCTTTTTCAAAAATTTTTGGGCATCGGATTTTCAGACCGATAACCCATGTTAAGCAGTTAAATTATATCAAAACCCCGCCTCTTTTTAAAGTTTTAAAAAAAGAAAAAGAATTTTCGGCGTTTTGCAAAGAAACAAAAGGCGTTTTTTGGTCAAGCTTACTAATAAAACGATAAGAATTTTTGAATTTGTTTTGGGCACACTTAAAACGGGAGAAGTTTTTCTTCCGAAAACTTTCGGCAAAGGAGAAAACAGCAATGGCAAAGCAGAACAAACAGCAGCAGAATCAGCAGCAGCAGAATCAGCAGCAGCAGGAAAAGCAGCAGGCTCAGCAGCAACAGCAGCAGAACCGTCGGCAGGAAAAGCAGCAGCAAAATAACCGGCAGAACAATTATTGACTTTTCTTTCAATAAATCGGACAGCGGCAATCGGAGGTGTTTCGACTGCCGCCGGTTTTGTCATTTGAATGCGATTTCGGCACCAAAAGCGATAAAAAGTGTGAACGAGTGAACGCTCACTTTTATACGCTCAAAATCGTGTTTTAATATCAATTCAGCACCAAAAACAGTTGAAATTGCACAAATCAGTGCTTAATAATTCGAATTAAACGTATAAAATACGAAAAAATTCACAAATTATTAAAACTATCTTGACAAAGCTAAAAAAGTGCAGTATAATGACGTTGTCAAAAAGATGAGGTTTATGAATAAATCATGAACTGCAAAAGGCGGTTCAATTGCTCAAAAAAACATCTTACAAAATTAACTTAACTTATCAAGGAGGAGCAAACAATGATTATTACAAAAATTCACAGAAAGAACACCAATAACAGCAAAAAGTTTATCGCCGCAATTATGGCCGTTGCTCTCGTTTTTCTTATGGTCACCGCTGTTGTTGTCGGCAATTCGTTTGAAGGCAAAGCTGCCAACGCTTCGGCAGAAAACAGCGTTGCAGAAGTCGCCGAACAGCCGGTCGCAGCAGTTCAGCTTGATCAATAACTGTGCAGGGCGCAGAGCTAATTAAAATTACAAATTGAAACAGCGACTGCTCAAATATCGGCTGTCGCTTTTTTTGCGTACTGCCGCACAGCCTTACGTTAAAAACGCCATAAGAACAAGTGAAAGGCGTTTCGGGCGATGGAAAAGCGGTATAAGATAAGCGTTGACTTTTTGAAAAATATGTTATATAATGGGCGTTGCCAAACTAACTGAATACATATAGTGTCATATCCTATTTCCTTTCAAGTGTGATACGTGCATATTCTCAGCCTTTCACTACAACAAATCGAGTACGCGAGAAGGTTTGCTAAAAACGCAACTTCTTATCTTGTGTGCTTATTTGTTATGAGAATATAAATATGTACGAGGTTAGTTTGGCGACTATCGAAGTTTGCGTTTTTGTGCGTCTGCTTCGGCGGGCGCACTTTTTAATTTACACAACAACAGCGGTCACTCTTTCGAATGACCGCTGTGATTTATTTGACTGTTATCTTTTTCAATCAGTCTTTTTGCTTCTTTGAATTTCATACATTATGAAAGCGCCCATAGTGATAACTACGAAAACTACAGACATGTTATCTGAATTGATGAAACTTCCCACATTTAATCCTATTACTCCCATAAACAAACTGACAATTACCGCAACAACAATTCTTAGTATGTTTTTTTTCATATGACAAACTCCCTTGAATAGAAATTATATATCTTATAGGAACAATATCACACAATTGTTTCAATGTCAATATGTTTTTTGGAAAAAATATTAACATAGAAAAAAGTACACAAAAACAGCGGTCACTCTTTCGAATGACCGCTGTGATTTTTATTTATGCCGCCAAATTATTCAGCGTCGGGAGCATAGAGAGCTTCAAGTCTCTTGAGGTGGTTATATCTTTCAACCGACTTCTGCTCTGCTTCTGCAAAGAGTTCTTTTGCTCTTTCCGGGAAGGAGCGGGTAAGAGCCGAATAACGAGCTTCGTTGAGAAGGAACTTCTGATAGTCTTCTCTTACGCCGGGCTTACTGTCGATTGTGAACGGGTTCTTGCCCTGTGCCTTAAGAGCCGGGTTATAACGGAACATGTTCCAGTAACCGCATTCAACAGCCTTCTTCATTTCGTTCTGGCAGTTAACCATGCCGCCCTTGATTGAGTGCATTTCGCACGGTGCGTATGCGATAACGATTGACGGGCCGTGATATGCTTCAGCCTCGGTGAGAGCCTTGATAGTCTGGTTCATGTTTGCGCCCATAGCGATTTGAGCAACATAAACGTAACCGTAGCTCATTGCGATTTCTGCAAGGCTCTTCTTTGCAATGCTCTTACCGGCTGCTGCAAACTGTGCAACCTGACCTATCTGAGATGCCTTTGAAGCCTGTCCGCCGGTGTTGGAGTAAACTTCGGTATCGAATACCATGATGTTTACGTCTTCGCCGGAAGCAAGAACGTGGTCAACACCGCCAAAGCCGATGTCGTATGCCCAGCCGTCACCGCCGAAGATCCAAACGGACTTCTTTGAAAGATATTCTTTTTCTTTGAGGATTGAAGCGCAGTTTTCGCAGCCGTCTGCAACCTTTTCAAGTTCTGCAACAAGTGCGTCTGCCGCAGCGGTGTTCCTTTCGCCGTCATTTACGGTGTCAAGATATTCTTTAGCGGCCGCCTTGAGCGATTCGGGAGCTTTTTCTGCGGAAAGGATGTTTTCAACCTTTGCGATGAGGGCGTTGCGGATTGCGTTCTGACCGAGAAGCATTCCGAAGCCGTGCTCTGCATTGTCTTCAAAGAGTGAGTTAGCCCATGCCGGACCGTGACCCTTGCTGTTAACGGTATAGGGTGAAGTTGCTGCCGGGCCGCCCCAGATTGAGGAGCATCCGGTTGCGTTTGAGATATACATTCTGTCGCCGAAGAGCTGTGTGATAAGACGTGCATATGCGGTCTCTGCACAGCCTGCGCATGAACCTGAGAACTCAAGAAGCGGAGTCTTGTACTGGCTGCCGATAACGGTGTTGTCTGCAACGTCTTCCTTAACGGTAACGTTCTTAACCATGTAATCGAATACCGGCTGCATGTCATCCTGGCTTTCACGTGAAACCATCTTGAGCGAGTTTGTTTTGCATACGCCTACACATACGCCGCAGCCCATGCAGTCAAGCGGCGAAACAGCGAGGGTGTACTTGTAAACGCCCTTGCCCTTGCCGGCCTTTTTGTCAACGATGATTGCGTTCTTCGGAGCGTTGGCTGCTTCTTCTTCGGTGAGGCAGTACGGTCTGATTGTTGCGTGCGGGCAAACATATGAGCACTGGTTGCACTGTGCGCAGGTTGAACCGTCCCAAGCCGGAACCATAACAGCAACGCCGCGCTTTTCGTATGCCGAAGCGCCCTGTTCAAAAGTACCGTCAGCATGAGCTTCAAAAGCAGAAACGGGAAGTGCGTCGCCGTCCATGTGTCCGACGGGCTTCATTATTTCGTCAACCATCTTGACGAGTTTTTCTGCGCCTTCGCTCTTTGCTTCACAGCAGCAATCCTCTGCGTTAGCCCAGTCTGCGGGAACGTCAATCTTAACGTAAGCGGTTGCACCTGCGTCGATTGCCTTTTCGTTCATTTCAACAATTTCTTTACCCTTCTTCATGAACTTCTGAGCTTTTTCCTTCATGTAGCCGATTGCTTCCTCTTCGGGAAGAACCTTTGAAAGGCTGAAGAAAGCGGACTGAAGAACGGTGTTTGTGCGCTTGCCGAGACCTATCTTTGCTGCAAGGTCAATAGCGTTAACGGTATAAAGCTGAATGTTGTTGTTTGCAATATATCTCTTTGCTTCGGCGTTGAGCTTTTCGGAAAGCTCTTTTTCGTCCCACTGGCAGTTGATGAGGAATACACCGCCGGGCTTAACGTCGTTAACCATCTTGTAACCCTTTTCAACATATGAGGGGTTGTGGCAGGCAACGAAGTCGGCCTTGTTGATGTAATACGGGGACTTAATAGGCTTGTCGCCGAAACGAAGGTGAGAGATTGTGATACCGCCCGTCTTCTTTGAGTCATACTGGAAGTATGCCTGAACGAACTTGTCGGTGTGGTCGCCGATGATTTTGATGGAGTCTTTGTTTGCGCCAACGGTTCCGTCGCCGCCGAGACCCCAGAACTTGCATTCGATTGTTCCTTCTGCGGCAGTGTTCGGAGCAGCCTTTTCTTCAAGTGAAAGATAGGTTACGTCGTCGTTGATGCCGATTGTGAAGTGACGCTTCATTTCTTCCTTAGCAAGCTCGTCATAAACAGCGAATACGCTTGCCGGCGGAGTGTCCTTTGAACCGAGGCCGTATCTGCCGCCGATAACTTCAATACCGGTTCTTCCGGTTTCGTTGAGGGCTGCAATAACGTCAAGATAAAGCGGTTCGCCGAGTGCGCCCGGCTCCTTTGTTCTGTCAAGAACGGCAATCTTCTTTGCTGTTGCCGGAATTGCGGCAGCAAGGTGCTTTGCCGAAAACGGTCTGTAAAGACGAACCTTAACAAGACCGACTTTTTCACCCTTAGCGGTGAGGTAATCAATAACTTCTTCGGCAACGTCACAGATTGAGCCCATAGCGATGATGACTCTTTCAGCGTCGGGAGCGCCGTAGTAGTTGAAAAGGTGATAGTTTGTTCCGAGTTTTTCGTTGACCTTGCCCATGTAATCTTCAACGATTTCAGGCATGGCATCGTAATACTTGTTGCAGGCTTCTCTGTGCTGGAAGAAGATGTCTCCGTTTTCATGAGAGCCGCGCATTACGGGGCGTTCGGGGTTAAGAGCACGTTTGCGGAACGCTTCAACAGCGTCCATGTCGCACATTTCCTTAAGATCCTCATAGTCCCAGATTTTGATCTTCTGAATTTCGTGAGAAGTGCGGAAACCGTCAAAGAAGTTAATGAACGGAACTCTGCCCTTGATTGCTGCAAGGTGAGCAACTGCACCGAGGTCCATAACTTCCTGCGGATTGGTTTCGGCAAGCATTGCAAAACCGGTCTGGCGGCAGGCGTAAACGTCTGAATGGTCGCCGAAAATGTTAAGAGCGTGCGAAGCAACGCAGCGAGCCGAAACGTGGAAAACAGAGGGAAGAAGCTCACCGGCAATCTTATACATGTTCGGGATCATGAGAAGAAGACCCTGAGAAGCGGTATAAGTTGTTGTGAGAGCGCCTGCTGCGAGCGAACCGTGAACGGTACCTGCCGCACCGGCTTCGGACTGCATTTCGGCAACCTTTACGGTTGTTCCGAAGATGTTTTTCATTCCCTGTGCCGACCACTGGTCAACATAGTCTGCCATGGGGCTTGACGGGGTGATGGGGTAAATACCGGCAACCTCGGTGAAAGCATAGGAGACATATGCGGCAGCATTGTTTCCGTCCATGGTCTTTGATTTTCTTGCCATTGGCTTTGTCCTCCTTAAAATCGGAAATTAACTTGTAACCGCTGATTAATTGAGAGTGCAAATATACCGTCGGGGTTTATGCTCTTCAGTTAAGCAAGGGTTACACTCTTCCAAACAGCCGAAGCCCCAAAGGCAAAGTCTGCCCAAAGGCGCACTCGGCTATTATAATTGATATTAATCAACTTAAAACATTGTATCACCAAATCAGTTATAAGTAAATATGCAAAGGGTTTAAATATTAAAAAATTTCGGAAAAAATCTTGGCAAATTTCATAAATGACGGAAAAAATCCGCCGTAGGAAAGACCTTGCGGCGGATTACTCAATTTCAAATTACTCTTTTTTAACTGCGCTTGTGTTTTGGCAGGCTTCAATCAAACAGCAAAATGTTCAACATCAATATAAAGATATTTATTGCTGCCTTCGCTGTATTGAGCAATCTTTCCAACCATTGAAATTGAGGAAAAATCTTCAATATCGTCCGGAACGCAGTCGCCGTAAAACTCAATGTACCATGCTGCGCAGCAGCCGATATCATCATAGCCGAAAGCAAAGTTGTAATTCTTTTTGTCTCCGGTTTCGGCCGGCTGCTTCTGATAGGTTGCGGTGAGACGGATTGTTTTTCCGAGATATTCCTGAGGATTGTTGGTGATTGAAGTCATTTGGGCGGTAGTCATGGTTTTGCTCACCCGCCTTTTGCCTAAATTTGTTTTCAGTATATCACAAAAGCGATTTATTGTCAATGTGACGAAATTATAAATTATCTGTTGCTATTTTTTTGATATTGTGTTAAAATAAGGTTGTTATGTACTCATGGTGCAATAACCAAAAGAAAAAACGGAGGTAATATGGATGAAAAAAACAGGCAAAAAACTTTTGGCACTTCTTCTTTCCGCTTTAATTATCGTTTCGGCGGCGGTTCCTGCCTTTGCAATGACCGCAACAAGAACCGGCAGCAAAGTTCCCATTGTTCTCATTGGCGGAGACGGAGACAAGCTTGCCGATAAGGACGGAAACTATCTTATGCGCTGGTCCGACGTTTTCGGAAAACTTTCGGAAAAAGGCGAAGATGAAGAAGGAAGCTCGGAAATTTACAAATCCGTTGCAAACGTTCTTCTCCCCTTCCTCATTGACGGACTTCTTATCGGAAACTATGACCGCTACTATGAAAACCTTCAAAAAGAAATTTCCGAAATGTTCGGCGACCTTCTTCTTGACGAAAACGGCGAAGTTTCAAACGGTTCCGGTCTTGCACAAAGAAGAATAGCCGAAATGGCAAGCGACCTCAGCCGTGATTCAAAAGTCGGAAAAGGCTATTACGACTTTAATGATTATCAGTTCTATTATGACTGGCGTGTTGATCCGTTCAAAACCGCCGACGAACTTCACGCTTACATTCAGGCAGTCAAAAAAGTTACCGGTTCGCCGAAGGTTGCAATCATTGCCCGCTGCCTCGGAACCGTTATCGCAATAACCTATATTGCAAAATACGGAACCGATGACCTTTACGGCCTCGGACTTGACGGCACAGTTTCAAACGGTGCGGAAATTCTCAGCGAGCCCATCAGCGGAAAGTTTAAGCTTGACGGCAACGCAATCAACCGCTTCATCATCGACGGCAGAATTGTAAATGAAGATTTTAATATTGACGCTTTCATCGGCGAAACAATGGAGCTTCTTGAAAAATCAGGCGTTTTTGACGTTGTTACCGGAATAACAAAAGAAACAATTTATTACGTTGTTATCAAAGGCGTAACAAGCGCTCTTTCGCTTTCAACCTTCTGCACATGGCCGTCATTCTGGGGCATTATCAAAGAGGAAGATTTTGACAATGCAATGGAATATGTCTTCGGAAAAGAAGGCAGCGAAAAGCGCACAAAATATGCCGGACTGATTGAAAAAATCAATCATTACGATTCGGCCGTAAGAAAGCATATTCCCGAAATCATGAACAACGTCAACAACAACGCAAATCTTGCAATCTTTTCAAAATACGGCGTTCAAATGACTCCGGTCATTGAATCAAGAAATGCTGTCGGCGACCAGTTCGCTTCGGTAAAATGTTCGTCATTCGGTGCAACCGCTTCGGACATATATTCAACGCTTTCCGATGAATATATTGCAAACCGTATCGGCGAAGGCAAGGGAAAATACATTTCTCCCGATAAGCAAGTAGATGCTTCAACCTGTATGTTCCCCGACCAAACATGGTTCATCAAAGGCGCAGACCACGGAGATTGGCAAGACGTTGAGAATAACGTTCTTTATACCGTTGCAACGGCAGACCGCCAGCTTACAGTTGACGACCTTGACTGCACACAGTTTGTAATTTACGATTACAAAACCGAAAACTGTTTCCCGATGACCGAAGAAAACTGCAACACATATTACTGGAAAGCAGAAAAAGAAAGAGACGAGCCTTCAACGAATGCAAGCAGACTTCTTGTTTTCTTAACAACGTTTTTCAGATGGCTCAAATCCCTTTTTGAAAAGCTGAATATCAAAATCAAATAAACAGCCTTAACAAAACCGGCTCTGTTTAACGCAGACCAAAAAGTAAAATCAAAGCAAAAAGCTATAATTCACAAACAACATCAAAAAAAGATGTGCCGTGAATTATAGCTTTTATTTTTATCGATTAATCGGCTGTTATTTAAAAACTTCTTTACTCTTTATTTGCCGGTGTTTTTTTCTTTGTTCGGGACGAAAGATAAACAACCGGAACAAGTTTTGAAGAAATTGCCCAAACGGCAACCGCTCCTGCGGCATAAGCAAGAAAGCTCAGTGCAGTATAAAGTGCCGTACTCTTTAAAATTCCGCCGTTATAATGGTTCAAAACAAAGTTATAGGGAACAATGAAGGCCGCAAAAAGGGCCGCAAATTGACCGGCTTTTTGAAGCTTTGTCGGTTCTTCTTCGGTTGAAAGGCCGAGAACAAATGGACAAAGCTTTTTTCCGAGCAGCGTAACCGGAATAAGAATAAGATAACAAACAACGGTTGTGGCAATGATGAACACCGGGTTTTCATTATAATTCGGAAACATGGTTTCAAAAACAAGAATAAGCGGTTTGTGAATACCCATATAAAACAGTGTGTTTTGACCGACAAAAGTGAACAGCTTTGTTTGCGGAAGTTTCATTACGCAAAGCGCAACAGCCGTGCTTGTGAGAACCGCCGTGATTGAAGCGAGCATAAAGTCTTCTCCGTAGTAATTTCCGTGAAGGCTGAATCTTCCGTTATACCTCCAGCAAACAAAACCGAAAGCAAACATCAAAACGGTTATGACAGCATACTTGAAAGGATTCATTTTTTCAAGCTTTTCACGGTTCGCCTTATAAAGCTCCATCATAAAATTTCCGATCATGATGAAGAAAACGGCAACCGGAACACAGTTGATGTGCCAAACCATATCCCTTTTTGTGAGCATCAAACCGGCCGGAAGAAGCAAAAGAGAGACAAGCGAAATTGCCGTTTTGTTCGCTTTGCAAAGCTTGACTATTGCCCAAATTACAATTTCCGCAACAAAAAGAACAAGAACATAATAAAGCGGATTTGACGGCGAACCGACAAGGTTGTTGTTGCCGGTGACTATGCCGAGAAGATATTGCAAAACCGGAACCTCGCCCCGACCTTTGATAATTACCGAAACCTCACGAAGGCAAAACGAAAGCATCTGCATCCATAAATACGGAATAAGCATTCGCTTTGCATGAGTCAAAAAGTAATCCTTGAACGAGGTTTTGCCAATCTTTTCAAAATTCATTGTCATTCCCGTTGCAAAAAAGAACAGCGGCATATGGAAAGAATATATCCACGATTTAAAAACTTTGTTGATTGAAAGATGACCGAGTATTACAAAAATAAAACCGATTCCCTTGAATTGATCAATCCAAACAATTCGTTTCTTTTCTGCCATTGAAATTCCCCTTTCAGGTTTATTTGTTTTCTTCAAGCTTTGAAACAACGTTTATAATATCGTCATTAAATGAAAGTGCCCAAGGCGAATTTCCCTGTGTTTCGCCTTTGTTGATAAGGACAAGGCTGTTCCCTTTGAAAAAGCGAATATACGAAGCCGCAGGATAAACACTGAGACTTGTTCCAACAACAATCAAAGTGTCCGCATTTTCAATTGCGGTTATTGCACGGTCGATGCTGCTTTTTGAAAGCGGTTCCTCATAAAGAACAACGTCCGGCTTAATAATTCCGCCGCAATCGCAAATCGGAACTTTTTTTGCTTTCATAACATAATCGAGTGAAAAGCTCTTTTTGCATTTTTGACAGTAGTTTCTCATAACACTTCCGTGAAGCTCAACAACGTCCGTGCTTCCCGCCGCCTGATGAAGCGAGTCAATATTCTGAGTGACAACAGTGACTTTTTTGCCCTTTTTTTCAAGCAACGCAAAGTATTTGTGCGCCTTGTTCGGCTTTGCATTTTGAAAAACCATGTTGGAACGATAAAAATCAAAAAAAAGTTCGGTATGTTCCTCAAAAAACGTGTGAGAAAGCATCTGTTCGGGCGGATACCCGAAACGGCTTTGCGTTTTATAAATTCCTTTTTCCGAGCGAAAATCCGGAATACCGCTCGGACAGCTTATTCCGGCTCCCGTGAAAACACAGATGCGCTCGCTGTTTTCAATAATCTTTTTAAGTTCATTGATTTTTTCGTTCAATGTTTTCATCGCCTCGGTATAAATTTTCGGTTTATTTTATCATATCGGACGATGAATGTCAATTTCAGGC
Organism: uncultured Eubacteriales bacterium; assembly: GCA_934552855.1. Taxonomy (GTDB): domain Bacteria; phylum Bacillota; class Clostridia; order Oscillospirales; family Acutalibacteraceae; genus UBA6857. Next base: position 91,179 of record CAKTEU010000004.1, on the reverse strand, counting down.
TTATATACAAAAAGTAAAAAAGCTGTGACAGCGAACCGCTCACAGCTTTTATTGTTCTTTTATGCTTAAAAATAAATCACCTTGACGTGCTTGCCCATTTTTCTCAGGCAGTCGGAAAGCTCTTCAACAAGGTTCATTTTGATGTTGAAATTTATCGGAAGTTCCGGATTTTGGTGCGCCGGGTTAACCGCTCGTCCAACAAAAAAGTTGATGTCCGTCGCCTCCTCAAAAAGAAGGCGGCAAATGAGCGAAGCTCCGTCTCGGCTAAAGCTCCAATGCTCATATTTTTCGTTGTCGCCGAGTGCGTCCTTGGCGTATTCGATAACCTTGTTGATTGTTATAACGCCCTCTGTAACAAGGTCAACGCCTTCAATTTCCGCAATCGGCGGAACGTCGCTTTTTTCAAAATTAAGCGTGGGCTTTAAAGGCTTTCCCAAATATTCCGCCGCAATTGACGAAGTTGTTCCGCCGCAAACAATGTGCTTTCCTTCCTTTGAAAAGAACAGTGACATCATCCGGCTGCAATCGTCACGGTTTCTCGGCGGACCGAAAAGAAGATTCATCGGTTCACGTTTGCGTATTCTTATCACGCAGGCGGTTGCGTCGTCGCCGGGGTGGCCGCCGTATTGGCGAAAGCATTCGTCAACAAGCATTGTTGAAAGCGTTTTTGCCGTGTATCCGACAGGGGCAAGCCCCTTCATGAACTCGGCAATATCCTCTCTTTTCCAACCGAAGTTATATGCAATGCCTATGCCGGCGTGGGGACAGCCGTCGCTCATTGCAACAAAAATGTCGTTTTCCCGAAGATCAATCACCGACTTGTAAATCTTTTTTCCGTCGATGTTCATTTCGCTTTCGGGATAGTTATAAATTTCAAAATCACGGATAAGAATAATGTGCGGATTGTCAAACTGAATAAGTTCGGCGGTGCGGTTGTCAATAAGGTGAATTATTGTGAAAGTTGAATAGGCAACTCCCCTGACCGAACAGATGGGAAGTGCCTGAGCAATTGTTGAAACGCATTCTTCAAGGCAGATTCCCTGCGCCATCATGGTTGAAATGATTTTTGATGTCAGCGTTGAAAGGATGCTTGCCTTAACCCCGCTTCCAAGTCCGTCAGCAAGAACAATAACGCAGGAATTTTCGCTTTGTTCAACAACGTCAACGTGGTCGCCGCAAAGCTGTTCGCCCTCATGGTTGATGCTTTTCCAACCGATTTCAGCGCAAAGATTATTCATCAACTATCGACTCCTTAAGCTTTGAAAGAGCAATTTTTGTTTCCGCCGCAGTTTCGCCGAGCAGCGACGCAATTTCCTGAACTATTCTCATCTGCTTGTCAACAACCTTGTCGGCAACCTCAACGGTTTGGCGGCTGATTGTTTCTTTCTTTCTGCGTTGGGTTTCCTCTTCGGTAACGTCACGAAGAATACAGAAAAGAAGGCGGTATTCTTTATCATAAATTATGCTTTCCTCAACATATTTTTCATATTCCGCAAGGAAAACACGCTTGTTCCTGATGTCCTGTTTGCTTGTGAGCACTTCAAGAAAGTCGCACGGGTCGTACACTCTTACGATTTGACCGCCGAGAATATCGGAAGCCAGGCGAATGTTGAGTATCTTTTGCGCCGCCTTGTTTATCTGCTGAACCTCAAGGTTTTCGTTGAGCACGATAAGGCCGTTCGGCGTGTTGCGAACGATTGTGTCGGAAAAGCTTTCTGCCTTGTCTTTGAGATACGGCAGACACATTGTTACCGTTGCCTTGCCCTGATAAATTGCGATAGCTTTTTCACGGCAGGTATCGTAGCCGCAGCTTCCGCAATTTAGCTCGTCGGACGGTTTTGTTTTGCCCATCTGATGAAGAATTTCGGTAATTTCGCTCTCGCTCGGCATCGGAAGCTTGTGTTCGATAATTTCAAAGTTTTTGATAAGCTCCGATTCGTCCGTTTCAGAAACCGCAAAGTCTTTCTTTCCGGCAACTGCGGCAACTGCGGCATAATCCTTAACGGGCGAACGGTGGAATTTTTCCATAACCGGACCGCCCACGCAGCTTCCCGGGCAGAGTGACATTTCAATAAAGCACCTGTGAAGCCCGCCGTTTTCAATGTCTTTCAAAGCGGCAATGCAGTTTTCGGCCGTATCGATTGCCATATAAGTGTATCCGCTTTCCTCTTTTTGATCCATTGTTTTGAGTATGCCGCCCGTTGTCGGGAAAAATCTTGCCCGGCTTTCTTCACGGTTATCTTCTTTTTTCTGCGGTTCAATGCCGTTTTCTTTGAAAAGCGCGGAAAGCTCGTCAAACGTAAGCACTGCGTCAACAAAGCCTTCGTAATGCTGAGCTTCGTCCTTTTTTGCAACGCATGGGCCGATGAAAACAACCCTTGCGCCGGGTATACGCTTTTTGATGTCCGCTCCGTGGGCAAGCATCGGTGAAAGCACATCTGCAAGAAGCGGAACAAGCGACGGAAAGTGCTTTTGAACAAGAAGGTTGACCGAATGGCAGCAGGAGGAGATTATAACGTCCCGTCCGCCGCTTTCAACCATTTTTTCATATTCCTTTTTAACAATCGTTGCGCCCACAGCGGTCTCCTCGGCATCGGAAAAGCCAAGCTTTTTGAGTGCTTCTTTCATGCTTTCAATTCCAACGCCCTCATAATTTGCAACGAACGAGGGTGCAAGCGAAGCAACGATTGGTTCTTCCGTTTGAAAAAGGACTTTGACTTTTTCAATTTCGCTGACAATTTGTTTTGCGTCCTGAGGGCAAACAACAAAGCATCTTCCGCAAAGAATACATTCGTTTCCGATTATGTATGCCTGATTGCCTGAAAAGCGGATTGCCTTAACGGGGCAATGACGAAGGCACTTATAGCAGTTTTTGCAATTTGATTTTTTCAGTGTAAGACAGTCCATTAATAAAGCCCCTTTCCTCAGCGTTTTTTAACAAGCGGCAAAACCTTGCTGTTAAAAAACGAATTGAAGTTATCCGGTGTTATTCCGGTATAGATTTTGTTGTTAAGGGTCACCGTAACGCCGGTGCGGTTGCATTTTCCGGTGCAAAAGCTTCCGGCAAGGTCAATTTGACCTTGAAGTGAGTTTTCCTCAAGTGCCTTTTGAAAAAGCTCAACAAGTTTCTCCGAGCCTTTCAGGTGGCAAGACGAGCCGACGCAGATTTTTACTGTTGTCATGTTACATCACCTTTTTTAAAATGTTTTCTTCAAAAAATTCCTCAACTTTATCCGGTGAAACGGAGCAAAACTCTCCGTCAACCGTTACGCAAACGCCAAGCCGGCATTTACCCATACAAAACTCGCCCGAAAGTTCAACTTTCTCCTGAAGATGATTTTCGGCAATAAGACGCTGAAGCTCTTCAACAACACGCCGTGCGCCCTTGATGTGGCAGGAAGAACCGATACAAACGGTTACTTTCATTCTTTTGTTTTCCCCTTTTTTAAAAAAGTTTTAAAGGCCCGTTTATCGGCGAAATAATTTCCGCCGATAAAACAGGTCATTTTAAGTTAATTGTTTTTGTTTTCAATAAAGCCGAAAAGCAGTTCCTTTTCACGCTCGTTAGCCGAAACCGAAAGTGCTGCGGCAACAATCAAAACCCAGCTTTCAAGTTCGTCTCTGCCAATGTTGCTCTTTTTAAGAAAAAGCTTTATGTAATCTTCGCCGAGTTCCCGCTCGTCACCGAGATAAAACGAAAGAGCGGTTCTTGCCGCATCGGCAATGCCGTTTCCGAGCGAAGCGTGCGACCAGTCGATAATATACGGCGTGTTATCCGGTGTAAGAATCACATTTGATAAATTAAAATCGCCGTGGCAAAGCTTTTTTTGAACAGGCTTTTCGTGAAGTGCCGAAAGCAGCTTTTTCTTTACTTCCTTTGAAACGGCAGAAAGCGAAATTTTTCTTTCAAGCTTTTCACGCATATCGCAAAAAAGCGGACAGTTTTTTTCGTGCACTTCAAGCTGAAGGTCAACAAAAAGGCCGAGATATTCGTCCTTTTTTTCAGGCTTTTCTTTGACAAGGTGCAAAATAGACTTACCCTCAATATACTCTGAAACAATTGCCCACTTTTTGTTGATTGTTCTGACTTCAAGAATTTTCGGAACAAAAAGCCCCGTTTCTTCGGCAAGAGCTTCGTTCATTGCTTCACGAAGCACATCGGCCTTTGAAAACGGCTCGCCGAAAACCTTATAGGTTTTGCCCTCGTCGCAATAAATTGTTTTGTTGTTTCTTACGGCGATAATTCGGTCAAGCTGCATGGGCAATTCTCCTTTGTCTCTTTGCGTCAAAAATTTGTGCAAAGACTATTATACATCATTTTATCTGCATTTTCAAATGTGCAAGAGAAAGAGCCATGTTTTCATACTGAACAATAACGTCGGCGGGCTTATAAAGTTGGCAGGCGGCAAAGCACCAAATTGCCTTAACTCCGTTTTCGCAAAGAAGGTTGCAAGCCTCCTGCGCACTTTTTGAAGGAACGGCAATCACGCCGAGCTTCACGTTGTTCTTTTTGCAAAAATCGGGAAGTGCCGCCAGCGGAAGCAGCTTTTTGCCACCCTTTGAGTTTTCTTCGTTTTCGATTTTTATATCGAAAGCCGCAAGAATGTCTATGCCGTAATTTTTGAAGCCGCCGTAATCAAGAAGAGCTTTTCCGAGTCTGCCTGCGCCGACAATAACAGCGTTTCCGTCTTCGTTTTCAAAAAGCTTTTCAAGCTGAGCAATGAGTTCTTTTCGCATATAGCCGACTCTCGGCTTTCCGGTTGTGCTGATTGCGCCAAGGTCTTTTCTGACCTGAACTTCGCCAAAACCAAGCTGTTTTGCAATTGCCGTTGCCGAAATTGTTTCAACGCTTTTGTCAAGGCTTTTCAAAAAATCAAGATAACCCGGTACTCTTCCGAGCGTTGCTTTTGATAATTTATTCTGCTCCAAAAAAACACCTCCCGAATGACTGTCGGAAAAACTTTAAGGCGGCTTTGCGGCAAAAGACAAAACCGCCTTTTTCAAAATTATATTCTTTTATTCTGCGGTGAGCGGAAGAATTTTTTCTCTGAAAAAGCTTCTTGCGTCCGCAGCCTTAACGTGAAAAACTTCGTCGTTGACCGAAACGGCAACGCCTTCGTTTTCGCAGTTGCGCATACAAAACGCACCCTCAAGCGAAACCTTGCCTTGCAATTTGTTTTCTTCAACAAGATGGCGGAACGAAGCGATTACGCTTTGTGCGCCGCTCAAATGGCAGCTTGTTCCGATGCAAATTTTAACTTTAACCATTTATTCTTCGCCCTTTCCGGTATATTCAACGTGAAGAAGTTCATGAACTCTTCCGGCAATGATGTCCTCATAAATCGAAGAAACAAGCGGGTTTTCCTCCGAACGGCGAATGCTGAACTGGCGGTCGGATTTATAAAGGCCCTTGCTGCGGTCTTTGAGTGCCTGTGCCGCCGCAAACGGCTGTCCGCCGCCGCAAACGCAGCCGCCGGGACACGCCATGATTTCGATAAAATCAAAGTGTTCGCCCTTTTGAACCCTTTTGAGAACCTTTTCCGCATTGCCGAGTCCGCTGACAACGGCAATATGAAGTGTGCTGTCGCCGTAAGGAAGGTCAAATTCCTTGATACCGTCCGGTCCTCTTTGTCCGATTGTTGCAACGGAAAGGAGGGCGGTGCGGCTCTTATCGGAAACAACACGGCGAAGAACGGCTTCGGTAACGCCGCCGGTAACACCGAAAATTACACCTGCGCCGGAAACCATTCCGAACGGCATATCAATTGCTTCCGGCTCAAGCTCGTCAAAAACAATGCCCGATTCCTTGATCATTCTGATAAGCTCCTGCGTTGTGATTACAGCGTCAACGTTCGGGTCGCCATTGTAATAAAATTCCTGTCTTGCCGCCTCAAACTTCTTTGCGGTGCAGGGCATAACGGCAATGTGGAACATCTTTCTGGGACTTTTGTTTGCCTGGTCTTTGAGGATTGAAGCGAGCATCTGCATCGGGGAGCGGCAGGAAGAAACGTTTTTGAGAAGCTCCGGGTGCTTCTTTTCGCAATAATTGACCCAGCCGGGGCAGCAGGAGGTAATGAGCGGAAGCTTTTCGCCGCTTTCAAGGCGGTCAAGAAATTCCTCGCTTTCCTCCATAACGGTGAGGTCTGCACCGAGCGATGTGTCGTAAACTTCGTCAATTCCCATTCGGCGAAGGGCGGCAACAATTCTGCCCATAACGTTTTCGCCGTCGTTAACATGAAGTTCTTTTCCAAGCGCAACTCTGACCGCCGGAGCAATTTGAACGGTTGTTTTAACTTCGGGGTCTTCAATTGCCTTCCAAACTTTCGGAATGTTGTTTTTAACAACGATTGCGCCCGTCGGGCAAACAACCGAGCACTGACCGCAGCCGACGCACGGACTTTCGGCAAGCGGTTTTCCGAAAGCGGTGCTGATGATTGCGTTTGAACCTCTGAACGCAAAGTCGATTGCGCCGACGTTCTGAATTTCGTTGCACATTCTTACGCAGTCGCCGCAAAGAATGCATTTTCCTGCGTCACGGGTAATGCAAAGCGAAGATGTGTCATCGTCCTTTGTTGAATGTGCGTTGTTCGGAAAACGCACGCCCTCAATGTGAAAGCGCATTGCAAGGTCCTGCAATTTGCAGCTGCTGTTGTTTTCGCAGGTTGTGCAGTCACGGCAATGATTTGCAAGAATAAGTTCAAGAATGTTCTTGCGATATCTTCTGAGGCGTTCGTTGTTGGTTTTGATTTTCATTCCGGCTCTCGGCGGAGTTGAACAGGCGGCATCAAGTCCGCCCCATTCGTTTTCAACCATGCACATTCTGCAAGCGCCGTAAACCGAAAGCTCCGAGTGATAGCAGAAGGTCGGAAGCTTTATTCCGATTTTCTGAAGCACTTCAAGAATATTTTTTTCGCCGTTTATTTCAACGGGAATCCCGTCAACTGTCATATATTGTTTTTCGCTCATTTTTAACCCTCCTTGATTGCGTGGAATGCACACGCCGAAACACAGCTCATGCAGCGGATACATTTTGAAAGATCAATTTTAAATGGCTCTTTGATTTTTCCGCTGATTGCACCGACGGGACACTGACGTGCGCATTTTGAGCAGCCTTTGCAAAGCTCCGGGTCAATGCTGATTTTTTTAAGCTTCTGGCATTGTCCGGCCGGGCAGGTCTTGTCTTTGATATGAGCTTCGTATTCTTCACGGAAGTTTTTGATTGTGCTGACAACGGGCGAAGGCGCACTTTTTCCGAGTCCGCAAAGTGCCGTTGCGCTGATTGTGTCGGCAAGCTCCAAAAGAAGGTCAATGTCGCCTTCTTTTCCTTCGCCGGCAACGATTCTTTCAAGAATTTCAAGCATTCTTTTTGTTCCTTCACGGCAGGGAACGCATTTTCCGCAGGATTCGTTTTGAGTAAAGTTCATGAAAAAGCGGGCAACTTCAACCATGCAGGTGTTTGAATCCATAACAACAAGACCGCCAGAACCAATCATTGCGCCGACCTTTTTGAGCGTGTCAAAGTCAAGCGGAAGGTCAAGGTGTTCCTTTGTCAGGCAGGCACCGGACGGTCCGCCGATTTGAACGGCTTTGAATTCGCCGCCCCTCATGCCGCCGCCGATGTCGAAGATGATTTTTCGAAGTGTTGTTCCCATCGGAACTTCAATAAGTCCGGTGTTCTGAATGTTTCCGGTGAGGGCAAAAGCCTTTGTTCCCGGGCTTTTTTCCGTGCCGTAGCCGAGGTACCAGTCTGCGCCGTTATTGATGATGGGCGCAACGTTTGCATAGGTTTCAACGTTGTTGAGAACGGTCGGCTTGTCAAAAAGTCCGTGTTCAACGGTTCTCGGCGGCTTAACACGGGGAAAACCTCTTTTGCCTTCAATCGAAGCTGTGAGCGCACTGCCTTCGCCGCAAACAAAGGCTCCTGCGCCCCGGTTGATATGAAGCTTGAACGAAAAGCTTGAACCGAGAATGTTGTCGCCCAAAAGTCCGAGTTCTTCGGCCTGAGCGATTGCGTTTTTGAGCCTTGCAACCGCAAGGGGATACTCCGCACGAACATAGATATAGCCTTCGCTTGCACCGCAGGCAACAGCGGCAATCATCATGCCTTCAAGCATTCTGTGGGGGTCGCCTTCCATGATGCTTCTGTCCATGAACGCACCGGGGTCACCCTCGTCGCCGTTGCAGACAACGTACTTTTGCTTTTCGGTCTGCTTTTTGACCTGTGCCCATTTTCTTCCGGCAGGGAATCCTCCGCCGCCTCTTCCTCTGAGGGCGGAGCGTGTGATTTCGTCAATAATTTCGTCGCCCGTCATGTCAAAAAGAGCTTTTTCAAAGGCGGTATAGCCGCCGAGAGCGATGTATTCTCTGATTGACTGAGCGTCAATTCTTCCGCAGTGTTCAAGAACAAGTCTTGTTTGCTGTTTATAAAAAGGAATGTCTTCCTGTCTTTTGTAAAGTTCGCCGTCTTTTTTATAGGCAAGGCGGTCGATGTATTCGCCGTTTTTGATTGTTTTTTCAACAATTTCTTCGCAGTCTTCAACGTGAACCTTTGTGTAAAGCCAGCCTTGCGGATCAATGCGAAGCAGCGGTCCCATTTCGCAAAAGCCGTGGCAGCCGCTTTTTTTGAGTCCCATTGCACGCTCGTGCGGTTCGGCTTTAAGCTCAACTTCAACGTTGATTCCCTCTGCGGTCATAAGCTCCTTGAGCTTTTCATAAACGTCAAGCGAGCCGCCGGCAACGCAGCCCGTTCCGGCGCAGATGATGATTTTTTCAACCTGCGAATTGTAAGCTTCGGCTTCCTTCTTGCGGAAAGCGATAAGCTGTTCCCTGTTTTCAAGCATTTGAACTTTCCTCCTTCAGTTCCTTCAAAAGTGCTTCCGCCTTGTCCGGGGTCATTGCCGGGTGAACCTTGTCGTTAACGGTAAGTACCGGAGCAAGTCCGCACGCACCGAGGCACGAAACGGTTTCAACCGTAAAAAGAAGGTCGTCGGTTGTTTTTTTGCTCTCGCTGAGACCAAGCTCCTTGCGAAGCTTTTCAAGAATCGGAATTGAGCGGCGGACGTGGCAAGCGGTTCCGTCACAGATTTTGATGACGTATTTTCCCTTGGGTTCAAGCGAAAAGTTTTCATAAAACGTTGCAACGGAATAAATTCGTGCCTCGCTTATGTCAAGATTTTTTGAAAGATGGGGAAATACTTCACGGGGAAGATAATGATAATGCTCCTGAATTTCCTGAAGAATGGCAATAATTGCCTGTTTTTGATAGTCGTGACTTTTAAGGATTGAGTCAACGACCGAAAAGTCAAATGCTTGTTCCAACTTTTCTGCTCCTTTCTTTTTGCGCAACAGCCGGCCGAACGCATAATGCGCCCGGTCGGCGATATCTTATCTTAATTATAATTTATTCAATATACCATAAATTTTCTCAAGAATATTTCTCTTGAAGATATTCATCAATTGCTTTTGCGGCGTGTTTTCCGGCTCCCATTGCAAGAATAACGGTTGCCGAACCCGTAACAGCGTCGCCGCCGGCATAAACGCCCTCTCTTGAAGTCAGTCCCGTTTCGTCGTCAACAATGATTCCGCCCCACTTTTGAGTGTCAAGACCCTCGGTGGTGTTTCTGATGAGCGGGTTGGGAGAAGTTCCGAGCGCCATAATAACGCAGTCCGCCGGAACGGTAAAGTCGCTTTCATAAAGGGGAATCGGCCTTGCTCTTCCGCTTTCGTCCGGAGCGGAAAGGGTCATCTCCTGGCAGACCATTCCGGTAACGTTTCCGTCGCTGTTGCCGAGGATTTCAACCGGAGAAGTGAGGAACATAAATTCTATTCCTTCTTCTTTTGCGTGTTCAATTTCTTCTTTTCTTGCCGGAAGTTCGTTTTCAGTTCTTCTGTATACAATTGAAACTTCGCCGCCGAGTCTTCTTGCGCAACGGGCAGCGTCCATTGCAACATTGCCGCCGCCGACAACAAGAACCTTGTGTCCGTGGCGAATCGGTGTATGGCTGCCGCTTTCATAAGCTTTCATGAGATTGATACGGGTAAGAAATTCGTTTGCCGAGTAAACACCGTTGAAGCCTTCACCCTTGATTCCCATAAATTTCGGAAGTCCTGCACCCGAGCCTACGAATACGGCTTCGTATCCGTCGTCGAAAAGCTCATCAATGGTGAGTGTTTTTCCGATTACAACGTCGGTTTCAATGTCAACGCCGAGTGCTTTGAGGGTGTCAATCTCTTTTGCAACGATTGACTTCGGAAGTCTGAATTCCGGAATGCCGTATACCAAAACGCCGCCTGCGGAATGGAGTGCTTCAAAAATTGTTACCTTGTATCCTTTTTTTGCAAGGTCGCCGGCGCAGGCAAGACCGGACGGGCCCGAACCGATTACGGCAACCTTGAGTCCGTTTGACTGCGGTTTTTCGGGAACGGTGTTGCTGTGTTCGTTGTGCCAATCGGCAACAAAGCGTTCAAGCCTTCCGATTGCAACGGGCTCAAACTTAATTCCGAGCGTGCAGTGTTTTTCGCACTGCGATTCCTGCGGACAGACTCTTCCGCAAACAGCGGGGAGCGACGAGGAATCGGAAATAACCGAGTAAGCCTCTTCAAACTTGCCTTTTTTAATCTGAGAAATAAAGTCGGGAATATCAATGTTTACCGGACAGCCGGAAACGCAGGGCTTGTTTTTGCAGTTAAGGCAGCGTTTGGCTTCTTCAACGGCAATTTCCGCCGTATAACCGAGAGCAACTTCTTTGAAGTTTTTTTCACGGATAATCGGGTCCTGAGTGGGCATTTCATGTTTTTTCGGTTCAATAGCCATTGTAATTCCCTCCTTAGTGAGTTTTGAAAAGGTTGCAGGTTTTTTCACGTTCTTTTTCTTCAAAGCCTCTGTAAGATCTGCTTCTTGACATTGCTTCGTCAAAATCAACTTCATAGCCGTTGAAGTCCGGCCCGTCAACGCACGCAAACTTTGTAACACGCTTTCCGTTTTGAACAAGGGTAAGGCGGCAGCCGCCGCACATTCCGGTTCCGTCAATCATAATCGGGTTCATTGAAACCGTTACGGGAATGCCGAACGGCTTTGCTGCGGCAACAACAAATTTCATCATGATGAGCGGACCGATTGCAATAATTTCGTCAAATTTTTCGCCTTTTTCAAGCATCTCTTTGAGCGGCACGGTAACGTTTCCGTGTCTGCCGTAAGAACCGTCGTCCGTCATAAGAACAAGCTTGTTTGAGCTTTTAACAAACTCGTCTTCAAGAATAACGTTTTCCTGATTTCTGAAACCGACAATGCTTGTTACGTCTGCGCCGGAAGCGGAAAGCTCCTGAGCAATCGGAAGCGCAATTGCACAGCCGACACCACCGCCGATTACGCAAACCTTTTTGAGACCGTCGATGTTTGTTGCAACGCCGAGAGGACCGACAAAATCCTGAAGGTATTCGCCCTCATTTTTTTCGTCAAGCATCTCAGTTGTTGAGCCGACAACCTGAAAGATGATTTTGACCGTTCCTTCTTCTCTGTTATAGCCGGCAACGGTGAGGGGTATTCTTTCTCCGTTTTCGTCAACACGAAGAATGATAAACTGACCCGGCATCGCTTTTTTTGCAACAAGCGGTGCTTCAATTTCCATTTGAGTAACAGCTGCGGTCAGCTTTTTCTTTCTCACTATCCTATACATACGGCAAGTCTCCTTTATCTTTAATCAGCCTTTTATTTTTAATCAGTTATATATGTCAAGCTTTCACCGAAAAAAGATTTTTTTCAAAAGCGGCAAAAGCATTGTTTTCAAGCTAAAATACTGCTGCCGGGGTCTCCGGCAGCTAAGTAACCGCTGATAACCGATAAGCATAAATTTTGGCGGTGCATTTTCCGTCATATCACATAATCCATTTTGACAATACATCAGATGTCACCCGCAATGTCTTATGCAATCCGGCAGAAAAACTCCTTGTCAACATTTGCGCTCTCGGTCAATCAGCGGTTACGGCGCATATGCGCCGGCAGTATAATATTGTTTTAAAAAGCTTCTGCTTTTGAGGGCCTCAAAGACAAAATCTTTGTTCGAGCCGGCCCTCAAAAAATTTTCGGGGAAGGTCTTAAAAACGAGGAGATTCAAATGAGCATAAAAACGGAGGAGTTCAAGAAAAATAATTTTTAAGACCCGGAGGACAAAAGCTTTTTAACAGGGGAACGCTTGATTAAAAATCAACTTCTGTGTCGTAATAGCAGCACTTGAGAAGTTTTTCCATTTCGTCAACGCTGGGCTGACGGGGGTTTGAACCTGTGCAGGCATCGCCAAGGGCGTTAACTGCGATATCATGAAGTCTTTCAAGAAATACGTTTTCGGGAACAAAGCCTTCTTCGGCGGGATAGCTGTCTGCGCCGTAATGCTTAATGCAATGCGGAATGTTGAGCTCATCGTTCATGTGGCGAAGTTCGGCAATAAGATTTTTAATCTTTTCTTCGGTTGTTTCGCCGCCAAGGTTCATATAATCGGCAATCTTTGCATAGCGTTCGGCGGCAACGGGATCCTTTGCGTTGAAAGCGATAACCTTCGGAAGATACATTGCGTTTGCTGCGCCGTGAATGATGTGTGCGCCGTAATCGGCAAATGCTGCGCCAGTCTTGTGAGCCATTGAGTGAACAATTCCGAGAAGAGCGTTTGAAAAAGCCATACCGGCAAGGCACTGAGCGTTGTGCATACTGTCACGCTTTGCCATGTCGCCGTTATAGGAATCAACAAGGTCGTTCTGAATCATCTTGATTGAGTAAAGAGCAAGAGGATCGGTGTAATCGCAGTTTGCGGTTGAAACATAAGCCTCAATTGAATGAGTCATTGCGTCCATACCTGTGTGGGCAACAAGCTTTTTGGGCATTGTTTCTGCAAGGTCGGGGTCAACAATTGCAACGTCGGGAGTGATTTCAAAGTCGGCAATCGGATATTTGATTCCCTTGTTGTAGTCGGTGATGATTGAAAAAGCGGTAACTTCGGTTGCAGTTCCCGATGTTGAGGAAATTGCGCAGAAATGAGCTTTTTTGCGAAGCTTCGGAAGGCCGAAAACTTTGCACATATCTTCAAAGGTAACTTCCGGATATTCATATTTGATCCACATTGCTTTTGCTGCGTCAATCGGTGAACCGCCGCCCATTGCGATGATCCAGTCCGGCTCAAACTTAAGCATTGCGTCTGCGCCTCTCATAACGGTTTCAACCGAAGGATCGGGTTCAATTCCGTCAAAGATTTCTACTTCCATTCCGGCTTCCTTAAGGTAACCGACAGCCTTGTCCAAAAAGCCGAAGCGTTTCATTGAACCGCCGCCGACGCAAATCATCGCTTTTTTTCCTTCAAATGATTTAAGGGCTTCAAGTGCTCCTTTTCCGTGATAAAGGTCACGGGGTAACGTAAAACGTGCCATAATAAAAATCCTCCTTAAAAGAATTGACTTTTTGTTCGGTAATCCATACGGATTACGCCTGTTTGACCTTTCGTCAGGCATTATTTTAACAGACAACGCTCCGTTTGGGAATTGCATGTTTTTCATATGGGTAATGCATATATAGATATGTTTGTTATCTATTATGCCCGGTAAGAGTGCCGCTTCGGTAATGCTGCATAAAAAAATTACAACTTTTTAACTTTTTTGATTGTAAATGCACTGTTGTTATGTTAAAATCATTATGCCACATACAATTTTTAAGGGGAGATATAATGAAAACAAAAGGAAACCAAGGCAAAGTTTTTCAAAAAATCAGCGGATTTGTTTCGTCACTCAAGTCTTATTGGAAAACGCCGCCGGAAGGACGATACATACCGTTTAAGGAGATTGCCGCATACAGCGTTGGCGGAATCGGCGTAAAATTTTTGATTTCCGTCTGCTGGCTGATTGCGCTTTCGGGAACAAGCCTTCTTGCCGGTTCGGCGCTCGGCCTTGATTCCGGCGATCTTACAAATCTTAACCTTATTGCAACGGTTCTCAACCTTATTCTTGTTCCGGTCAGAGGAATGCTCATTGACAACACACGTTCTTCAAAAGGAAAGTTCAGGCCTTATCTTTTATATACGGGTATTCCGTCCGGCGTTCTTTGCGCCGCCTTTGCTCTCATGCCGTGGGAAAACATGAGTTATAACGCAAAGCTTTATTCGCTTTTTGCGTTTTATATGCTGCTTCAGCTTTTCTATCCGCTTTATGACCAGGCATACACCACCCTTGTTCAGGTTATGAGTCCCAATTCAACCGAACGTGCCGATGTAATCACCGTTTCAACGTTCATTTATTCGCTTGCGCCGTCAATCACCGGTTTTGTTTTTCCGCTCATCTGCGGCTTTTTGGGCGGAATGGACACAATTGCGCCTTATCGCATTATTATGCCTGTGTTCGGTGTTGTCGGTGCGGTTATCGGTTTGCTTTCTTACGGCGGAACAAAGGAGCGAATCATTGTTTCAAAAGACTACGTTCCGAAAGTTCCGTTTTTCAAAGGAATTGTTTCCGGAATGAAAAACAAGTTTCAGTGGGCTCGGTCGTTCCAGGCGTGGCTCGTATTCTTTCAGTGCGGAATCGGCAACGTCACAACGTGGTATTTTTATTACGGAATCAAAGATGTTCTCGGCCTGACAACGCAGCAACAGGGTGCGCTCAACGGAACCCTTGTAACAATTCTCGGTGCGGCGGCAACTCCGGCAATGCTTCTTTCTCCGATTTTGATAAGAAAAATCGGAAAGAAAAATTTTGTAATCATGTATACCGTCGGAAACATTGTTGCAATGACGGGCATGCTGCTTTCGCTTCGCCATATTTGGGCTTTGTTTGCGTTCACATTTTTGCGCGGATTTTTCACAACGTTTCCGATTATCAGCGACGGTGCAATCGGTGCGGATATTCTTGATTATCAGCAATATAAAACCGGCGACCGGCTTGAAGGACTGCTCGGTCAGGTTGTTTCGTTCATCGGAACGTTTATAACAATGGCAACAACTTATTTTGTCAACACCGTTTTGATAAGGAATCATTACGGCCTTACAACAAATTATAATGACCTTTATAATCAAAGCTTTCGTGAACCGATGTCAAGAGGACTGATAATTATTGCAATTGTCGGTTATGTTCTTTCGCTCATTCCGTTCATCACAATGTATACTCTCACGGAAGACGACCACGAAGCGCACATAGGCGTTCTCAAAATCCGTGCCGCACTTGAAGATTTTGCAACTGACAATCTTTCCGAAGGTCAGCTTGACGAGGCTGTTGAAATTTATCGCAAAGCCGAAAAAGAACTGAACGAAGCAAAGGGCAGGCTTTCAAAGCCCGCTTTGCTCAAGCGCAAAGAAAAATCACGGCTCAAGCGTCAAATCAAGGCTCTTTCGCTTGTTACCGAAGAAAAGAACCGCTTTGAAAAAGACGACATGAAAAAAGCACTTTCAAAAGCAAAAGAACTTTTAAGTCACACGGTTGAAGAGCTTTACTCCGTTTCCGAGCCTACGCTTGAAAGATACAACAATGCAAAAGCCCTGCCGGAAAAAACACCCGAAGAACAAAAGCTTAAAGCCGCCGAACTTAAGGCCGCTTCAAAGGAGCTTGATTCTTTCCATAAAAAGGCTTATGATTATATCCGTGCAAGGGCACTTGTAAAGCAGGAAGCATATTACGCAAACTGGAACGAAATTTTTGAAGCCAAAAAAGCAGAATAACAAATAAAAAAATCAACCCGGCAGAAAGCCTTAAACCGCTTCTGCCGGGTATGTTCTTATTCACTTTTTAATTTTGTCAAACTGATATTTGATAAAGTTGAGCACTCTGATTATGAAGTCCATAAGAATTGTAACAATTGATTTTTTCGGCTGATTATCCGTCGGCAACGGGCTTTCACTTGTCAAAATCTCAATGTGATTGTTGTCGTTTTCTCTCACACCGACATAACGAAGATACTGAGGCATATCCGAAAAAGTATCAATATCGGCATAACCGTCATAGCGGACAAGCTTGAAAATATACGGGTCAAACGACGACGGATAGTAATCATGCTGAAGGTCACGGATATACCATGTATGCTCCGGAAAAGCAGCCGTTGAAGAATCAATCATCTTATCCGGCGAAACATATTTCATGTTTGCCGAAGCAAGATATTCGTCGCTCAAAGTTTTTGTGATATCGGCGCAGGTTGAACCGTTATAGGTTTGCTTAAGAACCGAAACAACGCCGTCGCCGAGCCTGTCGCTGACTTCCATAACCGGATACATTTGATTGTTATACTTTGCAATAACATAAACTCTTACGCCGTCATTTTTCATTTCTTCAAGAACCGAACGTGCTTTTAATTTGTATCCGTAGTTATAATTGTCAATTTTTTCAATCAGCCCGTCATATTTTCCGTCCGGATTTCCGCCGAGGGTAAAGTTTTTGCAGTCTTCAAAAACTTCGGGACTAACCATTCCGTACCAGCCGGGGCATTGACCGAACGTTGCCCTGATGAGCCTCGGCATAACGTTCGGTGCAACCTTGTCATAGATTTTTTGAACAAAATCGGAGACCGAACCGAGAACACCGCCGTATTCGGAAAGCTCAAGTCCGCTTCTGATAAGGTCCATAACGGGGTCGTTGCCGAGAAATTCAAACGCCATTCTGCTGATTCCGGCGGAATCGAATTTTACAGTATTTCCGAAAACGCTGTCTGCAATTTCCGCACCGGCGGCAATCGGGTTATACATTACAACGCTTTCAATATCGTCCCAACCGTAAGCGTTGAAAAGTGCGTTTGCAATAACCGTTCCTTCACAGCGTGAAACGATGCTCACTTTTTTGTGACCCGAAGTTTTTTTAACGGTTTCAATGAACAATTTGAGGTCGGCCGCATTTTTTATCGGGTCAAGGCGTATGTCATATTGAAACTGATAAAGGGTGATATCGTCTTTGGCATAGATATGAAAATTTCTGCCCCGTTCAATTGCTCTTTTAACGGTTTCTTCAATGCTCCAATAAGGGGCAATTCCGCTGCTGTTTGAAACCTCTCCGTTTTCGTCACAGGGGTATTGATCGTAAAGCGGCGCAATCTCCTCATAAAGAACATCGCAGTATTCGTCCCATTCATCCGTAAGCATGGCTTTTGCAAATGCGGAAGAAATGTTGATTGCGGCCTCTTTTATTGATTCTTTTCCGCCTGAAACATTTTTTTCGGCCAAGCCCTTGCTGAGGTCGTTTTTATCTTTATATATGTCTGTTCTGCCTTTGACATAAACAATCGGCGTTACGCCGCACGAACATTCGTCTGCGGCAAAAGCAGCCGTGCCTGCGCCGAGCGCAGAAAAAAGCAACAGTACCGAGAGAACGATTGATATAATTTTTTTCATTTTTTCTTTTCCACCTTTCTTTTTGAGATATATCAAGTATATTAAACAATAGTCACGTTTGTTTGTTAGAAATATTATAAATTATTAAACATTTGTCATAGACTTTGTCAATAATCACCAAAAACAGAGCGCAAATTTTGCAAGCTTGATTTTTTTACGCACAACAAAAGCCGCCGCAAACGTAATCATCGCTGCGGCGGCTTTTTTCAAAGTATTTATTCAAATTTTATATTCCATATATATTTTTCCGTCTTCAATGTTTTTCCAAAGAAAAGTTCCGTTTTCAAGCGTCATATAGCTGTGCACGCTGTTTTCTTTCGGAATTGAAACCGAACCGGGATTCATAAAAACAAAGCCGTTTTTTTCTTCGCACTTCGGAACGTGCGTGTGGCCGGAAAGAAGAATGTCTCCCTTTTTCATCGGCAACAGCTTTTCTTCGTTATAAATGTGTCCGTGAGTCAAAAAGATGAGCCTTTTTCCGGTGTCAAGAACAGAATATTCCGCAAGAACGGGAAACGGAAGCACCATTTGATCAACGGCGCAATCACAGTTTCCGCAAACGGAAAACGTTTCGTCCTTATATTCCGAAAGCATTGCAATAACCTTTTTCGGCGCATAATCACGGGGAAGATCGTTTCTCGGCCCGTGATAAAGAATATCACCGAGAAAAACAAGGCGGTCGCATTTTTCCTCCTTATATCGTTCAATCATTTTTTCACAGTAATATGCGCTTCCGTGGATATCGGACGCAATGAACCATTTCATGAAGCATCATTCCTTTCCGCCAATTTTGTTTTTCAGCCGAGGACTTCTCTTTTTGCCTTAACAAGCTGTTCAATAAAAAGATTGTCCAATGCGCCGAGAGTATAATCCCTGCGGTGAATCAAAACGTCCTTGTAAATCTTTTTGTTCTCTTCACACGCACGCTGAGTAAGTCCGTAACGTTTTAAAAGCGTTTTCGGGATTGAGGAAACCCACATGAACGTTTCCGGGTTTTGCGCAAGAAGTTCAAACTGGCTCGCTCTTTCAAAAACAAAAATTCTGCGGCTTGAATTATCCGGAAGTTCCTCTTTTTTGATTTGTGCAAAAGGAATTGAAGGAACGTATGGGTCGGCGTGTGCAATTTCTATTTTGTCTTTGAGATCGTCATAGGTGATGTTCTCTTTTTTTGAAAGTTCGCTTTCCTCGCTCATTAAAAGAACATAGCGGAACTTTGTAACAAGCTCGTATTCAAGCCCTTTTTCGTCCATCATGTCTTTGTAATATTTATCATAGTTTTCGGCGTAACGAACAATTCCAAGCTTATAATTTTCCTGAAGAACGTTGCGAAGGGTTCGCATTGAGTTTGTTTCCTTATAAAAAAGTTCGGCGGGAGTGTCCTTTTCAATCAGCTTTGAAAAAGCGGCAAACGCTTCGGTGATATAGCTTGCACGGGGAACGGAAAGCGAAAAACGTTTTTTGCTGACTCTTCCCTTTGTGAACATATCTTCAATTGCGTCAACCTGTTCAAGAACCGTTTTTGCATATCGAACAAAGGTTTCGCCGTCCGGTGTGAGGAACATTCCCTTTGCGCTGCGCTCAAAAAGTGTAACGCCAAGGCTTTGTTCAAGCTCCTTAACGGCACGGCTGAGTGTCGGTTGGCCAACATAAAGCTGTTCGGCGGCTTTGTTGATTGAATTTGTTTCCGCAACAACAACGGCATATTTCATGTGAAGAAGGTTCATGTGTTTCCCCCTTTAATAATTGCGTCTGCAACACGTTTTGCACTTTTGCAATCAAGAAAATCAAAATTTTTATCTCTGAACTTTTTGTTTTTTTCTTCGTCAAATTCGGCTCTGATAAGCTCAACAACCTCTTTTGTTGTTCTTGCTCTTTCGCCCGGAAGCTCTGTTTTGTAATCGAAGCAGAAATTTCTTTCCGCAATATATTTTTCCTCATCAAAAGCAAAGAAAACCGTCTTTTTTGAAAGCAGAGAAAAGTCCATGCAAATTGAAGAATAATCGGTGATAAGAACGTCGGACGCAAGAACAAGCTTTCGAACGTCGTCATAATCGGTAACATCAATTGCAAACGGAATAATTTTTACTTTTTCGTGAATCTGCGGATGAAGCCTTATCAAAAGAGCATATTCTTCGCCGAACTCTTTTTGAAAAAGCTCAAAATCAAAATGAGAAAGAAGCGTTTCGTTTTCTTCTTTCGTGTTTCTGAACGTCGGCGCATAAAGAACAATTTGCTTGCCCTTTATCAAAGGATAAAGCTTTTCAAGTTCAGTTTCGGCTTTTTCGGCGTTTTCTTTTTTCAAAAGGTAGTCCGCCCTCGGTGCTCCGAGCGGAAGCACCTGAGAGGACTTTACGCCGAATGCTTCGGCATAAACGGGAGCAACGGCTTTTGAGGAGCAAACAACAAAGTTCAGCTTTTCGTTGCCGGCAATTTCGTTTTTGCGAACGGCTTCGGGCTGTTCAATTGAAAGGCCGAAACGCTTGAATGCGCCTTCTGCGTGCCAAAGCTGGGTAACAACCGCATCGCTTTTGAAGTTTAAAAACGCCATCGGCATAAAATTATCGTTAAGAAAAACATACTTTGACGAAGCAAGAAGCCGGCTTTTGATAAAAAAGAATCCGAAAACACGGGGAATGTTTTTAAAACTCACGTCAAGGTCACGGCGTGTTATCAAAACACATTCAAAACCCCGGCTTTTAAATTCACGCATAACCTCTCCGAGACTGTCGTTGAAGTTTTCGTTGTGCATTGAAATGAATGCCGCACGGTTCTTTTTGAGCGGAAAAATCATTGCTGCAATATTGAACAGCAACGCATAAAGGCGATATAAAAAACTTTTCATGCGCTCACCTTACCAAATCTTTATTCCCCATTTGAGGAAGTATGAAATGATTGAATGAATATGAATTGCAAGAAGCTTTTTGTTTTTTTTGCTTCCCCTTTCCCAAAGGTGAGTGACCTCTGCCATCGGATAAAAAACGGCTTTATACTTTTTGCTTTCACTGACTCTTCTTGCAATGTCGCAATCCTCAAGATACATAAAGAACCGCTCGTCAAAACCTTCAAGCTGTTTGAAAACGTCGGTGCGGAAAAACATGAAACATCCCGTTGCGTTTGAAATTTCGGCCGTTTCGTTGTCCGGAACGTCAAGCATACAATATTCAATCATGGTTTTTGAGGGTATGTCGCCTTTATGGAACCAATGCGAGCCGAGATAGCGGAAAGTCGGGTTACGTTTTCCAAGCTGCTGAATTTTTCCGTCGTCAAACTTGATTTGCGGCGAAAGCAGACCGATGTTTTCATGCTCGTCGGCATAATCGCAAAGTTTCAAAATTGCATTGTCCTTAAGAATGATATCGGGATTGACAACGATGTGATATTTTGACTTAAGCTTCGGTATAACTTTATTGTGCGCCGCACCGAAGCCGAGGTTTGTTCGGTTTTCAACAACCGTAACTTCCGGAAAATGCGAGCGGATAAATTCCGGTGTTTTGTCGGTCGAAGCATTGTCAACAACAAAAAAGTCAAGCTTCACGCCCTTTGTTTGTTCAATAATGCTGCTTATTGTTTTTTCAATAATATCTTTGCTGTTATAGGTCACAATGCAAACCGAAACAGTGTAATCTTTCATGCTTTTCTCCTTCTCTTGTTTTATCTGTTGAAAACTATGCGGGTAAAAAGACGCTTGAGAAGATATCTTCTCCATTGCAGTTTTTGCCAAAACGATGTTTCGCCGCCGGTAACGTTATCTCCGTGAATGCGATAATAAATAAGCGGAGCGTCAACAAGCATGACCTTTCCGTATTTTTCGCCCATAAGTCCGATCCATTGGTCGTGCATCGGAACATAATGCGGAATCGGCATAATTTTTTTGAGCAGCTTTCTGTCAAACGCCATGCAGCAGCCCATGTATGAATTTTTGATTATGTTGCGGATAAAGCCCTTTTTGCTTCCCCTTTTTTGAAAAAACGAATAATCGGTAATATTAAGGTTTTCATCTGTAACATATGCGTTGTGAAGAACAAGCGTTGCGCCGCTTTCAAACGCTTCCATAACCCTTGAAACTTTGTTTGGAAGCCAAACATCATCCTGGTCGCAAAGAAAAATTTTGTCTCCCTTGCAATAGCGGATTGCATTGACAAAATTTTGAACAACGCCCTTTCCTTTTCCTTCAACATAAACAATCCTCGGGTCTTCCGCCATAAGGGAACGGACGATTTTTTCGGTTCGTCCGCCGGGTTTGTCATCCGAAACAATTATTTCGTCTTCCGATGAAAGCTGGGGAAGAATTGAACAAAGCTGTTCTTCAATATATTTTTCGCCTTTGTATGCGGCAAGTGCAACGGAAATCATTGTTATGTCACCTCAAAAAAACATTCACATTTTACAGTATAACACCTTGCGGATAATTTTACAACGTTTTAAAAAGACAAAAATAAAAAGCCGCTGCTTTTGCAGCGACAGACTGTGTTTTTTGAGGGGTGTTTTGACCGACGGGGTTAGCGGTTATTCAAAAATAACAGTTAACCCCATCGGCCGTCCGATTTTATATTTGGGTGTGATTCGGCCAAAACCGGCCGCCGATTTTGTGAAAGAAATAGGGTGTGCCGCAAAAACGTTCCGATTAAAACCGCAGTCTCCCCGAAGCGGTTTTCGCTTTGCAGTTGACGGTGATATAATAGCAGACTTTTTGATTTTCATCAACTACTACAAAGTGTAAAAATTAAATTTTACACTTTTTTACACTTTTAGTTCCGGGTTCAAAAAAACATTATTCCACAAGGGTTTATAGCCGTTTTTTAAGTCAAATATTAATTTTTATTAACGCAATAAGTCCGTTTTTTTGGACTTGCTCAGATTGACACAATTTGGCGTATGTGATAATATAGTTTAGTATCTGACTGTTTTCGGTCAGGCGGTTCATATTATCCCGGCCTTATTGATTTGATAAAGCCGGTGTGAAAGGAAGGCATTGGTAATTTTATGGAATTCGGCGCACTTTTGAAAAAAACATTAAAAGAAAATTCGGTGCCCGTGACACGCCTTTCTTCTGATATCGGTTGCACAAGGGTTTCGCTTTATTCGGTTTTTAACGGCGAAAAAAAGCTTTCCGAAGATACTTTTAAATTTATTCTCAATACATATGATTTTTCACCTCTTCAAGCTTCGGAGCTCAAACGCCTTTTTTATCTTGAAAATATCGGCGAAAGCCAAAAGGAGCTTTTATTCGTTCTTAAAGACGAGCTTGAAACAACGGGAAAAATCCGCCCGTTTTTGTCTCTCCCGTTGAAAGAAATTGCCGTTTGCAACGAAGAAACAACAATTGTCGGTTCGGCCGAATATTATTCGGCAATTGCGGCATTTCTTGAAAACGAAGCTTTGTGTAAGAATAATGTAATATATACAAACTATTCGTTTTTTGACATTCAGGCAGACAATATGCTTTATGATTTTGCAATAAACAACAAGGGAAACGACGTTCTTATCAAGCATACTGTCAGAATGGGCGGTGACATTGACATCAAAGAACGCCTTCACAACGTTTTTTCAAGCGTTAAATTTGCAAAACTCGGCCACATTACGAATGCGTCAACCGGCGGAAAAAAGAATTTTACTTTTGCAACATATTTTATCGGGGCAAAAACCGTTATTCAGTATGACAACGAAAACGAATGCGGCTTTCTCACCGGAGAAAAAGCCATTGTTGATGCGTTTCGCCTTGCCGCAATGAAAAACGAAAAAAAGAAAACCGTTTTAACCGGCTTTTGCGAAAGCGTGCTTGATTTGAAAGAAATTCTTACACCGCTTCAAAAAAATATGGTTTCGTTTTTGGATTTCAGATTTCCGGCGAATATTTTCACAACAAAAAAGATTCTTTCCGAAACAGTCAAGGATAACGTTCCTTATCGTGACTTTGTGATTGAAGAATTTTGGAACCATCTCAAAAAAGTTCAAAGCTCAACCCCGCACGGCCTTTTTTCTCAATTGGGGCTTCAACGTTTTGCAAGGGACGGAATTGCAAGCGACGCTTCACCTGAATTTCTTCATCCGATAAGCACCGAAAACCGAATTGTGCTTTTCAAAAAATACAAAGAAAGCGTTGTCAAAAACAATTATTGCTTAAAAATAATGAACAGCGATGCCGTCAGAGTTACCGAACACTTTGCAATTGAAATTTATAAAGACGGTTTTTCGGTGCTTTTTTGTTCAGAAGTCAATTCAAAAGAAAACTTTATCGGCGGCTGCTATATTATTTATCACGACGCAGAGCTTTCAAAGCTCTTTACCGATTTTGAGGAATACATTGTTTTGAGCGACGGCACACTCTCAAAAAAATATGCCGAACTTTTGATTGACGATCTCATCGGTCAATGCGAATCGGTTATAAACAACGGTTGAGCTTTTCTCACCGTTTAAAAATAACGGGCGAAAGGAAAGATTTATGCACTTTGGTTCACTTTTAAAAGCAACGTTGAAAAAAATGAAAATACCCGCAACTCATTTTGCCGATGACCTCGGTTTCAACCGTGTTGCGGTTTATTCGGTTTTCAACGGAAAAAAAATTCCGAGTGAAGAAACCTTTGAGCGCATTCTTAACACATACAAGTTTTCTCCCGTTCAAAAGGATGATTTGACCCGTGCTTTTCGCCTTGCCTCTTTCAGCAAAGAAAAGCTTGAAACGATGGAGTTCATCCGCAATGAGATTCGGTTCATAGGAAAAAGTCCGGTCTGCGAACTTCCCGAATTAAACGAACTTGACCTGACAGAAAGCAGCGTTGTCCTTTCGAGAAAAACTGATTTTTACAACGCACTGATAACTCTTTTGAACATTGAAAACAAAGGCGAAAACGGCGTTGTATACACCAATTATTCATTTTTTGACGAGCCGACCGATAAAATTGTTTATGATTTTGCGTCCTGTAAAAGCTGCAGGCTTTCGGTTCGCCACACCATTGTAAAAGGTGACGAAAACAGCCTGAAGGAGCGGCTTCGCAACGGCTTTGCAAGCATCAAATTTGCAAAGCTCGGCCATTTCATTGACATTGCCGAACCGGATGAGGCAACCTTTGCTTTTCCGTGTCATTTTATTGGTGAAAATGCAACAATAATGTATGATCCGCAAAACGAAAACGGATTTTTTACAACAAAAACTTCGGTTACAAAAGCATACTTCATTTCTGCCGCAAAACGGGATTCAAAAAGGCCTGTTTTCAACCGCATTATAGAAAACCCCTTTGAGCTTAAAAGCATCACCGAACCGCTCATGATGTCAACTCATATGCTTTTTGAATCGCATATGCCGCTTTGCTTTTTCACCGAAAAAGATATTCTTGACGACACGCTTCGGCAGGAAATTCCAAACAGAGAAATCATTCTCAGCGCATTCTGGAGTCATCTTTTGGTTTGCAGAGGGCTCAATGCTATAAGGGTTTTTACAAAAAGTTCAATCCGTGCTTTTGCCGAAACGGGAAAAAGCTATGAAGCACCAAGCATTTTTCTCAAAAATATCAGTCCGGAAAACAGAAAAAGAATTTTTCTTGAAACAAAGGATTATATTTTAAACGGAGAATGCCCCGTTCTTGTTGCCGAAGACAGTAATTTGAGTATTGACGAAGTTATTGAAGTGTTCACCTTTGACCGCTGCACAATGGTTGTTTTTATTGTTGACAAACCCGGCTGCGATTATGTGGGTTCGGGCTTTTTCACGGTTAATGACAGTAGCTTTCTTCCGCTTCTTTCAGATTTTTATGATTACTTGATTGTTAACGATTACCTTCTTTCAAGGGATGAATCATTGAAAGCCATTGATGAAGGAATTGCCGTTTGCGATGAAATCATTGAAAAAGAAAAGGAACAACAGTAATTTTTAATTTAAAAAAATGCCGCCGAGTCCGTTTTTTCGGGTTCGGCGGCATTTGGTTTTTATGATTTATTTTTCAAGTTCGGCTCTGATTGCTTTGATAAATTCTTCGGTTGAAAGCGTCTGCGGTTTTTCTCCCTGCCAAAGAAGGGCAAGGTCCTTTGTCATTCTTCCGCTTTCAATAACGTCAAGCGAAGCTTTTTCAAGCTTATCCGCAAACTTCATAAGGTCGTCGTTTCCGTCAAGTTCGCCGCGCTTTCTGAGTGCGCCGCTCCAAGCAAAAATTGTTGCAATCGGGTTTGTTGAAGTTGTTTCGCCTTCAAGATAACGGTAATAGTGTCTTGTTACGGTTCCGTGAGCGGCTTCATATTCAAAGTTTCCGTCCGGGCTTACAAGAACGCTTGTCATCATTGCAAGCGAACCGAAAGCGGTTGAAACCATGTCGCTCATAACGTCGCCGTCATAGTTTTTGCAAGCCCAGATGTAGCCGCCTTTTGAACGGATAACTCTTGCAACGGCATCATCAATGAGCGTATAGAAGTATGTAATGCCCGCCTTTTCAAAGGCTTCTTTATATTCGTTTTCAAAAATTTCTTCAAAGATAAGCTTGAAAGTCTGGTCATACTGTTTTGAGATTGTGTCCTTTGTTGAAAACCAAAGATCCTGCTTTGTGTCAAGCGCATAATTGAAGCATGAATGAGCGAACGATCTGATTGAACTGTCTTTGTTATACTGCGCCTGAAGAACGCCGCCGCATTCAAAGTCATAAACGGTTGCCCTTTTTTGTTCGCCGCTTTCGCCGGTGAAAAGAAGTTCCGCTTTTCCGGGTTCGGTAACTCTGAATTCGGTTCCCTTGTAAACGTCGCCGTATGCATGACGGGCGATAGTGATCGGTTTTTCCCAAAATCTTACGGCCGGCTTAACTCCGCTGACAAGAATCGGCGCACGGAAAACGGTTCCGTCAAGAATTGCACGAATCGTTCCGTTCGGGCTTTTCCACATCTCTTTAAGGTTGTATTCTTCAACACGCTGTGCGTTCGGGGTAATTGTTGCGCATTTTACGCCGACATGATATTTTTTGCAGGCTTCGCCGGCATCAATGCTGACTTGGTCATTGGTTTCGTCTCTGTGTTTAAGACCAAGGTCATAATATTCCGTGTTAAGCTCAACAAACGGAGAAAGAAGCTCGTCTTTAATCATCTGCCAGATGATTCTTGTCATTTCGTCGCCGTCCATTTCGACGATTTTTCCCATTTTAATTTTGCTCATTTTTTAAGTACCTCACTTTATATGAATTGTTTTAATTAACTTTGTTTTTTGCTTCAAGTATTTTTGAAAGCCTGTCCGGTCTTCTTGAAGTAATGTTATCCGGTCCGCAGGAAAGAACACGATAAAGCTCGTATTCATTATTCACTGTATACACCGAAACCAAAAGTCCTTTTTGGTGAAAAAAGCCGCAAAGTTCTTTTGTAACGGCACGTTTGTGCATATTGATTCCGACAGCGCCGCTCAAAATAACCTTCATCGCAATTTCTTCAAGATAATCTTTGTTTGAAGCTTTGCTTTTGCCAACGTCAACGTTGAGATAATACGGAATTTTCGTGCTGTCATTTTTAACAGCCTCAACATCCTCCTCACCGATTCCGGTGTAAAAAAGCTGACTGAGCACCATGTATTCTTCGCCGAGCTTTTGAACAGCGGCAAGGTTTTTTGTGCTCTTTGCGTCAACGTTTGCAAGAACGGCAGGGTGCTTTTGAAGGAACTTAAAAGCCTCTTCAAGCGTAACCTCGCCTCCCTTCGGCTCATCGTGAGAAAGAACCGGTTCGCCTTTTTCGTCAAAATTCAGGTCAAACTCAATAATCTGTGCTCCGGCGGAAACCGCAGATTCCATTGCTTCAACGGAGTTATCTTTTTCGCCCATGCAGCCGGTGTGTCCCGTAACCGTAAAATCTTCCGGAAGCAACTGCACGTTAAAATTTCTTTTTGTTTTTTCAAACGAATAAAAGAACATCGCCGAAATAACAACCGCCGCACAAATAATAACGGCAAGAACAGCTTTAAGTCTTTTTGTGTTCTTCATTTTTTTGTTCCCCTTTTATCGGATTTTATTTCCGACTCACATTTTATCAAACATTTGCTTTAAGGTCAATGTTGAAGGGAATAAAAAGAAAAAACTTTTTATGAATTGAAGTTGCTCATGGCTTCGTCAATTTTTCCGTCAATCATCAGCTTTACGGCTTTTCCGGCATTGTCGCACGCCGAGCGAAGCTCTTTTAAAGCGTCCTTTGTGAACGGTTCAAGCACCCAGTCCGCAAGGTCAAAATCCGGGTGCGGCTTTTTGCCTATGCCGAGCTTGATTCGGGGAAAATTATCGCTTTGAAGCTGATAGATTATGCTTTTGATTCCGTTGTGGCCGCCGTCCGAACCTTTTCTTCTGATTCTCAGCTTTCCGGGTTCAAGGCTTATATCGTCAAAAATTACGATGATTTTTTCGGGCGGTATTTTATAAAACTCTGCCGCATCGCGAACCGCATCGCCGCTGAGATTCATAAAGGTTTGCGGCTTCATCAAAAGGCAGCGTTTGCCGTTTATTTTTACGTCTGCAATGAGAGCTTTGAATTTGAGGCGGTCAATTTTTTCGCCCAGTTCCTGTGCAAAAAGGTCAATGCACAAAAAGCCTGCGTTGTGCTTTGTAAATTCATATTTTTTTCCCGGGTTGCCGAGTCCGACAATCATATAATCAAACGCACCCGAGGACGAAAACTTATCTTTTTTGAAAAACATTTTTACGCTCCCGTTTTTTTATTTCATGTCTCTGTAAGGTTTTCTTTTAAGCACCCAGTTCTCTTTGTTCTCCTGCCTTGCTCTTGCAATGGCAAGGGCATTTGAGGGAACGTCCTTTGTGATTGTTGAGCCTGCGGCAGTATAGCCGTAATCTCCGACTTTGACCGGAGCAACAAGGTTTGTGTTGCAGCCGATGAATGCGTGGTCGCCAACGGTTGTTCTGAACTTTTCCTTTCCGGTGAAGTTAACCGTTACGCAGCCGCAGCCGAAATTGACGTGCTTTCCAACGTCGCTGTCGCCGACATAGGTCAAATGCGAAACGCTTGTGCTTTCGCCTATGGTTGAATTCTTTACTTCAACAAAATTGCCGAGGTGGACTTTGTTTGAAACGTGGCTGTTCGGTCTGATGTGAACAAACGGACCGAGGTCACAGTTTTCGCCGACTTCGCTTTCAAACGCCTGAACGTAATTGAGCGACGAGCCTTTGCCGACCGTTGTGTCAAATATAAACGAGCCGGGACCGATGACGCAGTCTTTTTTAATTACCGTTTTGCCCGTAAGATGTGTTCCTTCAAGAATGATTGCACCTTTTTCAATAGTAACGTCCTTTCCGATGAATACGTTTTCTTCCATCGGGATAAGCACGCCGCTTTTTTTGTGTGTTTCAATGATTTTTTCTCTTTCTTCTTTTGAAAGCGAAAGTATTTCTTCAATTGCCTCTTTTTTCATGATTACAAGCTCCAAACCGAATTTATGATTTTATATATTATACAAAAATTCTTACCGTATAATTATGCCAACATAAGGCGAGATAATCAAGCCTTTCCAAAGAAAAGACGGAAGATTATAAAAAATTAACAAAACATTTTTCCTGTTTCGCCTTTTGTTCTTTTCCCTTTATGGTATAATTAAAAAGCTTATAATGTATAATTGACCTTGTTCTGTCACAATACGGACAACCGGAGGAAAATGAATGGATAACAATAAAAACGAAAAGCAGGAAAACGGCCTTATTGTTGGAAGGAACGCCGTTCTTGAAGCACTTAAAAGCGAGCGTGCAATTGACACTCTTCTTGTTGCAAAAGGCGAACGCAACGGTTCCGTCGGAAGAATAATCGCCGCTTGCAAAGACAAGGGTACGGTTATCAAAGAAGTTGACAAAAGAAAGCTTGACTTCCTTTGCGGCGGCGGAAATCACCAGGGTGTTGCCGCTTATGCCGCAAGCCACGAATACGCCGAGCTTGAAGATATCTTCAGCCTTGCAAAGGAGCGAAACGAAGACCCATTCATCATCATCTGTGATGAGCTTGAAGACCCGCACAACCTCGGCGCAATCATAAGAACCGCCGAATGTGCCGGTGCTCACGGCATAATTATTCCGAAAAGGCGCAGCGTTTCGCTCACCTGGGCGGTTGGAAAAGCCGCCGCCGGCGCACTTGAGTATATGCCCGTTGTGAGAGTGACGAACCTTGCTTCGGCAATTGACGAACTCAAGGAAAAGGGCGTTTGGATTTACAGCGCAGACATGGACGGAACAGATTATTCAAAAACCGATTTTTCCGGTGCAGTCGGCCTTGTTGTCGGCTCAGAGGGCAACGGTGTCGGAAAGCTTATCAGAGACAAGAGCGATTTTATTGTTTCGCTTCCGATGAAAGGAAAAATCACATCGCTCAATGCTTCCGTTGCAGCAGGAATTTTAATGTATGAAGTTTCAAGACAAAGATCAAACAAAGGGTGAAAAAAATGTCAGACGTGAACAAAAATCCGTCAAATCTTTATGACGATGACTTCATAAAAAAGAAAAAGAACGAAAAAGAGCCGAAAAACTTTTCGGACGAAGATATTTTTAAAGAAAAGGAAGCCTTTCCTTCAAAAGACAAAAAAAAGGAAAAAGCCGATTCAAAAAAAGAAAACATTGACGATATAAACGCACTTTTGAAATCTGTCGGAATTGCGCCGATTGCCGAAGAAAAGGAACCGAAAAAACAGGAAGATATTGAAAAAACGATTAAGATTTCAAACGAGGAAAAAACAAAAGTGATTCCCGATGACGGAAAAACAAAGCATTTTGACCTCAAGGGAAAAGCTCCCGAAATCAAAAAAGTTCAAAAAAGGAAGGGCGAAGGTGCTCAGCTTATTCTTGAAGGCTATGGTGACGAAGTCAGGCCGAAAACGGTTTCGCAGGAATCGGTTGAAAAGCAGCTTAAAAAAGCACGGCAAAACCTGATTGAAAACTTCCGTGTTCTTTCAAAGGAAATCAATGACGAAACAATCCTTGAAAAAGAACCGACCGGCGAGGGCGGAAAAAGTGTTGCCGACCTTTTTGAACCGAAAAAGGGTGAAAATCTTTTTGATGCAATAGACAAAGCAGATATCAGAAAAAAAGGCAAAAACGGGCTTTTAAAACTCGGCGAAAGAACGATGCGTTCTGTTCAGCAGCGTGCAAAACTTGAAAAACGCCGTGAAGAAATTAAAAACGCAAAAAACGAACGTCTTTCACTCAAAGAAGAATTGACTCATGAAAAACGGAAAATTGAAATTTTCGGGGTTCTTCTCATTGTTTCGCTTGCATTTTTCTTTGTGCTTTGCTCTCATGTAAGCTCCGGTGCGTTTTCCGCTTTCTTTGCAAACGGTTCGGTTTTATATCTTGTTTTGAACCTTGTTCTTTTTGCCGCCGGCGCAGTCACCGCAAAAGATACGCTCAAAACCGGTTTTTATTCGGTCATAAAGTTCAGCCCGTGCCCCGCATTTTTTGCCGCACTTTCCGGCTGTGTTTCATTTTTGCAATGCGTAACGCTGTTCTTTTTGAAGCCTGAGGACGTTTCCGGATATGCGCTTTATTTTCCGGTGTTCTTCTTTATTTTGCTTTCGCAAAGCGTTTCGGAATATCTGAGACTTGAAGGCGTTCGGCGGGATCTTTCGGTTTTGATGCGTTCAAAAACTCTTTCAACGCTTCAAACCGTTGAAAACAAGGCCGACGCTTCTTCGCTCGGCTACGGAATAAGCGAAAAGAACGATCCGAAAATTCTTTACACCGCAGATTGCGAAATTCCGAAAGATTTTGAAAAATTTTCTCTTTCACGTTCAACCGATGAAAAGCTTTTGCTTTTTGAAGGGATTTCCGTTCTTGCCGCAAGCGCAGCATTTTCGGTTGCCGTTGCAATAATTTCAAAAAGCGCAGCCATGTTCTTTGCCGGCTTTGCAAGCAGCTTTTGTCTTTGCGTTCCGGCAATGTCCACACTTGTTTCTTCGCTTATAAAACTTCAAAACGACAAAGCCCTTTCGCAGTCTTCCGCCGTTGTTGCTTCCTTTGAAAACGCAAAGGAGGTTGCAAAATCAAACGCCATTGTCGTTGATGCGGACGAAATTTTTGAAGGCAAGGTTTCAAAATTCAGGGCGGTCGGAAGATCTATGCTTTTAAGTGACGTTGTTGTTTTTGCGGCGAGTGCACTCAAAGACACACGAAGCGTTATTCGCCATGAATTTGATGCGTTCCTTGAAGAAGAAAGAATCAGGCCGCCGAAAGCCGAAGACGTTCAATATGAGGAAAAACTCGGCTATTCCTGCTGGATTGTCGGCCGCCGTGTTCTTGTTGGAAACCGTTCAATGCTTGTCTCTCACAGCATAGCCGCTCCGACAGAGGAGCAGGAAACCGCCTTTGCAAAGGGCAAAAACGTGATGTATGTTGTTGTTGAAGGAATAATCGTCGGCGTGTTTGCCGTTGATTACCGGGTGAAAAGCAACGTTAAAAAAAGCGTTTCATCTTTCAACAAAACGGGCATTGTTCTCATGCTCAATTGCGGCGACCCGTGTCTTACTCAAGAGCTTGCGGCAAAAAAGCTTATGGCAGACGTTGCCGCAATAAAGCTTATGACAACAAAGAACTGCGAAATCATTGCCTCTTATAAAGCCAACGCCTCAATGCGAAAAGAAAGCGGCCTTGCCTGTTCAAAAAGCGATAAGAATATTCTTCTTCTCATCAACAAGGCGCACGACCTTTTTGAAGCGGACAGGCTTTCAAAAATTGTTCTTCTTTCCGGGCTTGGGTTCAGCTTTCTTCTTTCCGCAATTTGTGCGGCACTCAAGGTTTCGCTTGCGTTCAGCCCGCTCGTTCTTATTGTTCTTCAGCTTGTTTGGGGCGTGATTGCATTTGTAATCGGAAAAACAAGAATAAAATATTAAGGCAAAATTAATTTTTGGCAATTAAAATAAAGATTATATTTAACGAAAGGCGCATGATAATATGAGTAAAATTATCAACGTTTCAAATCTCAAAAAGTCATACGGCAGCAAAGAGGTTTTGAAGAGCGTGGGCTTTGCTTGTGAAAGCGGCCAAATTGTCGGCCTTCTCGGCCCGAACGGCTGCGGAAAAACAACGCTTATCAAAATTCTCACCGGTCTTATCAAGGATTATGACGGAATGGTTCGCATTGACAACGAAGAACCCGGTGCATACACAAAAAGCATTGTTGCATATCTTCCGGAAAAAAGCTATCTTCCCGACTGGATGCGTCCGTGCGACGCAATCGAATACTTTGCCGATTTTTACAAGGATTTTGACAAAAACAAAGCCGAAAAAATGGTTGACCGTTTCGGCCTTGATATGAAACAAAAGCTCAAAACAATGTCAAAAGGTCAGCAGGAAAAGCTTCGTCTTGTTCTTGTAATGTGCCGCAAAGCAAAGCTTTATATTCTTGACGAGCCGCTCGGCGGTGTTGATCCGGCGGCAAGAAGCCACATTCTTGACCTTATCATGGAAAACCACGAGGCGGACTCAACCGTTCTCATTTCAACCCATCTTATAAGCGATGTTGAATATATTTTTGACCGTGTGCTTATGATAAGCAACGGACAGGTTGTAATCGACTCTCACGTTGACGAAATCAAAGAAAAAGGAAAAACCGTTGAAGAAGTCTTCAAGGAGGTATTCAGCTATGCTTGGTAAACTTTTAAAACATGAATTTAAAAATTCCGCACGTTATGTTATGGCAATTTATGCCTGCACTGCAGCGGTGCTTGCCGTTATGGCCGTTGCGCTCCTTATCAAACTGACATGGCTCAGTATTGCCGCTTCGGTTGTTCTTTATTTTGCCGGTCTTCTTGTTGTTATAATGACGCTTGTTGCGGTTATCAAAAACTTTTATGACACTCTTTACACAAATCAGGGATATCTCAGCTTTACTCTTCCGGTAAAATGCAGCACACTTCTTGTTTCAAAAGTCATTGTTTCGTTTGTTTGGATAATTACTTCGGTTATTGCGCTGGGACTTATTTATCTTGTAATTTTTCTCAACGCAAGGGCACAAAGCGGCGAAGAGCTCGGAAGTATTCTTGAAGTGCTTAAAGACAGCGGACTTCTTGACATGCTCCCGTCAGGCGCGATGATTGCAAAGTTCCTTGTTTATGTTGCGTTTATATTGCTTTTGACTGTTCTCACCTTTGTCGGCTTTGTGTATTTTTCGGTCACACTTGCAAACACAAGACCGCTTCAAAAGCACCCGAAGATTTTTGGTTTTCTCATCTTTTTCGGTTCATACGCTTTAACAAACTCAATCGGTGCAAAGCTGACATATTCGCTTCCGCTCAGCGTCAGCGTAACAAACGAAGGCGTAAAACTTGCCCTCACCTCAATGGAACGAAGCGACGCAATGTTTTCTTTCGGCCTTGGCGGAACGCTGTTCATGGCTCTTGTTGCGCTCGGAATGCTTTTTGCAACCGGCTGGATCATGGAGCATAAGGTTAATATCAAGTAAAAATCATTAAGGAGAAGCGGACGACATAGTCGCCGCAAAGTGATTATGATTTTTTATCATGGCAGTAATATTGAAGTGAAAAGCCCAAAGCTTATTCTGTCAAAAAGGCTTTTGGATTTCGGAGCGGGGTTTTATCTTACTACCGATTTTGAATAAGCTGAAAAATGGGCAATCCGAACAACCAATAGCCGCGAAAGCGGTACGTCGACAGTTTCGGTTTTTGAGGTTCTTGAAGAAGAACTTCAAAGTTTGTTTGTGTTGGAATTTGAAAGCGCAAACAAAGATTGGCTTCGATATATTGCAGCCAACCGAACCGGAACGATTTTTGATAATTACTGGGGCTATCATACAGAGCGAATTGAAAACGCATTTGAAGACATAGACAGTCTTCTTTTAACCGGAAAACACGCACGGTAACGAATTTTAATTTATAAGGAGCAAAAAATGAAAAAGAACGAAAGCAATCCCATTGCGGCAATCTGCGCAGTCATTACCCTTGTCACAATTGACCTTGCAGTCAGACACTGCATGAGAAAATACGGCAGAAAGGCCAAATAATGAAAGAAGTTAAAAACACAAAACGCAAAGAGGGCAGAGGAAACGGCTGCCCTCTTTATAAAAAATGCGGCGGCTGCCAGCTTCAGAACATGAAGTATGAAGAGCAGCTTTCCTTTAAGCAGGTCAAGTGCATCAAAGCACTCGGAAAATTCGGTCATGTTGAAGAAATAATCGGAATGAAAAACCCGGTGCATTACCGCAACAAGGTTCAGGCGGCGTTCAAAAACGTGCAGGGAAAAATCATATCCGGTGTATATCAGTCCGCAAGTCACAGAATAGTTCCCGTAACGGAATGTATGCTTGAAGATAAACTTGCCGACGAGATTATTGTGTATATAAGAAGGCTTCTTCCGTTGTTCAAGCTGAACGCATATAACGAGGACACCGGACGGGGTTTTCTTCGTCACGTTCTTGTTCGCAGAGGTTTTTCAAGCGGACAAACAATGGTTGTGCTTGTTACCGGCACAGAGATTTTTCCAAAGAAAAAGGAATTTGTCGGTGCGCTTTTGAAGGCTTTTCCGAACATTACAACCATTGTTCAAAACGTCAACAATTCCAAAACAAGCCTTGTTTTGGGCAAAAAGGAGTTTGTTCTTTTCGGAAACGGATACATTGAGGATACGCTTTGCTCATGCCGGTTCAGAATTTCTTCACGTTCGTTTTATCAAATCAATCCCGTTCAAACCGAAGTGCTTTATAAAACCGCAATCCATTTTGCAAAAATTCAAAAAGGCGAACGCATACTTGACGCATACTGCGGCACGGGCACAATAGGAATTGTTGCGGCAAAAGGTTCCGGCGCAAAAGTTATCGGCGTTGAGCTCAATGAAGATGCGGTTTTTGACGCAGTTTTCAACGCAAAACTCAACAATGTTGAAAACACGTCCTTTTACTGTGCGGATGCCGGAAAATTCATGCTTGAAGCAGCAGCGCAAAAAGAATATTTTGACGTTGTTTTTATGGATCCGCCCCGTGCCGGAAGCGACCTCAACTTTCTCAAAAGCATTGTAAAAACTGCGCCCAAGCGTATTGTTTATGTTTCCTGTTCGGTTGAAACGCTTGAGCGTGACCTTGTTTTCCTTTCAAAAAACGGTTATCGTGTGAAAAAAATTCAGCCCGTGGATATGTTTCCTCATACAAGCCATGTTGAGTGCGTGGTTCTGTTGAAAAAAACCGGTGACGCAAACAATCAGCCAAAATATAACAATGAAAAAAGCAGCGAATGAGTTCGGTGATTTGCCGTGCTCATTCGCTGTTTTGGTTTTTATCACGTTTGTTTTGAATTGCTTTTTATTTCATTCAGCCGATGTAATTGAGGGGATTTTGCTTTTCGCCGTTGTAACGAACTTCAAAGTGAAGGTGCGGACCGGTAACGTTTCCGCTGTCGCCGGCGTTTGCAATGTGCTGACCCTTGCTCACCGATTGTCCGGCAGAGACAAGAAGCGATGAACAGTGGCCGTAAAGCGAAGTGTAGCCGTCGCCGTGGTCAATAACAATATAGTTGCCGTAGCCGGTTGTTCCGTAGTTTGCAGCAATAACCGTTCCGGCTCTTGTTGCATAAATCGGCGTTCCGTAGTATCCTCCGCCGGTGATGTCAACGCCGCCGTGGTAATTCCAGCCGGAAATACTTGCATCTCTGTTTCCATAGCCCGAACTTATATAACCGCTTGCCGCCGGGAAGCCCCAGGAGGCGTTCGATGTGTTTCCGCTGTTGCCGGTGCTATCGGAGCTGTTATCAGTCGGCTGAGGGGCGGGATTTGTCTGCGCACGCTGTCTGATGATTTCCGCAATTTCGGCATCTGCTGCCTGCTTTTCGGAACTGAGCTTTTTGATATAGCTTTGATAAAGTGCACTGCTTTGGTCAATCTCGTTAATAAGCAATTGAACCTTTGCTTTGTTTGCCGAAAGCTGGGTTGATGTTGCTTTGTATTCCGCCTGCTTTGTTTCAAGCTCGGTCTTTTTTTCAACGCTCTTTTGTTTTGTTGCGTTTACTTCCGAACGTGTTTTGCTGAGTTCCGCTTTTGAAGCTTTGAGTTTTTCAATCTTTGCCGTAAAGTCATCGATAATACGCTTTTCGTTTTCCGAAGTACGCTTCATCATTTCAAGGTGGGTAAGAAAACTTGCAAGGTCGCTTGCACCCATAAAAAGTTCAAGAACGGTTTCTTTTCCGTTGATGTATGAATTTCTTAAAAGAACTGAAAGCTCGCCCTTTGCTTCGTCAACGCTCGCTTGGTTTTCTTTGATTTTTGCCTTCGTTTTTTTAATGCTTTTTGCAAGCTTGTCAAGCTGTTTGTTATAGGCGGCAATTTCCTTGTCAATTTCTTTAATCTGCGCTTCGATTGTGTTCGCCTTTTCCTGAACGGCGGCTATCTGAGTTTCAAGCGTGTCAAGATAAGCTTCGTTCTTTTCCTTTTGGCTTTCAAGTTCGCTGATTTTTTCTTTGTTTGAACTGATTTCGCCGTTAAGGCGGTCAACCTTATCTTCAAGTTCCTGCTGTGTTGCCGCACGGACAATTGAAGTCGGTTCAATGAAAGTTACGGACAAAAACAAAAGCGCAAAACTCATTATAAGAGCAACTGCTTTTTTCATAAAATAAACGTCCCTTCTTTTGTTTTCACCGCCGGTTTTGGCGGCGGTTTTTGTTTCTTTATCATTTTTTCTTCTGCTTTTTCAGGCACCCATAATTATTGAATATTATAAGCTTTCAAGCTAAGCCTTACTTAAAGCTTATTTTCCAACGCAAAAACTTGAGAACACCTCGTCAACAACGGCATCTGACGCTTTTTCGCCCGTGAGTTCAAGAAGAGCGCCGATTGCATCGTCAATGCAGACATTCACTGCGTCAAGCGTGACGCCGCTTTGAAGTGCGGCATATGCCTCTTTTACGCTTGCAAGAGCTTCTTCGGCATTTTTGCGCTGGCGTTCGGTTGAAAGTATTCCTTCGCTTGCGTCAAGTTCCTTTGTGCAAAGAAGGCGTTCCGCCTTTTCTTCAAGAACAGAAAGTCCGTTTCCGCTGAGGGCGCAAAGCTCAACTGTTTCGCTGAAGTTATCGTTAATTTTTTTCAGGTCAAGTTCACGGGAAAGATCGCTTTTGTTGAGCACTGCAATCACACGTTTGCCTTTGCAAAGGTCAATAATTTCCTCGTCCTCTTTTGAAAGCGGACGGGAAAGGTCAAAAACGGCAAAAACAAGGCCTGCCCTTTCAAGCTGAAAACGTGCTTTGTCAACACCGATTTTTTCAACCTCATCGGCCGTTTGACGTATTCCGGCGGTATCGGCAAGACGAAGCACAAGCGCACCAAGGTTCACCGTTTCTTCAACAACGTCTCTTGTTGTGCCCTCAATATCGGTGACGATTGAGCGGTTGCGGCCGGAAAGAAGGTTCATGAGTGCCGATTTTCCAACGTTGGGTTTTCCGATTATTGCGGTTTCAACTCCACGGGTTATCGCCGCTCCGGCATCAAATTTTGAAAGCAGATTTTCAAGTCCGCTTTGAACAAAGGAAAGCGTTTCAAGCAGTGCCGACGTTTCAAGCTCCTCAATTTCATCATCGGGATAGTCAACCCATGCGGCAAGCTGAGCGGAAGAGGCAACAAGCCTTTGGCAAAGAGCATCTGTTTTTTTGCTGAGCGCACCTTCAAGAATACCCAGAGCGGCTTTTGCGCCCTGCTCGTTTTGGGCATTGATAATTCCCATAACGGCTTCGGCTTCGGCAAGGTCAAGCTTTCCGTTCAAAAATGCACGCTTTGTAAATTCGCCTGCGGCGGCCGGCTTTGCACCGGCTGAAAAAATTGCACGCAAAACACGCTTTAATACGAACAATCCGCCGTGACAGGAAAGTTCAACAACATTTTCACCGGTATAACTTTTCGGTGCACGAAAAACAAGGGCAACGCATTCGTCAATTTTTTCGCCGCCGAAAACGGCATAACCGTGTGCGGCACGGTAACCTTTAAGTTCGCAAAGACGCTTTTTTCCGCTCGGTTCAAAAATGCGGTCTGCAATTTCAATTGCGTCGTCGCCGGAAATGCGGATAATTCCGATTGAGCCGGTATTCTGCGGCGTTGCAATCGCTGCAACGGTTTCGCTCATAGCGTTCACCCTTTCAAAATTTTTGTGGCAGTTTACAGCATAATTATACCCCTTGCAGTGATAAATTGCAAGAGGTGCGGTTTTCATTCGATTTTTTCAAAATCTTCCGCCGGGTGTTTACACAGCGGACAGATATAATCCTTCGGCAATTCCTCGCCCTCATAGACATAGCCGCAAATTTTGCACCGCCAGCCTTTTGCCGCCGTTTTTTGCGGCTTCGGCTTGATGTTTTCGTGGTAGTAGGCATATGTCAGCGTTTCTTCGGCAGAAAGGATTTCGCAATCGGTAAGCTCCGCAATAAAAACGGTGTGGCTTTCAAAATCAATCGTTTTTGTAACACGGCAGGCAAAATAAGCGTTTGAGCATGAGGAAAGGTAAAGTACTCCGTTATTTGCCCTTGTTTCGTTCGAATTTTTGAAAAACTTCTGCTCGTCTCGTCCGCTTTTAAAA
The DNA here is from genome assembly GCA_934552855.1 of uncultured Eubacteriales bacterium. Taxonomy (GTDB): domain Bacteria; phylum Bacillota; class Clostridia; order Oscillospirales; family Acutalibacteraceae; genus UBA6857. Next base: position 52,342 of record CAKTEU010000004.1, on the reverse strand, counting down.
CCGAAGTGTTCAATCAAACCGAACGGCGTTTCGGTTGTGAGTACCGAGACACAAAATGCGCCCGTTTTGAGAATCATGTCGTGGGTATAGTTTTGCTTGTTGACCGATACGCCGACAATGAGCGGCTTTGAGGCAAGCTGAAAAAACGTGTTGATAATACAGCCGTTGTCCTTTTCTCCCTCTTTTGCGGTAAGAAGATAAAGACCGTAGCCTATATTTTGAAGCGCTTTTGTATTCATTTGTTTTTCCTCCGGTTATGCATATTTTACAGTTGTATTATAACCGTTTTTCAGAAAAGAAGTCAAGAAAAACAAGCTGCCGCAAAAGGAAAATTCGGATTGCGACAGCCCGAGAACAAGCAGGTTAATATTTTTAAAAATCAGCCGTTAATATCAAAATACACATTTGCAACAAAGCCGGGATATTCCATTGGCGTACCGATTACCGCAACAGGACGAAACTCGGTTCCCTTTGGAACGGCAAGCGGATACCAATTTGTAACCTCGCCGTTTTCGGTCTCGTTCGTGTAATCAACGGTATCGAATCTCTGTTCGGCATCAACATAATTTCCGTTTTTGTCAACCGCTTTAAAGCAAAGCGAATTGGGAAGCTTGTCCTTGACTTTGCTTTTCGGATTGTACTTAAAGTTTACGCTCAAAAGATAAAGGTCGCAATTTTCAAGTGACTTTTTTTCTTCGTCAAAATTCGTTGTGATTTCATCAAGCATTTTTTCGGCATCTTTTCCGGAAAGTACTTTTTCAAGCGTCAGGTTATAATCAAAAACCGCCTTTTTGTCCGAAGAATAGTTGCCTGAAGTGATGATGTTGCTGTGGCGGATTCTTATGCTTTCACCCTTTTTATGCGGCTTTTTAAACGAGCCGAAATCGGTGTCCTTATAGATAAGAAGGTTTTGATCCTCGTCGCCGTAGCGAACGTATTCGCCGCTTTCCGATGTGGGAACGCCGGGCTTTGATGTGTTGCTTACCGAAGTATCCGAAGCCGAACCGAGGACACTTTCGGGTGAAGATGTGCTTTCATTGTTTTTTCCTTTCGTGCAGCCGTAAAACAGAAAAATCACCAAAAGGCTCAAAACAGCCGCCGCAATTTTTTTCATTTCAAAAACCTCCTTTAATTACTCTCGACAGGTACTTTTCCTTCCTGCAAAAAAATGATATTGTAAAATGTATAAAATTTCAATGATTATATCAGCTTTGTAATCGGCGTTACAGGATTGTTACATTTTTGGTTTTCGACTTTTTGCGTCAAAAAATGTCTTTTTATTTAAAATTTGTCTCGCTTTCAAGAATTAGACAAAAAGTACATAAATAATTTTTACTTTTACTATTGCACAATCGGCGTAAATATAATATAATATCCTCGTATCATATTGGGCGGCGGCTTTTTTCAAAGCCGGTCACCCCGAAAATCGGCAGGTGCCGTTACAGAAAGGAAAAAAGTTATGGCAAAAGACAAAACGACGGATTCAAAAATTAATTTTGATCCCGAAATCAAAAAGGGTATAGTAATTGTATTGGCGATTGTCCTTCTCTTTTCAAGCGGAAATTTCCTCGGTTCGCTCATGTCGGCGGGAAAAGCCGTTGAAGCCGCTTCAACAACTGCTCAGACCGCTGCAACAACAGCCCCCACAACCGCCGCAACAACCGCTCCGGCTACTCAGCCCCCCGCAACCGAACCGGCTAACAACGACAGTAGCACACCGGCAAACAACGATTCAACCGCTCCTTCGGCTGACAGCACCGCACCGGCAGACAACAACGCTTCAACCGGCGCACCTTCGACTACCGCAGATATTGTTAAACTTTATAATGAAAGTGCAAACAAAATCAAAACCAATGCAACAAAGGTAACAAGGAATTTTCAGGATTATCAACACAATGAAGACAAAACTGAGCTTCCGTCGGCTCTTCAGTCAATCGGAAAGCCGCTCATTAGCAGGTTCCTCACAAAGAACGAAACACCCCTTGATTTAACAGGTGATGATATCAAAAATACCTATCCTGTTGCAGGCGAAAGCTATGTCAGCAAATTAACCGAAGCCGACCTTGAAAGCGCAACATGCAATGATGACGGAACAAGTTATAACATTGTTCTCAAATTTAAAGAATGTACTGACCCGGCAGCAGGCACCGGTTGTGCAAGTGCTTTCACAACCATCAAGGAGTCCGATGTTAAAGGAAATGCACCTGTTGTTCAGTCCTTCAGCAATTATTTTTACAATGCACAAATCGAGTGCAAAATTGACAAAGCCACCGGAAATATGACCTGGGCAAGATATACCCTTCCGATGGTTCTCAGTGTTACGGCGAAAGTTTTGGTTACTATTGACGCAAAAGTCGGCATGACCTTCATTGACGATTACAGCATCACTTATTAATTAGGCAAATCATTCAATAAAAATACCGCCCGGCAAAAATCGTCGGGCGGTTAAATTTTTATCTCTGATAGCACTCGATATATCTGTCAATGCAGGAGGCAATAATTCTTCTTGCCTCTTCATTGTCGCAAATTTCGGAAACCGTTGTTGTGTGGTCGTGCTCAAGGGTTTTGTAAACCTCAAAAAAGTGTTTTATTTCCTCAAAACGGTGTGCGGGAAGCTGCGAAACATCTTCATATGTGTTATAGTTCGGGTCATTGATGGGAACGGCAATTATTTTTTCATCGCTCATTCCGCTGTCGGTCATTTTGAGAACACCAATCGGCTTGCATTCAACAATAGTCATCGGACGAATCTGCTCGCTGCAAAGAACAAGAACATCAAGCGGGTCGTTGTCGCTTGCATAGGTGCGAGGAATGAAACCGTAGTTTGCCGGATAATGAGTTGAGGTGAAAAGGACACGGTCAAGCTTGAGCATACCGGTTTCCTTGTCAAGCTCATACTTGTTTTTTGTACCCTTTGAAATCTCAATTACGGCATAGAACTGATCGGGCTTTATTCTTTTCGGTGAAATATCATGCCAAATATTCATAAATAAACAACATCTCCTTGATTTTTCGTTTGTTCAATGTAACTGCCAAAGCTTATGTTTATCGGCTGATTGGCTGTTACCGAGAGATATTGTATCAGAAAAAGCGCAAAAAGGCAATTGTTTTTCAAAACGTAAATCTCAATTTTTTGCGGCAAGTTTTTCTTTTTTCTCCGAGTGCAAAAGTGTTGTGTGGTTTTCAATGAAAAGAAAAACATAGATGAACTGAAGCGGAATAACTTCAACAAGTCCCGTTCTGCCGTACCTCTGGTCAAGAAGAATGTTCATAATGTACGCCGTGACAAGGGTCAAAACAAGAATGACAAACATTGCAATGCCAAGCGGAAGGTACGCTTTATGCTGTTTCCTTTTGAAAAAGCAAAACAGGCTCACCGCAGCCATAATCATAAGGAAAAACGCAACAGCCGCCGTTGAATGAACCGGGTCAAGTCCGTTGCCGCTGTGGGTTGTTGGTGAAAAAACGCAAACCATCAAAACAAGCGAACCGCCGACGGCAAGGAAGTATGTGAGAACATTTTTATAACCGCTTCGTTTGAACGCAAGAATAAAGCTGAGTGCCAAACCTACGCTTATAAGGGCACAGGTTATGCCGAAGCCGAGCGGATAATCAAGTCCCGTCATGCTGATTGTGTAATGAATCGGGTTTCTGACGAATGAATAAAAGAAGAAGAACAGCCAGCCGAGAACCAAAAAGAACTCGCAAACCGAGGAAAACACGCTTGTGTCCGTTGCTACGATTGCTTTTTCTGCCGAATCACGGTCTGATTTTTTTGAAAAAATTTCGGTATGATTGATTGCAAAAAGAACAATATGAGTAAAAACAATCGGTATTATTTCATAAAGTCCGTTTTTTCCGTTTTGAACTCCGCCTTTGAAAACCGACATCAAAACAAAAAAGACAAGGTCAAAAATGCAGCCGGCCGTTCCGACGGCAAAAAGAATTTTTCCTTTTTTGTTGTTTTCTCTTTTTGAAAGGCGAAGGCAAAGAACAAGAACAACCGTTGCATTAAGAACAATGTTTCCAAAGCCCGTGAGCCAGTGAAGCAAAACAGAAAACATTGTAACTTCGCCTCCGGGAGGTTCGGGCATGAGCGTTGTTGTTACAAATCCGACGCAAACATTTGAAATTATGAACAGCGCCCGAAGAACAGGTGCTTTAAGCTTGAATGCTCTGAGCATATATTCAAGGTTCACAATGTCGCAAAGCGGAAGCAGAATGCAATAAAGCGCAAGAAGCGGCAATCTTGTTCTTCCGATGTCGCTGATTGTGCTTTTGAGCGGATTTTCAAGGAATGCGAACACAAAAAAATAGACCGTTGTTGAAACGAACAGCCAAAATGCGGTTTTTCTTTTTTTCAGTGACGCAGAAAGCAGGGTTTCAGTAATCATAAAAACTCTCCGTACACAAAATATTTATTGATTTTTTTTGAAACAGGTATATAATATAACCAACAGTTTTCAACACCTGTTTATTCATTGACACTTGTCAATTATACATCGTTTTATCAGTTTTTCAACCATTATTCTGACCTTGTTTTGTTTGATAACCGACAAACAAGGGTCAAAGTGTATGATATTCGGAGGAAAAAATGCCGGAAAAATTTAATTTTAACTCAACAAAAGAAGACAGAAGAATAAGGCGAACAAAAAATAATCTCAGAAACAGCCTTTTCTCTCTTCTTGAAACAAAAAGCATAAATCAAATCACGGTCACCGAGCTTACAACGCTTGCCGATGTTAACCGCTCAACCTTTTATCTTTATTACAACGATGTTTTTGATATGATGGAAAAAATTCAGCAGGAAATATACGCTGTTTTTCTTGAAACCGTTGTAAAATTCAACAGCGATTTTGACAACATTGAAAGCTTTGTGACTTATTGTTCCCGCTTTCTTGAATTTTGCCGTGAAAACTATGCCGTTTGCCGTTTTATAACAAGGAACGACTGCAACAATCATCTTGCGGAAAAAATAAAGCTTGCCGTTCGCTGCGTTGTTCCCGATTCGGCAGTTGTTTTTCCCGAAAACGACCCGAGAAATTATCTTACAACCTTTGCTCTTTCAGGAATCCTTGCAACAATTCTTGAATGGATGAACAACGGAATGAAAATCCCCTCGGAAGATATGGCTCGTTTTTTGAGTTATACTTATGTTTACGGCTCAAAAATGCAAAAGGAAAGCGACCTCTATAAACAGTATGCCTGTTATAAAGAGACCGCCGAAGAAAATCACGATATAAAAAATTAAAGAAGCTCTTTTGGAATACGCCGTTCTTTAAAATAAAACTCTTTGTCCCTTTCTCCGATTTCACGGACAACACGGCAGGGATTGCCGACAGCAACAACATTGGCCGGAATCTCTTTTGTGACAACCGAGCCTGCACCGATAACGGTGTTGTCTCCGATTGAAACACCCGGCATTATGAGTGCGCCGGAACCGATCCAGCAGTTTCTTCCGATATGAACGGGCATGTTGAACTGATATGCCTTTTCTCTGAGCGACGGCAAAATCGGATGGCCTGCCGTTGCAACGGTAACGTTCGGAGCAAACATTGTGCAGTCTCCGACAAAGATGTGCGTATCATCAACCATTGTCAGGTTAAAATTTGCATAAATATTGTTTCCGAAATGGACGTGCTTTCCGCCCCAATTTGCGTGAAAAGGCGGTTCAATATAGCACCCTTCGCCGATTTCGGCAAACATTTCGGAAAGAAGCTTTTTTCGCTTTTCCTGTTCAAGCGGCCTTGTTTGGTTATAATCATAAAGCTTTTCAAGGCATTGAAGCTGAACTTCCATTATGCTGTCGTCTTCCGGATAATAAATTTCTCCGCTGTGAAGAAGGTTTGAAAAATCGTTCATATTTTTCTCCGAAAACCCGGCTTTTGCCGTAAGATTTGGGCTGTCGCATTTTATTTTTCGCCAAGAAGTTTTGCAAGCTCTTCCATAAACGTGTTTATATCTTTGAACTGGCGATATACCGAAGCAAAACGAACATAGGCAACCTCATCAAGAAGCTTGAGTTTGTCCATTGCAAGTTCTCCGATATGAACGGACGTGACCTCACGGTCAAGCGAATTTTGAAGCTCCGCTTCGATATCCGAAACAGCCGCTTCAATCTGTGCAATTGAAACGGGGCGTTTTTCACACGCACGAAGCATTCCGTTGAAAAGTTTTACACGGTCAAACGCCTCACGTGATTTATCTTTTTTCACAACAATTATCGGAACGCTTTCAATAATTTCATAAGTTGTGAATCTTCTTGAACAGGAGACGCATTCACGCCTTCTTCTGATTCGTTCGCCCTCATCGGTCGGGCGTGAGTCAATGACCTTGCTTTCGGAAAAGCCGCAAAAAGGACACTTCATTTTTTCTCTGCCTTTCTTTGTGTAAAGCCGAAAAACACACGGCATACATTAAAATATGTTTGATTATATCACAGAAAAACGTTTAATGTCAATGATTGCACGGGCGTTCTGCGTTTTTTGCTGTTTTGTTTTTGAAAGAAGAATATTATAACGTCTGCGGCAAAATTTTGTTGTGTTCATGAACACAGCCCCTTTTGCCGAAAAAAATCGCCGCCCGTTATTCCGATTTTAAATATACACAAAAACCGCAATACCTTTTTGCAAGGCTTTGCGGTTTTTTTCAAAAGTTTTTGTTTTTAACGGTATAACAATCCGTCATTAAATATGATACAAATTATCGTTTTCATAATCCGGTTCGGTTGTAAGGTCAATTCCGAGTTTTGAAAAAATCTTGCTGTCTGTGCCGGAAAGAATGACCGAGCAGTGAACCTGTGCGCCTTTCAGCATCGGAAGAAAAGAAAGTGCTTTTGCGGCGTTACGGTTTGTTGCGGCGGCAACTGAGAGTGCAACCAAAATTTCGTCAACATGAAGACGAGGGTTGCGGCTTCCGAGATAGTTGACCTTAAGGCTTTGAACCGGTTCAATGAGGTCGGACGGAATGAGTTCAAGCTTGTCATCAATTTTTGCAAGATATTTAAGGGCATTGAGAACAAGCGAACTTGCCGCACCCAAAAGCTGTTTTGTTTTTCCGGTGAGAACGGTTCCGTCCGCAAGTTCAATGGCGGCAGCCGGCGCACCGGTTTTTTTTGCAATTTCGTTTGCGGCGGCAACAACCTTTCGGTCGGCAACAGTGATGTCGGCTTTGCTGATGAGCAGTTCAAGCTTTTCAATCTCCTTTGAAACATCAAGGCCTTTTCTGCGGTCGCAAAGGGCTTTGTAATATCTTCTTATGATTTCCTGCTTTGCGGCATGACATACGGCTTCATCATCAAAAATGCAATAGCCTGCCATATTTACGCCCATATCCGTCGGTGATTTATACGGTGAGCTTCCGTAAATATTTTCGAACATTGCGTTCAAAACCGGAAAAATTTCAATGTCTCGGTTATAGTTGACGGTTTTAACATTGTATGCGTCAAGATGGAACGGGTCAAGCATATTGACATCGTTGAGGTCGGCGGTTGCCGCTTCATATGCAAGGTTGACCGGGTGACCCAGCGGAAGGTTCCAAATCGGGAATGTTTCAAACTTTGCATACCCGGCTTCAATTCCCCTGAGGTGTTCGTGATAAAGCTGCGAAAGGCAGGTTGCCATTTTACCGCTTCCGGGACCGGGGGCGGTAACAACAACAAGGCGGCGAGTTGTTTCAATATATTCGTTTTTTCCGTAGCCGTTTTCGGAAATAATTTTTTTCACGTTTGAAGGATAGCCTTCAATTTTATAATGAATAAAAACCGGAACGCCGAGAGCACAAAGCTTTTGTTTGAAAACGTCTGCGCTGTCCTGTCCGCTGTATTGAGTAATTACAACCGAACCGACAAAAAGGCCGACGCTTCTGAAAAGGTCAATGAGACGAAGAACTTCCATATCATAGGAAATGTTGAGATCGCCCCTGAGCTTTTTGCTTTCAATTGCGCCTGCACTGACGGCAATAACAATTTCCGCTTCGTCTTTAAGCTCAAGAAGCATTCTCAGCTTGCTGTCCGGCTCAAAGCCCGGAAGCACCCTTGAGGCGTGGTTATCGTCAAAAAGCTTTCCGCCAAACTCCATATAAAGCTTTCCGCCGAAGCGTGACATACGCTTTCTTATCTGTTCGGACTGAGTTTTAATGTACTTATCGTTGTCAAACCCTTTTTTAAACATCTTTCTTCTCTCCGCATTCAAAATTTTAAACATAAATCATCCGCCGGACAAACAAAAAAACGGCAGTGACCGGCGGCATTAAAATACAAAATATACTATATCAAATTTTGGTTTTGTTTTCAATATGAAGTCAAAACTTTTTTATTCAAAAAGTCTTTTTTCAAAGTCAATCTCTTTTGAAACCTCTTTCAAAAAATCAAAGCACGCTTGGTCTTGCGATAAAAGTTCGCCGACTTTTTGAACACGCTTCAAAAACCTTTTGCTGAACCTTATGTCCCTTGCATTTTTTATCAAAGGACAAACCGAATATCCCCGAAAATCAAGCCGAACATCTATGTTCCATTTTTCATCAACGCACGGAAAAAACGGGAACAGCCGGCACGAAAGCGGACGGGCTTCCCTTTTGCAATTTCCGCCGCAGACAGCAAGACGAATTTTTCCGTTTTGAATAACATTGAGCGGCGTTTTTTCAAACGGAAAAAGAAGCATTCCGGTTTTTTCGTCACCTTTGCAGCAGTTTTTTTCACAAATCATGCCGCAGTCACAGCCAAGCGGAGTTTTATCTCCGAGAATTTTGAATGCCGCCTCATAAAGTTCATCATAATATTCGTTCATTTTCTTTCCTCATCAAATCATCAAAATGCCTTGCGTGATGCAAAATTCCGCAATAATATATGTAAGCATTACAAGAAAATATTTGCGTTTGAGCGGCCGAACATAAAAATCGTTGAAAAACAAAAGTATGTCCGAAACATAAAACGACACGGCACCAAAAAAAACAAGTGCCGAACCGAAGCACGGCTTTGAAAAAAGCAGCATGAAGGCAAAAAGGTTCATTGTGCCGTTAATTGCAAGATAAAGTGCCGCACCGACAAGCGTTTTTGCGTCCATTCCCGCTTTAAGTTTTTTGAAAGCGCAAACCGCCGCAGCAAAGTACACAGCCGCAACAGCACAGACCGCCGCAGCATTAACCGAAGAAAACTCAATGATTGCCGAATACCGAAGTATAAAAAGAACCTGAGACGCAAGAAAGCTTGCGCCGCCGACAGCGAAGAAAACAATACCCGACGGCATTAAAAATATATCGCCGACAAGGCTTGTTATGAGAGCCGCAATCATTATTCCGTCCGCTTTTTCCGCCGCAAGAATATAGTAAAGCAAAAGAAAAAGAAGAATAAACGCTTTTGTTGCATATCTGATTTTTTGCCTGTCAAAAAAACTTGCGGCAAGATGCACGGCACCGACAAGAAAGAATAAAACAAGAAAAACGGTTTTCATTTTTCACTCACGCCCTTCGGTTGAAATATGATGCGTTCAAAACTCATCCGACCCTCACAAAGCTTTTTGCCTCAACGGTAACACCGCCGATGGTTACGTCCTTGCTGCTGTAATTGACATAAACAACGGTTGAAGAGCCGTATTCGGTGCAGAAAACACCGTTTTTGATTTTTTTGTGTGCAGTAATTTTTTTGTCTCGAAGGTCAAAAAAGACTTCGTTCATCCGCTCATAATACTGCTGAGCTTCTGCCGCACCGTTCATATAATACATTCCGTCACTCTTTTCATCCCGTGAAAAATCCGAAAAGTACCATTCTTCACTCAAAACAGCTCCGTATTCTGCGGCCTTCAAAAATGCAAATTCACTGTTCTTAATACCGTTCAGCGGGGTGTGGGAGTAATCGGCATAGCCATGAAGAACCGCCTGAACAAACGGAACCGCCAAGCAAAGCTTGTTTTTTGCGCAATTCGCCGTGTAAGGCACCTCACAGATGAAGGAAGCATATTTAACCGCATAAACATTTGAGCCGCTTATCATCAGCTTTTTGCTTGAAGAAAGCGCACCGCACAACGAAGATATCATGTCCTTTGTGTCGGTTCTGTTCATTCCCCCGTTCTTTGAAAAATCGGAATAAAGAATCTTTCCCGCATCCGAAAGCGAAACACCGTCAAAACCGAAAGAGCGAAGCGACGCAATGAGACGGTTTGCGTTCTTTTTTGCCTTTTCTCCGGATGAAAAGCGAAGAACGCCGGCCGAAGATGAAAAATCGGTTTTCAAAAGTTTTGAATTGATTTCGGTTTTTTCGCCGCTCAAATTTACTGCGCCGTCAGAGCCGAAGGCCGAGCAGGTGAAAAGTCCGATATCGGCATAAACGCTGATGTTTTGCCCTTTGGCGTATTCCATAAATTCTTCAAGTTCTTTTTTTGTTCCGACCGAAGAAAACAAAGTTGCCGCAGAAAAGTCCTTTTGAACAATTCCGCCTTCAAAAAGCCCCTTAAGCCGAAGCGAGATATTTTTAATTCCTTTTGAGCGAATAAACGAGATAACGTCCCGTGCTTCCGAAAGCGTTGTAAGAACACGCTGTTCTTCGCTTCTTTTTTCGTTTTCTTTAAGCTTTGCGGAACAAATCAAGGTCAGTTCAAACGGAAGGCCTTCGTTTTGCGCAATTTTTCTTTCGTTCATTGAAAGAACCGAAGAACGAATCAAAAGCTCACGGCAGGCAGAGGCCATTGAAACATAATCTGTGTTATCACCGGAAAGAAAGCGGTAAGAAACCGAAGCAAGACCTTCAAAGCTGTTTTTTGAAACATAGGTTTTCTTTTCGCCGTTCATCGTTTGAGTAACATCAAAGCTTGCAAAAACACGGTTGAAGCCGCTTTTTTTGAGCGACTTTGAAGCACCGATTTTTGCAATTGCGTCTCCGCTTTCAATGAGCGCAACAAATGCGCCGTTTCCGCTCTTTTTTCCGAATGCCGGAATACAAACCTGTGCGTTTTCGGTTTTTTCAAGCGAAGGGTCGCCGCCGTAAACCGAAAGAGAAAGCCTGTCAAATTTTTCGGCTCTTTTTGACGTGTCAATGATTGCACCGCAGCCGTCCGGAACAAGAATAAAATCTCCGCTTTTTCCGTCCTTGTCTGCGCCGAACCAGCTAAGAAGCGAAAGACTTTTAACAATAATATTTCCGTCAGAAACGGTGATATCTTTGCAATTGACCGAAGCAACAAGCATTCCGTCCTGTGCCTCAAAAAGAACCGGAACGGTAAAATCGGCTTTTTCGTTTCCGAGTGCTTTTTCAAAACGATAGTTTATCGTTACACCGCCGTTTTCAAGCGCAAAGGCGGCGTTTCCGTGAGCAACGCTGTCGCTTTGAGAATAAAGCGTATATTCTTTTCCGCCGGAAATCACACAAACGGAAACGACCGATGTGTTTTCTTCCGTTTCGCTTTCCGGAAGCGAACGCCAAAGCTTATCTGCGCCGGAATCATAAACGCAAACCGAAAACGTCTTTTCGTCAAAATAAAGCGATGTCATATCTGTTTTTGAAACAAGGCGAAGATTTTCTTTTTTTTCGGCCGAAAATCCGAATTTCCCGTTTTTTTCGGCAGAAGATTCGGCAGGAAGAATTTTTTCAAAAACTTTTGAACCGGTTTTTCTTTCGGCAGAGCAGGAAGAAAGCAAAAGTAAAAAAAGAAAAGTAAAAGCAATAATTGCAAAGGCTCTTTTTTTCATGGAAAGTTACCCCGTGTTTTTTGATATAAACAGTTTAGCATATTTTTGAAAATATTTCCACCCGTTTCAAACGAAAAAAACGGCCGCCGCAAAAGCGACAGCCGCAATATTTAAATTGAATTACTTCTTGAAGATTTTGAAGATGTTTTTGAAAGCTTCAATAATGCTCTTGAAGAAGTCTGAGAAAGCCTTGCTGATTGAGCTTCCGACTGAGGAGGAGCCGCTTGAGGAAGAGCCTGAGCTGCTTGAACCGCCCGAGGAGCTTGAACCGCCGCTTACTGCAACGGAGGGATCGCAAGTCTTAACAAACTTATCGCTGAACGAAAGAGTGATTGCTTCTTTTCCTTCGTCGGCAACAACGATTGACGGAGCGGTGAGAACGTTTTTGAATGTGATTGTTCTGCCTGCGGTGGTGTCAACGCAAGTGTAGCTGTTTCCGACAACGCCGTAAACGGTTCCGTTCTTTTCTGCGCCGGAAAGAACAACGTCATAGTCGTCGCCAAGGAGATAAGCAGCCTTAACATACTGGCCGAGACCGTCATTATAAACGCTACCGTATGCGCCGGAAGCGGTAACAACTGCGGGAACTGCTTCGCCGTCTGCAATTGTGAATACGTCTGCGCCTGCTGCCTTAACTGCTACTGCGGTGTTACCGGTAACAACAACGCTCTTTGCATAGGCTGCGTCTGCGTCTGCTGCAAGGATTGCCGAAGCAACGTTAAGCTTTGCAAGTTCTGCTGCGGTTTTTACTTTGATTTCGGTTGCGTCATATTTTTTAACCATGTTTACAAGAGCCGAAGTCTTAGCTGCTGCAAGTTTTGCAAGAAGGCCTTCGCCGGTTTCTCTGACTGCGATTACGGTGCTTTCTGCAAACGAAGCGTAATCGGCGTTATCCGATTCAAAAGCTGCCTTTGCCCATTCGGTGAAGCAGTCTTCAATGTAATAAGTTTCAACAAGCGATACCATGAATTCATACTTATCCTTGGTGTTGAAAAGCTTATCGGAAATATTGATTACGGTTTTGTATGCGCCTTTGATTGCGGCTGTTACGCCATAGCTGTCAAGAGCAACTTCGGCAGCGATTGTAACGGCGTCTTTACCTGCGTTTGCTGCGAGTGACTTTACAAGTTCGTCAACAGCTGCCTGCATTTCTGCGTCGATTGTTGCTGCAATTTCCTTAGCTGCTTTTCTAACAGCTTCGTTTTTGCAGTTTTCGGAAAGATATGTAAGGAAGTCGCCGTAAAAAGCACTTGCTGCCTTTGCGGAAAGAATCATTGCATAACCTTTAACATAAGCTTTGTAAACTTCGTTGCCGTAGTTTGCTGCTTTGATTACGCCGTTAAGAACGCCGAGGGTTGTTCCCCATTCTGCGGACTGAGCAAAGTCAAGAGCGTCGGTGAATTTTTTGGAAACTTCGCTTACCTTTTCAATAACGCCCATTGCGCTGCTTGCGCCGTTGAGAATTTTCATAATCTCTTCAAAGGTTTCGTTGTTGTATTCAGCTTCAACCTGTTCAATGAGGCCGAGAAGAACAGCCTTTGCATAGTCGATATCAACCGATTTGTCAATAAGGTTATACCAAGCGTTGTCATAGAAGCCGAGAGCGGTATACCAGCCGAACTCACCTTTGAAATAGTTTTCGTTCTCAACATAGTCCATATGATAATAATGGCTGTTGTCAAGAATTTCATCGTGGATAGCACTTCCGTTTGAAGCGAAAGCGGCGAACGGGAGAGCACAAACGATCATCATGACCGCAAGGATTAATGCAAGGATTTTTCTTTTCATATCGGGTTCTCCTTTTTTAATATTTTGTAACCTCTGTAAACTTTTTGAGGCATCTAACACGACTATTTTATAGAATTTAATAAAACAAGTCAAGTGTTTTATAGTTTTTCGTTACTATCATACTAATCAAACCAACAAAATATGTGAAAATTAAACAATGAATTTACGGCACACAAGCAGTCGTCTTAATAAATCTTAATTATTTTATCATGACCTTGCAACGATTGCCTGATGTCTGCGGTTTTGTTCGGCTCACTGCCCGCACCGCCGAAATTTAATTGTCAAAAGCAAATTCACTCGCCGCAGGGCGAATTGCATAAATTTTCAGGATTTATTTCAGTGAAAAAGCACGCCCGAAAGCGTGCTTTTTGTTGGTGGAGATGGCGGTAATCGAAACCGCGTCCGAAAACCGATCCGTCTGACTTTCTCCGGGTGCAGTCAGTCTTTTAAAATTCCCTCAAACCAACGCCGAAAGACAGGCTTTAGTCCTCGGTAGCCCCTTGTTCATGACAGCCTACGAGGTGCTCGGCTGTTCACGTTCACTGCTTCGTAACGCCTGATGCTTCGCCGCAGTACTCAAAGCTCAGACGGGCTGCGTTAAGCAGCCTTCAATACTGTAGTATTGTCGTTTATTTTTAAAGTTTGTGCAGTTTAAAGTGGTTGCACAGGCACTACCCGCTTATCAGAGTTCAGAGTCCCCGTCGAAATCCTTTCATCCCCATATAGGGCAGAAAAACTTTTCGGTTTGTCTGCTTTGATATTTTATCATTTTTTGCGTTTTGTGTCAACGGAAGATTTTTGAAAAATCAACTTCTTCCTCTCATCTCACGCTCAATGTCACGCTTTGCGTCACGTTTTGCGGCGGTTTCACGCTTGTCATAGTTCTTTTTGCCTTTGCAAAGTCCTATTTCAAGCTTTGCCCTTCCGTTCAAAAAATATACCGAAAGGGGAATGAGCGTCAAGCCCTGCTGTTTTGTTACACCGAAAAGGCGGTTGATTTCACGCTTGTGCATAAGCAGCTTTTTGACACGCATCGGGTCACGGTTAAAAATGTTTCCGTGTTCATAAGGACTGATATGCATTCCGTTGACAAAAATTTCGCCGTTTTCAATGCTGCACCAGGAGTCCTTGAGGTTGAGCCTTCCCTTTCGGATTGACTTGACCTCCGTGCCGAAAAGTTCAATTCCGGCTTCATAGGTTTCAAGAACAAAGTAATCGTGATATGCTTTTTTGTTTTGCGCAACTTTCGGAATATCGTTTCCTTTCGCCACGGAAATCACCTCTTTCTTTTGTGCTTTTGATTTTTTTAAAGCTTTCGTCTGCCTTCAAGTGCCCTTGTCAGCGTAACTTCATCGGCATATTCAAGGTCTGCTCCGACGGGTACACCGTATGCAAGGCGGGTAACGGTAATGCCCATCGGCTTGAGAAGACGTGAAATATACATTGCGGTCGCTTCGCCTTCAACGGTCGGATTCGTTGCCATGATGACCTCGGTGACCTTTCCGTCGGAAAGCCGGGCGATAAGCTCCTTGATAGTGATGTCCTCCGGTCCGACACCGTTCATCGGCGAAATTACGCCGTGAAGAACGTGATAGGTTCCGTTGTATTCATGTGTGCGTTCAAACGCCATAACGTCCCTCGGATCTTCAACAACGCAGATTACGCTGTCGTCACGTGCGGTGTTTTTGCAAATCGGACAAAGCTCATCCTCCGAAAGATTGCAGCAGCGAGAACACTTTTTTATTTTTTGATGAGCGTCAAGAATATTCTGTGCAAAGCTTTTTGCCTGCTCGTCGCTCATTGAAAGAACATAAAACGCAAGCCTTTGCGCACTTTTATGTCCTATTCCGGGAAGGCGCTCAAACTGGTCGATAAGCCTTGCAAGCGAGGCCACTTTGTAATCTGCCATCAGAACGGAAGGTTGAGTCCGCTTTTGAGTGCACCCATTGCCTGTTCCATTGCGTCGTCTGCCTTTTTCATTGCTTCGTTTGCGGCGGCAATGATAAGGTCTGAGAGCATTTCAATGTCTTCGGGGTCAACAACATCGGGCTGAAGGTCAATTTTTTTAATTTCGTGTGCGCCGGTAACAGTGACTTCAACGGCTCCGCCGCCTGCGGAAGCCGAAAATTCGGTCTGCTCAATCTCTGCCTGTTTTGTTTCAAGCTGAGCTTGCATCTCCTGAATTTTTTTCATCATGTTCATCTGGCCGCCGCCCTGCATTCCGGGAATTCTTGCTTTCATGTTCTGTATCTCCTTTGATTTTATTTATTGTTAAATTTTTGCTGTGTTATTCAACATCAACCCGAACACCGAAGTCCTTTGCTCTTTTAACAAGGTCTTGAAGAGGGTCTTTCGGTTTTGAGTTTTCCTTTTTCTGTGCCGATGCCGGGTTATATATACCCAAACGATACTTTTTGCCGGTAACTCTGTATATTGCCTCTTTAACGTCACGGCCGTTTGTTCCAACTTTGATGAAGGAAGCAAAGGTCGGGTTTTCGCTTTTGATGAGAACAAATTCGCCGTTTATGAACGCCGTCGAGCCTATCAGTACGCCCCAAAGCGGCTGATTGATTTGCGTAAGTTCGGAAAGCACCTGAGCCCAATCGGAAAATGGCACAGATGACTGTTCGCCCTGAGAGGAAACGGAAGTTTGTGTGGCTTTAGCCTCAGACACCTCACGGTTTGAAACGGGGGTTTCCCACGAAGCACGCCTTTGTTCTTTCGGCGGTTCGGGCAAAGTATCTTCAAACGAAGGCGAAAAAGCAAAAAAGCTTTCATCCGCCGGCGGTTCAACGGACACCGGCGCAGGCTGTGTCTTGGGTATATCCGGTTCCGGTACTTCGGGCGTTTCTGTTTTCTGCCGAACGAACGAGCCGCTTTTAACCGCAAGTTCAAGTGCGGCAATACGCTTTAAAAGTGCTTCATTGCCGCTGTCAAGCGAGGGCGAGGAAAGGCGCAGAAGTGTCATTTCCATTTCTATCCTTCGGTTAACCGAACGTTTGATGTTTGCGGCAGCTTCCTGAAGAAGGTCTATCGAATAAAGTATGCCCTCAAGAGTGAAAAGAGAGCTTTGACTTTTATAGCTTTCAAGCTCGTCCTTTGTGCAAACAAGGATATTTTCTGCGTTTTTGACCGTTTTTGCAATCATAAGGTTGCGAAAATGCATTGTCAAATCGGCGCAAAGGCGTTCCATATCGCACGAAGCGGCATAAAGTTCGCTGAGCTTTTTGAGTGCTTCTGCACTGTTATGGCTTGCAATGTCGTTTGCAATTTCAAAAAGATGCTGTTTTCCGGCAATTCCGGCAACGGAACAGACAACCTCGTTTGTGACATGATTTGAAACCGAAATGCATTGATCAAGAGTTGAAAGTGCATCACGCATTCCGCCGTCGGCAAGCCTTGCAATGAGCATGGCCGCATCTTCATCAAGAATAAAGCTTTCTTTTTCGGCGATATAGTTCATTCGCTTTATCATGTCCTGCGGCGCAACCCTTCTGAAATCAAACCGCTGGCAGCGTGAAAGAATGGTGACGGGAAGCTTGTGAACTTCGGTTGTTGCAAGAATGAACATAACGTGTTCCGGCGGTTCTTCAAGCGTTTTTAAAAGCGCATTGAACGCACCGATTGAAAGCATGTGAACCTCGTCAATGATGTATACCCTATACTTGCAGCTGACGGGAGCAAAGCCGGATTCGTCACGGATATCACGAATGTTATCAACGCCGTTGTTGCTTGCGGCATCAATTTCAACAACATCCAAAATTGCGCCGGAGTCAATGCCTTTGCAAATTTCGCATTCGTTGCAGGGGTTTCCGTCAACGGGGTGAAGGCAATTGACCGCCTTTGAAAGAATTTTTGCGCAGGTTGTTTTTCCCGTTCCCCTTGAGCCGGTGAAAAGATATGCGTGAGAAAGCTTTCCTTTTTCAATTTCGCTTTGAAGGGTTTTTGTGATATGATCCTGACCGACAACGTCGGAGAATACCTTTGGGCGGTATTTTCTGTAAAGTACCTGATACATTCTTTTCACTCCTTTCGGCAAACAGAAAAACAGACAAGACACGTTCGCTTGATCATACAGCAGCAGGCTTTGACTGTGTCGCACAGTATTCCCGCTTAATGCTGCTCGGTTCCCCGCCTGACATGGTTCGCAGTATCCTGCCGCACAGGACCCGCCGCTGCATGACCAAATTAAAGTATCTTGTCTAAAAAGCCAAACGGCCCGGAACCGCTTTAGCTGAATTATTATAATATAAACCGGTGATAAAATCAAGGGTTTTTGAAAGTTTTTGTGTTTTCTTCCGTATACTATTGAAAATATTCCCGTTTTTGTTTAATATATATAAAATACAAAGCAAAGGTTTTCTTTGCAAAAGAAAAGGGAGATTATCAAAAATGAAAATGAAAAGATTTACAGCGCTTATTCTCTGCTTGCTTCTTGTTTTGCCTTCGGCTTCGCTTTTTGCTTTTGCCGGCAAAGCTTCATGCGGCGGAAAGTGCGAAAACAACCCGACCGTTGTTATTCCGGGACTTTTTCAAAGCGAAGTTTTTTGCTATGACGAAGACGGAAAAATTATGCTTGATTCAAAAGGCAACGAAAGAAAGGGTCCGTTTTTCATGGATACTTCGGAAGTTGTTGAAGACGCAGTTAAAAATGCACTTCTTCCGCTTTCAAAAACTTTGCTGACAAGGAAAGACAGTCAGCATGAATTTGCAAATGCATTGGGCGATGTTCTCGGCAACGCACTCATGGAAAGAATTAAGTCAGACAACAACGGAAATTTTGTTTACGATATTCGTGCGGCAAAGTATGACACGAGCGTTGCAAACCTCAGTGAACACGACAAAAATCATATCCTCGGCGCAATTCCGCTTGAAAGCTATATTTCAAAGGCAGGCGAAGACCACCTTTACTTTTTCTCTTATTCATCGTTTGACAACATTGAACGCCTTGCAAACGAGCTTTGCGAATTGATTGAAACCGCAAAAAAGGAAACCGGACACAGCAAAATCAACGTTGTTCCAATCAGCCAGGGCGGCTCAATCTGGAACGCAGTTATGGAATTTCACCCCGAAGTTGCGGAAAGCATCGGAAGAATCATATATATTGTTCCCGCCGTTGACGGTTCGGCTCTCATCGGTGATATTTTTGAAAAAGGCTTTATTGACGATGACGATGCGCTTTATGATTATATGTTCCCGAAGCTTATCGGCGAGGACGATTTTTTGGGATATCTTGTCAACCTGCTTATCCGCATTGTTCCGAAAGACGTTCTTAACGACGTTCTTGACATTGCCGTTGATAAGCTTATTGCAAATTATCTTTCAAATTCAACCTGTATGTGGGGACTTGTTCCCTCGGGTTCATATAAAACCGCACGTGAAAAATATCTCATGAGCGACGAAAAAGCCGTAATCAGAGCGCAGACCGACAGATTTTATAACGCTCAGCTTAACGCAAAGAAAAACATCCTTTCCTTCAAAAGCAAAGGCGTTGATTTTTTTGACATCGTCGGCTACAACTATTCGATGTATCCGATTGTTGACTCATGGAACAAAGTCAATGCCGACGGAATCATTCAGCTTGACTCAACCTCGCTCGGAGCAGTCAGCGCACCGGTCAACGGCTCACTCGGCGAAAATTACGCCCAAAAGGGCAACGCTTTCGGCACCTGCACTGACTCGAAACACAACCACATTGACCCTTATAACATTGTTGACGCTTCGGCCGGTCTTCTTCCCGACCACACTTTCTATTTCTATAACCACAACCACGAATACACGGGAGGCTGCGACGTTATAATCAAGCTTGCGGTAGAGCTTCTTTTGAACAAAAACTTCAAAAACGTATACTCCTATCCGAACGAATTTCCGCAGTTCAACAATTCAAGGCTTTCAAAATGGCTCATCGGTGCTGTTGACGGCATGAGAAATTATGACACGTCAACCCTTTCACCCGAAGATGCGGCCGAACTCAAGGCTGCAATTGCCGAAGTTGACGCAGTCCTTGCAGAAACGGTTGTTGACGCAGACGCTTTCAAAAAGGCCGAAACACGCTTTTATTCAATCAAAGACAAAATCACCGCCGCACCGAAAAGCGAAAGCGAAGTTAAAAAGGAAAAATTCACGTCTCTTTTAAAAGCCTTTTTCATAAAGCTTCTTAAAGCTTTGAATGATTTTGTCAACAGGTTTTTCGGGTATAAAGGCTTTTAACACAAAAAGCTGAAGCGGGGGACAAAAATGGAAAAAACAATAGCAATCACTAAAGAGGATATTCTTGAAAGTTTCAAAGAGGAAAAAGCAAGGCAGAAAGTTCCGCAGAAATAAAGTGACTGAACCGGTTTTATAAAAATAATAAGGGCATCCATTGCGGATGCCCGAATTTGTTGTTTTTTTTGTTTTATCAGCCGTTTCCGGGGAAGAGCATTTTGTAATCAAAGGTTGCGGTTGCACTCTTGTTTTTGAGAATTGCAACGTTTGCGTGCTGAACGTCTGCGATTGTGATGAGCGTATAATCGGCAGCGGTCATCATTTTTGTGTCCTTGTTATAGGTAACTTCGGCATAGCCGCCGTCACAGGTGAGAACAACGTTTGAATCGGTGTCGCCCTCAGCCCATGAAATGAGGCTGATTCCGTCAACGGTGCTCTTAACGTCTTCCATAACGTTGAACATCTTGCCCTGTGCGTCTTCAAATCTCTTTGAGTTCTTGCAGGAAATCGGAACAATTTTGATTGTTGCGGTTCCGTCGCCGTTGTCTTTATATGTTGCTTCGGCAACATCAGCTGCGGTAATCATGCATTCCGTGCCGGGGTTGCTGTCGGTATACGGCGGAAGCTGCATATCCTTTGCGTCAGCCTTAACGATACCGGCGGCAAGGCTTTTAACCATGCTGTTTTCTTTTCCGTCAATGAGAACGCTTGTAAGAGCCATTGTGTCGTGACCGGTGAATGTTCCGGCTTTTTTGGTGGTGTTATAAACCTTAACATATTCGGCAACGATGTCCTCTTTTGAAGAAGAAGCGGAAAGCTCTGCTGCGGCGGGCTTGTCATCGGCCGGTTTGCTGTCGGCGGGCTTATCGGCAGGCTTGCTTTCTGCGGGCTTGCTTGCGTCCGGAGCAGCGGTTGAAGCCGGAGCGGCGGTGGTTGCCGGAGCGGCGGTTGCCGGAGCAGCGGTTGTGTTGTTTGCCGGAGCAGCGCTTCCGGTGTTGTTAACATTGATGTTCAGCTTGATTGTGCAGCCGGACAAAGCCGAAACCGCAAGAACAAGGCAAAGAACAATTGCAATAATGCGGGAAGTTTTTTTCATTTCTTTTTCTCCTTTAGCTTTGGAAAATATTTTGCCCCGGTTTTGACAAGGTTAACTTGTGCTAAACACAAGGCGTATTTATGTCTTCATTTTATAATAAAGCACTCCGTTTGTCAATGTTTTTTTCAAAAACGGAGTGCCAAAATATTCATTTTTTGTTTGAATTGACGGTGTATCTTCCAAAAATACAATTATACATTGAAAAGGAAGTGAACAACGTCGCCGTCCTTCATAACATACTCCTTGCCCTCGGAGCGGATAAGACCCTTTTCTCTTGCGGCGGCAAGTGAACCGCATTCAATAAGGTTTTCATATGAAACAACCTCGGCTCTGATAAAGCCTCTTTCAAAGTCCGAATGAATCTTTCCGGCTGCCTGCGGTGCTTTTGTGCCCTCTTTGATTGTCCATGCTCTGACTTCGGGCTGACCCGCGGTGAGATAAGAAATAAGACCGAGAAGGTGATAGCACTTTCTGATGAGAAGATCAAGTCCGCCTTCCTGAACGCCGAGGTCGGCAAGGAAAATTTCCTTATCCTCTTTTGAAAGCGAGGAAATTTCAGCTTCAAGTCCGGCGCAAATGGGAAGAACCTCACTGCCTTCCTCTGCCGCAATGGCGCAAACGGCTTTGTAATTTTCGTTTTCTTCAATTCCGTTTGTAAAGTCCTGCTCGCTCATGTTGCAGGCATAGATAACTTTTTTGCCGGTGAGGAGGCAGGCGGAGTCAAGGAGTGCTTTTTCGGTTTCGTCACACTCAACGCTTCTTGCCGGTTTTTCGTTTTCAAGAGCTTCTTTAACACGTTTGAAAAATTCAACCTCCGAAGCAAGCGATTTGTCGCCCTTCATGGCCTTTGTTGTTCTGTCGATTCTTCTTTCAACCATTTCAAGGTCGGAAAGGATGAGTTCAAGATTGATTGTTTCAATATCACGCTTTGCGTCAACCGAACCGTCAACATGAATGATATCGGTGCTTTCAAAACAGCGGACAACGTGAACGATTGCGTCAACCTCACGAATGTGAGAAAGGAACTTGTTTCCGAGTCCTTCGCCCTTTGACGCACCTCTTACAAGGCCGGCAATGTCAACAAATTCAACCGTTGCCGGGGTAATCTTCAAAGGATTATACATTTCGGCAAGCTTGTCAAGCCTTGAATCGGGAACGGCAACAACGCCGACGTTCGGTTCAATTGTGCAAAAAGGATAGTTTGCAGACTGTGCGCCCGCATTGGTGATAGCATTGAAAAGGGTGCTTTTGCCAACATTCGGCAAACCTACTATTCCGAGTTTCATCTTTTTAAAAACCTCATTTTTTCTTTCTTGTTATACTTTTTGTTTTTTAATATTTATTATTCACAGGCCTCTTTAAGCGCCTTGTCAATATCTTCGATAATGTCTTCAACGTTTTCAATTCCGACCGAAAGGCGGATAAGGTCGCTTTTAACTCCGCATTCTTCAAGCTGTTTGTCCGAAAGCTGGCGGTGAGTTGTTGAAGCCGGGTGCAAAACGCAGGTTCGGCAGTCCGCAACATGAGTAACAATTGAAGCAAGCTTTAAGGAATCCATGAATTTTGTTGCCGCCGTTCTTCCGCCTTTTACGCCGAAGGAAACAACGCCGCAAGTGCCGTTCGGCATATATTTTTTTGCCTTTTCAAACTGGCTGTCGCCTTCAAGCGAAGGATAGGACACCCATGAAACATATTCGCTTTTTTCAAGGTGCTTTGCAACTGCAAGCGCATTTTGACAATGGCGTTCAACACGAAGTGGAAGCGTTTCCATTCCGAGATTGAGCAAAAACGAATTCATCGGAGCGGGGATTGAGCCGAGATCACGCATGACCTGGGCAACGCACTTTTGAATATAGGCAAGCCTTCCGAATTTTTCGGTGTATATAACGCCGTGATAGGATTCATCGGGCGTTGTGAGGCAGGGGAACTTTCCGCTTTTTTTCCAATCAAAGTTTCCGCTGTCAACAATCGCTCCGCCGACCGAGGTTGCATGTCCGTCAAGATACTTTGTTGTTGAATGGGTAACGATATCTGCGCCGAACATGAAGGGGCGGCAGTTGACCGGAGTCGGAAAAGTGTTGTCAACAATGAGCGGAACGCCGTGTTCATGAGCCGCAAAAGCAAATTTTTCAATGTCCAAAACATTGAGCGAAGGATTTGAAAGCGTTTCGCCGAAAACGGCCTTTGTGTTTTTCTTGAAAGCCGAATCAAGTTCTTCTTTTGTGCAATCGGGCGAAACGAAGGTGAAATCAACGCCGAGTTTTCTCATTGTAACGTTGAAAAGGTTGAACGTTCCGCCATAGATTGCGCTTGAGGCAACAACGTGGTCGCCTGCGCCGGCAATGTTAAAAACAGCGAAGAAATTTGCCGCCTGACCGGAAGAAGTCAAAACCGAACCGACTCCGCCTTCAAGAGAAGCAAGCTTTGCGGCAACGGCATCATTGGTCGGGTTTGCAAGGCGGGTATAAAAATATCCGCTTTCTTCAAGGTCAAAAAGTCTTCCCATTTCTTCGCTTGAATCATATTTATATGTTGTGCTTTGAACGATCGGAAGAACTCTGGGTTCGCCGTTTTTCGGAGAATAGCCCGAATGAAGACACTTTGTGTTAAAACCGTATTCGCTCAAAATTACACACCGTCCTTTTCATGAAAAAGATTATATGAAAGTAATTATATTACAAATTCCGTCATAAGTCAATGGTGAAAGCGGCAGTGCGGCGGTTCAAAAGTTTTCGGCTTTATTTTATTCTTGCCGAACGAAGCTTTGAAAAGGCGGAAGAAACCGTGTTGTTTTCGCCTTTTTTGTTTGCGGTCACTTTGAAATAATAAACCGTGTTCGGCTTAAGCTTTCCGATTGTGCAGATTCTTCTTTTTGTTTCAAATTTTTTGAAGCCGGATTTTTTGTTTGTGCCGTAATAAACGGTATAACCGGTTGCACCGAAAGATTTTTTCCATGAAAGCCTTGCCTGACCCTTTCCGGGCGTAACCGAAAGCTGTTCGGGAGCGGCAGGCTTTGTTGCGGTCAAAAGCGGATTTGTGCTTTGCGAAAACACCGCTTTGTCCTCGCTTTTTCCGAAAGCCTGAACCGTAATGATATATTTTGTTCCGCTTTGAAGGTTTTTAAGGCGCAGCGATGTTCTTTTTGTCTCCTCGGTTTTCAAAACCTTTTTGTTTTTGTTCATGAGAGTAACCTTATATCCGGAAACACCCTCACAGGCATTCCAGGAAACGGTGAGCGATTTTGAAAATTGTTTCACCGCAACGTTTTTCACCTTTTTGGGAACAATATCAAAAAGAACCCTTGCCGTTCCTTCGTAATCGCCGCAGAATGTGATTTCGGCGGCAGCCTTTCCGCTTTTTCGGTTGTTCAAATATTCAACCGTATAATCCGCATCGGGATAAAGAAGCTTTCCTTCGCTGTTCTTTACCGTGACGGAAGGAGTATGCTCTTTTCCGTCATATTCAAAGCTTTCTTTTGAAAGAACGGGAAAAAGCGGCTTTGCAATCGGCGAAGAATAAGCCACGTTTCCGCAATAGACGCAGGCAACTTTGAAAAGTCCGTCAAAATCGAGCGTCGCTTTTTTTGTTGAAGCGTCATATTTATGCTCAAGTGCGGGAACGGGTTCGGTATAACTGTTTCCGCAAACGCAGGTGAAGGTTTTAACGCCCTCTTTTTCACACGTTGCTTCAAGCGTGATTTTTTCCGTGTATGAATGGGTGTGGCTCCAGCGGGCATAAAGGGTATGATTTGCATCGGTTTTGACCGTTGTTGAAGCCGTAATTTTTGTTCCGCCCTCTTTTGCCGTGTACCAGCCGGAAAACTTATAGCCGTTTCGTTTCGGTTTCGGCAGCTTTCCGTAAGGCGCACCCAAAGAAACATTTATGCTTTTTTTTGCGCAGGTTCCGCCGCAAGGGTCAAAAGTCACCGTGTATCCGCTGACGGCTTCAACATCAGCCGTGCTTTCCGGCGAATCGCCGTAAGAATTATACGCCGTGAGCGAAACGGTGTATTTTCCTTTTGAAAGGGTGTAATTTACATTTGTCTGCGTTTTAATATCATCTTCCCTGATGCTTTTTCCGTTTTCGTCAAGTATGCGAAGGCGGTAACCTTCTGCACCCGAGACGGGACTCCAGGAAAGCGAAAGCTTTCCGTCTGCCGGAAAAAATGCGGACAAGGGCAAAAGAGTTGGTTTTGACGGCCGGAAAAGGTCGTTCGGGTCGCAAACCTTATAAACATAACATACGTCCCATTTTTTATAGTTTGACAAAAGACGGGTTCCGTAAGAATACTGCTCGCTCCAGGAATCAAAGCAGTAAAGCTTTTTCTTTTTCTTTGAGGTTTCGTTGTCAAGATAAACGTAATGACCGCCGTTGTTCAGCTGAATAATTGAATAATAACCGTTGTTTATGTTTTCCCAAAGCTTTTCTTCGGTAGCTTTAAAATAGCCGAGGTATTCAAGCGGTTTTTCCTTTTCCTTTGAATATGAAACCGGGGCATAGCCGCCGTTGGTTTGATAAAAGCCGCTGTCAACAAAGCCGTTGTCCTTTTGCCAGTAGTAATAGACATCCGGATTAAAGCTTTCTTCACGGTTGACGTTTGTTTCATAAATAAGTTTTGCCTGCGCAACAATCCAGCAGCCGTAAAGGCGCATTTTTTCAAGCTCCGACGCACCTTGCGACCAGTAACGGTAATCGGATGAATAGACTGCGGCCGCATTTGAAAAAACGCAAAAGTCAAAAACCGGTGCCGCCGAAAGAACAAAAACAAAAGCCAAAACAAGTGCAAAGCTCCGTTTCAAAAATTTTGATTTTTTCATTTTTCTTCGTTTCCCTTTGAAAAAATTTCCGATTGTTTGATAACATCATAACACGCCAAGAAAAGAATGTAAAGAAAAAAGGCCGCCGCCGGAAAATTCCGGAGCAGTCAGCCTTTAAAAATAATATACCGCCTAATCAGCCGCAAGCGGAAAAGCCGCCGTCAACAACAATCGAAGTTCCGGTAACATAATCGGAAAGCGGCGAAGAAAGATAAAGCACCGCTCCGGTGATATCTTCCGGCTTTGCAAGCCTTTTTTGAGGAATGCGCATATTCATGTATCCCATCCAGCGTTCATCTTTAAGCTGCGCTTCAATGAGCGGAGTTTCAACAAAGCCGGGGCAAACACAGTTGACCCGAACGCCGAACCTTGCCCATTCGCCGGCAAGCGATTTTGTAAGCTGCAAAACCGCACCCTTGCTTGCGCTGTATGCCGCAGCGGACGGAACGGCAATAAATGCGCTCAGCGATGCCATAAAAACAACTTTTCCGCCCTTCTTTTTGTTCCAAAAACGGTTAAAAACCTGTTGAGTAAAAAAGAACTGAGCCGTAAGATTGATGTCGATAACCCTTCCCCAATCCTTGCGTGTTTCATTCATACTGTAAACATCGTGGGCAACTCCTGCGTTATTGACAAGAATATCAACCGAGCCGAAGGCTTTTTCGGCTTTTTCAAGAACCTCTTCAATGTCTTTTTCTTTTGTTATATCGCAGCGGGAAAAGGCAATTTTTGAAGAAGGATATTCTTCATTGAGCTTTGCTGCGGCAGAAGAAAGCGCAGCTTCGTCAAGATCGCAAAGAAAAACCGAAGCTTCGTTTTCAAGAAAGCCCTTTGCGCACTCAAGGCCGATTCCCCCGGCCGCACCCGTTATGAGAGCAACTTTTTCTTTAAGAGCAAGTGTATATGCCATAATCATTCTCCTGTGTTCATAATTTATTAACAGTATAGCATTTTTACTTCTCTTTTTCAATTGACACAAACACACCGTTTTGTAACAAATTCAAAAATTATCCGCACTTATCGGTTAATCGTCAATTACTCAATATACATTTGATTTTTTGTTTAAGATGTGATATCATTTGATTAAGGCCGAAAACAAACGGCAAAACCGATATATCAAAAAAGAAAGGGAGAAAATCAAATGAAAAAAACAAAAAAACTGTTCGCCGCAGCACTTGCGCTGCTTATGCTTTTTTCGCTTTGCAGCGTTGCTTCGTTTGCAGAGGAAAAGAAAACGCTTTCTCTTCTGAGTTATAACGTTGCCGGCCTTCCGGATTTCAAGGCACTCGTTGGAAAAGGTGACAAAAACGTGAAGCAAAACCAAAAGGATATCGGAAAAATTCTTAATTCACGCAATTATGATTTCATCGCCGTTCAGGAGGATTTCGGTTATCATAATTCGCTTTCCGCTGAGCTTTCCTCCTTTGCTTATAAAACCAACCACACCGGCGGTGTTCCCGGCGGCGACGGAATGAACTTTTATTCAAAATATCCGCTTTATAACGAAACAAGAACAAAGTGGAACAAGCTTTACGGTGTTTTTGACAACGGCGCAGACGAAATGACTCCTAAGGGTATTCTTTATTGCGTTATTGACCTCGGCGACGGAGTTTTGATTGATTTTTATGATATTCATGCCGACGCTTACGGAGACAAAGGTTCAAAAGAAGCACGCAGAGATAATTTTAAACAGCTTTCAAATCTTATTAATTCAAGAGGTACCGACCGCCCTGTAATCGTTACCGGTGACTTCAACACTGCCTTTCATTACTTGAACGACGACGATGGACTTTATGAATATCTTGCAGACGGCTGCGGCCTTAAGGATTCATGGGTTGAGCTTCATAACAACGGCGACTATAAGGATTTTTCGGGCTGCATCAAAAAATACGGCGGAGACTACTGGGGCGTTTGGGAATCGGTTGAAAAATTCCTTTATCGTGACGGCGGCGGAGTTTCGCTTGTTCCGAAAGAGGCGGAGTATGAATATCTTTATTCCGAAAACAAAACGTCGCTTTCCGACCACGCAACAATAAGTACGGTTTTTGAAGTTGAAAAAACCGAAAGCTTCAAAGCGAGTGAAATTTCTCTTTCTGCCGCAAAAATCAATAAGTTCGATTCGTTCATCAAAAGAGTTTTCATTTTCTTTACCGACCTTTTCAAGGCACTTTCTCACCTTGATGAACTTAAAACCGTTTTATAACAAAGAAAAGAATATTTTTTGGGGACTGTCGCATTTAGCGCAGAACAAAGAGTAAAAAGTCAAAATTAAAAATATAATTTACGGATGCCGTCAAAAAGAAAGTATACCGTGAATTACAGCTTTATTTTTAAATCCAATAGGAATTATTTTTACTCTTTTAAGCGTTTTTTTACCCTCTCGCAGTATCTATATACAGCTTTGGGGTAAAGAAAACGCTTTCTGCATCTAAATCCGACAGCCCCTTTTTAAAAAGGAGTAATAATTCATGAAAAAAGCAAAAAAAGCCGCCTGTGTTGCCGGTTGCATTCTTCTTGCCGTTGTTCTCGGTGCGGGAGCATGGCTGACCCTCGTTCATTTCGGCGCAAAAAAGCATAATCTTATTTCACTTGACACCTCGTCTGTTCCGCAGCCTTTTTCTGGCGAGGCAAAAGAAAATTACGTTGAACTCAGCGAAGTAAAAATGCATTACACCGTCTATGGCGAAAGCGGAAAAAAGCCGCTCATTATCATCCATGGAAACGCAAACAACAGCAAAATGTTTGAGGAAACGGCACGCCTTCTTGCAAATGATTATACCGTTTATGCAATTGACAGCCGCTGTCACGGCGAAAGCTCCGACCCGGGAAAAATTTCATACGACCTTATGGCAAAGGACGTGAAAGATTTTATTGAAAAGCTGAAGCTTGAAAAACCGTATATAGTCGGCCACAGCGACGGAGCGATTGTTGCGCTTACGGTTGCATATACTTATCCCGATCTTCTCGGCGGGCTTGTTTCCTGCGGTGCAAACACAAACCCGAAAACTTTCAAATTCTTTTTCACCGCAACAGTAAAAATCAACAATAAGCGCAAGCCCGACAAGCTCAATGACATGATGCTCACCGAACCGAACATCACAAAAGATGAGCTTTCAAAAATTACCTGTCCGGCATATATCGTTGCCGGAGAGTTTGATATTATGGATCTTTCCGACACGGTGTTTATTCACAATTCAATCAAGCAAAGCAAAATTGCGGTTGTTAAAGCGGAGAACCATTCCTCTTATATCAGAGACGACGGCAAAAAGGCTTATGCGCTCATTATTCCGTTTTTTGAATCAATCGGCTGATAAAAAAGCGTTTCGGGTTAAAAATAAAACAACAACTGATTTTTAAAGATAAATTAAAAATACTTTCAAAATATTCAAAAATATGAACACTTTTTAAGTTTTGATTAAAGTTTGGCACATATCCTCTTTTCATACAAGTAACAGCTTGTTCATACTTTTATGTGAGGTGAAACACAATGCAGGCAATTATCGACGCAGTTAAGAGCTTCCTCAGCACAATTAACTTTGAAGAAATCGTTGCAAAAATCAAAGAGATTGTTAATCAGTTCCTCGGCACGCTTCCGTCAGACAAATAATTTGATTGACTGAATTTGGGGCTGTCGCATTTAGATGCAGAAAGCGTTTTCTTTACCCCGAAGCTGTATATAGATACTGCGAGCGGGTAAAAAAACGCTTAAAAGAGTAAAAATAATTCCTATTGGATTTAAAAATAAAGCTGTAATTCACGGTATACTTTCTTTTTGACGGCATCCGTAAATTATATTTTTAATTTTGACTTTTTACTCTTTGTTCTGCGCTAAATGCGACAGTCCCTTTTTTTTGTCTTTTCAAAAAAGCGGTTTGTGTTGACAAATCTGTGCATGAATGATAGACTTAAATAAGCTGTGTATGAATTGAATATTGTTTTTTCTCTTCGGTTTTTGAAGGGTATTTTGGCGTGCGTCCGTTTTTTTTCGGATGTGGGTCTTCTTTTCTTCGCAGCAAATAACAAAAAAGGATTTTTTATTATGGGCTACACAAAAGAAGACATTTTACGCATTGCCGAAGAAGAAGATGTTAAGTTTATCTGCCTTCAGTTCACCGATATTTTGGGAATGCTCAAAAGCGTTTCAATCACAAAAAGCCAGCTTGAAAAGGCTCTTGACAACCGCTGTTGTTTTGACGGTTCTTCAATTGACGGTTTTGTCAGAATTGAGGAGTCGGATATGTGCCTGCATCCGGATCTTGACTCGTTCGTCATTCTTCCGTGGGAAAGCGAAAGCGGAAAAACCGCACGCCTTATCTGCGATGTTTATTTTACCGACGGAACGCCGTTTGAAGGCGACCCGAGATATGTTCTCAAAAGGGCAATCAAAAAGGCCGGTGATATGGGCTACACCTGCAACGTTGGCCCGGAATGCGAATTTTTCCTTTTCAGACCCGATGAAAAAGGCAGACCCACAACGTTTTGTCATGACAGGGGCGGATACTTTGACCTCGGCCCGATTGACAAAGGCGAAGACTGCCGCAAGGACATCTGCCTGACGCTTGAAAGCATGGGCTTTGAAATTGAGGCTTCTCACCACGAAAACGCAAAAGGTCAGCACGAAATTGACTTTAAATATGATGAGGTTCTTCGCACGGCGGATAATGTTATGACATTCAAGCTTGTTGTTAAAAACCTTGCAAACCGCCACGGACTTTATGCAACATTCATGCCGAAGCCCGTTTTCGGTGAATGCGGTTCCGGTATGCACACAAACATTTCGCTTTTCAAAGACGGAAAGAACGCTTTTTGTGACGGAAACGATGAATTCGGTCTTTCAAAGGCCGCATACGGATTTATCGCCGGAATTATGGAACACATCAAAAGCATGACCGTTCTCACAAACCCGATTGTTAATTCATACAAACGCCTTGTTCCCGGCTATGAAGCCCCGGTATACATTGCGTGGTCGGCAAAAAACCGCAGTCCGCTTATCCGCATTCCTTCGGCAAAAGGCGTTGCAACAAGAATTGAACTTCGCAACCCCGACCCCGCCGCAAACCCGTATCTTGAAATGGCGGCAAGCATTTTTGCCGGTCTTGACGGCATTGAAAAAGGGTTGACCCCGCCGCCGGCAAAGGATTCAAACATCTTTAACCTCACCGACGAAGAACGCAAAAACGAAGGAATCGGTTCACTTCCGAAAACGCTCGGCGAAGCAATCAAAGAGTTTGAACACAGCGACTTTATGCGTGAATGCATGGGAAACCACGTTTTCAGCCGCTATATCGCCGCAAAAAAGGAAGAATGGAAAGAATACAGCACAAGGGTTTCTCAGTGGGAAATTGAAAAATATCTCGGAAAGTATTGATTACAAATTAAATTAACCTTATATAAGAACTTCCGCCGAAAAAAATCTCGGCGGAAGCTTTTTTATGTTATGCTTTTTTATTTTACGTCTTTGATAAGTTCGGCAAAAACATTTGCAATTGCCGAAGCGGACATGCTTGAACCGGCGTTGATTTCTTCGTTTTCGGTGAACATTGAACGGAAGTCGTTATCGGGAAGGATATATCCGATCTGGTCGTTCGCAAGGCCGAAGCAAATAAGCTTTTCAACCTTTGCGGTCTTTTCAAACGGAGCATAATCCCAACTTTCGCCTCTCCATGTTTTGTCCTTTTCAATAACGCCGCCCCAAAGAAGCTCGGGAGAAATTTCGCCCGGAACAAACATTGCGCCAACCTTGTTTCCAAGCTCCATATAGCCGATTTCGGAAACGGCGGTGTAATTTGAACCGTTCTTTGTGAGGGTTGAATTGACAAGCCCTTCTCTGATTGCAAGTTCAAGAATCTGGTTGGTTATTTCAATGTATACGTTTCTGTGGGCAATGTTGAGAACGGGGTCAAGCTTTGTGTCGTTTTTGATTGAGATAAGTCTTGCGGCAAGAGCTTCGCCCATTGCTTTTACGTTTGCACCGTAAACGGATTCATCAAAGGTGAGTGTTCCGTAATTTCCGGTGATTGCAAGCTCTGCGCCCTGAACATAAACAACGTCTGCGCCGGTTTTTTCGGTGACGGTTTTTCTGAGATAATACGGGAAATCGCCGCAAAGCTTTGATGTTGAAATGCCTGCGCCGACGGCGTGAAAGCCGCCTTCGCAAATCCAAATTTCGTTTTCGTTTGCGTTATCGGGAACAAAGCGGATGCGGTGAAGGTCGGTATCCATAACCTGCGGATCACGCTTGTCTCGCATATATTCCGAAGCGTCAACGTTTCCGTAATAAAGCGAGCCTTCTTCCATATCTTCAACAGCGTCAACAACGGTTGAAGCAACGGTGTCATAAAGATTTTCCATAAATTCCGGGGTTTTTCCGCCAATATAATTTTTGGTGTCAAGGCCGAGAATGCTCAAAAACGGATTGACAATAAGAGCCGGAAGAAGCGGAGCGCCCATTCCGAGAATATCAATGCACGAATGCTGATGAAGAACAGAAACGTTGATTGAAATAACGTTGTTTTTCTTTGCAAAGTCTGCAAGGCGTGCTCTGATTGCCGCAACGTCTCCGCTTGCAAAACCGTAACCGTCAATTACGGCGTGAACAACAATTCCGTCTCCGGCAGAAAGCGCATAGGTGCAAACTCTTTGGTCGTCAATGATTTCTGTCGGCTGTCTGCCTTTGAACGGTTCAAGAGTGCCGGCCATGTATACTTTTTTGCCTTTATAAAGATAAACGCCGTCCTTGTATTCAAGGTTCTTTATGAGCGAATCGCTTGCATAACCCGCACTCCATTTTGCGCCGCTTTTCACTTCCGTGTCAAACTTTTCGTTGCCGGGATAAAAAGTATCCGACTTATAATCTTCAAGTTTCGGAAAACTTCCGGTGAAATCACGGCCGGGAATAACACGGTTAAGAACCGCAACGGCGGCCGAAACAACCTTGTCAAGTCCCATATAAAGATAGCTTTTCATTTTGTCTTCGGCACTGTTGTTCGGGTCAACCGTTCCTGCCGAAGCCGGCGCAATAAAGCACGGAACAATTATCAGCACGGCAAGAAGCAGTGCAATGACTTTTTTGAACTTTTTCATTTTTCTGTTGTCTCCTTTAAAAATTGATGAACCGGTTTTCCTTTTCAAACCGACCGCTGAGAAAAGTTTAACACAATTTTTGTCAAAAAGCAACCGCCGCAAGTGTAAAAAATACTCGGTTCATCGTTTCAAAAATACATACCCGGCTCTTACGTCAGTTCTTTTTTTCTTTTGAAGCCTTCTTTTCTTTTTTCGGCTTTTCTTCTTTTGCTTTTGATATGTCGTTTTCCTGCTGCGGACTTGCTTTGCCGTCAGATGAATCTTCCGAAGCGGACATTGCTTTCGCTCTTGCCGGAGACTTCCAAAGCCTTATGATTCCCTCATCGTTGAGAAGCTTGAGCATAATGATAAGAATCGGTGTGACAAACATTCCGAGAACGCCGAAAACTTTGAGCCCGAAATAAAGGGCGGCAATTGTAACAATCGGAGAAAGGCCAAGCTGACCGGCAACAAGTTTCGGTTCAATAATCTGGCGGATAACGGTGATGACGGCATAAAGAACAATAAGTCCGATTCCCATTCCGATGTTGCCCGTGATGAACGAATAAAGCGCCCAGGGAATAAGAACCGTTCCCGTTCCGAGAACGGGAAGAATGTCAACCACTGCGATGACAGCCGCAATAACCATGATGTATGACGAGCTGTAAACCTTCAAAAGTTTGAGCACGGTAAGTCCGACGGAAACTTCAATGAATGTGACAAGCATGATGAGAAGATACGCTTTGCCCATTTTTCCGAGTGAAGTGCGAAGAATGGTTTTTGCACGGCTGAGATCTTTTCTTCTGTGTTCGGGAAACTGGCAAACAATAAACGCCTTCACTTCGTCATATTCCGAAGTCATAAAACAGCAGGCAACGATTGAAATGACAATCGAAAGAAGAATTGTCGGAACCTGTTTTGCCGTTGAAATTACGCCGGAAAGCGGACCCGTAATCCACGAAAAGCTGAATTTTTCGCCGAGTCCCGATGAAATTGCGGAAGAAATTTTGTCGCTTTCACCGGCCATATATTCACGGATATCAGAGAAAAGCTGAGAAACGCTTTCCTTGAGCGTTTTGCTGAGAAATTCCGGAAGTGAAGCTATCAAATTGGTCAGCCACGATTCAATGTTATTGACAACATCGTCAAGGTTTTGAAGCTTTGCTCCGATATAGCCCGCAAACCCTTTGATTTCGTCAAATATGCGAACGCCGATGAGCGAAACAAGGGCGGCAACAATAACAATCGAAAGCAGCACGCAAATGCCTGCGGCCGCTCCGTTTTTGAGCGGTGTTTTTTTAACAAGAAAGTTCTTCGGCCTTTGAAGAATTGCCGCAACAATGAATGCAATAACAAACGGAAGACACACGCTCAGCGCATATCTCATTATCAAAACAAGTATCGCAATTATTATTGCAAAATATAAAACGTTAATTATCGTCTTTTTCCTTTTTTCAACTTCTTGCATATTATGCACTCCTTTTTATGTAGGAATTTTTCCCGCAGGTTTTTATAACAGACGGTGCCCGTTTTCAAAAGCAGCGGTTCTTTGTTTGTCAATTATATATATTATATTAACCTATATTAAGCATAAAAATCAATGGATTTTACAAAGTTGTTGAAAAATTGTAATTTCTCTTTCACTGTTCGGCAAAATGTGATATTATGTTACAGTTGATATTTAAATGTGAAAGGGTGATCAACTTGAAGATCGCTGTTATGGGCTTTGGCGTTGTCGGCTCCGGAGTTGTAAAGCTTCTTCAAAAAAATGCGCCGGTTATCAAAGAAAACACCGGAGCAGAACTTGAAGTCAAGCGTATTCTTGATATCAGAGATTTTTCAAACAGTGAGTTTGCTTCTTTGATGACAAAGGATTTTTGTAACATTGAAAACGACGAAGAAATTGACGTTGTTGTTGAAACAATGGGCGGAATCAACCCGGCCTTTGATTTTGTTTCAAGGTGTCTCAAAAAGAAAAAGCACGTTGTTTCTTCAAACAAGGAGCTTGTTGCCCAAAAGGGATATGAGCTTTTAAAGCTTGCAGAAGAAAACAACGTCAACTTTCTTTTTGAAGCAAGCGTCGGCGGAGGCATTCCGATAATCCGTCCGATAAGCCGCTGCCTTGCCGGAAACCGCATTGATTCAATTGCCGGAATTTTAAACGGAACAACAAACTTCATCATGACTAAAATGATAATGGAAAGAACCGAATTTTCGGATGCGCTTGCCCTTGCTCAAAAGCTCGGCTACGCCGAAAAGGACCCGACCGCAGACGTTGAAGGTCTTGATGCGTGCAGAAAAATCTGTATTCTTTCCTCGCTTGCTTTCGGTCACCATGTTTATCCCGAAGAAGTGCACACCGAAGGCATTACAAAAATTACACCGGCCGACGTTGAAGACGCAAAACGCTTCGGCTATGTGATAAAGCTTATCGCTCAGGCAAAAAAGCTTGAAAACGGAAAAATTTATGCAATCGTTTCTCCGGCACTTGTTAAAAAGGAAAGTATGCTTGCCGGCGTAAACGACGTTTTCAACGCCTGCCTTGTCAGGGGCGACATGACCGGAGACATTCTTCTTTACGGAAAAGGCGCAGGTTCAAGCGCAACCGCTTCTGCCGTTGTGGGCGATATCATCGACTGCGCAGACAACAACGAAAAACGCAAGGTTTTCGGCTGGAAAAAAGCTTTGCCCGGTCTTATTGAAGATTACAAAAAGGTTCCCGTTTCGCTCTTTGTCAGAGTTAAGGGCGGCAAAAGCGAAAAGGAAAAAGCATGCTCTCTTTTCGGAACCGAAAAGATTTTTGAAGACGGCGAAAAAGGCGAAATTGCTTTCATCACAAAAACCGATGAAGAAGAAAAGCTTTTTGAAAAGCTCTCCTCATCAAAACTCACCGTTCTTTCTTCAATCAGGGTTACCGATTATTAATATCACACTCAGATTATAACTTCTTGAAAACAGGAGGTAAGTATATGGCACTTATTGTTCAAAAATTCGGCGGTTCTTCCGTTGCAAACGCCGAAAGGGTGATGAACGTTGCCCGAATTGTTACGGACACATATAAGCAGAATAACGACGTTATCGTTGTTGTTTCAGCCCAGGGAGACACAACCGACGACCTCATTGAAAAAGCAAAGGAAATCAACCCGAACGCCTCAAAGCGAGAAATGGATATGCTGCTCACCGCCGGCGAACAGATGTCTATTGCGCTTCTTGCAATGGCGGTTGAAAGGCTCGGCTGTCCCGTTGTTTCGCTCCTCGGCTGGCAGGCAGGCTTCCATACCAGCAGAACTTTCGGCTCGGCAAGAATCGAACAGATAAAAACCGAACGCCTTCAGTCGGAAATTGACAAGCGTAAAATAGTTATCGTTGCCGGCTTTCAGGGAATCAATAAATCAGATGACCTTACAACGCTCGGCCGGGGCGGTTCGGACACATCGGCCGTTGCAATTGCGGCGGCACTTCACGCAGACCGCTGCCAGATTTTTACCGACGTTACCGGCGTTTTCACCGCAGACCCGAGAAAGGTTGAGGGCGCAAGAAAGCTTTTGGAAATCACTTATGACGAAATGCTTGAGCTTGCAACATTGGGTGCTCAGGTTCTTAACAACCGCTCGGTTGAAATGGCAAAAAAATACGGCGTTGAACTTGAAGTTCTTTCAAGTCTCGCAAAAGAAAGCGGAACAATAGTCAAGGAGGTTGCAAATATGGAGAAAATGCTCATCAGAGGAGTTACAAAGGACACAGACGTTGTTAGAATTTCCGTTGTGGGAATGAAGGATATTCCGGGCAACGCATTCAAAATGTTTTCAAAGCTTGCCGCAAAAAAAATCAATATCGACGTTATTTTGCAGTCCATCGGACGTGACGGAACAAAGGATATCTCCTTCACCTGCAGCAAAGAGTGCGCAGACGAAGCGGTTAAAATTCTTGAAGAAATGTTTGCTCCGCAGGGCGCAACCGTCAACTGCGACGCTTCAATTGCAAAAGTTTCAATTGTCGGCGCAGGAATGCAGACCCATTCGGGCGCAGCGTCAAAAATGTTCGGCGCTCTTTATGAAGCCGGAATCAATATCAGCATGATTTCAACAAGCGAAATTACCATTTCGGTTCTTATTGACAAAGAGCTTGCCGACAAGGCCGTTTCTGCCATTCACAAGGCGTTCTTTGCGTAATTATATAAAAAATCAAAGCTGCCGCAGCGGAAAACCCGAAGCGACAGCTTTTTTTGTTGTTTCAGTAGCGAAAAAGATTTTCAAAAAAGCCGCCTTTTCCTCCGGGGCGTTTCGGCGGTCTCGGCGGTCGCTCGGGAATGTCGGCGCAAACAAGGATTGTGTCATCGCCTATAACCTGAATATCGTTCCAGCAAATTCGGATATCCTCCTCTTTTCCAAACAGACCGAAACAGCGGCATTTTCCCCAAACAATGATTGAAACCAGCTTTCCGTCGCAGGTGTTGATTTCAACGTCGGAAACAAAGCCTATTCGGCAGCCGCTTTTTGCGCTGATTACTTCTTTATTGCGAAGTTCGGTTATTGAACAGCATTCCATTTTATCGCTCCCTTCATTCGGTTCAATTATATTTATGCTCTTTTGTTCATATATATTTCCAAAGGCTTGACCGCATATTGTCAATTAGTTATAATGGGGGAGATACATATGAAAATTGAAGTCAGAAAAGCCGACCGCAGCGACCTTTCCGCAGTTGCAAAACTCGGATTTGAAAAAGAACCGGTTATGGACCTTTCGCTTTCAGAGCGGTTTGACAAAGTCCTTTCTCAAACGGGTCACAGCGTTTTGCTGTGTTTTGTTGACGATGAACTTTGCGGAATGATGAGCGTTACGATTGTTGACGGACTTTCAAAAAAATTTCCGCTTGCGCTTTTTTCAGGAGGGAAAATCAAAACGGGAGCAGACAAAACGGCTGTTTCTTCTGCCCTCATTTCAAAGGGAGAAGAAATTTCAAAACTTTTCGGATGCAAAAAGATTTTTTGTTAAAATTGAAACAAGGCCTGCTTATTCTGTCACAATATTAACTGTGAAGAGAATTATGCAAAAAAATTAACAAAGCGTTAATGCAGCATTTACATCTCTTTAACAGGTTTGCTCTATAATTTTAATCGGAGAAATTATAAGGGCGCACTTTTTTGTTGCCTTTTAAGGAGATGTTAATATTGAAGGAAATAACAAATCAAAAGCTCTATGACCTCATTCCCTCTCAGCAAACAATGTATTTTATGATAAAATACAGCCTTCATAAACAGGTCATTCAAATTCCGACTTCATTCTCTGTCAAAAAGGAGCTTGACTTCAGAATCCTTGCAAAAGCGGTAAACATTGAAATTTCAAGGAACGATTGTTTAAGGCTTCGCTTTGTAAAGGACAAAAAGAGCGTTAAGCAATACTTCCTTTCCTCTTTTGAATTTGAAAAAATTCGTGTTCTTCGTTTCAAAGACGACAAGGAGCAAACCGAATTTTTCAATGCGGACGCTTCAAAGCCCGTAAAATTTTTCAAAGGAGAAACCTTCCGTCTTTACTTTTTCAAAAACGAAAACGGTGAACAGGGAGTATTCTTCAACGTTTGTCATATGGTCATGGACGCTCTTGCCGTTTCGATTTTTTATAAAGACCTTTTTGAAATTTATAACGCACTTGAAAAGCATGAAGCGTTGCCCTCAAAGCTTTCAAGCTTTGAGGAATACCTTCAAAAAGAATATGCTTATCTTCAAAACAAAAAGAAGTTTTCCGCCGATGCGGCTTTCTTCACCGAATATCACAAGCAGGGCTGCGAACCTTATTACTGCGGACTTCACGGCCCTCAACTTCTTGAAAAACAGCGCATAAAGAAAAAGAATCCGAATCTTCGTGTTCCGGCGGCATACGACCCTATCCACGACCGCTCCGAAGTTCTCAACCTCAGCATTGAGCCGAAGGACGCAGAAAAAATCCTCGCTTTTTGCAAGGAGCATCTTATTGCGCCGGAGACGCTTATTCAAACCGGTTTCAGGCTTTATGCTTCTTCGCTTCACAACAGAATCAACGATACGTTCATGATGGTTCTTTGCGGAAGAAGGGTAACAAAATCTCAGCAGCACATGGGCGGCTGCCTTGCGCAACCGTTTATGACAAGGGTGATTTTCAAAAACGAAAACAGCTTTATGCAAACGCTTGAGGAAACTTCGGATATCCGAAATAAGCTTTTCCGCCATATGAACTTTCCTTATCTTGCCTCAAGAAAAATTCAGCAGGATATCTACGGCTACAGTGCCGCTCAGGGTCCGTCGTTTATGATGTATACCTGGCTTCCGCTTGCACGGCTCGGAATTTTCGGTGATGATGTTAAGGAAACTTTTCGCGGTTATAATCCGGGAAGATATGTAATGCCGCTTTATACCTTTTCGTTTGTCAATCCGACGGACGGGGGAATTAATTTTTATTATATGTACCGCACGAATATCCTCAAAAAAGAGCATATTGAAGCGCTTCATAAAAACGCAATAAAGGTCATTAACGCCGGCATTGACAACCCGAACCTTTCAGTCAAAGAACTTCTTGATCTTATCTCGTAAAGGAATAATAAAACATGGAAAAGCCAACCTTGAGATATAAAAGCCTTTTAAAAAAACAGCGCAAGCATTTTTTTGAAAAGGGTGAAATCTCCTCACTTTTGGATATTCTTCAAAGAATGAAAGAATTTTATTCCGGAAGAGACTGCATTGTTGAAAAAACAAAAAAAGACCTTATCGTTCACACGGTTGACGATTTTTATCTTGACATTGAAGCGATTTCGTCGTATCTTATTAAAGAGGGACTTGGGCACAGTCATATTGCAATCGTCGGAGAAAACTCTTACGCATGGCTTGTTGCTTTTTTTGCCGTAACCTGCACCGGAGCCGTTGCCGTTCCGATTGACAAAGAACTCACCGACCCCGAAATTGCAAAGCTTTGCAAAAAGGGCGACTGCGACGCAATATTCTTCAGTCCTACCTATAAAAAGGCTGCCGAAGAATGCAAGGAAACCGAAACTTTTTTGTGCGTTTGCCTAAACGGAAATTTCGGCGAAAACTTTGAAAGTTTTAAAGATATCCTCCTTGAGGAAAAAAAGAATATTGCCGCGAACGGTTTTGACAAAGCGAATTTTTCTGCAAAGCCGAACAGCACCGCCGCAATCGTTTTCACCTCCGGAACAACGGGAGAAAACAAGGGCGTTGTTTTGACCCACAGTAACCTTGCTTCAAATGTTGAAGGCGTGCTCGGCGTAATCGAACCGGTGTATTCGGCAATGTCCGTTCTTCCGATGAATCACACATACGAGCTTTCCTGCAGCGTTCTTTCTGCGCTGTGTCTCGGTGCGGTTTTGTATATCAACGACAGTTTGAGACATTTCAGCCGCAACCTTTTTGAATTTAAGCCCGAAGCCATGGCGAGCGTTCCCTTGCTTATGGATAATATATACGAAAGCATTATAAAAACCGCAAAAGAACAGGGAAAGCTTTCCGCACTGATGAAAACCGTTTCTCTTTCCGAAAAGCTTTTGAAAGCCGGGATAGATTTAAGAAAACCTCTTTTTGCTTCGGTAAGAAAAAGCTTCGGCTATCGTTTTCCT
The DNA here is from genome assembly GCA_934552855.1 of uncultured Eubacteriales bacterium. Taxonomy (GTDB): domain Bacteria; phylum Bacillota; class Clostridia; order Oscillospirales; family Acutalibacteraceae; genus UBA6857. The sequence continues at coordinate 12,090 of CAKTEU010000004.1, read as the reverse complement.
ATGATTTCCGTCGGCGGTGCGCCGGTCAACGGCGAAAGGGCACGTTTTCTTTCGCTTCTCGGTTTCAACATTATTATCGGTTACGGACTTACTGAAGCTTCGCCGATTGTTTCAATCAACAATAGCGTTTTGAAAAACAGCGAAAGCGTCGGAAAATGCGTAAAATGCACCGAATGTAAAATTCTTTCGCCCGATAAAGACGGCATAGGTGAAATTGCCGTTTGCGGAAAAAACGTCTCTTCCGGATATTATAAAGACGAAAAAGCAACCGAACTTTCTTTCAAAAACGGCTGGTTTTTCACCGGGGACTACGGAAAAAAAGACAAGGACGGCAATATTTATATTAACGGAAGAAAAAAGAACCTTATTATTCTTGACAACGGAAAAAATATTTACACCGAGATTCTTGAAGCATACTTCACCGAAAATTGCCCGTTCATAAGAGAGGCGGTTGTTCTTGAACACACAAGAACGGTCAACGGCGAAACCGCAAAGCTGCTTGCCCTTGCTGTCAGCGTGAACAAAGGCTTTTTTGAAAACGTGAGCGATGAAAAAATGCTTGAAGACATTTCCGGCGAGGTATATCGCCTTAATGAAGCTTTGCCCGCATATAAAAGAATTGCCGACGTTATGGCGGTTCGAAAAGAATTTGAAAAAACCTCAACCATGAAAATCATAAGGAGAAAAGTTGAGGAAGAATATAAAAAATATACAGATTTGAGGGATAAAAACTATGCTTGAAAGAATTATTTCCGTTCTTTCGGAATACACAGACGTTGATTCGGAAAAAATCAACGAAAAAACCCACTTCAGAAACGATCTTGCGCTCGATTCGCTTCAGCTTATCAACCTTGCCGGTTCGCTTGAAGAAGAATTTGACATCACAATTTCAGACCGTGACGCAATGAATATTCAAACGGTCGGTGACGCTATTCGCTTTATTGAAGAACAGCAGTAAAAATATGCCGGACAGTAAACGCTGTCCGGTTGTTTTTTTATATTGAAGCGACTTTTTCTTTTTCACTTTGCTTTTGTTTTTCGGCTTTTTTGCTTTTGATTTTCAAAAAGACCGCAAAGCAAAAGACCGCAATGATTATTCCGACAACAGCGGCAATCATATCAAAAAGCGTGTCAAAAAGCGGATACTGCCCTTCATTCCCTGCACCTTTGCCGAAGATTTTGAAAAAGAGCATATCAAAATCCGGACTCATGTTATAGCCTTGGTTTGTTGAATCTTTGATGAAGAAATCGGCAAAAAACTCAAAAATTTCCCAAATAACAATCGCTGCAAACGAAAATCCGACTCCGCTCAAAATCGAAATCTTCGGATTTATCCTTTCCTTTGGGAACATTGTTCTCAAAAGCTCTGCGCCAAGAAACACACAAACAAAGCCGGCAAAAAAATGTTGCAATTTGTCATAGTTATCAATGAATCTGCTTGCGCTGTAGCACTGATTGAAAAAGCAGCCGATTATAACGAAAAAGTTTATATAGCTTTGGGTGTGAAACGAAAGACGGCCAAAGAAAAGCTTTTGCGGAAAAATCGCCGCAAAAACCGAAACCGAAAATGTTGCAAGCGTATTGAGCGTAACCGCAAGAACAAGCGACGGATGCAGCCTGTGAAACGATGTAAAACACCCGAGAATCATCATTATTCTTGCAACCCACCATAATATATATTCCGGAAGGTTTCCTTCGCTTTTCAGCCTTGCTGTCTGAGAGGAAAAATGATTTCTGATTTTTTCTTTCATTGTCCTTTTCGCCGAAAAAAAACGGCACTCCTTTGATATTCAGAAACAACTTATCTGTCGTTCAAAATTATATAAGGAATGCCTCAATTATTCAAGAGTTGTTATATGTTTGTAATAAATAATTTTCAATTTACGACGTTTTGCGGCGTTCCGGCAACAAAGTTTTCAACATTTTTCAAAAAAATGTTAAGAAGTCTTGTTCTTGCCTCAAAGCTTGCCCAAGCAATGTGCGGAGTAATAATGCAATTTTTTGCTTTGATAAGAACATTTCCGTTTTTCGGCGGTTCTTGCGAAAGAACGTCAAGGCCTGCGCCGGCAATCGTTTTGTTTTCAAGGGCATCAAAAAGGTCTTTTTCGTTGATAACGGGACCTCTTGAGGTATTGATAAGAAAAGCACTCGTTTTCATTTTTGAAAGGAAGTCTTTGTCAACAAGGCCGTTTGTGCTTTCGTTCAGCGGACAATGAAGCGATATTACGTCGCTTTCTTTGATAAGCTTTTCAAGGGAACAAAATTCAACCGAACCGAAGCCGCCATATGTATGCGTATGCGGCGAAAAGGCAAGAACACGCATTTTGAAAGCGTTTGCAATTTCGGCAACGGCAAAGCCGATACGTCCGAAGCCGATGATTCCGAATGTTTTTCCGGAAAGCTCTGCAAGCGGAGTTTTTGTATAACAAAAATGCGGACTGCTTTCCCATTCGCCGCTGTGAACGCTTTCGCTGTGGGCGGCAACGTGATTGGTAAGTTCCAAAAGCAGCGCAAAAACAAGCTGTGCAACACCATCGGTGCTGTATGCCGGAATGTTTGAAACCGGGATTTCCCTTTCCCTTGCCGCTTTGCAATCAACAACGTTGAAGCCCGTTGCAAGAACGGCAATATATTTAAGCGACGGCAAACTTTCAATGGTTTCTCTTGTTATCGGCGTTTTATTTGTGACAAGTATATCTGCCCCGGCGCTTCGTTCAAGAATTTCTTCCGGCTTTGTGATATCATAAACCTCATATTCGTCAACAAAAGAAGCAAGTGCGTCCCACGAAAGGTCGCCGGGATTTTCGGCATAGCCGTCGAGAATTACAAGTTTCATGTTTTTTCCTCCGTGTTCATTATAGAAAACATTGTATCATACTTTTTTTGTTTTGTCATCGGCTTTGATAAAGAGAAAATTTTAAAATCTTTTTGCAACACTTTATGAAAAAAATTCCTCTAATACACCGAAAGGGCGTTAAGCCCCGTAAAAAACAAAACATCAATTTTTGAGATAAGGAGTTTTTACAATGAAAAGAAGAATTATTGCACTTTGCTGCCTTTTTGCTCTTGTTGTTTCGGTCTTTGTTGGCTGCACAAAAGGCTCGGCGGCAAATGAAGACCCCACAGCCGACCCCAAAAGTGCCGCGGCTCTTTCGGCATACGTTGTTGAAAAAAGCGGCAATGAAATTCTTGTTACTTCGAACGAAGGCTTGCTTTTTGTTTCGTGCGACAAAGTCGCAATTGAAAAAGACGGAAAAGAGCTTTCCTTCTCGGATATCAAGCCCGGAATGACGGTTAAAATCGGCTATGACGGAGCGATTCTTGAAACCTATCCCGGTCAGATTGCAAACACCGAAACAATAAAAGTTATTTCTCAGGAAGAAGACAAAATCTCGCTTTACAAAGAAGCGTTTGAGTACATTTTTGACAACCGTGAAAAGCTTGAAAACGAAAAAACAATTGCTCTTGATTTCAGCGGTATAACCTCGCTTTCGGACGAGCAGAAAAATGCACTTGAATATGTTCTCAGTAATTATTTTCGCAGCAAAACCGATGCCGACATTATAAGAAGCAGCTATGAAGAGCTTTCAAACCACGGAAGAATTAAGGATTATTATTTTAAAAACGGCATTATTCTTTCCGCAACCGAGAATAAAAACGGAACATTTAACATCAGCTGGTGGAAGAGCGGCCTTTGTGCTTCCGGCTTTGAAAGCTGCAAAGCAAAAATGAGCGGCGACAAATGGAAAATCAGCTACGGTGATGCCTGGATAAGCTGACGATTATATTGATTGTAAAACAGATTTGTACGGGTAGGACCCGCGCCGACCCATGAAACTCAACCTTTTGCACCACGAAAATTTATAGATAAAATGTACGGCTTAATTCGTAGGGGAGTCGCTTGAGGCTCCCGTGAAACTTGACCTTTTATGCCGCGTAAATTTATAGAAAATCGTGCGCCTCAACCTTGCCTCCCTCCGGTGAGGGAGGTGGCAAAAATCGTAGATTTTTGACGGAGGGAGCGATGGTTTAAGGTGACGTTAGCGTGGAAAAATCTCTCCCTCAGTCGGCACAGCCGACAGCTCCCTCACAGGAAGGAGCTAAGGTTTAACCGCAGGAATTATCTATGAATTTATACGGTGGAAAAGGTTACGTTCCATGGGTCGGCACAGGTCCGACCCCTACGATATAAACCGAACATTTTCGCAAATAATTTTCGCGCTGCAAAAGGCAAAATCCCACGAGAGCCTCAAGCGGCTCCCCTACGAATGAAACCGTACATTTTATCTATAAATTTATGCGACGAAAAAGGCTAAATCACATGGGCAAAACAAAATCCGACTATATGATTATAATTCCACATTTTTCATTATAACAACAATTCTTCATGGGTCGGCGTGAGTCTGACCCACCCAAAACAACGAACAAAAACAAAAAGCTGCTGCACGGAAAAAAACCGATTGCAACAGCTTTTTTAATTTTATCAATCAAACCTTTTCAACTTTAATAAGGTTTGTATTGCCGGAAATTCCGTTTGTAAGTCCGCCGGTGATAACAATGAGATCGTCTTTTTTGAGGCCGAACTTTTCCTTTGCAACGTTTGTTGCCGTATAGAACAAAACGTCAACCGACTGAAAAACATCACAAAGTGCCGGGGTAACGCCCCATGAAAGTGCAAGGCGATGATAGGTTTTTTCGTTAACCGTAAGGCCGATAATATCCACCGGGGAGCGGAAACGTGAAATCATTCTTGCCGTTGAGCCGGAAAGCGAGCAGGCAACAATTGCCTTTGCTTCAATGTCAATGCTCATTCCGCAGGTTGCGTGTGAAATTGCGTCAAGAGTGTTTTTGATTTTGAACGGCGTTGAAGAAAACAGCTTTTTATAATTGATTCCCTTTTCGGTTTCTTCGGCAATTTTTGCCATTGTTTGAACGGCAAGAACCGGATATTTTCCGGCGGCGGTTTCACCCGAAAGCATAACCGCACTTGTTCCGTCATAAACTGCGTTTGCAACGTCTGAAATTTCCGCTCTTGTCGGGCGTGGATTATGAATCATTGATTCAAGCATTTCCGTTGCGGTGATAACACGCTTTCCGAGCAGGCGGCAGGTTGTGATAAGTTTTTTCTGAATTGCCGGAACCTGTTCAAACGGAATTTCAACACCCATGTCTCCTCGGCCTATCATGATGCCGTCGCATTCTTCTGAAATTTGTTCAATGTTGTCAACGCCGGAGCGGTTTTCAATTTTTGCAATAAGGCTGATATCATCGTAGCCGTTTTCATGAAGAAAATCTTTAACGGCAACAAGGTCGCTGCGCCTTGAAACAAACGAGCAGGCAATAAAATCAATTCCGTGCTCCATTCCGAAAAGGAGGTCCTGTCTGTCCTGGTCGCTGAGATATTCGTGGTTCATAACCTTGTTGGGAAAACTCATGCTTTTTCTGTCGGAAATCTCTCCGCCGGAAATGACTTTTGTCACAACAGCGTTATTTTCAATTTTTGTAACCTCAAAAATCAAAAGGCCGTTGTTAACAAGAACCCTTTCGCCAACCGAAAGCTCCTTCGGAAGGTCTTTATATGAAACTGAAACCTGGGTTTCGTCGCCTTCAACGTCATCTGTTCTGAATGTGAACTCTGCGCCGTCTTTGAGTATTGCCTTTTTATCTTTAAAGGTTTTGATTCTGTATTCCGGACCCTTTGTGTCAAGCATAATTGCAACAGGCATATTGAGTTTTTCACGAACTTTTTTAACAAGCTCAATGTTTTTGAGATGTTCGTCATAAGTGCCGTGAGAAAAATTGAGCCTTGCAACGCTCATTCCGGCGAGGCACATTTCGGTAATCGTTTCTTCGTCCCGGCAAGCGGGTCCGATTGTACAAATTATTTTTGTCTTTCTCAAAATATTCACCTCTTCTGTATCTGCAGGCAAAACCTCATGTTTTCTGCCGACCGATTACATATTATAATACAATATTTTTGACGCAAAATCCATATTTTATGAAAAATATCGATTGCAATAAAGACTGAATATTATTGCAATCGATAATTTTTTATTGGTAATCTTCTTTGATTTTTTTCAATATGTCCTTGTCTGCCGGGCAAAAATCAAAATTTTCAATTTCATCCGGCGTTATCCATTTGACCGCATTATGCTCCAAAAGCTTCATCGTTCCGCTTTCAATTTCTGCGTTGAACAGCGTCAATTCAACCGTGATGTCCGGGTATTCGTGAACAAGTTTCACATATTCGTCAAGCACTTTCACCGTTATGTCAAGTTCTTCTTTGCATTCTCGAACGAGTGCTTCTTTTTTTGTTTCGCCCTTTTCAACTTTTCCGCCAACAAATTCCCAAAGCAGTCCCCTTGCTTTATGAGCAGGACGCTGACAAATCAAAAACTTTTTTCCGTCTCTTATAAGCGCCGCAACAACCTTTACCATTTTAACAATCTCCCTTTCATCGGTTACTTTTCATTTTAACAAAGTGCGGCAAAAAAGGCAACATATTTTACTCATTTCATCGTCTTGAAAAGAACTGCCTTTCGATGTATAATAACAGCAGATGCCGGCAGCTGCGCAGCACAAATCTTTTTTTGGAAGTGATTCTATGCAGACGATTGATGAAGCACTTTTGAAACTTGCACAGTCTTCTTTCAGGTCAAAATTTCACCTTTCTCAAAAGGACAAGCAGTATATTGACGAAAAAGGACTTGAAACAATCCGCCGCCACGCAGAAGACTTTGTGAAAACACGCCTTGCGCCTGCGGTTATACCGAACGACGGAAAGCAAACCCCAATGAGAGGCCACCCGGTTTTTGTTGCCCAGCACGCCTGTGCCTGCTGCTGCCGGGGCTGCCTTAACAAATGGTACAAAGTTCCGAAAAACAAAGAGCTCACCGCCGTTCAGCAGCAAAAAATTGTCAATCTGCTGATGGCATGGATTGAAAAAGAATACAGCAAAACAGGAGGATAAGCATGAGTAAAGTTTTGGTAATTTCAACAAGTCTCAGAAAAAACAGCAATTCCGATGCGCTTGCCGATGAATTTTTGAACGGCGCAAAAGCAGCCGGAAACGAAACGGAAAAAATTTCACTTCGGGGAAAAGACATAAAGTTTTGCATCGGATGCCTTTCCTGTCAAAAAACCGGAAAGTGCGTTCTCAAAGACGACATGGAAGAAATCAACAAAAAGCTTCATGACTGCGATGTTGTTGCCTTTGCAACGCCGATTTATTATTACGAAATGAGCGGTCAAATGAAAACGCTGCTTGACAGGGCAAATCCACTTTATGATTCGGACTATCATTTCAAAAAAGTGTATCTTCTTTCAACCGCTGCGGAAAACGATGAAAATGTTGACGACCGTGCAATTGAGGGTCTTTGCGGTTGGATTGAGTGCTTTAAAAGGGCAAGCCTTGCCGGCGTTGTTTTTGCCGGCGGAGTAAACGCTCCGGGCGATATTAAAGAAAACGCCGAACTTAAAGAAGCATATAATCTCGGATACAAAGCTTGAAAAAAGATGAAAGGAAACTGTTATGGAACGTGTATGTAAATTTTTAAAGGAAGCTCAAACCTATTATCTTGCAACGCTTGACGGTGACTGTCCCCGTGTTCGCCCGTTTGGAACGGCACACATTTTTGAAGGCAAATTTTATATTCAAACAGGAAGAAAAAAGGAAGTTTCAAAGCAGCTTGAAAAAAATCCGAAGGTTGAAATTTGCGCCTTTAAGGACGGCGAATGGCTTCGACTTTCCGGAACACTTGTTGAAGACGACAGAAGAGAAGCCCGTGCTTCTATGCTTGAAGCCTATCCGAAACTCAAATCTCTTTATGATCCCGACGACGGAAACACGCAGGTGTTTTACTTTAAAAATGCCGTTGCCGTTTTTTCGTCCTTCTCAAAGCCGCAGGAAATAATCTGCTTTTAATCAAAGGAAGAAAATCATGAACGAAAAAACAAAAAAAGCAATTGAAATTCTTGAAAACGAAAACGTCACTCTTGTTCTTTTGAGCGAAACCGAAACCGTCAAAAGTTCCGAGCGAGGCGTTGCAACCCTTTTAAAACTTCAAAGCGAAGGAAAAGACCTTTCTTCTTTTTGTGCGGCAGATAAGGTTGTCGGAAAAGGCGCAGCGGTTCTTTTTTCTCTTTTGAAGATTCGTGAAGTGTATTCCGAAGTCATGAGTGAAGGCGCAAAAAAGATTTTTGATGAAAACGATATACCGGCTTTTTTCAAAACTTCATGCAAAAACATAATCAATCGCAAGGGCGACGGCCTTTGTCCGATTGAAGAAGCGGTCGGCGATGAAAAAAACCTTGAAAAAGCCCTTGAGCTGATCAAAGGCCGAATTTTAAAAATGAAAAACAACAGTTCAAAATAATATCAAAAAAATATTTCAAAAACACTTGAAAACCGACTGATAATATCATATAATGTCAAAGACGGATATTATTAATTCGTTAAAAATAAGCAGAGTTGGGGATTTCCCAAAAAACGAAAGGATGTTTTTCATGTCGGATTTTTTCAAAAAAGCGTTTTCTGCGCTGGCTGTTGTGATGGTTTTCATTTTTTCCGTTCTTTCAACGGCGCTCACCTCTCAGCAGCATGACTTCACTGTCTATCTTGACAACAACGCAACGGTTGAGGATTGCACATGGCTCATTGAAATGGACAAAAAAGATATCATTGCCCAGTCCGGAGCCGGAAACATAATCAATCCCAACACAAACGATGACAGCAGCGTTGACGTTTTTTATTTTGACGCAGTTGCAGACGGAACCGTAACATTGACTCTTACATACGGCCAGCACAAGGACGGCGGAACAATTTTCCGCACCGTTGTTTATTCCTGCGAATCAAAGGACGGAGCAATCAACGCAAAGCTTGTTGATGATTCGTCAAAAAATGTGAATTTATAATTCAGTCATAACAAAGCAGCAGCCGCCGCAATCAGCGTTTTGATTGCGGCGGCTTTTTCATTGGATTATCTGTTATCTTTTGATAAGATTTCTAAAGCGGTCTGAAAGCTCTTTTGCAAAATCGGCAAGCTTTTGGCACATATCGTGAAAAAACTGCATGATTTTTTCGGCAGCGTTCATTTTTTTGCCAAGTTCTTTTCCAACATCCTGAAGGTCGTCTTTGATATACTTTGAAACGGCGTCATCAATGGCGTCGCTCCTTTTGGTTGTTGTTTCACCGACACTTGGAGGAACATATGTGATATCGGAAATATCTTTATTTCCTGCACATTCGGCGCATTCACAGCCGGAAACATGAGTATCGGCGGTTCCCTCAGCACCGGCAAGCACAGCCGAACCGAGCAACATCAAAACACAAAGCAATAAACAAATTGATTTTTTCATTGAAGCAACTCCCTCTTATTAAAATTCTGTTAACATTATATCAACAACTGATGAATATTTCAACCCTGTTTTTTAAATTTTAATAATATTAAACAAGTCGGGCAAAAATGTCGCATAATATATCAACAAAAAAGCAAAAAGCTGCAATTCACCCTTCACCCAACGGTGCAATGTGAATTGCAGCTTGCTTTTTCAGCCCTTTTGCGGTGCATCCGCCGAACGGATTGCGCTGATATAATATGACGAATCCCTGTTTTTCCTCAAGGTGATGCTGACATACTTTGAAGGTTCGGGCTTTATCGGGTTCCCGTTTTCGTCCGTTTCCCAATCGTCGCCGGAAAGATAACCCACAAGAAGCGTGACCGAATCGCTTTTTTCCTTTGCCTCAATGACACTCGGCGTATAAAGAGCCGTGATTCCGGTAATCGGAATAATATATCGTCCCTTTTTTTCGCTGTACTTGAATTCGATTCCGCCGCCGTCGGCAGAGGTGTGCCTAACCTTTACGTCTGAACCGAAAAGCCGCAAAAACTCCTTTTCAACGTCCTCTTTCGGAAGGAGCATACCCTGTTCGGAATAAGTATACTTATCGGCATCAAGGTCACTGCGAAGAATTGACCAAATTGAAATTGCAATAAGCTGCTCACAATCGGCCTTTGAAACGTCATCAAACGTGTCCGGGTCGTTCATAACAACGGGATATATAAATTTTTCATATTCCTGAAACTTTGCGGTGTTATCATTCGCCTTTGAAATTTTTCCAGCAACAAGCGAAACCATGCTGATAACACCAATGAGCGCAAAAACAAGTACGACCGCACCGACAATAAAATTCAAAGTCTTTGATTTTTTTTCGTTTTCCATAAAGTTATCCTCTTATTTGTCCGCTGCCCCTGACAATATACTTAAAACTGACAAGTTCGGGCAAACCGAGCGGACCTCTTGCATGAAGTTTTTGGGTTGAAATACCGATTTCAGCACCGAAACCGAACTCATTTCCGTCGGTAAAGCGTGTTGAAGCATTGACATAAACCGCCGCACAGTCAACCTGAGAAATAAACTTTTGGCTGTTTGAATAGCTTTCGGTAACGATACATTCGCTGTGTCCCGTGCCGTACTTTTCAATGTGGGCAATCGCTTCGTCGATATTTTCAACAACTTTTACGCTGATTTCATAGCCGAGGTATTCTTTTCCGTAATCCTCCTCGGTTGCCGGAACAACGCCGGGAATAATTTTTGCGCTTTCCTCGTCACCGTGAATGATAACGTTTGCTTTTTCAAGCTCCGCTTTTGCAATGGGCAAAAACTTTTCGGCAACGGCTTTGTGAACAAGCAGGCTTTCACAGGCGTTGCAAACGGACGGACGTGAAACCTTTGCGTTGTAAAGAATGTTTTTTGCCATTTCAAGGTTTGCAAATTCGTCAACATAAACGTGGCAGTTGCCGGTTCCGGTTTCGATTACGGGAACGGTTGAATTTTGAACGCAGGCTTTGATGAGTCCCGCACCGCCCCGGGGAATCAAAACGTCAACATAATCATTCATTTTCATAAGCTCGTTTGCGCTTTCCCTTGAAGTATCTTCAACAAGCAAGATGCAGTCTTCGGGCAGTCCCGATTCTTTTACCGCTTTGCGCATAACGTCTGCAATTGCTTTGTTTGAATTGAACGCTTCCTTTCCTCCCCTGAGAATAACGCTGTTTCCGCTTTTAAGGCAAAGAGCGGCCGCATCGGCGGTAACATTCGGGCGTGCTTCAAAAATTACTGCAATTACGCCGAGAGGTACGCTGACTTTTTCAATTGCAAGACCGTTCGGCCTTATTGAGCCGGAAATTGTTCTTCCGACAGGGTCGTCAAGGAGCGCAACCTCTTTTACGCCGGAAGCCATTGAAGCAATCCTTTTTTCATCAAGCGAAAGGCGGTCAACAAGCGACGGCTTCATGCCGTTTTCCTTTGCAATTTTAACGTCAAGTTTGTTTGCGGCAATGATTGCCTCTGCATTTTCAAGCAGTGCGTTTGCAATATTATTGAGTGCGGCGTTTTTTTCTGCCGTGCGTGCCGTCATAAGATATGCTTCGGCTTTTTTTGCACGTTTTCCAAGTTCTGTAAGCATTATGTTTCACCTCTGTAATATCTGTTATGTTATTATCTCTTGTCCGGCTTTGAATAAAATGCACGGCTCAGTTCGTACGGTTCAGATCCGTACTAAATAAGCCTTTTCCATTGCTCGTGTGCTTAAACCCAACTCCACTCCGTTCGGGGTTACTTTTGTCGGTTGATACAAAAGTAACCAAAAAATCGCTTTTCGGTACGCCGCAAGGTCGGACGAAACGAGAATTTTGCGGGGAAAAAATTCCGTTATCGTCCTCTAATGCGGCTACACATTAGATTGTGCTATCTCACCATAAGAAAACATCAATCCGTTATTTCCTTAAACCACACTCTGTTATGATTTAAAATCAGAGTATACTAAAAATTATGCTTATGCTTTTAGTTACTCACGGATTTTTTGCGCAAGGCTTTACGTCTTGAAATTTATAAAGGTCAACCTTTATAAAAAAACTAACCTGCCCTTCAGCAGAGAGCTGCGATTGGAATGGAATCGCTTTAAGCTTTTGCCTATGTAAACTGAACCGCTTGTCACGTTTCTTTTTGTAGCCGAGCAGCGTCCAAAGGTGCATTGCCTTTATATCTGCTTATTGGTAGGTGCAATGAATGGCACTAAATTTTCTTTTT
>CAKTEU010000003.1 GCA_934552855.1 uncultured Eubacteriales bacterium | reverse complement strand
AATCCGAACCGGGAGAGATTGAGTTTATACGTTGTAAAAACGCACAAATCGTACGGGTCGGACCTGTGCCGACCCACAGAACTTATTCTTTTTTGACCGCATAAATTTTATGGTCAACCGTTAGAATTGCGATAAGAATCAATCGTTTCAAAGAGGGAAAACTCATGTGTCGAACCTGCGCCGACCCACAGAACTTATCCTCTTTTGACCGCATAAATTTTATGGTCAACCGTTAGAATTGCGATAAGAATCAACCGTTTCAAAGAGGGAAAACTCATGGGTCGGATATGTACCGATTTAAGAAAACACAGGCATTTAGCGGTAATGAATCAAAACAAATCCGAACCGGGAGAGATTGAGTTTATACGTTGTAAAAACGCACAAATCGTACGGGTCGGACCTGTGCCGACCCACGGAACTTATTCTTTTTTTGCCGCATAAGTTTTATGGTCAACCGTTAGAATTGCGATAAGAATCAACCGTTTCAAAAGGGGAAAACTCATGGGTCGGCACAGGTCCGACCCCTACGAATTGAACCGAACGGGGGTACACACCCTTTGTCATTTTCACCAAACGGCAAAACCCATTTTTGTGATAAAATCCAAATATTAAAGTTTATTTAATCTTTTTCGTCTTTCACCTTGACTTTGTTGATTTTCTAATGCTATACTGATACCAACTAAAAGTGACTCATTCGGTCTTGTTGCGCCCAAACGGTGGCGGACGGTCAGGTCAGGGACTGCACCGAAAAAGCGCGGCAACGGAACGATTGGGTCGGGCGGCATGATTCGGACTTTTATGCCGTCAACAGTTAATTTTTCTAAGGAGGAAATCTTATGAAAAAATATTTCAAAAAAAGCCTCTCGCTCTTTATGGCGGCTCTCATGCTCATGAGCTGCTGGGTGTTCTTTGCGCCTGAAGCTAAGGCTGTGAACAGCGGAGAATACTGGTATAGAGTTTATGCCAAAACAGACAACGGTGAAGGCGGTGCTGATGGTAAAGGATTTGATTGGACCTTGTATGGCAAAGGAAATAATGGTACTGCTGGTGAAAAACAAATGGGCACGAAAAGCCAATTGTTGAAAGACGACGATAAGGAATATACTCTTTTTCAGGGAACGTCTTCCTCATTTCCAACCAAATTTACGGGTAAGTATTGGAATAAAGCTGTTGTAAATCGTACACTCTCGGCATATGTCTATATGCTTGTTGGAACAAGTGAAAGTGATGCCCAACAAGTATCGCTCACAGCGACTGCCAGTGATAGTGGTGGTAGTGGTTGGTCAAAAGCAAGTGGTAACCATATTGAATTTAAGTCAAAGAAAAAGACAGTGAATTTTACCATCACCGTTAACAGCGGTTCATACCCCAAGGCTTCAACCGTTGTAATGACAAAACCGGATAATGTGACTATTCCCAAAACCGGAACCACAACAACTTCGTTTACTTCTTATGTAAAAGACCAGTATGGCGTTGTTATCGGTTCAAGCTCTACCGGATACAGTAAGAGCGTTTCTCTTTCTTCAAACAGAAGTTCAACAACCGGTTTTAAGGCAGCATATGGAACTACTACGGATAGCAACGACCCCTGCACAATTACAGTAGATAACAGTGCAAAACTTCAGAAGTTTGATGACAATACGATTACAGCAAAAGCAAGCTATACTTTTAACAGGGCAACAGTATCAAAAGAACAGTCTTTTGTTGCAACCGACCCGACATACACATTCTCCTTCAACGGCAACGGCGGTTCAATTTCTCCGAACGCTTCTGTGAAGAAATACTATTATAATACTCTCGCATCATCCGAGATTCCGTCAACCGGAGACAGAGCAGGTTATGATTTCCTCGGCATGTACGGCGATGATAAAGACGACAGTTATGCAGGCGCAAAGCCGACATACCCGGGCGCACTCTCAACTTCAACTTATGTTGAAGGCAACAAAACATGGTATGCCGCATGGTGGGCAAAGAATTACACCGTAACCTTTGTTGACCTTGAAGGAAATGTACTCGGAACAACAACCGTAAAATACGGAAAGACGCTTGCCGAATCAATCAACCTCGGCGTGGCTTCGCTTCCGAGTAATGTTCCCGCATATCCGAAGACTCCCGGTCAGGAGGGTACATACAAGTATACATATGAAGCTGTTCCGGCAAGCTGGACTGTAATTGAATCCAAAGCCGAAACAGGATACGGCGCACGTCCCGCAGCAAGCTACGGCGATGACGGTGCAACCGCAATCATTACCGGCGACACAACGTTCAGAGTTAAGTATACCCTTGAACAGAAAGCATATGAACTCAACTTCAATAATTTTGCCGGAAACAACATTTCAAAGAAGAGCGATTACCGTTTCAGAGATTTGATTATATATCCCGATAATCAGACAATGAAAGCCGATAATTACTTCACCTATACTTTCAAAGGCTGGCACAAAGTCAGAAAAGATGAAAGAACAAACGGTTATATTGTAAACGGTGACGGTTTTGTTGCCGAAAACAAAACCGACGCCACGGCAACCGGCGGCTATGTTATAATCGACTCGGAAAACGATGCTAAAGTCAGAGAAAACGCAACCTACGTTCCCGTTTTTGAAAAGACTTATATTGATTACAAGGTTAACTTTGTTTATTACAATGAAACCGGCACACAGGAAACAACCGAAGCAAAGAAGTATCATTATAATGAGGCTCTTGAAACACCGGATGTTCCGGCATTCTATGACTTTGACGGTTTTAGATATCATCTTAATGAAAGCGGCTGGACAAAGGGCAAAGGCGGAGAGGCCGTTGGAGCAATGCCGAAAGTTGCAACCGAAAACGCAACATATTACGCAACCTACGGTGCAGGCATTCCGTCCGTTTATGAAGTAACTTTCACATATATTGACACTGACGGAACCGAAAAGACAGAAAAGCAAGACGTTACTCACGGTCAGAATACCGTTAAGCCTTCGGATCCTCAGAAATACAGAGACGAAAGCAACGAGTACACATTCTCAAAATGGGTTGACCAAAACGGAAACGATTTTGTTGCAAGCCCAAGACAGAATCTCCGGTACACCGCTCAGTATACCGCTTCGCCCCTTTACACCGTAACCTTCATGAACGAAGGCGAACAGGTCGGTGAAGTTCGCAAGTATGTCAAGGGTGAAGCAATCACTCTTCCGGCAGACCCGACCAAGGAGCCGGACGTATACGCTTCAAAGTATACCTTTGCCGGATGGAAAGACAGCAAGGGCGATGTTCCTTCGGTAATGGGCGAAGAAAACCTTGTTTTTGAAGCTCAGTATACACCCGATTATATTGATTACGAAATCACCTTTGCTTGGATGAACGCTGACGGAACCAAGGAAACCGACACAAAGAAATATCATTACGGTTACGAAATCGTAATTCCGGCAAATCCGAAAGGATATCAGGACAATACTTATAAGTATGAGTTCAAGGCATGGGACAACGATGTTGCAAAGCATTGCACAGGCAACGTAACCTATACCGCAACTTACAGAAGAAGCTATGTGTTCTATGGCGCAACATTCTATAAAGAAGCATACGGAACGGCTGACAATGAGATTCATTTCAAAGACAGCTTCATTTATAACGAAAAATTGAGGATCCCCACCGTTCCGCCGAAAACATCAAAAACAACCGGTAATCCGAACAAGGAATATGTTTTTGATCATTGGCAGTATCTTGATAACGGCGAACTTAAAGACTTTGTTAACGGTATGTCAATTACCGCTGCAATGAAGTTCTATCCCTTTTATAAAGAAGTTACCGCAACACGCACCGTTACTCTCCTTAACGATGACGGCAGTGAACTTGCCAAAGTAACGGTTGAATACGGCGATACACTTTCAAAAGCCGGAATTTCCAATCCGAAGAAAATGTATGACGAAACTCAGCACTTTAATTTTGCCGGCTGGCGCAAGGGCGACGTAGCTTATGATGCCGATGCTGCAATTACGGAAGACATTACCCTCAGGGCAAGCTATACCTCTGCGGGACACATATTCGGCGAAATTGTTGCCGATAAGCTTCCGACCTTTACGGAAACAGGTCTCGGCTCACGGTACTGCGAATGCGGAAAAGAAAAACCCAATGTTGAAATTGAAAAAATTCCCGATACCAAAGCTCCGACAGCAAAGATTTATGTTAAGGATAAAACCGTTAAAACCGGAGAAGACGCTTCTCTTGATATGACAAAGCCGGTTTATGTTGCTCCGTCAACCAACATTATTGTTGCAACCGCCGATACTGCCCAATATTCAAAGTATAACCCGGGTCTTAAGGGAATCGGAACAAAGAAAATCGAATACTTTGTTTCTGACAGTCATATCGATGCCGAAACCATCACAGCATGGAAAACTCGTTTTGACTATGATGCATATGTAGAATATCTCAAAAAGGAAAACGAAGAATCCGGTCTTCCCGCCGAACTTACAAAAGAGCAGGAGCTCATGCTCAAAGAGCTTGAAGTGAATGCAAGCACAACAATCGGCGCTCTTGCAGATGAACACAATATTGCAGACGGCGCAGAATTTGTTTGCTATGTAAAAATTACCGATAAAAACGGTAATATAAGTTATCTTCATTCCAATCTTCTTAAGTATGACAAAACCGCTCCGGTTATCACACTTAAGGACGCTCAGAAAGATCAGTTCAAGTTCTGCAAAGAATTCACCGCAACAATCAAAGGCAATGAAGAAAAAACCGACCTTGATTCAGTAACCGTTAACGGCACCGCAGTTGAAATTCCCGAAGACGGCGTTGTTACCGTTTCAAAGAACGAAGCCGGAACATACAGAATTATTGCAACCGACATTGCAGGAAATTCGACCGTTGCAAACATTACAATTGTCGGCGAACACAAGGAAAAGAGATATGTTACCGAAGCAACCTGCGAAGGAAAAGGACATATCGTTGTAAGATGTACCGTTTGCGGCGAAGTAATAAGCAGCACGGACATTGATCCGCTCGGTCACGATTGGAAAAAGGTTGAAACGGTTAAACCTACCTGCACAGAAGACGGTTACACTGTTTACCGCTGCGCAAACTGCGGAAAGATCAAAAAAGATATCAATGAAGGCTCTTCAACCGGAGAACATAAGTACGGTGAATACAATGTTAGCCGTGCGGCAACTTGTGTTGAAGAAGGAACAAAGGTTAGAACCTGCTCTGTTTGCGGAGCTAAGGATTACCAAACGATTGAAAAAGATCTCGAAGCTCATAACTGGAGACACGCAATTGTTACAAGACCTACCTGCACAGAGGACGGCTATTCAACCAGAACCTGTAAGCTTTGCGGAACGATAGATACCTTTGCCCCAACAGAGAAACTCGGTCACACAGCGAGCGACAAGTGGGTTGTAACAGTTGAACCGACCTGCACAGAACCCGGAACAAAGGTTCAGTACTGCGTAAGATGCGGCGACAGCTACGGCGCAATGAACACGGAAACAATTCCGGCAACCGGCCACTCCTTCAGATGGGAAAAGACTGTTGCTCCGACCACCGATGAAGAAGGTTACACACTTTATGTCTGCATGGTTTGCGGCGCAGAGGAAAGGACTGCCATTGTTGAAAAGCTTGCAAAAACAACAATCACCTTCTATGACGAAGACGGCAAAACAGTAATCAAAAAATTCGAAGACGCTGTTGAAGGCAATAGATTTACTGCCAAAGACGTTGTCGAACCCACAAAGGCTGAAACCAAAAAATATAAATATACCTTCTCACATTGGGAAAACGTTGAAGCAAACGAAGAAGGAAAACACGAAAAGGTTAACCTTCCCATCGTTGCCGGAAAGAAAGATATCAGCGTTAAGGCTGTTTTCAAGGAGATTGAAAAGAAGTTCACAATCACACTTTTTGAAGAAGACGGCACCACACAGTTTAACAGAGTAGGTTATCTTGTTTACGGCCAGAAATACACAATCGAAAGCGCAGCCGGCGAACCGCAGAAGGCCGCAGACGATATGTATACTTATGAATTTGCCGGTTGGATCAAGAAAGATGAAGTTGACAAAACCAAGGCTTCAAAAGTAATCACTGTTGAAGGCGAAGGCGAATATAAGGCAGTATTCACCGAAACGGCAAAAAAATATAACGTTATTTTTGCATATGATTATGAAAACGTTATTTCTCAGGAAAAAGTTGATGCAGGAACACTCCTTGCAAGACCGGCAAAACCGACCAAGAAGTATGACGATGAAAAGCATTATGACTTCCAGGAATGGTTTGTAAAAGACGGTATTGATTTTGGAGATCCCATCAAGTCAGACATTCTTGTTCTTGCAAAGTTCAATGCGGTTTATCACACTGCAATCAAAACGGATGTTGTAAAGGATGCAACCTGCACCGAAACCGGAATTTCAAAGGAAGAATGCTCCTGCGGACACGTTTCAACCGTTGTTACCCCGGTTCACGGCCATGAATGGAGCGCATATGACGAAACCGGCACTCGTAAATGTGCCCGCTGCGGCGCAACCGAAAGCCGCGATGATACCTACACCGTAAGCTTTATGGTTGAAGGCGCAGAAAAGGCGTTCAAGGTATTCTCGGGCATCAAGTATAACGGAACAATTTCAAGCGTTCCGACAGCAGAAAAGAAAGACACCGTTTATAAGACCTATACATTCGTAAAATGGTATAAGCAGGGCGACGAAACCAAGACCGCAGTCAGCGTTGACGAAATCGAGGCTGCAAAGGTTACCGCAAACGTTGTTTATGTTGCTGTTTTTGAAGAAGCCGACAGATACTACAATGTTTTCTATGCAATCGACGCACAGCACGTTCTCAAGACTTATAAAGTAAAGGCCGGTTCTTCGCTTCCCGTATATGACGGCGAGACACCGACTCTTCCCGACAGCTTTGACAGCACGACCCACCGTGTATTTGACGACTGGGCAAAGAATGATGACAATTATCCGGAAGGAGTCATTGAAGACTCTTACATTCTTGCAAAGTTCAAGGATGAATCGCATACGTTCTCAAAGGTTTCAAGCAGCATGAAGAACGCAACCTGCACCGAGCCGAAGAAGGAAACTTACAAGTGTGAAAAGTGCAACGCAACCTATGAAAAGACCGAAGGCAAGGCACTCGGCCATGATTGGGAGCTTATTGAAACCGTTGAACCGACCGATGAAAAAGTCGGATACAGACTTTACAAGTGTAAGCGTGCCAACTGCGGCGAAACCAAGAAAGAAGAAATTGCAGTTAAATCGCTCGTTGACCTTGTTGTCACCGTTACCGACCAGAACGGAAAACCGATAAGCGGCGCAAAGGTTTCTGTTTTTGACGGAACAACCCTTGTTGGAACAAA
The DNA here is from genome assembly GCA_934552855.1 of uncultured Eubacteriales bacterium. Lineage (GTDB taxonomy): Bacteria > Bacillota > Clostridia > Oscillospirales > Acutalibacteraceae > UBA6857. The sequence continues at coordinate 99,876 of CAKTEU010000003.1, read as the reverse complement.
GACCACCGGTTCAGACGGTATTGCAATCTTCAGAGTTGAAGCAGGAAAGAAATATCGCATTGTTGTTGAATATAACGGAAATCACCTTGAAAATGATGTAACCGTTAACCCCGACGGTTCAACCTCCGGCGGCGGAAACTTCAACATCAACATTCCGCATTGCTCATGCACCTGCCACAGAAACGGTGTATGGCCCGCAATCTTCCGCTTCTTCCATAAGATTATCAAGATGCTTGTTGGACACTTTGTTTGCTGCGGAGATCCCGACTCAAGATACGGAAGCTAAACCTATACCATTAATAAAGACCGTCCGAAAGGGCGGTCTTTTTGCGTTGATGCGGTTCCTGAAACAACATTGGAAATTTTGATTTTTGTTTCGGTTTTTTTCGACATTTCACCACATATTGTATGTGAATAAGGCTGCGGCACAAGGTGTCGGAACAGAGGGACAAAAATTCCCGATTGCAATCAAATCAAGGGGTAAATCTACACAAAAAACGTTCAAAGCATATATGCAAAATGTAGAAAAGCAAAAACAATTAAAAAAAATATTGAAATAAAGTATCTAAAATGATATACTTACTACAGTTATAGGTGTCTCTATGGGTGTATTGCACCTTTTTTCGGTCATATTGAACGAAAAAATGACGTACTTTGGGGAGATTTTAGGTACTATTATAGGGAATCCTATGTTGAGTATACATACATTTTTCATCTAAGGAGGAAAACTTTATGAAACTTGGAAAAAAACTTCTGAGTTGCATCCTCGCGGTTCTCATGATCATGTCGAGCATGACTGTAAGCTTCAGCGTTATTGCTGCGGCTGACACCTCTGCTGTCCTTGACGCAATCGATATGTATTATGATAACCTCATGGAATCCATCGACTTGGCAACAACGGGTACAAAAAAGGAAACAACCCGTGTCCCGAGTCCCGCAAAGTCAGCAAGAATGACTGTTGCGGTGGATACCTATACCAGCGCATGGTACAATGTTACAAAAGCGTGGTATGAGTATGCAATCGGAAAAGGACTGGGTAAAACCTATGCCAAAATTAACGAGGAACTTGTTGCCGCAGCAACGGCTCGTGTTAATGAAGGTAAAGGTGTACCCCTCAAGGACTACAAGGCAGTTTTGGAATACTATAACTGCCCGGCCGGAGTCGTAACAATTGATGTTGAACCCGGCTATGATATCCTTGCATGGGATACTGCCGACGCAATGGAGACCGACCGTAACTATCACGACGCAACTTTCACCATTACATATAATAATGGTGTAACCGGCGGTACGCTCAAGGATGATCCTAAAACCACAGATATCAGGGAGAATATCGCTACACTTAAAGATGCAATTAAAACCTGCAATGATAAGTTTGACGGTTGGTTCAAGCTTGACCTTGACAGTATGACCAACGAGCAGCTTCTTGCGCTTGTTGACGGCGAAAACTCCTGCGCAGCAACGCTCAAAGCTTTCGGTGATGCAGTTGATACGTGCACTTCCGGTATTTTCACTACGAGTGACGACAAGGCAACGGCTATATGGAACCACTATATCCAGCCGTCAACCGGTTATTCATATGAACAGGCTAAAAATTGGGTCAACGGAAAGCTCATGACTGCCCTTTACAAGGCATATGCAAATCTTTTTGTTAAAGATTTTGATGCGCTCATGACTGCCGACTTCAGAGATAAAGGAATTACGGCTGAAACGATCCGTGCGCATTACAATGCTGTTAAGACGAGAATTTATGAACTTGACAACATGAAAAACCCTACCGACGGAAGTATTAATATTTCCGAAGAGGTTAAGGCGCAGCTTCCCGAAGGCTACAGAACCACTGTCAAAAACTATGTCAGCAAGCTTGAGGTTACTCTTGCTCAGCGTTTTGTAACCGGTCCTTATAACACAAATGAAGAACCTTATGCTGACCAGCTTGCCGCTCTTCTTGCTGAAACTGTTCCCACCTATGACCACAGCGATGAAGAGGCAGCAACTGCATGGCCGGGTTCGGAGGACGAAGCAAAGGCTAAGGACTTCCTCAAAAGAGCAGCTATCCTTCAAGGAAAGATTGATTCGGACATCACTTCCTATGTTCCGTTTTCAGACAGCCGTTATGCTCCGACAAGCGGCGGCGGTGTTGCCGATGCTCTTTCTGATTCGCTGGAGAGACACAACATCACAGAAGCCCTTTACAACGAACTTGTTGCAAAGATTACAAAAGTAAGCTTTGACGTTGAAGGCTATTCGGAATATCAGACCAAGGCAAAGCTCGACGGTCTTATGAAGTCAACCATTCTTGACGGAAGAAGAACCGGCGACATGACCGCCTATTATGAAACGTTCCATGGACTTTATTCTCAGGCGGAAGCACTCAAGAACAATGCTTCAAAGGCAGACCTCTATGCGGAAGTCTATCCGGACGGCATTGATGAATACGCAGCTTATCTTGTAACAATCAAAGAAAGAGTTGCACGCAGAATTTATGAGCAGGTTCAGCTTGTTCTTAAATACGCAGGCGAGGGCGGCAGCGGAAAAGCTATCCGTTACAGCAACTATGAAGCTGTTATCAAGGCTTATGATGCGATTGAAAGCACACCGGCCTCCTTCAAGACCTTTATTAACGGTGCAATCACTTCCTTCAAAACTAAGGACGGTCAAGAAGTTACAATTGCTACTCTTGAATCTCTTTGGACCCAAGCCGGAACTTATGCAAAAAATGCTAATGACTACGCTTCGGCTTTCAGAACTGCTATTAATACGTTTAACTCCGGTGAAACCCCCAAAGATAAAGCCCTTCTTCAGGCACTCTTTGGCGGCAGCGGAATCAGCGGATATAAATGGGTTTCTGCAATTAACAAACTTAGCTATGATGATATAGTTGCTTTTGTTAACGAGGTTGGTCTTGTTAACAAAACGATTAATCCTACAACCATCGCTAATCTTATGGATGATGCGGTTAAGGATCTCGACAAGATTATCGTTTCAAAAGACATTGGTACTCTCCTTGATGAACTCATGGCCAAGGCTGATGAAAACGGCTCCGTTGTCAAAGGTCTTGGCAACTGGGAATACGATTATACTGATGCTAACAACAAGACCCACAAAAAGGGTGAGAAGATTGAAACACTCGGTGAGTTCCTTATCAATATGATTCGTAAGGTTCTTTTCAGCGGTGTTCTTCAGGATGTTTTCTTCAAGACTGTTATGCCGCTTATCGGTGACGCTGTTGTTGGAATGACAGATTCCGTTAAGGTGTTCTACCTTGGTTTTGCCCTTCCGGACGTGGCTCGACAGTTCCTTATCACGATGCCGGTTCAGTGGAACATGAGCGGAAGCAAAGACTTCGTCAACAACAAAACTTATAAAGGCGACTACAAGCTTCAATGGGGCGGTGCGCTCAACGGCAATTGGGGTCTCGGCTCATATCCTTTGGCTCAGAAAGCCATGGCTACTGCAGGTGCTTGGGAACGTAGCGGTAACGTACTTACCGGTAGAACGCTTACTTCACTCTATACGGATGCCCCTAAGGAAAAGTGGAATAATTCCGGTTTGGATAGGGATGACAAGAATGAAATCAACAACTTGAAGCCTGTTGATTGGGGCGATTGGGATTCCAAAGCCGTATGGCACATCAATAATGAAACAGACTTTTACAATTCGCTTGCCATATCTGCAATCGGTATAGCGCCTGTTTTGAGTGCGCTCCTCAGTGGCGAGGCGACTGACTTCCAAGGTAAACTCGGTACTATGAATGCTAAAGTTACTGTTGAGGGAACCGGTGACGCACTTTATGACAGACTGTTTGTTCCTCTTTATAAGCTTCTTGGAATTACCGAAAAAAGCGCATCAAATCCGAACGGCTTTGCAAGCGCAAGCGAGCTTAGAAGTGCAATAGAGATCAATAGAAAAGAAAATCCGAACAGGCTTCCTGATTACGGTAGAACCTTTTGGAGATTGATTTTCAATCCGCTCTTCTATTGGATGAACAATACGCTCTTTAAGGCTCCTGTTCAAACAATTCTTACTCTTCTTCCGAACCTCCTCGGAATGCTTGAGTATGACCAGATCGTTCCGAAGCTTCAGAACATAAAGGTTAAGATTTCGGCTGTCGGTATTAAGGTAACCGAACTCAGCGTTTGGGATCTTCTTAAGGATACCCTTGACAAAATGGGTCTTACTTCCGCTCTTTCCGGCGGTACTGACGGAATCCTTCAACTTCTCATCAAGGCAACTTCAACAACAACCAAGCCGACAAACGACACGGTTGAAAACTATTTGATGAGAAAACCAGGAACAAATGCTGACGGAACAACCGAAACTGTAAGCAAAACTGTTGCTAATGCCGCAACCTATAAGGAAGGCAACACAACTTACTATTTCAACAATCTCGGACTTCTCACTCAGACACTTTACAATGCTTTTGGCGATGCGCTCATCAAGTGGCTCTGGACAGATAAGGACGGAACGCAGAATAAGGTTGGCAACAACCAGTCAAGAAAAGTTCCGCTTTCAATTCCTGTTAACCGCTTCCTTGCGGTCGGCACACCTTCTTCATCGACTTTTGATGGCTTTGACGGCAGGATGACAACATGGCACGTCAATGCCGACCCGGGTGATACCCTCCTCACCCTCTTCCGTTGGCTGATGAATGACGGCACACTCTATGTTGTTAAGGGACTTCTTGACGGACTTGTCACTCCGGATCCGGAAACCGGAAAGAGTGCAATTGACACTATTCTTCCGATTCTTGACGGTCAGGCAGATAACATTCTTGCTGTTCTTGTATGCCTTCTCAACAATTACAACGTTGACTTCACACCGTATACCGATACAGTAGCAAACAATTCCGACAACTTCAAGTCAAAGAACGGTAAAACCCTTCTTACAAAGAGCGGTTCCGAATGGAAAACCAATTTTGAATGGGGCTATTATCTCGAAAAGTATCTCGGCAGTGAAAACGAGGGCAACAGCGCAAACCTTGCCGAAAAGGCAGACCTTGCCGTTGCAAACGCAGACAAGGTTGTCACCTCGCTCATTCCGATGCTTATGAACCTTCTTGCTCCGATGCTTGAGAAAACATTCCCCAAGGCAATCGAAAAGTATAACGAAGGTAAACTTAACACAGTTGAAGACATTGCAATTGAAATTGTTGTTTCAAATGAGTTCATCAACTGGCTTATGAAGCTTCTTGTTGGCGACCATGAGTATAAGCCCAAAACCGACAGCGAAGGCAAAGTTATCAAAGATGCCGATGGTAATCCGGTTCTTTCGGATGAAATTGACACAGGTCTTCTCGGAGGTCTTCTTGGCGGCGACGGCAGCGGAACCGACATGATTACCAAGATTCTCAACGTTCTTGCAAGACTTGAAATCGACGTAACTCCGAACGGCTTCTATAAGATTGCAAGTAGCGGTTCATTCGCAAATGCTCAGCTTGCAAAATGGTTTGAAAAGTGCCTTGCAAAAGCATATCACACAAAGACAGACGCAGACGGAAAGAAAACCAAGGTTAAAGTTACCGAAATGAAAGACATGACTTGGGGCGATATGTTTGTTCCCGAGGATATGACATGGATTGTTTATACCGACAGCACAACCGCAAGAGCAAGACTTGAAAGCTTCTTCAGCATGATTTCAAGCTTCATCGCTCCGCTCAACCCGCTCCTTTCGCTCCTCATCTGCGGTGAAGACATCACCCTTGCAGACGAGCTTACAATTCAGGGTAACGACGGTTACGGTAAAGCGATTGTTCCGATTCTTGAAGCTCTTGGCCTTGACAGCGCCGTTCAGAAGACTCAGAACGAGTACAACAAGGCACTTTTCGGTAACATCGACCCGAACAAAGTAAAGGGCGGCAATCGTTTGGCAACAATGAAAGCTTCTCCGCTCACAGCACTTTTTGACGCTTTGACCGACCTTCTTGTTGGAACCAAAGACGGAAATAAGAAGGGACTTCTTGAAGCTCCGATTGCTGTTTTGTTCGAAAAACTTCCGAATATTGCATACTTCCTTTACACTTATGAAGAAAACGGCGTAAAGACGAGCGACTTCTCAAAGGCCGTTCAGAACCTTATCTCACCGGTTCTTCAGCTCCTTGACATTGCAGATCCTATTCTTTCAAGAGCAATTACTCTTGATATCAGAGGTCTCCTCAATAAGTATCTTGATATTGAAACCCTTCTCAACGACCTTCTTTCCGCAATCCTTGACAAGGACTATTCAAGCCTTACCGACACGGAAAAGAAGAACGCAGAATATATCAAGATGGATATTCTTGACCTTGCTTCAATCGCTGCAGACTCTTCAAAGAGAGCATATCTTGTAAACACCACCCGTACCTTCGCAAACGGAACACAGGGCGGCAAGTGGACGAGATTTGAAGCGTCTCCCGGTCAGCTTCTCATCACTCTTGTTCGTCAGCTTCTTTCAACTCAAATGGTTGAAGCCGTTGCAGACATCATCAAGGCTGTTCTTTCCGCAAACGGCTTCCAGACAGAAGAAGACGTTGCTTCAAGAGAACGCAATATGAAGATTGTTGACAACATCGTTAAGAAAGTTAACGAAGGCATTGACGGCGGCGGACTCAAGGTTGACGTTCTCACCGGTATTGTTATCGACCTTCTCACCGACTATAAGATCGATTCAAAGACAAATTACTTCTATGAGTCGATGAACAAGCTTGACGAAAAGCTCAGTGACGATGACGTTAATGCCCTTTGGAGTACCGACGTATACGGTATTGTTCACAAGGGATATGATTGGGAAAAGACCAAGGATCACTTCACAAAGGATTCGGTTGAAAGTGCAATCGAAAACATCGACTATGTTATCCAGAAGGCAACACCGGACATCGTTACCGCTCTCATCGAAGAAGGAATTCTCGAACTTCCGATCAGCTATGATTTCACGTCGGGCAACGGACTTTGGAAACTTCTTCAGTCGGTAATCAACGAAAACCTCTTCACCGATGACATCATTAACCTTCTTGTTAACCTTCTTTCAAAGCTCTTCGGAACAATGAGCAACGTTGACGTTATCCTTAATCTTATTAAGGGCGCCGGCTTTGACATCACCGTAAGCCGCTTCCTTTGGAAGGATTGGTGCGACGGTTCCGCAAAACAGAACGGCACCGGAATTGAAGCAAAGGCTCACATTCCGCACCCGCTCCAGAAGGAGAAGACTAACGCATTTGGTTATCTCACATACGGATTTGATACCAGCACCCTTGAATTCAATACCGAAACCGGAAAGCTTTATGCTGCTCTTACCGGAACAACAGAAAAAACAGAAGTAACCTGGGATCAGATTTTTGAAAACCACAGCTATATCTCCTACGAGTTCGATAAAGACGGCAACGTTGTTATGGAAAACGGCCAGCCGAAACTTCTCACCGAAAAAGTTACCAACGAAGCAACCGGTGAAGAAGAAGACAAGACCGAACCCGTTTATAACGAAGACGGAGAGATCATCGATCGTGTTCCCGTTTATGTAAGAACTCAGTATTCAAGCCAGTACAACCAGAAAACAGAAGGCGGAAAGTACATCTATGAATACAAGAACGCTGACGGCGAAAAGACCGAGGTAGCTCTTGACTATCCGTATCAGCTCAAGAAATACAAAACAACCGTTGACGGCGAAGAAAAGCTTTATGATGTAACACCGGTTTTTGACAAGACCAGTGCACGTTGGTCTTGGGGTCTTGACACAATCACTGCAGACGAAAATGCCATTGATAAGATTCAGAACGTATTCACCAAGAAGAAGGACCACTTTATCGATGGTATTTGGGAAATGCTCAGCCCGCTTTCATCCGTTCTTGCAATGCTCACCGCCGATGTTGGACTCAACCTCTTTGACGGCGGCCTCAACATTGAAGGCAACAACGGTTATGAAAACGTTCTTGTTCCCCTTCTTAACGCTCTCGGCCTTGACGGAATCCTTGATTACCTCAAGACCACCACAGGCGAAAACGGAAAAACTCTCCTTGAAGAGATGAACACCGGAAAGGTTGATTCCGAAAAGATTCCGACTCAGCTTCTTACCGGCGAAGAATTCAAGGCGCTTGTTGTTCCGGGCGGAAAGTTCAGCTCCGACGGAATGAAGAAGGGTACCGCAACTTACATCAATTACATCTTCAACTTTGTTGAAATTCTTGCAACACATCCGCTTGCAACCCTTGCAACCGCACTTCCGACTCTCTCATATTTCATTTATGGCGACGGTCTTACCACTCTTCTTTCAAACATTCTTATTCCGGTAACAACCCTTACCGACAGAATCGGAACCAAGAAGATGAGACAGGGCGAAGAAATTCTTGACCTCAACCTCAACGGAATCGGTTCGGGACTCATTGACATGCTTGCAACCGGCAGCTGGAAGAACTTCCAGAATGCTCTTATGCAGTATGTTTGGGTTGTTGGCGAAACCGACGATGAAAAGAACTTCATCAAGGGCTTCAACACCGATACCGACGGTGACGGAAAGCTTGACGCATTCGTCATGAACGGAAAGACATACTTTGCTGGCGACATCGTAACCGCATCGGTTGACGTTCTTTCACTCACCGATTCACTTCTCAAGTTTGTCGGTTCAATCGAATTTGATCTTTCCGGTGTTCTTGCTCCGAAGGATGATCAGGGAACCCTTACCGATGAACAGAAGAAGCAGTATTCATTCGGCATCGGCTACTTCCTTGACAACGCTCAGGAACTTGCAGCTCAGAAGCTTGTTCGTGAATCCGAAGAAGAAGGTATTTCAACAGCCGATAAGAACGCAAAACTCACCGAAGCAAGAAATATCCGTAAGGATGTTCTCAAAGAATTCTTCAGAAAGATTGCCGCTCTCGGCGATCCGGGCGACAGAACCGCAGCCGGCGGCGGAAAGCTTGTTGACATCAGTGCTACCGGTCAGGTTAAGGTTAGCCGCGCTGAAATTCTCATGTTCATCATCGACTTCATTGATGAAAACACAACCATCATGAAGATGCTCGGCAATATCCTCGGCTATGACCTCACCGATAAGAACACCGATGAAGCAGAACTTCTTGACGTTATTATCACAAACGTTTTCAATAACCCCGAAGTTCTTGTTGACGTTATTGTTTCGCTTGTAACCGGTTATAAGGTTAACGAGGCAAAAGCCATCAAACTTATCAACATCGAAGGTGAAAGACATTACGACTTCTATGAAGACAGCGGTTACAAGACCCTTGAAGAAGTCAGAGAAGCAAAAGCAAAAGGCACAGATGTTTCTGAAATTTCACGTGTTAAGACTTCTGCCGCTATTGATAACCTTGACAGCCTTGTGGGAACCGTTCTTGACCTTTTCAAAGGCGACCTTCTTAAGGACGAAAACGGCTTCTTTGCTCAGCTTGGTTTCACTGAAGAAAGCAAGCTTACCCTTGAAAATGTTGTTGACAAGCTTCTCAATAACTATCTCTATAAAGACGATAACATCAATAACGTTGTTTCGCTTCTCTTCAACGCACTCGGAAGCGACAACAACGCACAGGTTGTTAACCTTGTTGTAAAGATTCTTCAGGGCGCAACCGAATATGACATCAGCCCGAAGACCTTTGCCGACTCCGGCGATGTAATGAGCAGTCTTATCACCGGTGCTCTTAACAAGTACAATGAAACAGCCAAAAAGAAGACAACACTTGAAAAGCTCAAGTGGAATCAGGTTGCCGCTCAGTACATGGAATATGTTTATACATATACCACCGGAAAGGGTGCCGACGAAAAGACAACCAAGGTTTACTCGGCAGATAACAGCTTTGACGGCGAGTTTGTAACCGTTGCAAAGAACGGCGAAATCATTGGCAAATGTGAAGAAACAACGAAGGGCGCAGTCAAAGTTTCCGCTTCCTTCGCTCAGACACAGGCCAAGGACGCTGAAGGCAATCTCCTTTGGGTCGATAAGGAAGGTAACGTCTATACCGAATCCGGTGACGGAAGAGATGCCAAAATGGTTGACGATACTTCCAAACAGCTTAAGGAAGTTCGTGTTCATGCAGCATGGGGCATCACAACCCGTGAAGGCTTTGTGGACTTCATTTGGAGTATCATTGCTCCGTTCCACGGAATTTTTGAACTCCTTCTCACCGGCGGAAATCTCACAATCTATGATAAGATCAACATTCGTGGTCTTAAGGGCTATGGCAGTGTTATCCTTCCGCTTCTCAATGCTCTTGCAGTAAGCAAGCTTAACCGTAAGGATGCAAACGGAAATGATACCACACCGTATCTTAAAACATTCTATAAGGATTATGAATCCTATGATAAAGCCATCTACGGCGCAGACAGCGTAAGAGGCAATGCAGACGATAATCTCAAGATTATGCTCACAAGCCTCACCGACGCAATCTTTGCACTCGTTGATTCGCTTTGCGCAAGACCGGTTTCAACAATTGCAACAATTATTCCGTATCTTGCACGTGCTCTTCAGAGTAACGTTCTTGACGGAATTGCAGAAAACCTTCTTGCTCCGATCACAACAATCACAGAAAAACTTGATAAGATCTACAGCATAAACCTTCTTGATACTATTAAGGATCTTCTCAGAAACGCAATCAAGAAGTCAAATGCAGACGCAGGCATTGCAACAACAAGCTTTGTCGCCGAAGAGCAGCCGACAGTTCTTGCCGCAACAGCAGCTTATGCACTCAATATCATTGAGGAAAGCGAAAGCAGCAATAACGTTGTTGCAAACTTCATCAAAACTCCTGAAGAAGCAGCAGCAGCAACACCGGCAAAGGCTCGTGCAAAAGCACCGGCAAAAGCTCCTGCAGCCGGCGGAGCCGCACAGAACGACGACACCGCTAACCAGGACTACACGCTCCTTGACATTATCTGGCAGTTCATTGACGGCGTTAAGATTAACGAAACTCCGCTTTCGTCAATCATCAGCGATACCATCTTCTATGACCTTGCCGCTTGCTCGTGGAACCCGGAAAGAGACGACAGCAACGGAAATAAAATTTCCGCTTCGTATGTTGCAAAGGTAACGATTACAAGGAACGTCAACAGCAAGCCGACAGGCGAAATCAACAGAGTTCAGGCAACTGAATACACTGTTGACCGTGAATCGGTACTTCTTGAAATCCTTAACACGGTCGTATTCACCGACGGCGTATTTGACCTTCTCAAGGGTCTTCTCAAGAATGACTTCGATCTTTCGAAGTACGCTCCGACCGACGGAACATCGCTTGATAACACAGACGCACTTCTTGCAACCCTTGTTAACGGCGTATTCAACGATCCGGAAGCTGTTGAAAGACTTCTTATTGACCTTCTTTCCTGGTATGACGTAACTTATGAACCGTCAAGAACCGACAAGAAGAATTATGACGATATCAAGAATGCCGATCCGATCGATTATAAAACTATCGGAATCGACAAGGATAAGCTTAACAAGCTTCCTTCGGATATCGACTCACTCCTTGAAGCGGTTATTCCGGCAGTTATTCCGTTCCTTGACAAGATTGATTCACTTAAGGGCACTCTTGCAGGTCTTGACCTCTCCGGCGAAAATGTTAAAAAGATGGCTCAGAACCTCATTGCAAGCCTCTTCAAAGACAGAACCGTTACGGACGAAAAGACCGGCGAAACTGTATTTACCGAAGGTCTTGCAACCAAGCTCATGACTCTCCTTGTTTCGGCAATCGGCTCGAACGAAACAATCGGAATGGTTATCGATAAGCTTCCGAGCCTCATTGACGGAGTTGACCTTACCCTCAAAGCATTCAAGGGTGTTAAGAATTCGGCAATTGATAAGTACTTCGAAGGCTGCAATTCATGGGCAGACGCTTACAACAAGTTCAAGGTTGTTAAGGTTGCTGACCTCACCGATATCAAGGAAGCCGATATTCTTTCGGGCGACGGATACAGCTATTACGAAGTTAAAGACGCTGACGGCAATGTTACCGGCAGAGTTGCATTTGATCCGACATCCAAGGAAATCTATAAGCTCGACAAGGACAACAAGCTTATCCCGGTTTACGCTCTTGATGAAGACGGAAACAAGATTCCGAAGGATTATGAAAAGGATGCTGAAGGCAACTATACGCTTGACGACGACGGAAACAAGATTCCGCTTAAGGACGCTGAAGGCAACGTTATTTACAAAGTTGAAGAAGGCAAGTATGAGAAAGAATACGAAGTTAAACTTCCGGACACAGGAAGCTTCGGAATCAGCAACTATGACGACGTTATCTCTCTCATCACAAACATCCTTACTCCGCTTGCTCCGATTCTCAGAGTTCTTCTCACCGAAGACGACCTTATAATCCTTGACGGCGTTTATATCAGCGCAGGCGACGGCTACGACCGCTTCCTTATTCCGCTTCTTGAAGTATTCGGAATTGACAACATCAAGTCAAAGGCTGAGCTTGATGACGCAACGGTAAAAGGAACTGATGAAAAGACCGGTAAAAAGATTTTTGACAACGCTGAGTTTACAAGAATCATCGTTGGATATATCGACCAGCTTATTATGAAGATCATTTCTTCGCCGGTCGGAACCATCGTTGACCTTCTTCCGCAGCTTGTATTCTTCGTTTACAGCGACGGTCTTGCTCAGGCAGTTGAACAGTTCATCGCTCCGCTCACTTCACTTGTTGACCTCGTTAACGATGTTACCAAGAAGGAAGTTGAAGCAAACGGAAATAAATATGTTGCTCTTGACATCTATAAGATGCTCTTCAAGACCATCAATGAAAACGTTATGACGCCGAACGGCATTGCAAACGTTGACAACATCAAGAGCTTCATCAACACCTTCCTCACCGCAAAGGGACTTGAAGACCTTATCAGTAAGATCCTTGAAAAGAATAAAATCGACATCGGTATTTCGGTTAATGGTCTCTTCAAAGATATCGTTTCAAAGACCTGCACAATCAAGGATGTTGAAACAAAACGTGTATTTACCGCAACCGAAAACAACGGTAAGTATTACGTTAAGGGCGTTGTTGCAAACCGTGCAGACACCCTCATTCAGATTGTTTCTGAAACCATCCTTGGCGGAACCACTCTTGAAACCATTCTCAAGTCAGTTGCTCCTGACCTTGATCTTTCCGAAGGCTCAACAGTCAAGACTATCCTTGATGCCGTAACCGGCGAAAACAGATATGTAATCTTCAAGGTTCTTCTGACTTACTTCAACGACTATGATGTTAACACCATGGTTCTTGAATATCTCTCATTCGATAAGATCGATTATCTCTATGAGACTTATATGGACGGCTCAGCTCTTACCGAACGTAAGCTTCGCCGTGCAATCAGAAAGTTTGACCTTTCACTCCTCACCGCAATCCCGCAGCTTGCTCCGATGCTTGAAGAAAACGAAACCTTCAAGACACTTCTCGGAAAAGTTTCAATCACCGATGGCATGAGCGTTAAGGACATCGTTCACGCTCTCCTTGAGGAATACGCTTTCAACGACAAGACCATGAGCACCCTTATGGGCGCACTCATCGGACTTCTCGGCGGCGAAAACCTTGAAGGAACGCTCAGCACCGTTCTTCCGCTTGTTAAGGATATCGTCGGCGTTGACCTCACTCCGAAGGCATTCATCGAAGCTTCAACATCGGCTAAGCTTAAAGAGGTTCTTCAGGAAGCTTATAACGCTGCACAGGGCGGAGAAACAGGCACAGGCCGTGACTATGTCTATGAGACTCAGTACAAGTACACCTATGACACCAATAAGGAATACTGGTCAAATTCGGCAGACCTCAAGAAGGCCGAAATTGACGGTGTAACAAAGGATCTCACCGCAGCTCTTGACGAAAACGGCAAGCAGGTTACAAAACAGGAAAAGGTTAAGGACGGCGAAGACTTCAAGACAACCGAACACGTTGTTTCTTGGGCAGAAATTGCTGACCATTATAAGACTTACAAGTATGTTACCTACACCGTAACAGAAAGCAAGAACGATAAGGACGAAACCGTTTACAACTACACTCCGGAATATAAGTACAGCAAGACTGAACTTGCCGATGCAACAACCGGAAGCTTCACAGCAGACGGAAAGACTTGGTACGGCTTTGAACAGGCAACCGATAAGGACGGAGCTGTTTGGGCTGATGCAGCAAACGGCGTTCCGAAAGCTAAGAAGGACGACGACGGCGCAATTGTTCGCACAATGTCAGTCTTTGATCCGGATACCCAGAATTGGGGCATCACTTCGGCAGAAGGCTTTGAAGCCAAGAAGAACGCATTTGTTGACATTCTTGCAGGCGTTGTAACTCCGCTTGAATTTGTCTTCAACTTCCTCTTCAGAGGCGAATCGATCAAGGTTCTTGCTAACGAAGAAAACAGCAAGGGCATCATCGAAATCAAGGGTAACACAGGATATGAAAACGCAATTCTTCCGCTTCTTCAGGTTCTTGTAAAGAGAGATTCAGCAAAACTTGTTGAACCGAGAGCTTACATGGTGGCAAAGAATAGCAAAACAACGCTTACCGCTATCACAGACCCGATCTTTGAGGCACTTGACAGCATTTGCGACGGACCGTTCGAATATATCCTTGAACTCCTTCCGAAGCTTTCATACTTCATCGCATCTAACGGTATCCAGACCGTTCTCACAAACCTCCTTTCACCGGTACTTGCTCTTCTTGACCTTGCATATCCCGTTATAGGCGATATGGTTGAAAAGGCAATCGGTAAGGCTCTCTATCCTGTAATCGGCGATTATATGCCCGAAGGCGCAGGTAAGGATCAGACTGAAACCGATAAGGACGGAAATGTTACAAACTATAAGTCATACACAATCAAGGAAATCACCGGCATTGCAGGTGAAAACGGATCAAACATCATCAGAGTTCTCAACAGTATCCTTGCAGGAATCAAAGTTAAGGACGCTGACGGAAATGAAGTTCCGCTCTTCAACAACGATGCTCTCAAGTCAGACTTCTTTGATCAGTATGTAAGCCACACAATCACAATTAACCCGATACGTAATAACTCTAAGGAATATTATTGGTACAAGGGTGCCAACGACGAACTTGTTAAGGTTGCCGGCACAGATTACAACAAAGACACCATGGGCGACATCGTTAAGAGCCGCTATGTTGTTGACACATTCAGCGTAAGCACCGCTGACTCGCTTGTATATCTCCTTGATACCGTTCTTTCCGAAGAAGTTGTCAGAGCTATTGCAGGACTTCTTAAGAAAGACCTCAATAACACAGACGACATGGTTTCTGTAATTCTCAGCAAGCTTATTGACGGCAACAACGGCGGTCTTTCACTTGCAGAAATTCTTACAAAACTCTTTGAGGGTTACAATGTAACTTACACAAAACTCAACGGCAAGTATATCACTCCGGATCACTCCGCTTATAATAAACTTGACGAGGACACACAGCGTAAGGTTAAAGAACTTCCCGAAAAGCTTGACACTGTTCTTCGTGAAGCACTCAATGCGCTCTCACCGATGATCGAATCGATGCTCGCTGACAGCAGAGAAAAGGCTTATAGCGATGCAGTTGCTCAGGCTAAGAAGGATGGCAAGACTGACGAAGAAATTGCAAAAATTACCAAGGCTGAGCCCGACTTCCTTGAAGAACTCTTCACATGGGTCAACACCGATAGGGGTAATAATGCAAGTCTCAAAGTCATTGTTGAACACCTTCTCAGCGATATGGTATTCACCGATGACATGATGAACACAATCATCGCTCTCCTCGTTGGAGCACTCGGCTCAATTGATGAAAAGACCTTCAACACAATTTCAACCGCACTTGAAATTGTTGCAGACATCACTCTTGATCCGCAGAGCTTTGCACAGGGAACCGGCAAGTTTGCCGAATTCATCGGAACAGATACCTCGTGGAAGGCGATCGCAGATAAGTACACCAAGTACGAATACACTTATAAGACAGGCGAAAAGGACGACAAGGGCGAAGACATCACAGCTAAGTGCTACGGTGTTGCAGGTCTTGACGGAAAGAATGCCAACATTGATGACAAGGGAATCGCAACTTACGCAGATGACGGAAAGTACACTCTTGCAATCTCTTATAAGACCGAGACCAAGAACAATAAGACTGAATTTGTTCTTGATAAGAACGGCGATAAGATTCAGGCAACGAAGGTAATCACCGATTACAACTGGGGCATCAACGGCGCAGCAGACTTCACCGCTAAGAAGACCGCATTCATCGACATCATCGGCGACATTCTTAACCCGCTCTTCCCGGTTCTTCAGCTTGTTCTTCAGGGCAAGACCCTTACACTCGTCAACTACGGCGACAAGAAGACCTATCAGAAGGTCAGCATCGACGGCGACGATTCCGACGATACAGTAGCAAACGACAACGCAACCGGAAACGGCTACATCAGAATCAAGGGTTCAAAGGGTTATGAAGAAGGACTCGCTCCGATTCTTGAAGCCTTTGGAATCACCGGACTTCCGACAGCAGACGCATTTGATGCAATCGACAATTCGAAGGATATGCTCAATGAAATCGTTGACGCACTCTTCCGCCTTGTTAACAACATCACACTTGCTCCGTTTGATTACATTTCAAAGAATCTCGCAAGTGTTCTCTACTTCCTCGGTTCCGACAATCTTTACAATGCAGTTGAAAACGTTCTTGCGTTCGTCAACGCACTCCTTGCACAGATTGACCCGCTTTATAAGGACGAGGGCGTAAGACTTCACCTCAACATTCTCAAGCTTGAAGACACCGTAACAGGTGAAGGCGAAGATAAGAAGACCGAAAAGGGTCTCATCTCAACAATCAATGGTGTTCTTGCAAACGCAAACATCAACTTCAAGCTCAGCGCAGACATGATCCTTACTCTTGCCGGAATGCTCGGCGATTATGAAAACGTTTCAACCGTAAGAAAATCGGCTGACGAAACTCTTATCGGTTCCGACGGAACAATCGTTGATAAGGACGGCAAACCGGTTACCGGTGTTGTTCCTGAATCCGGAAAGATTACAACCATCAAGGGCAAAGCTGAATACTTTGTTGTTGAACTTCTTGACTTTGTTCTTAAAGACAACGTTCTCGGCTCGTTCATCAACACAGCAGACGCAGCTGCACTTGTTAAAACGCTCATTGAAAATCTCACATCAGAAGGTGCTGCTGAAGGCGTTGTTGCAATCCTTGTCAAACTCTTCAACAAGTATGTTGTTGAATACAAGGCAATCAAGGATCCTGCAGAGGCTCTTAAGAAGACTGCAATTAAGTATGCAACAGAAGCACAAGCAGAAGGTGAACGCACCGTAACCTATAAAGAGACAACGAACGCTATTGCCGTTCTTGACTCACTCATCAATCCGGTTCTTGACATTGTCGGAATGGGCAGCGTAAGCGAACTTGTTTCTAAGTATCTCTATAATGACAACATCGTAAACACAGTTGTTGATCTCCTTGTCGGTCTCCTTGGCAACATGGATGAAAAGACTTGGAAGACCGTAACCGATGTTCTCGGATATGTCAAAGATATCGTTGGAGTTGACATTAAGCTCACTCCGGCATACTACGCAACCGTTTCACCCGCACTTGCAAGCTACATTAACGCTGCTCTTGCTGCAGTTAATAACGGCAAGACGGAAGGCACCGAAGGTTATGTTTCAATCAACAACCTCACTTGGGCAGACGTTGCTAAGTATTACACCAAGTATGAATTTACTTATGTAATTAAGGAAGCAACAGCCGACACCAAGGCTGAAACCGCAACCTTCTTCGGCGCAGCAACCGACACTCATGTTAAGGTTGACGCAGAAGGCAACGTTACCGCAGTTGCAGCCGATTACAAGGCAGCGGCAGGCGAAAAGGTTTATAACCTCACAAAGGTCTTTGAACCGAAGACGGATAAGGACGGCAACATTGTTAAGGACGAGGCAGGAAACACTGTTTATACAGATGTTCAGGCTTCAAAGGTTAAGAGCGACTTTGCTTGGGGCGTTAACAATTCGGCAACGCTCATCAAAGCAATTACCGATCTCCTTAAGCCGCTTAACTTCGTACTCAAACTCATCCTCGCCGGCGGCGTATATCAGTTTGACGGAAGCGAATACGGCACATCAATCGGCGCATTCAGAGAAATCAACATCATGGGCGGCAGCGGTTACAACTACGCAATTATCCCGCTCCTTGAGGCACTCGGCGTTGAGAACGTTAAAACTCAGGCTGAGTATGAACAGACACTTGAAGGCGACGGCAGCCCGCTTGCTTATATCCTTGAAGCAATTCTCGGCGTTGTTGACGCAAACGAAAACAATCTTGTAACTTACATCCTTTCGATTTTTGCAAACCTTTCTTACACAATCAGCAAGAACGGTTTGACAACAATCGTTTCAAACCTCATCGCTCCGATAAGCGAACTTATCAAGGCAGTTGAGGGTATCCTTCCGGTATCCGTAACAGTTGACCTTAAGGCCATTGCTGACGGAACAGAAGTTCTCAAGCTTTACACCGGCAAGGACGTTGAAGCCAACCATGCAACCGTTGGCGTAAACATCAATCTTGACGCAACAACTCTTGAAGACCTCATCCGTTCAATCGTCAAGAAGAACCTGAAGAACCTTGACATTGACATCAACTTCAAAGACATTGCAGCCCAAACCGCAAAACTCGGCGAAGACGGAAAGATCATCTATAAGCCTTCGGCAGTTGACACAGACTGGGATGCAATTGACAGCAAACCTTGGGGCAAGAACATCACCGGTGACCCGGCAGATACTCTCATCGCTCTCACCGAAATGCTTCTTACAACAGACAACATTCAGGCTATCCTTGATCTTGTTGGCCTTGACATCAACACAATCGAAGATGATACACTTCGCGGTATTCTTGAAAAGGCAATCAACAATCCGTCAACGCTTGTTGACACAATCATCAAGCTTCTCAACGGAAACGGCGAGTCTGATGTCTTCCCGATGATCTTCAAGTATCTTGGCTATGCTAAGACCGATTACAAGGGCGTTGATTACAGCGGCCGTGAAACAGTCACAACCTCAATCGAAAAGATTGACGCAATCATCGGAAGAGCTGTTCCGAAGGTTATCAAAATTCTTGCTTCTCAGGATAACCCGAATGAACTTGTTGCCGACATTTACAAGAATCTCGGCGACGGAGCAGATGTTACAAACATCATCGACTATCTCCTTAAGAAGTTTGCATTCAACGATGACGTTATGAACAAGCTTATCGGCTTGCTCGCAGGCGTATTCGGAACAATGGATAACTCAACCTTTGAAACAATCAACAAGGTTGTCAACATCCTTCTTAAGAAAGAGCTTACTCCGGCAAGCTTCATGATTGAAGGCCACGCTCTCAACAGCTTCTTCGAAAGCTACATTGATAAGAGCGTTGAAGGCAACGTTGGCGAAGACGGAAAGGTTACTCAGGCAGCAAAGGATGCTCTCACATGGGCAGACATTGCAAAGCACGACACCGTTTATAATTACACCTATGTAACCGGCAAGGACGCAGATAATAAGGACATTACTGCAAATTACACCGACGCTTCAAGCGACCTCGGCGGCAAGAAAGTTAACTTTGTTGACGGCAAGGCTGTTGTGGCTGAGGACGGTGCATATGAACTCAAGGCAGTTATGACCGACGGTGAAAATCCTGTTCATAAGACTTCGGTAATCCCGACTTATGCTTGGGGCATCACCAACAGAACTCAGTTCCTGAACGTTGTTTATGAACTCACAGGAGTTCTTGCTCCGGTTCTTGACTTCCTCTTCAGAGGCGAAAAAATTACAATTATCACTGACAATCTCAAGCTCACAGGTGTAAACACTTATGAAAATGCTATCGTTCCGCTTGCAAAGGCTCTCGGAATTTCAATCAGAAAAGACAGCAAATTTGACAGCGCAAACGATATGCTTAAAGAAATTGTTGACGCACTCTTCGCATTCGTCAACGAACTTGGCAACAGCCCGATTTCAACAGTACTTGAACTTCTCGGCTCTGCATCATTCTTCATTGCAAACGACGGCGTAAGCACCGTTATCAAGAATGTTCTCAGCCCGATCAAGGGAATCCTTAACATCGTTAAGGCAATCGTTTCGGAAGATGATGTTAACGCACTTCTTAAGAAGTACATCAACATGGATCTTAACGACATTGAAAACATTGCCGGCAACCAGGGCGAAGCACTCGTTAAGCTTGCTAACGAAAAACTCTCCGGTCTTATTGTTAAGGACGGCAGCGTAAGTGTTCAGGTTATTCAGATTCTTGCTCCGGACTTCTTCGTAGATATGAGTAAACACGTCATTGACTGCGCAGATATCACAGCCGAACAGAGAGCTCAGGATCCGAAGTTCATCGGAAATATTACCGAAACATGGAGCGCACAGAAGGCAGACGTTCTTATGTATGTTCTCGGCAGCATTCTTACTCCGAACGCTCTTGCTCTCATCTGCAAGGCAGCAGACATCAAGGACGGCACACCGCTTGCAACCGTTATTCAGAACCTTGCAGGCAGCGAAGATAAGATTATCAACATCATCCTCATGCTTCTCAACAACTATAATGTTAAGTATGACGATTATACCCGTGACGACATCAAAAAGGTCATAGTTGAACCTAAGGAACCGTTCACAAAGGAAAACATTGCAAGCTCAATCGAAGCTATCGATGCGCTTGTTCCGACAGTTGTCGGCCTCATCAAGAACGGCATGACCCTTGAAGAAGTTGTTAACGAACTTGTTGCAAACGCCGACCTCGGCAATCTCATCATGAACGCTCTTGTTCCGGTCCTTGCAGGACTTGAAAAGAACCCGGATGTTGACATTAACGAGATCCTCGGCTATGTTGCAGAGTTCACGAACATTGACATTAAGCTTGATCCGCTGAGCTTCAAGAATAAGTTTGGCAGTGAACTTGTTGACTTCCTCGACGTACCGAAGGGCGCAACATGGTCAGAGATCGAAGCTAACTACAGCCAGTACGTATACACCTATACAGACGGCAACGGCAAGGAACAGACCTACTATTCACCGAGCGCAACCGAAACCAAGTACACAGTTGGCGAAGGCAAAGATAAGGTTGAATATCCGCTTACCGCTAAGATGGAAAACGGCAGCCACGTTAAGGCAATGCACAGCACCTTCGACTGGAACATTAAGTCGGTTGAAGACGTTATCAAACTTGCTTGTGACCTTCTTGCTCCGTTTGATGTACTTCTCAGAGTTATCCTTTCCGGCGAACAGATCATCGTTCTTGAAGATCCGACCGGAAACAGAGCCGACATCAGACTCAACGGCGGCAGAGGATACAACTTCTCAATCATCCCGCTCTTTGAAGCACTCGGCATTAACCCGATAACAGAAGCTGAGTATGACGTTCTTGCACAGGCTAACGACGGATCGGATATCAAGTATATCCTTGATACTCTTGTAGGTCTTGTTAAGGAACTTTATGACAAGCCCGTTGCAACCCTCCTCAAGAAGCTTGCAAACATCTTCTACTTCATCGGTTCAGACGACATTATCCACGTTGCTCAGAACCTCATCGCTCCGATTAACACAATCGCTGAAAAGGTTGACCAGGTATATCCGCTTGCAATCTACATCGACGCTTCCGAAATCGGCAAGAAGGACGGAAAGATCCTCCAGACCTATATCGGCAAGGAGCATAAGGACATTGCCGCAGGTATCACCCTCAACGCAAAGGGTACCGACCTTGCAAACATCGTTAACGGTCTCATTAACGAAATCACGATTGGCGACAACACCATCAACCTTTCGCTTGACCTTAACTGGAACAAGATTGCTGCTATGATGGCTGCAACCGAAGATCCCGAACAGCAGAATATTAATGGAGCAGAACTCAAGAAGACTGAAACAAAGATGGTACCGACCGATACCAACAAGAAGTTTAACAACATTGTCGGTGACGAAGTTGATACCTTCATCACTCTTCTCCAGACAGTTCTCACTCCGGAAAACACCGAAGGACTTGCAAAGCTCATTCAGTCGCTTATTCCGGATACTCTTGACAAGGATCTCAAGGACGTAGTATTTGAAATCCTTAACAACCCGGATGCAATCGAACAGATCATCGGCGTAGTTGTTGTTGTCCTCACCGGAAACTATAAGGTTACTGCTAAGAAATTCGTCTACAAGATCTTTGAAAAGCTTGCACTCGCTTCCTATAATAAGGACGGCCTTAACACTGCAATTGCAAAGCTTGACAAGATTGTCGGCAGAGCTGTTCCGAAGGTTGTCAAACTCTTCGGCGACGCTTCAAAGGCAAACGCTGAAAACGCAACGCTCCTTGACAAGATTGCAGCAAACGTTGGTGACAACGCAACGCTCAAGTCGGTTGTTGACTGGCTCCTTGAAGACCAGATCTTCAACGAAGCAACCTTCGAAAAACTCATCGCAGCAGTTGTTCCGACTCTTGGAACTACTCTTACCGCAGACCTTTGCAAGACAATCAATGACCTTCTCGGCATTGACCTTGCTCCTAAGGCATTCGCCGCAGCAGCAGGCAACGGAAAACTCAGCGAGTACATCTCCGGTGCCGAAACATGGGCAGAAGTTGCCGCCGCACACGAAGGCAAGACCTTCAACTGGGGCGTAACCGACAGAGACAGCTTCATCAGTCTTATCCTTGCAATGCTCAAGCCGCTTGATAAGGTTCTCAACTTTGTACTCAAGGGCGAAAACCTTACATTCAACATCAACGGCATTAAGCTTGTAGCAGGTAACGCTTATGATAACGCACTCAACCCGTTCTTCAAAGCACTCGGCGTTGGCGGAAGCCAGATCGGCGGAACACTCAAGGATGCAGCTGACGCAAACGAAGCAATTGAAAACGTTGTCGGATATCTCTTCAACATTGTTGATTCGCTTTGCGCAAAACCGTTCACAACACTCCTTGTTGTAATCGGCAACCTCAGCTACTTCATTGCTAACGACAACCTTTCGGCTCTTGTAAGCAACCTTGTTTCACCTGTTCTCGGAATCCTTGATAAACTTGAAGCAGTTGTTTCAAGGCAGCAACTTGACAGAGTTCTCAAGAGCTTCATCAAGATCAATGATAAGGTTTCCTACGGTTTGACCGACATTCTCACCATCGGTGACAACGGCGGTGCAAAACTTGTTGAACTTATCAACGGCATTCTTGACGGAATCGTTGTTAAGAAGAACGGCACAGACGATGAAGACGCTTATATCGTTAAGGCTCTTCCGGCTGACTTCTTCAAGAAACTTTCACAGTATGTAATCACAGTTACCGATCCGGCATACAGCATGGATAATATCGGTAAGGATGCAACCGGCTGGACTGTTGATCCTGCGGATACACTCATGTACATCCTCACAACGGCTCTTTCCGAAGACTTCCTTAAGATTGTCTTCAAGGCCGCAGGTGTTGACATGACAACCGACCTCGGTTCAACACTTCTCTCGCTTGCAAACAAGCAGAATGACCTCATTGATGTTATTCTCAAGCTTGTCAATGATTACTCAATCAGCTATAAGCGTGTGGCTCAGGCTGACCTTGATAAGACAAAGGTAGCCGAATACTTCGGCGGTCTTGACCACGAAAACACAACAAATGTTATCACTGCTCTTGACCCGATTCTTGTCAGCGTTCTTTCAATGACCAGCATCGGCGACCTTAAGACAATGATCAACAACCTTGTTGCAGATCAGGATCTTGCAAACCTTGTTGTCAATATGCTTGTTCCTGCAATTGCAGGCATGGATCTTGACAGTATCCTCGGTTATGTAAGAGAACTTACAAATCTTGACCTTAACCTTGACCCGCAGTCCTTCAAGGCATCCGCTAAGTTCGGAAGCAAGCTCGGCGAATTCATCGGCGACGCAAAGACCTGGAAGGAAGTTGAAGAGAAGTACTCCAAGGGTCAGTATAAGTACACTTATATTGACGACGACGGAAACAAGAAGACTTACTTCTCAGAAGAAACCGGTAAAACGTCAGTAACCTTCGGCGAAGGCGAAAACGCTAAGCCCTATGAGCTCACTCCGGTTTATAAACAGAAGGTTGACGAAAACGGCAAGCTTGTTTATGAAGCAGACGGCGAGACTCCGGTTTACACCGACGAACAGGCTGTCGGAATGAACAGCAAGTTCGATTGGGGTATCAAGACCAAGGAAGATCTCGTAGCATTCGCTTGCGACCTTCTTGCTCCGGTTGACGTTGTATTCCAGATTCTTCTTTCCGGAAAACCGATCATCGCTCTTGAAGATGTTGTTGAAGGTAAGAACGACATCAGAATCACCGGCGGTTACGGTTACAACACCGCAATCATCCCGCTCTTCGAAGCACTCGGCGTTAAGAACCTTAAGACTCAGGATCAGTATGACGCATACGTCAAGACCAAGGGCTCATCACTCAAGTATATCCTCGATACTCTCCTTTCAGAGATCGACACTATCCTTGAAAAACCGGTCGGTGAACTCTTCACAAGACTTGCAAACATCTTCTACTTCATTGGCTCCGACGGAATTAACACTATAGCAGATAACCTTCTTGCTCCTGTTAACGAACTTCTCAAGGAAGTCAATAAGGTATACCCGATTGCAATTGCAATCGATATGTCGGCCGACAAGATTGTTTCGACCTATCTCGGAACAAAGGCTCCCGACGCTGTTGCCGGAAAGATCAGCGTAAACATCTCCGGCGACGCACTTGCAAACTTCATTAACAAAGCAATCGCAAACATCAAGATCGGCGAAACCGAAATCAAGCTTTCACTTGACCTTGATTGGAACGCAATCGCCGCTCAGATGGCTAAGAGAGATGCCGAAGGCAACATCGTTTACAACGGAACCTCTCAGGCTTATGATGATAAGTATCAGTTTAATGAAGGCAAGAACCTCAAGAACGTATCCGGCGATCCGGCAAACGCTCTTGTAACTCTTCTCAATGTTGTTCTCACCGATGAAAACAGCAAGAACATCAAAGACCTTGTTGAAGCTCTCATCAAGGATGCAAACCTTCCCGAAGATATTAAGAACCTTATCTCCGATATCCTTAACGATCCGAAGGCGATTAAGAACCTTGTTGGTTCAATCGTTCTCATCCTTACGGGCGGATATAACGTTGAAACCTTCGCAATGGTTTACAAGTATCTTGGCTACGTCGATTGGGACAACGCGGACCTTGACAACGCAATCCCGGCTCTTGACAGAGTCATTAAGAAGGCATTCCCGGTTGTTATTGACCTTGTCGGCGACCCGACAAAGGCAGAAGCAGAACAGAACATCATTGATAAGTATGCTGCAACACTCACCGGCGAAACCAAGGGAACACTTGACGGATTCGTAAGCTGGATCCTCAACGAAAACGTCTTCACCGATAAGATGATGGGAACCATCACGAGCGCCCTTGTTAAGGGACTCGGCGGTGCCCTTTCCGCAGATCTTGTTAAGACTCTTAACGAACTTCTCGGAATTGATCTTGCACCGAAGGCATTCGCTCAGGCAACCAGAAACGCACAGCTCATCGCTTATGTTGATGTTGCTGCGGCAGACGAAAAAGTCGGCGTAACATGGGCAGACGTTCTCAAAGCACACAGCCACGAGACAGGCAAAAATGACGAAGAAGGCAACGCAATCGTCACTGTTGATAACATCTTCACCGGTGTTAACAGCAAGTCGGCGTTCATCAGAACAATTCTTGACCTTCTCACTCCGCTTGAATCTGTTCTTGCATTCATTCTCCGCGGTCAGAACATCAACCTTGCTGTTGAAGGCGTAACCCTCAAGGGCAACGACGCTTACAGCAACGTTATTAAGTCGCTCTTCACCGCACTCGGTCTTTCCGAACTCGGCGTAACCTTCACCGAAGCTAAGGATTACGCTTCAATGAGCGCAGTTTCAGCAGTTGACAAGACTGTCGGCTATGTATTCGACCTTGTTGACAAGCTTTGCGACGCTCCGTTCACAACCCTTCTTACAGTGATTGCAAATCTCTCATATTTCATCGCTAACGACAATGTTGAACGTGTTCTTAAGAACCTTCTTTCACCGGTACTTGGAATCGTTGACGCTCTTAATGGCGTAATCTCAAGAGATCAGATTGACACCCTCCTTGCTTCGCTCATTAAGATCAACGGCAAGGGCTACGGTCTCACCGACCTTCTTCAGATTGCAGGCAACAGAGGTGCAAACCTTGTTGAACTTCTCAACGGCTTCCTTGGCAACATTGCAATCACCGGCGAAGACGGAAAACCGCTCACTAACGCAGACGGCACTCCGGTATACATTGTTAAGGCTTTCGATTCGAACTTCTTCGTTTCACTTGCAAAGGCTGCAATCAAGGTTGACGATCCGGCAACCGGCTGTGTGGCTAATGTAACCGATGCAAACAAGTGGCACACCGAACTCGGCGATACGATCATGTTCGTTCTCTCGAACGTACTCACAACCGACTTCCTCAACATTCTTGCCGACCTTCTCAAGCTTGACAAGAACTCAGATGTCGGAAAGATCGTTCTTTCACTTGCAGGCAAGGAAAACACAATCGCAGACGTTCTTGTAACTCTTCTTAACAAGCACCTTGTTAAGTACGAAACTTACAACCAGCCGCTTCCGTTTGAAAAGAAAGCAATCTCCTATTCAAGCGCAGACGCTCACAAACAGCTTAACACCGCTCTTGAAAGCCTTGATTCACTCATTCCGGTAATCTTCAGCTTCATCAAGACGATTGACGCTTCAAGCGTTAAGGAACTTGTTTATAACATGATCCTTAAAGACAGCATCGGCGATACAATCGTTTGGAACGTTGTTAAACTTCTTGCCGGTCTTCCGGATGAAACGATTGAAAAGGTTCTCGGTTATGTAAGAGATCTTACAACGCTCACAGACCTTGACATTTCACCGAAGGCATTCGCAGCTTCACCGTTCGGCAGCCTTCTCAAGGATTACATCGGCTCCGCAACAACATGGACCGAAGTTCTTGAAGCTCACAGCCGTGCTAAGACCGACGAAAACGGCAATGTTGAAAAGGACAGCGAAGGTAACGTAATTATGGAAGCAATTCCGTATGCATGGGGCATTGAAGCAGCAAACACAAACACTGCAATCAATAACCTTACAAACCTTCTCAGCGACCTTCTTCAGCCGCTCAACGGTGTACTCGCTCTCATCCTCATGGGCGGAACCGAAAGAGCAGAATTTGAAGCAACCGGCGAACATAACGGCAAGTACATTGCCGCTCTCGACGAAGTCGCAATCATGGGCGGTAACGGTTACAACTATGCAATTATTCCGCTGCTTGAACTCCTCGGTGCCGACGCTATGACTCAGGCCGAATATGCCGATGCAGTTGAAAATAACCATAACAGCGCAATCTATCCGATTCTTAAACAGCTTCTTTCAAGAGTGGACGACATTCTTGATAAGCCGATTGCAAGTGTACTTGACATTCTTGCAAACCTCTGCTATGTAATCGGTAACGACAACGTTGCAGTTATCGTTCAGAACCTCATTGCTCCGGTTAATAGCCTCATCAAGCTCATCGACCCGATTTATCCGATCGCAATCAACATCAACCTCGGAAACATCGGTGTTAAAGGCGCTTCGGTTGTTGAAACCTATCTTGGAAAGATGCACCCGGGCATCGGCGCAGGCGTTCAACTCACCCTCAAGGGAACCGAGCTTGCAGAACTTCTTAACAGTGTTCTCGGCGGCATCGCAATCAACGGCAATGCACTCGGCATTTCGCTTGACCTTGACTGGATCGAGCTTGCAAAGAATGCAGCCGCTGACAAGAACAGCGACGGCAATGCAGACACTAAGGATTCGGTATTGACCACCGATTATGACCTTTACGATGGTGTAGGCTATGTCAACATCGTTGGCGACAAGGCTGATACATTCGTAACACTTCTTAAACTCATCCTCACAAAGGAAAACGTTGAAGCAATCAAGAAGGCACTCGGCAAGGAAGACGGATTCGGTGAACCGATTGATTCACTCATCGACGAAATCATTAACGATCCTTCAAAGATCATTGATATCATCATCTCGCTCATCGGCGGCGGAACTGTAAGCTACATCCCCGTTCAGAACAGAGATATCCGTCCGAAGGCATACGATTACAGAACCTACTTCGCTCTCACAGAGAAGAATGCGGCTATAATCGCAGATAACCTTGACTGGCTCATCAATGACATCATGGGCAAGGCCAACATGGGTAACTTCAAAGACTTCATCACCAAGAAGTACATCACGAATGACCTTATCAATACGCTCCTTGACAAACTTGTTCCGCTTCTTGGCGGCGACTCAGTCGGCCCGATCCTTGAAGCAGTTAAGAACATTGACATCAAGATTGATGACAAACACATCGATGACACATGCGTAGGTATTGACCTCACCGCAACGGGCTTTGCCGCAAAGACAACTTCAACCGTTCTTCGCGACAGACTCAATGCAGCAGGTGCATGGAACAAGGTTGGCTCCTTTGCCGGAACCAACTGGGGCTTCGCTGACGGCGACGTTCATGGCTTCCTTAAGACGCTCGCACAGATCGTTTCACCGCTCGGTCCGGTTCTCAAGTTCTTCCTTGCAGGCGAAGGCTCAACACTCAGCGTTCTTGACATCGTCAAGATCAGCGGCAGCAACGGATATGATTACGGCATCATCCCGATTCTTGAAGCATTCGGTCTCACCGCCGAACAGGTCAAGACTCTCGGAGAATACAAGAACTATATCGGTTCCGACAACGAAAAGGTTCTCGGTTATGTTCTTGAAAGAATCGGATTCTTCGCCGAAAAACTTCTTGCAGCTCCGGTTGATACACTTCTCAGTGCTCTTCCGAACCTTGCATACTTCCTTTCAAACGAAGGACTTTATCTTGCAGTAAGAAACATCCTTGCTCCGGTATATGCGGTTCTTGAAGTTGTTGGAAAGGTTTACAAGATTGACTTCATCAGCGAAATCAAGCTTGACAAGATCCTTCACAACATCGACTTCAGACTCATTGTTGCAGGCTCGAAGTATGACTTCAGAATTCCTGAAATCAACTTCTACAGACTTGCCGAACTCGGCGGCGACAGCACAAAGCAGATTGCAACTTCACGTTCGAAGGCTGCAAACTCCTTCAGCATCCCCGTTGATCCGTATCCGTACATCAACGATTACGGTACCGGTAAGTATGACAGCTACAGCAATAAGGAAACCCAGACCTATGTTGTTGCAAACAAGGGCGACACGCTCACACTTGTTCTTACATGGGCAATCGAAATGTTCAGCGACGCACATAACAGAGAAGCTCTTGTTCAGTGGCTCACTGATGTATTTGAACTTCAGAGCGGCGCTCAGCAGACCGTAAGATACGGCATCAATCAGATGTTCGATGCTTGCGAAAACCATAACGTTGCAGATATCATCGTTGCAGCACTCTTCCAGGCTCTTGGAATAGGCATCACGATTGACGCAACAATCGCCGGTAATGTACATCAGGTACAGCAGATCCTTGAAAAGATCTTCGGTGCTCTTTCAGAAAACAGCCATTGCGAATACGCAAAACTTGCTGAAATCATGGAAAGCATCACCGGAACATGGAACGCAACCATCGGTGACGACGACGATCACCACGACGCAACCGATCAGGGTGAAGAAACCCTTTCCTGGATCCAGAGACTCTTTGCAAAGATCAAGGCCTTCTTCCAGAAGATCTTCAAGATCTTCCGCTAAGAGACTCGGCAAAAGGTTGATTGAAGTCTGACTCAACAAAAATCACCCCGGCTCGAAAGAGCCGGGGCTTTTTGCTGCCTGAAACGAGAATGGAATTTGAAATGTCATGAAAACCGGGGCGATTTTCTATTGAAATGTCAGAAATCTTATTTTTGCGAGGTTAAAAACGTTGTTTTAACTTTTGGCTCTCTGTCAATAGTTGGGGTAGAAAAAAGGAAATGAAGCAGCAGTCGCCGTCAGGCGGCTGCTTTGTTTTGAAACAAAGGCTTGTAATAAAACATATGTAAGATAAATGGTGGAGTATTTAAATGCTTTGGCAATGGAAAATTTAAACTTATTTCCCCTTCCTCTGTCAGTTTTGCACAAAAGAGACCACAGCGGTTAAAAACTTTTTGTATACAACAAAAGCGAATAATTTTCAAAAACTCTTGCATAAAAATGCAAAACAATGTATAATACACGCATATTATTCAAGGCTTTTGCACACATCGGCAAAAGTGCATTGAAAATTTATTAATGATTGCGAGGAAAAAACAATGAAAAACATCAAAAAAATCACAGCTCTTCTTATTGCCGCAATTTTGTGCTTTGCACTTGTTGCCTGCAATTCGGATGACAAGGACACAACTTCTTCCGCTGCACCGGACAGTTCGGCTGCCGACAGCGCATCGGAAGCCGCTTCGGACACAAGCCTTGAAGACGTTAAAAAGAGCGGAAAACTTTCAATCGCAACAAGCCCCGACTTCCCGCCGTTTGAATCGCTTGAAGGCGACAAGGTTGTCGGAATTGAAATTGACATTCTTGAAATGATTGCCGAAAAGCTCGGCGTAGAGCTTGAAATCAATCAGATGGACTTTGACTCTGTTCTTCCCGGAATCCAAAGCGGAAAGTTCAATGTCGGTGTTTCCGGAATCACGGTTACCGAAGACAGAAAAGAGAACGCAGACTTTACCGATCCTTACTTCCTTGCCGCACAGGCAATCATCGTTATGAACGGCAGCGACATCAAGTCTAAAGCAGACCTTGAAGGCAAAAAGGTTTCTGTTCAGACCGGAACAACCGCCGAAGAATACTGCATGAAGAACGGCTACGAAGTTTACGCTTTCCAGGCTAACAACGACGCTCTTTCGGCACTCACAAGCGGAAAGGTTGACGCTTGGGTTGTTGATAACCAGACCGGTATTGCAATGTCCGCCGATACAGACGGAAAAACCGTTGTTCTTGACGAAGCCATGACAACAGAACCGTACAGCTTTGCTTTCAAAAAGGGCAGCACTTCGCTTGTTAACGAAATCAACGGCTACATTGAAGGCTGGCTCAAAGACGGAACAATCGAAAAAATCTTTGAAAAATATGACATACCTTATGTTTCACCCGAAGCATAATTAAGGGGAAGCCTATGGCAGAAATTACTAAATTCTTTCAAACGTGGGGCGCTCAGCTTCAAAAAACGTTCATTGAACAGGAACGTTATAAATGGCTCCTTGAGGGCCTTTCAAACACACTTATAATCACGCTCGGTGCGCTCGTTATCGGTGTTGCGCTCGGAACCGTGATTGCAACAATCAAGTATTTTTCCGACGACAAAAAGTTTTTGAAGTTCCTTGGAAAACTCTGCAACATTTATGTCACCACAATCCGCGGAATACCGGTTGTTGTTCTTCTTTTGATTTTCTACTATCTTATACTTAAATCCTCAGAAGGCGTTGTTGTCGGAATCGTAACCTTCGGTCTGAACTCCGCTGCGTATATGGCAGAGCTGATACGCAGCGGCATCAACGCCGTCGATGTCGGCCAGCTTGAAGCCGGACGAAGCCTCGGTCTTTCAAAAATGCAGACTATGCGAAAGATTATCTTTCCGCAGGCGGTCAAGAACATTCTGCCGGCAATCGGCAACGAGTTCATTGCCCTTTTGAAGGAGACTTCCGTTGCGGGCTATGTTGCCGTTAAGGATCTTACACGAGCCGGCAACCTCATAAGGAACAACACCTTTGATGCGTTCAATCCTCTTATTGTTGTTGCACTTGTGTACCTCATTTTGGTAATTCTTCTTACCAAACTTCTCTCAACTTTTGAAAGGAGGCTTTCCAAGAGTGATCGAAGTAAAAAATCTAAGTAAAAGCTTTGACGGTGTTGAAGTTCTCAAAGGTATTAACGAAACGATCAACCGAGGTGACGTTGCCTGCATTATCGGGCCTTCCGGTTCGGGAAAGTCAACCTTTCTTCGCTGCTTAAATCTTCTTGAAATGCCGACGGGCGGTCAGATTATTTTTGAAGGCAGCGACCTCACCGCAAAGGGTGTTGACCTCAACCTTCACCGCCAAAAAATGGGCATGGTTTTTCAGCAGTTCCACCTTTTTCCGCACATGAGCGTTATCGATAACCTCACAATGGCTCCGGTGCTGCTCAAAAAGGCAACAAAGCAAGAAGCCGAAAAAAAAGGCATGGAACTTCTTGAACGTGTCGGACTTGCCGACAGGGCAAAATCATATCCGTCCGAACTTTCCGGCGGACAAAAGCAGCGTGTTGCAATCGTTCGTGCGCTTTGCATGAATCCGGACGTGATGCTTTTTGACGAACCGACAAGCGCCCTTGACCCGGAAATGGTCGGCGAAGTTCTTGACGTTATGAAGGAGCTGGCTCACGAGGGCATGACAATGGTTGTCGTCACGCACGAGATGGGATTTGCAAAAGAAGTTGCAAACCGCGTGCTTTTTATGGATGATGGTGTTATAATGGAGGAAGGAACGCCAAAGGAGATTTTTGAAAATCCCAAGTGCGAACGTCTTAAAACCTTCCTTTCAAAAGTACTTTAA
Source organism: uncultured Eubacteriales bacterium (assembly GCA_934552855.1). Classification (GTDB taxonomy): domain Bacteria; phylum Bacillota; class Clostridia; order Oscillospirales; family Acutalibacteraceae; genus UBA6857. The sequence continues at coordinate 67,411 of CAKTEU010000003.1, read as the reverse complement.
ACTTTTTTCAGGGGCGGCAAGTTTTTTGTTGCCTCTGTTTTTGAAAATATAAAAAGGAGAAAACGACCAATGAATTTAAAAGGCAAAGATTTTTTAAAGCTTCTTGATTTTACACCGGAAGAAATTACATTTTTTCTTGACCTTGCGGCAGACCTTAAGGAAAAGAAAAAGAAGGGTATTCCTCACAGACTTTGCGAGGGCAAAAACGTTGCGCTGATTTTTGAAAAGACAAGCACAAGAACCCGCTGCAGCTTTGAGGTTGCCGCCCACGACCTCGGAATGGGCAGCACCTATCTTGACCCGTCCGGTTCGCAGATTGGCAAAAAGGAAAGCATTGCAGACACGGCAAGAGTCCTTTCCGGAATGTTTGACGGCATTGAATACAGAGGCTTCGGCCAGGAAATAGTCGAAGAACTTGCAAAATATGCCTCTGTACCCGTTTGGAACGGTCTTACCGATGAATTTCACCCAACGCAGATTCTCGCCGATTTCCTCACAATTCGGGAACATTACGGCACACTTAAAAATCTTAACTTCGTCTATATGGGCGACGCAATGTTCAACATGGGCAATTCGCTCATGGTAGGCTGTGCAAAAATGGGCATAAACTTCACCGTCTGTGCTCCGAAGGAGTATTTCCCCGATAAAGCCCTCACCGAAGAATGTGAAAAGCTTGCAAAGGAAAGCGGTGCAAGGCTTAAATTCACCGAAAGCACCGACGAAGCGGCAAAGGACGCAGACATTATTTATACCGACGTTTGGGTTTCAATGGGCGAACCCGTTGAAGTTTGGAAAGAACGCATAAACGCTCTTGCACCTTATCAGGTGAATGCGGAATTGATGAAAAAAGCAAAACCGACCGCAATTTTCATGCATTGCCTTCCGGCATATCATGACCACAAAACAAAAGTCGGCAAAGAGATGGGCGAAAAGTTTTCTCGCAGCGCAATGGAAGTTACCGACGAAGTTTTTGAAAGCGCACAGTCGGTTGTTTTTGAAGAAGCTGAAAACCGTATGCACACAATCAAGGCCGTTATGGCGGCAACGCTTTGCGACAATCTTTAATTTTCAGGGGTGCTGTGTATGAAGATTAAAAACAAAAAAATTGTTCTTGAGGACGGCAGCGAATACTGCGGCTACGGTTTCGGTGCGGACACCGAAAAGGTTTGTGAAATTGTTTTCAATACCTCGATGGTCGGCTATCAGGAAATCGTTTCCGACCCGTCTTATACCGATCAAATGGTTGTTATGACCTACCCGCTCATCGGCAATTACGGAATTTGCGACGATGATTTTGAATGTAAAAATCCAAGCATCGGCGGACTCATTGTTTATGATTACAACGACAGACCGTCCAATTTTCGCTATACAAAAACGCTTTCCGAACTTCTTGAGGAAAACAATATTCCCGGAATTTCCGGCGTTGACACGAGAAAGCTCACAAGGAGTATCCGTGACCTCGGTTCACGCCGGGTTATAATCACTTCGATTGACACGCCGAAAGAAGAAGCACTTGAAAAAATCAAAAACACTCCCGTTCCCCATGATCAGGTGTCACGTGTCAGCTCAAAAAAACGCTGGTATTCACGCACGGCAAACCCGAAGTTCAACGTTGTTGCAATCGACTGCGGAATCAAGCTGAACATTGTAAGAAGTCTCAACAAGCTCGGCTGTAACGTTACCGTTGTTCCGTTTGATACTTCACCGGAAAAAATCGAGTTTATGAAACCGGACGGAATTTTCCTTTCAAACGGACCGGGCGACCCCGAAGACGTTACGCCTGTTATTGAAACCGTGAAAAAACTCAAGGGAAAGTATCCGATTTTCGGAATCTGTCTCGGCCATCAGATTATCGCACTGGCTTCCGGTGCAAAAACATATAAGCTCAAATTCGGTCACAGAGGCGGAAATCACCCCGTACTCAACAAAAAGACCGGAAAAATTGAAATAACCTCACAGAACCACAGCTATGCCGTTGACGAAAAGAGCCTTGAAAACACGGGGCTTTCCGTCACGCATATCAACCTTCTTGACAAAACGGTTGAAGGACTTGAAAACAAGGAAGAACGCATTTTCAGCGTTCAGTATCACCCGGAAAGCGCACCCGGTCCGCAGGACAGCGTCTATCTTTTCGGCGAATTTATAAAATACATGGAGGAGGCGAAGAACAATGCCAAAAAGAACTGACATTCACAAAGTGCTTGTAATCGGTTCGGGACCTATCGTAATCGGTCAGGCGGCGGAGTTCGATTACGCCGGAACGCAGGCTTGCCTTGCTCTTAAAGAAGAGGGCTATGAAGTTGTTCTTGCAAACTCCAACCCGGCAACAATCATGACGGACACCCTTGTTGCCGACAAGGTATACATGGAGCCGCTGACTTTTAAATATCTTGCACGTATCTGCCGCTTTGAACGCCCGGACGCACTTGTTCCCGGCATAGGCGGACAGACGGGACTCAACCTTGCAATGCGCCTTTCAAAAGAGGGTGTTCTTGAAGAATGCGACATTGAACTGCTCGGAACGGATGCAGACAGCATTGCAAAGGCAGAGGACAGGGAGCTTTTCAAGGAGCTTTGCGAACAAATCGGCGAACCCGTTGTTCCGTCCCAGATTACATACAGCACCGAAGAAGCACTTGAAGCGGCGGAAAAAATCGGATATCCGGTTATTCTTCGCCCTGCTTTTACCTTGGGCGGAACGGGCGGCGGTTTTGCCGACGACGAGGAAGAGCTCAAAATCAAAATGAAAAACGCCCTTGCGCTTTCTCCCGTTCATCAGGTATTGATTGAAAAAAGCATCAAAGGCTATAAAGAAATTGAATATGAAGTTATTCGTGACGCAAATGACACCGCAATAACCGTCTGCAACATGGAAAACCTTGACCCGGTCGGAATACACACCGGAGACTCGGTTGTTGTTGCACCCAGCCAGACCCTTACCAACAAAGAATATCATATGCTGCGTGACAGTGCGCTCAAAATTATCCGTGCACTGAACGTTAAAGGCGGCTGCAATGTTCAGTTTGCGCTTGATCCTTATTCGTTCAACTATTTTGTTATTGAAGTCAATCCCCGTGTTTCACGTTCGTCTGCCCTTGCTTCAAAGGCAAGCGGTTATCCGATTGCCCGTGTTTCGGCAAAAATCGCAGTAGGACTTAATCTTGACGAAATAGAACTTGCAAACACGCCCGCCTGCTTTGAACCTGCGCTTGATTATGTTGTGACGAAAATGCCCCGTTTTCCGTTTGATAAGTTCCCGACTGCACTCAACACGCTTTCAACCCAGATGAAAGCAACGGGCGAGGTTATGAGCGTCGGCAGGAATTTTGAAGAAAGCTTTCTTAAAGCTATCCGCTCGCTTGAGGACGGAAGAAACCACATTCACCTTGAAAAATTTGATAAGGCTCACATGAGCGTTGACGAGCTTTTGGAGTATATCAAAGAGGGAACGGACGACAGGCTTTATGCAATTTCTCAGCTTATGTGGCTCGGCGTTGACGCTTCGCTCATCTGCAACATTACGCAGATTGACATGTTCTTCCTCGATAAAATCAGAAAAATCGTAAAGCTTGAAAAAGAGCTTGAAAAGGAAAAAGGTTCGCTTGAACTTTTGAAAGAGGCAAAGCGAAACGGCTTTTCCGATTCCTATGTTGCCGAGCTTTGGGGACAGACAACTGACGAGATTTATAACCTTCGTCTGAAGGAAAACATCTTCCCTGTTTACAAAATGATTGACACCTGCGCAAGCGAATTTGAAAGCTATGTTCCGTACTTTTATTCAACCTATGCGGATGAAAACGAGTCGATTGTTTCCGATAAAAAGAAGATCATCGTGCTCGGTTCGGGTCCCATTCGTATCGGCCAGGGCGTTGAATTTGACTATTCAACCGTTCATGCCGTTCGTACCATTCAAAAAATGGGCTATGAGGCGATTGTAATCAACAACAACCCGGAAACCGTTTCAACCGATTATACCGCCGCCGACAAGCTTTATTTTGAACCGCTTACGCCGGAAGACGTTATGAACGTTGTTCTGCTTGAAAAACCCGTCGGAGTCATTGCAACTCTCGGCGGTCAAACAGCCGTAAACCTTGCCGAACCGCTTGAAAAAAGGGGAGTCAAAATCATCGGCACGGACTGCGACGCAATTGAAAAGGCGGAAAACCGTGATGCGTTCGATTTTGTTATCAAGTCGCTCGGCATTCCGAACCCGAAGGGCGAAGCCGTAACCGACATTGAAACGGGCGTAAAGGTTGCCGAAGAAATCGGCTATCCGGTTCTTGTTCGTCCGAGCTTTGTTCTCGGCGGCAGAGCAATGGAAATTGTTGCAAACGAAAAAATGCTTCGCAAGTATCTCAAAACCGCCGTTGAGGTTGACGAGGACAAGCCCGTTCTTATTGACAAATATCTCATGGGCAAGGAAGTTGAAGTTGATGCTGTCTGCGACGGAAAGCAGGTATTCATTCCCGGAATCATGGAACTTGTTGAACGCACCGGTGTTCATTCCGGCGACAGCACAAGTGTTTATCCGCCGTTTTCGCTTTCCGATAAAGTTAAGAAAACGATTGTTGATTACACAACAAAACTCGGTCTCGGAATCGGAATCAAAGGGCTTTTCAACATTCAGTTCATTGTTGATGCGAACGAAAACGTTTTTGTAATCGAAGTTAATCCCAGAGCTTCAAGGAGCGTTCCGTTCCTTTCAAAATCAACCGGTTGTACTCTTGTTGACATTGCAACAAAAGTAATGCTCGGCGAAAGCCTTGAAAAACAGGGCATTACCGAAATGCTTCTTCCGGAAAAGAAGCGTTGGTATGTTAAAGCTCCGGCATTCTCCTTTGCAAAACTCACCGGCATGGACGCTTATCTTTCGCCTGAAATGAAATCAACCGGCGAGGCGATCGGATATGACAAGCGGCTTTCACGTGCACTTTACAAGGCGTTTCAGGCTGCCGGAATTCCAATGCTCAAATACGGAACTGTTCTTGTTACCGTTGCGGACGAGGACAAGGCGGAAACGCTTCCGCTTGTCAAACGTTTTCGTGACATCGGCTTCAACATTGAAGCAACGGCACTCACGGCAGACTTCCTGCGTGAAAACGGCGTTTATGCCAAAAAGCTCAAAAACATCAATGAGGGCAGCGACGAGGTTCTGGGTTCAATCCGCTCCGGTCACGTCAGCTATATCATCAACACCCGTGCAATCCTTTCCGGTGTGCATTACGTCAACGGCGAGGCAATGCGCCGCTGTGCGGTTGAAAACGGCGTAACAACGTTCACGTCGCTTGACACGGTGAAAATTGTTCTTGACGTTCTTGAAGAGCTTGTTAACAAGGTTTCAACAATTGACAGCGACGACTGATGAATTTCGGTTGATTCCTGCTTCAAATCTATTGACTGCCTGTTGAAAGAGTGTTAAAATAGGCTGCGAAATTCATTATAGCAGGGGTGTACAATATGAAAAAAGCAGTCAGTCTTATACTTGTCATTTCGGTTATACTCAGTACGCTTTGCGTTGCCGCTTTTGCTGAAGGAACAAAATGCAGCTGCGACAAAGCACCGCTTGTTTATGTTGTCGGAAGGCAGGAGGTTTATGACGACCCAAAGGCCGAAAAGCCCGTTAATGCCATTCACAGCGATTTTAACACGCTCAAAAAGTCTGTCAAAATGGCTCTTCCTTCTCTTGCAAAGGCAATTGTTACCGACAAATGGGACGAATACCTTGTGAAGCTTGTTGAAGGCTTTGTTCCTGTTTTTGAAAATTACAGACTCAGCGATGAGGGCGAGGTCACAAATTCAAGCGGCTGTATTGAAAGCTGGACACCGGGCGATGTTTGGGACAACCATGAAAGCGACAGCGTATACAGCTATGCCTATCCTTACGATCCCCGCCTTGACCCGTGGGAAACAGCCGATGACCTCAACGCCTATATTCAGGAGGTAAAGCGTGTTACGGGGCATGACAAGGTTGCGCTTTTTTCACGCTGCCTTGGTTCTGCAATTGCGCTGGCATATCTTGTAAAATACGGTGAACCGAGCGGATACGCCGATATTTCGTGCTTTTCGCTTTATAACGGAACAATAGGCGGTGTTGCTGCCGCAGACGCATTTTTTACGGGTGATTTGTGTTTTGATGCAGATTCAATAGAACGCTATGCGGATGAAGAACTTGGAACATCGGCACTTTTTCAGCTTGCAAAAATGACTGTGGCCGCCTTCAACAAAACCTATGCGCTTGACCTCGGAATCCTCGGTGTTAACAAATTTTACGCAAAAATCAAAAGTGCATTTCCTCAGCTTATGTTGATTTCCTTTGCAACCTGCCCGTCATATTGGTCAATGATAAGTCCGGACAAGTTTGAAAAGGCAAAGGACTTTGTGTTTGGCAAAAACAAGGCGGATTATTCGGTTCTCATCAACAAAATTGACCGTTTTCACAGCAAGGTTCAGTTAAATGTTGAAAAGGTTCTTACCGATATGAAGGCAAAGGGTGTTAACGTTTCGGTCGTTTGCAAATACGGCAATCAAATTACGCCGCTTTCAGAAAAATATATGGAGCTTAGTGACAATCTTATTGAAGTTACAAAGCAGTCATATGGCGCAACCTGCAGCGAAATCACAAAAACTTTTTCCGATGAATATCTTTCAAAAGCAGATATGCGCTTTATTTCTCCGGACAGACAAATTGACGCTTCAACCTGTCTTTTTCCGGAATATACATGGTTCATAAAGGATGTTTCACATTTTGATTTTCCTGACGGAATCAGTAAGCTGCTTGTTGCCTTTGCCCGTTCAAAGGAACAAATGACTGTCAACAGCAACGAACTTTATCCGCAATATTTGCTGTATCATTATGACAGTGATTCGGTTTCTCCGCTCACCGAAGAAAACTGTGAAACACGAAATTACAACAAAAGTATGCTTTTGAGATTTGTTGAATTTATGTCTGCTTTTGCAAAGCTGATAAAAGAAAAAATCGGCGATGCGGCTTCTTCAAAAAAATAAATCGAACAAAAATTGAAATAAAAAAATTCAACCGCCTTTTAACCTTTTTTCAAAGGTAATGCGGTTGATTTTTTATGTTTTATGCTTTTTAAAAAACGGAAAATGAGCTTTTCTTTTTTTCATGTGATCAAACGGAAGAAATTCAATGAGCCTGTAATAATCTTCAACTTTTTCATTGAACCGCAAAAAAGAGAGGTTCTCTTTTTTTGTCCAGGCAAGTTCACAAAATGCGCCGAGTCTCGGAAACAAAAGCTCTCCGGCTTTTTTCATCGATAAAACGCTTTCCGTTTTAAGCCTTGCTTCAATTGCGAAAGCAGGTTTTTTTTCGCTGATATTTTTTTCAAAAAAGCTTTCGGTTTTAAGCTCGCCGTATGGAAGCGAAAGGTCAAAACGCGAATCGATCCATGCATTGCCCGTTTCTTTGGCTTTTTTTGCACTCTCGTCGCTTTCGCAGGCATATATCGCATTGCTCGGCAATCCGAGTTCGCCAAGCCGTATGACCGTTTTTAAGCCGCATGAAGCGGCAATGCTTGCCGCCCTCTCAAAAAAGTATTCATAAAGCCCTTTTTCGTCTTTAACCGAAAGTTCTTTCATTTTTGCTTTGCAGTGAGGGCAGCTTGAGCGGTCGGCCTTTTGAACCCTTTCTCCGCCGATATGAATGACTTTGCTTTTGAAAACATCGGAAACTTCGGAAAATACCGAAAAAAGAAAATCATATGTGCTTTCTTTTCCAAGGCAAAGAGCGTCTTTTTTGTCTTTAAAATCGGTTGAAACGTCAATTTGCTTTTCAAAACAGCCCAAAAACGGATAGGCCGAAATTGCGGCAACAGTGTTGTCCGGAAGGGTGATTTCGGGAACGACCGTAATGCAGCGTTCGGCGGCGTAATTGATGATTTCTTCGGTATCTTTTCTTGAATAATAGCCGCCGTGCGGAACTTTTCCGAGTCCGGTGAAAGCACGGAAGCCGCCGATTTGCGTGAGCAAAAAATTATCAAAAAGTTCAAGCCGCCAGCCGGTGTTGCCGGTAAGCTTCCAATGAAAAACGTTCAGCTTGTGCATTGCCATTGCGTCAAGAAAAAGCTTCACCGCATCGGCGGAAAAAAACCAGCTTGCGCAATCAAGCATGAACGCTCGTTTTGAAACAACCGGATAATCATAAATTTCAAGTGCGCAAAGCGAACGGTCATTTTCAAAAAGAAGCTCGCAAAAGGTTTGAACGCCCCAAAAAACACCTTCTTCGTCCGCACCTTCAATCAAAACACGGTTTTCAAAAACCGAAAGGCGATAGCCTTCTTTTTCGGTAATATTCGGCGTAACTTTCATCTCAACGCTTTCTTTTCCCGTTCCGAGCACTTCAATTTCAAACGCTTTTTCAAGAAAGCGCAAAAGAGAGCGATAAGCCTTTTGACTTTTTTCGTCCGCAGTGATTTCGGCAAGGCGGGTGATTTTAAAAACGGGTCGTTCGCTTTTGATTTCGGTTCTTTGCGGTTCGGGAACAATGTTTATATTCATGCTTTCTCCTTTTTAAACGCAGTCACTGAAGCTTTGCGGCGTTTTCAAGGCTCAGCCGCATTGTTCCGCTCATGATTCTTTTGAACCGTTCCAGCATATCTTCCGGAAAAGTTTTCATTCCGTCTCTCAGCCAGCGTGTAACAACGCCGGAAACCGTGACAGAAGCATAACACAAAAGAATTTTCATGTCCTCTTCCTTAACGGAAAGCCCTTCTGCGGTTTTTTTCGTGAACGGGGGAATACATTCCATGCACGTTTCAAAAATAAGGTCATTCATTTTTTCAAACCCTACCGAACGGAAAACGTGAAGAGTTACCGCTTTGTTTTCGTGCATATATTTGCACGCTTCCATAATTACATCGTCCCATGTGTGTTCTTCGGGCGAAAAGTTTTTGCGTATTTCTTCAATTTTTTCACGGAACATTTCGTCGGCCATTGCATAAATATCGGAAAAGTAATAGTAAAAAGTTTTTCGGTTTATTCCGCAATCGTCAACAATATCTTTGACTGTGATTTTGTCAAACGGTTTTTCCTTCAAAAACTTTAAAAACGAGGAAAAAATCGCTTGCTTTGTGAATGCCGACATATTTACGCCTCCGTTCGCTTTTTATTAAAGAGAGCCGAGCCATAAACGGTTCGACTCTTTGTTGCAACAGATTATTTTGTAAGGTCGGTCATCTTCATTTTTGAAAACTTTTGACCCCAAGCGTTTGCCCAGGCTTCGCAATAAAGCTTGTAATAGGAAACGTTGTTCTTTTTTCTGTAGCCTTCAAAGCAGTTGCACCAAATTGCGGACGGAAGAGCGATGACAATGTAATAAAGCGAACCGAGAAGAAGGCACTGCCATGTGTGGCCGTATTCGTGAATACGGGTGTTGTATGTCCACTTTTTGTTGGGGTGCTGGTCACGCATGAAGATGAAAAGGCCGAGTGAAAGTCCGCCCTGGTTCCACGGAAGATAGGTAATTCTTGCATAGCCGAACTTTTGATATCTTCTGCCGAGGATTTTTGTGCAGATTAGGAAAACTATGCCGCCGATGAGGTTGACGGGAAGTCCCCATGTCCACTGAACAAAATAGAACAAAAACTTTTTGAAATCGTTTTTAAAGTTCTTTTCTTTCTTTGCCGGCTCTTTTTGGGTGATGTCGATTCTATTATCCATTTTCGTTGTCTCCTTATAATTGAATTTATGAATTTGCTTTTGCTTCTTTTTCAGCCTCTTCATGAGCCTTTTGCTCTTTAATGAGTCTTTGGCGCTCTTCTTCAAGTTCAAGAAGAATGATATATTCGCCGTTTTCATCCTTTTCAAGCTCGTGCGCAACTGCGCCGTCTTCGTTTTGTCCGAGCCAAGTGTTTTCAAAATCCTGTCCGGAGATTTCCTTAAAAGCAACCAGTTCTTCGTCCGTAAGCGCAACGGCTCCGTACTTATGCTTTGTTGCAACGGCGGCACGAATCATTGTGTGGTCGCCCTTTGTCATTTTGAACCGCTGAAGAAGATAAAGCGCAATAACAGCCGCAACAATCGGAATGATTGCAACGCAGACCCTTACGCCGAAAACAGCGGTTGAAGTTTGGGGATAAAGCGAACCGTTTGCCTTTTCGTATTCGGTAACAGCGTCGCCGGTAACAAGACCGAAGCCGCCGAGAGCAAAACCTACGAGTGCAGTCATAACGCCGCCGACGCTTTTTTTGATGAGTGTGTTGAAGGTTGAAAGAACACCCTCTCTTCTTCTTCCGGTGATTGCTTCGTCAACGTCGGTGAGGTCGGGAAAAACGTTGGTTGAAACAAAGCCGAGTCCGCTCATTCCGAACGGGTAAAGAACCATACTGAGAATCATAAGGGCGATCCAAAGGTACTTTGAAGCGCCGTTTCCTTCGGGCTGCATGATAAGACCGATTGCAAGACCGGCAACCATGAGCGGAGTGACGATATTTCCGCATTTTTTCTTGCCGTGCTTCATTGTCAGCGCATAGTTGAGCGGGAAAGCCGCAGCTTCCGCAACGCCGGCAATTGCGTTATGAACGGCATAAAGCGAGTATTGGTTTGCAAGATACTTGATATAGTAAACCTTCGTGTTGTTATAAAAGCCGGTTGAAAACTGATAGGCAACGCTCATAAAGAAGTACTGCCTAAACGACTTGTTGCGGAAAACCTGAACATATTCGTTAAGAAGACCCTTGATGTCAAGCGGCGGATTGACCATGTCGAGCGAGGACGGCTCTCTTACCGAACGATAGGTAAGGAAAACCGCAATGCAGTAAAGCAGCGAAAGAACAAGACCGACGATAAGGAACGGAGCTTTTGCCGTTGAGTTGATATCGTTGTTGCAGCCGAAGATGCTGAGAATCATAACGGTAATTGCAAACGACGGAACCATTCCTGCGGAATTGAAAAGGTAGCCCATTGAATTATACTGGGTACGAAGGTCGTATTCGGGAGCAAGCTCCGGAAGCATTGCCGTGTGCGGAACGCCGATAATCGTATATGCGGTTTTATAAATCATATATGTAATCGTGAAATATGCCATTGTTGCGCCGGGGTGAGCCGCTCCGTCAAGGCCGAAGCCGTTCCACATCATGGTATATGAAATTACCATCGGGATAAGTCCCCACATAAGATAGCGGCGGTGGCGGCCGGTTTTGCAGCGTGTTCTGTCGGTAATAATACCCATGATCGGGTCGGTAATAGCATCCCAAAGCGTTGCAATCATGATTGAAACGCCGGCAAGCTCAAGCGAAAGATGAACAACGTCGGTCAAAAAGACCATGTAGTACATACTGATTATGTACCCTGCGCCGGCAAGATACATATTAGCCCAGCTATAGTTGATCATCGGCAAAATTGCGGTTTTGAAGTCGCCCTTAACGCCGATTGCTTTTTTTACCCGTTCGCCGAACGGAATTTTTTCGCCTGTAGTGTTTTTTCCCATACACAGTCCTCCCGAAAGTCGTTTTCTCTATGCCGATATTTTAACACGTTACTATAGTAAAGTCAACTTATCCAAACCAAAAAGAAAGGAAAAATATCCGAAAACAAAGCGGATTTATACTTGAAAAATTTTGAATTGTGTGTATAATTCAATTGAACGGAAAAGAAGCACTCTTTTCCAAAAAATAATCTCATAAAAGAAGTGTGATTTACAATGTCAAAAATCTACGGTCACAGAGGCTTTTCCGGAAAATATCCGGAAAACACAATGCTTGCTTTCAAAAAGGCAATCGAAATCGGCTGCGACGGAATTGAACTTGACGTTCATCTTACAAAAGACAATGAACTTGTTATTATTCATGACGAAGACATCAAGCGCACCGCAAACGGTCAGGGCCTTGTCAGAGACATGACTCTTGAAGAACTCAGAAAGTTTGATTATTCCGCAGGCTTCAAGGGCGTTTACGGCTTTAACGAAATACCGACTCTTCGTGAATACTTTGACCTTGTCAAAGATATGGACATCATTACAAACATTGAACTCAAAACCGGAATTTTTGAATACCCCGGAATTGAGCAAAAAGTTATTGACATGATTCGTGAATACGGCCTTGAAAAAAAGATTATTCTTTCTTCCTTCAACCACTATTCGATTCTCCGCTGTGAAAAAATTGCACCGGAAATCAAACGCGGTTTCCTTTCGGAAAGCTGGCTCATCAATTACGGAAAATACACGGCTGAAAATAATGTTCAGTGCTGCCACCCGATTCATTGCTTCCTTTCGCCGGAAACAGTTAAGGAAATGCATGATGCAGGCTGCGAAATCAACACATGGACTGTCAACGAATATGACGATATCAAACGTCTTTCCGCAATGGGCGTTGATGCTCTCATCGGTAACTTCCCGGACAGAATGGTTGAAGTTCTCAGATAAAAACACGGTCAAAACAAAACCGGTCTCTACTAAATCTGCAAGCATTTATTAAAAACTCACCCCTAACGTCGGACTCGTTTATCGAACCGGCTCAGGGGTGAGTGCTTTTATAATGTGAATTTTACTTCACAAACTTCTTTTTGAGCATCTCTTTTGCTTCAGCCTTTGAAAAACCGCCGGGCGAATAGATAAAGTTGTTCGGAACCTCGTTCCAGCGTTCGCACCATTGTGAAATTTCTTCGTCCGTCATAACGATATCGCTGACATCGCAAAGGTTCATGATAACCTCAAAAAATTGCGCACTGTTTGTTTTCATAAGGTTCATGAGCGTTCTTGATTTTGTGCGTTCATAACGTACACCTCTGCGGATAAGCTCCGGCATAAAGGCGGCGCAGGCAAGGCCGTGCGGTGTTTTGTAATGTTCGGTCAAAATGTAGCCGAGCGGGTGGGGGAACGCCGTTCCGCAATACGCAAGTGTAATTCCGGCATAAAGCGAGCCGTAATAAAGCTGTTCGCGCATTTTTTCGTCCGGAACTTTCTTTTCTCTTTCAAGATACTTAAGTCCTTCCCAAATCATTGGAATTGCTTTTTCCGCAAACATGGTGGGAATATCGGTGCATTTTTTGCTGTAAAAGCCTTCAATTGCGTGGGAAAGTGCATCAAGTGCAGTTGAAACCGTCACATCATATGGCATGGAGTGGGTATATGTCGGGTCGGCAAAAGTGAGTGACGGAGCACAGTCCGGGGTGCAAATGCTCCTTTTTCTTTCGTCCTTTTTGTTTGAAAGAACCGAAACCGCACCGACTTCGCTGCCCGTTCCCGCTGTTGTTCCGACAAGAACAAGCGGCAATGCGATATCCCTTTCCTTTTTTTCATATATATCAAAAGGCAAAAAGTCTTCGTTTGCGGCATAAACGGCAACGGCTTTTGCCGCATCAAGTGCAGAACCTCCGCCGATTCCGACAATAAATTCGGCACCGATTTCTCTTGCAAGTACGCCTGCCGCACAGCAGTCCTCAATATACGGATTCGGCGTGATGCGGTCAAAAACCCCATAACCGATTTCGCATTTTTCAAGCGCAGCCTTCATGTCTGCGAGTGCGCCGCTCAAAACTGCGCTTTTTCCGCCGGTGACAATAAGGCAGGCTTTTCCGAACGCTTTGAGCTTTTCGGCGTTTTCTTTTACGCAGCCTTTTGAACTGATGACGTTTACCGGAATTGAAAGATTAAAATCCATGTTTTCTTACCCCCTGAAATTAATTTTTTATGTTTGAAAAAGAGAAGCTTTTTAAGATTTTACTATCTTTATTATACCAACAAACACCACCCAAAAGCAAGCACAATATTTGTTGTTTTATGCCGCATTTTGTCTTGAAATTTTGATGCAAATAGTATACAATAAAAAAATGTGATATTACGGCTTGGCTTTTGCCAAAGACAAGGAGGTTTTTCAATGAGCAAAAAGAAAAAGATTGTCCTTTCGGTTCTTTGCGTTCTTCTTGCCGCTGCCGTCACGGCCGCAGCGATTGTCTTTGCGGGCTATAAAAAAGAATACACCGTTAAAGAAAAAAACAGCCTTTCGATGGGCAGCATTGTAACAATTAAACTTTACGGCGACGATACCTTCAAAAAGCTTGACGTTGTCAAAGGTCTTATTGATAACCTTGACAAGGAAATTTCAAGAAAAATTGACACCTCCGCCGTTTCACAACTCAACAAAAACGGCGAAGTTAAAAGTGCAACCGTTTCCGATATCCTTTTGAAATGCAGAAAAGTTTCCGAAATGAGCGGCGGTGCGTTTGACCTTACGGTCGGTCCGCTTTCCTCGCTTTGGGACTTTGACGATGACATCAAAAAAATCCCGTCAAAAGGCGAGATTAAAAAAGCTCTTTCAGCCGTTGATTATGAAAAAATTGCAGTGAACGGCGCAAATGTGAGCATTCAAAAAAACCAAACGCTTGACCTCGGTGCGGTCGGAAAAGGTGCAGCCTGCGACATGGCAAAAGCTTATCTTGAAAAAAGCGGCGTAAAAGGCGCAGTCGTTTCCGTCGGCGGAAGCATCCTTGCTTACGGAAAGCGTAATAAAATCGGCGATAAATGGCGCATTGCCGTTCGTCATCCCCGTGAAGAAAACGCATACATCGGCGTAATCAACCTTTCGGACGGCTTTGTTTCAACCTCCGGCGATTATGAAAAATACTTTGAAAAGGACGGAAAACGCTATCACCACATTCTTGACGCAAACACCGGTTATCCGGCAGACAGCGGACTTATAAGCGTTACCGTTGTATGCAGCAGCGGAACGCTCAGCGATGCGCTTTCAACCGCCTGCTTCATTCTCGGCGAGGAAAAAAGCAAGGCTCTCCTTGACGAATACTCTGCCGCAGCAATTTTCATTGACGAAAACCTCAACGTTACAACCTACGGCGATGTTGATTTTGAAAAAGCAAAATGAAAAACAAAGTCGGACTCAAAAAAGGTGATGTTTTGATTATTGCCGTTCTTTCATTGATTTGCGTTTTTCTTTTTGTTTTTCCGCTTTTCATGGGGAGCGAAAACGTTGTTGCCGCTGTTTGGCTTAACGGGGAAAAGGTCAAAGAAGTGAACATTTCCGATACTTCTGAGAGCTTTGAATTTTCGGTCGGAAATTGCGTTCTTTCGGTTGAAAAAGGGAAAATCCGCTTTGTTTCTTCCGATTGTCCGGATGAGCTTTGCATAAAAAGCGGTTACCTTTCAAAAAACGGAGACACCGCTGCGTGCCTTCCGAACAAGGTTGTTGTTAAAATTGAAGCAAAAAAAGAAAAGCTTGATGCCGTTGCGTACTGATTTTTCAAAAACAAAAACGGTTTGTGTTTTCGGTGTGCTCGGTGCGCTTGCACTGGCACTCAGTGCTTTTGAAAATATAATTTTTCCGTCCGTTCCCTTTCTTCCTGCCGGGGCGAAAGTCGGGCTTTCAAACATCGTAACAATGTTCGCCGGAAGCGTCTTCGGCTTTTTCGGTGCAGTATATATTGCGCTTCTCAAAGCACTTTTTGCTTTTGTCACAAGGGGAGCGGTTGCCGGGGCGATGAGCCTTTGCGGCGGAATTTTCAGCGTTATTGCCCTTTCTCTGCTCATTAAAAAAAGGGGGAAAACGCTGAGCTTTATCGGAATCGGTGTTCTTTGCGCCGTTTTCCATAACCTTGGCCAGCTTCTTTGCTCGTGCGCTCTTTCGGGTTCGGCAATGCTCGGCTACGGAAAATATCTTTTGGTTTTCGCAATCATCAGCGGCAGTCTTACCGGCGTTGTTCTCAATGCGGTTATGCCGAGGTTGACAAGACAAATAAAAAAAGAAACCGCCGAAACGGGAGTTTAACTCACTTTCTGCGGCATCAAGTCATAAGAGATTTGGAGATGACAGAATGAAAAAATCAATTCCGAATGTCCTTTCCGCACGCGGAAGAGGGCGTGGCGGCGTTAATGTTGCTCACAACAAAAACACCGCTGAAATGCCTGTTGAAAGAATGCCCGTTCCGAAAACGGTTGTTCTTCCGATGCAACAGCACATCGGCGCACCGTGTGTTCCGACGGTAAAGGTCGGCGATACGGTTTCGGTCGGTCAGGTTGTCGGTGACACAGACAAGTTTGTTTCCGCACCCATTCACGCAACAATTTCCGGAACGGTTAAAGCGGTTGGCGACGTTAAACTTGCAAACGGCATAATCACAAAGGGTGTAACGATTGAATCCGACGGCGAAATGCGCCTTTATGAGGGCATTAAACCGCCCGTTGTTACAAACCGGGACGAACTTTTGAAAGCTGTTCGTGCCTCCGGGCTTGTCGGTCTTGGCGGCGCAGGCTTTCCGACTCACGTTAAGCTGAACTATCCGGCAGATAAAAACGTTGACACACTCATTATCAATGCCGCAGAATGTGAACCGTTCATCACGGTTGACTATCGTGAATGCATTGAAAATTCAAAAAATGTTATCAGCGGTGTTGTAACTCTCAAAAAAATTCTCGGCTTTAAAGAAGTTGTGATTGCCGTTGAGGACAACAAGCCGAAAGCGATTGAACTTTTTCAGTCCGAAATTGACAAAATCGGTGATAAAAGCATAAAAATCATGGCACTCAAATCAAAGTACCCTCAAGGAGCGGAAAAAATGATGGTTCTTTCCGCAACGGGAAGGCGTGTTCCGCCCGGAAAGCTTCCCGCAGATGTTGGCTGTGTTGTTATGAACGTTGCTTCGGTTGCTTTCATCGCAAGATATCTTGCAACGGGAAAACCGCTCATCAGCCGCTCAATAACCGTTGACGGTTCGGCAATCAAAACGGCAAAGAACCTTCGTGTTCCGATTGGCGTGAACATTCAGGATATCATTGATTACTGCGGCGGATTTAAAGAAGAACCGAGGAAAATCATTTCCGGCGGTCCGATGATGGGAATTGCAATTTGCAGCACCGACGCTCCGATTTGCAAGCAGAACAACGCTATCCTTGCTTTTGCGGACAAAAAGGGCGGTGTTAAACCCGAACGTGACTGCATTCGCTGCGGCCGCTGCGTTGAGGTTTGCCCAATGAGCCTTATGCCGACCCTCATTGAACGCTTTGCAAGAATCAAAGATAAAGAAGGACTTGAAAAAAGCGGCGTTGCCGTTTGCATGGAATGCGGTTCCTGCGCATACTCCTGCCCGTCCGGCAGACCGCTCGTTCAATACATGAGACTTGCAAAGCAGGTTCTCAGAGAGGAGAGTGCAAAATAATGACAAAAAAACTCACAGTCAGCGCTTCGCCGCACGTTCGTTCAAGCGAAACAACGACCGGCATCATGCTCGACGTAATCATCTCGCTTGTGCCCGCCCTCATTATGTCGATTGTATACTTCGGAACAAGAGCGCTTGCCCTTGCCGCAGTCACAATCGGTTCTGCGGTTCTTGCGGAGTATATCTCAAGAAAAGTTATGAAACGAAACGGTACTCTCGGCGACCTTTCAGCCGTTGTTACCGGTCTTATCCTTGCGCTCAACCTTCCGTCAACCCTTCCCTTGTGGATTGGCGCAATCGGTTCGGTTGTTGCAATTGTTGTTGTTAAGCAAATGTTCGGCGGTATAGGTCAAAACTTTGTTAACCCGGCAATGACCGCAAGAATTATTCTTATGGTTTCGTTCCCGACCGCTATGGCAAAATGGGTTGCTCCGTTCACAAACGGTTGGGCTGCCGATGCGGTAACAACCGCAACGCCGATGGCTTCACTCGCTGCAGCAAAAGGCGGCGACCTTTCGCTTGCAAGTGACCTTCCTTCACTTACTCAAATGCTTATCGGCTATCACGGCGGTTCAATGGGCGAGGTTTGCTCGCTCGCACTTCTTGCCGGTGCGTTTTATCTTCTCCTCAGAAGAGTCATTTCTCCGGCAATTCCGTTTTCATTCATCGGAACGGTTGCTGTTTGTATGCTCATTGCCGGAAAAGGCAATTTTGAGTATGTTGCCTATGAACTTCTCGGCGGCGGACTTTTCCTTGGCGCATTCTTCATGGCTACCGATTACACAACGTCGCCCATTAATCTCAAAGGGCGCATTGTTTTCGGAATCGGCTGCGGACTTATCACTTCGGTTATCCGCATTTTCGGCTCACTTCCCGAAGGCGTGTCGTTCTCAATCATTCTCATGAACATTCTTGTTCCGCACATCGAACGTCTCACAACCTCAAAGCCATTTGGTTTTGTTAAAGAGAAAAAGGAAAAGGAGGCGGCAAAAGCATGAAGAAAATAACTCCAAAAGCAATTATCGTTCCTGCCGCCGCACTTCTTATCATCTGCCTTGTTGCAACTGCGCTTCTTGCTTTCACAAACACTGTTACGGCAAGCAAAATTGCGGCTAATCAGGTTGAAAAGGAAAACAGCTCCCGTGCGCTTGTGCTTCCGGAAGCGGCCGAGTTTTCGGACGTTACAACGCTTGAAAACGGCATAACATACTGTGTTGGAACAAAGGATTCAAATAACGTCGGCTATGTTTTCACAAGCGGCGCAAAGGGATACGGCGGAACGGTTTCGGTCATGATAGGCATGGATACCGAAGGCGTAATCACCGGAATTGAAATTCTTTCTCACGACGAAACGCCCGGTCTCGGCGCAAACAGCACAAAGCCGGATTTCAAAAACCGCTTCATCGGAAAAAGCGGAGAGCTTACGGTCAACAAAACTTCAAACGACGGTCAGAACATTCAGGCAATCACAGCCGCAACAATAACTTCAAAAGCTGTTGTTTCCGCCGTCAACGCCGCTTCGGCCGCATTTGAAACGATAAAGGGAGGTGCTTTTAATGGCTGAAAAAAGATCGCTCGGTAAAGAGTTCACAAAAGGTATTCTTGCCGAAAACCCGACTTTGCGACTCGTTCTCGGAACGTGTCCGACCCTTGCAACAACAACTTCGGTTCAGTCTGCGCTCGGAATGGGTGTTGCCGCTTCAATTGTTCTTGTTTGCTCAAACATTGCAATTTCGGCACTGAGAAAGGTTATCCCGGAAAAGGTTCGTATTCCCGCATACGTTGTTGTAATCGCTTCGTTCGTTACAATTGTTCAAATGCTTGTCAAAGCGTTCGCTCCCGACCTTGACGAACAGCTTGGCGTTTATCTTCCGCTTATCGTTGTTAACTGCATCATTCTCGGCAGAGCGGAAGCCTTCGCAAGCAAAAACCCGGTTCTTGCCTCCGCCGTTGACGGACTCGGAATGGGTGTGGGCTTCACAACCGCACTTTTCCTTATGAGCTCCGTTCGTGAAATCCTCGGTGCAGGCTCGTTCCTCGGTCTCAGCATTCCGTTCCTTTCGCAGAACCCGATGCTCATTTTCATTCTTCCTCCGGGAGGATTCTTCGTCTTCGGTGTTCTTATGGCAACGGTCAACAGGATTGCGGAAAGCAAAGGCAAGCCCAGAGCGGAACTTCGCGGCTGCGAAGCTTGTCCGATGGCGGCAACCTGCACACTCAATAAAAAGGAAAAAGAATCCGGAGACTTTTCCGGAGACGGCAAGGAGGGTATTGACTGATGGAAATGACAAAAGGACTTCTTGCAATACTCATGACGGCAATTCTCACCCAGAACTTTGTTCTTGCAAAGTTCCTCGGAATCTGTCCGTTCCTCGGCGTTTCAAAAAAGCTCAACACCGCAGTGGGAATGAGCGCAGCCGTAATTTTTGTTATGGCTCTTTCAACCGCCGTTTGTTATCCTATCAACACGCTGCTTGAAAGCAAAGGACTTTCCTATCTTCAAACAATCGTCTTTATTCTTGTTATTGCGGCACTTGTTCAGCTTGTTGAAATCATTCTCAAAAAGTATATACCGGCACTTTATAACGCACTCGGAATTTATCTTCCGCTCATCACAACAAACTGTGCGGTTCTCGGCGTTGTTATTCTTAACATTGACAACGGTTATAATTTTGCACAGTCAATGTTCAATTCGGTCGGTGCAGGTCTCGGCTTCATGCTTGCAATGGTAATGTTTGCCGGCGTTCGTGAAAGAATGGAAAGCTGCGACATTCCGAAGTTCATGCGCGGACTTCCGATCACGCTTGTTGCCGCTTCGCTCGTTTCGGTGTCGTTCCTCGGTTTCACCGGAATCGTTGATAACATTTTCGGTTAAGGGGGTAGCGAAAAATGGATATTATTATTCCCGTTGTAATCGTTGCCGCAATCGGTCTTATTGCCGGAATCGGACTTGCAGTTGCTTCGGCGGTTTTTGCCGTTCCGGTTGATGAAAAGGCAGAGCAGATTCGTGCGTGCCTTCCCGGCGCAAACTGCGGCGCATGCGGCTTTACCGGCTGTGACGGTTATGCCGCCGCACTTTCAAAGGGCGAAACAAAGGAATGTAATCTTTGCATTCCCGGAGGAAACGATGTTGCCGCTCAAATCGGTCAAATCATGGGTCTTGAAGCCGGAAAAATCACTCCTATGGTTGCTGCCGTAATGTGCCGGGGTAACAGCGCAAACACACCGGAAAAGCTTGAATACAGCGGCGTTCATTCCTGCAAAATGGCAACACAGCTTTTCGGCGGACCAAAAAGCTGCGTTCACGGCTGTATCGGCTTCGGCGACTGCGTTGAAGTTTGTCCGTATGATGCAATTTTCATCTGCGAAGGCGTTGCAAGAATCAACCCAAGCAAGTGCCGTGCCTGCAAAAAGTGCATCAAAACCTGCCCGAGGCAGCTCATCGACCTTTTTCCGCTTGACACAATCAAAGCTGCGGTTCTTTGCAAAAACCACGACAAGGGCGCACAGACAAGAAAGCAGTGCAAAGCCGGCTGCATCGGCTGCATGAAGTGCGTCAAGGCGTGCGAAGAAGGCGCAGTTACGGTTGAAAACTTCTGTGCAAAGGTTGATTACGATAAGTGCGTCGGCTGCGGAAAATGCCACGCCGTTTGCCCGGTCGGCTGCATTGACCTTTATATGGTTAAGAAGTTATTCTGATAAGGTTACAATATTCATTAAAGCAGAGCAGTCAAAACGGCTGCTCTGTTTTTTGGTCAACAGGCGTATTTGTAGACTGCAAATGTGTAAACCATGTACTTGCACCACCTGTAAACTATGTTGTTGCTCTTGACATTGTGAGGCTCCCCTACAAATTAAACCATACAAATTCATATAAATTCACGGCATTAAGGCGGCAACGTTTCTATGAGTCGGCAGGCAGTTACAACAAACAAGTGCGAAACGTATACCCGTTTATATCCGTCGAAGAATTACCGCAAAAAGTTTTTATTACATAACCACAAATTGCGTGACCGTGCGCCCTCATTTCCTGTTAATTACAGATTACCAAGATGTAAAAATTGCTTGGATAGTGTTGAATTTTGTTGAGGTATAGAGTATAATTCATGATGTATTGCTAAGTAAACATTGAATATCGGACGGTTTTTCGTCAGAGGAATAAGAAAAACCCTTTATTTATCAGGAGGATAACAAATGGCAAAAATCAATTTTTCGCTTGAAGAAAACGGTTATTCCGTTCGTGAAGTTGACAAGTATATTGAACTTCTTCAGGCCGAATACAGCAACGCCGTCGCCTGGGGCGAAGAAATGGAAAAAAAGCTTTCAATGCTTGAAGAAAACGTCAAAGATCTCGGAATGTATTTCACAATTGACGAAAACAATCAAAACGAAGTTATTCGGCGTGTTTTTGAAGAACTCACCGCAACCGTTGAAAGAGTGAAACAAAATGCAGAACAAAAAGCGCAGGAAATTATTGAAAATGCAAACGAAAAAAGCCGCAACATTGTTCGACAGGCGATGGAAAATTCGGTTGAAATCAGAACCGAAAACACAACTATTATGAAAAACCTTAAAAGCATTAACGAAATGATAAACGTTATTCTTGAAAAGGGCATTCAGTAAAAAAACTTCCGCCTTTTTAAAAAAATGAAGGATGTGATTTAATTGGCGGGCTACAGACCAAAAAGTCTTGATGAGCTTAACAACTTATACGATAAAGCAATCTCGGCCGAAAACGAGATTAAAAAGGGTTCCTCGCTTTTAAAAAGCGAAGTTCTTGAAGGAAGCTTTGAAACGCCGGAAAGTCAAAACGCACCTTCCCCCGTTCGTTCAACTCACCCGAAAGAAATTTCAAACGACGTTGACAGTTTTATAAAACAATTTGCGGAAAAAAATGATTTTTTGCCCCGCCCTTCTTCGCAGGAACCGCAAAGAAAAAGACCCGCTCCGCTTTCGGAACTTCAGCCGAAAGCTCCGGTGAACTTTGAACCCGCTCCGACTCAAAAGGTGCAGGCAAGAGTTCAAAAGCCCGACCCTCAAAAGGAAGAAAACCTTTCCGGACTTATGAATGATTACGCAAAAATCATGAGCGGCGATTATGATGATGACGAAGAAGAGGATGAAACCTTTTCTTCAAGAAAAAATCTTTTCAAAAACAGACGAAATGAAAGAAAAGGAAAGAAAAAAACAGCAAAGGACATAATTGCCGAAAATGAAGTTTTGAACGCAGGTGCAGTTCAAAAAGAACCTGTTGCGGACCCGGAACTTGGCATTCCGCCAAGAATCAGACAGGATCGAAAAGCCTTTGTTCCGGCCGAAAAAGAGCCTGAAGAACAAGCTGCCCCGGCCGAAGAAGAGCCTGAAGAACAAGCTGCCCCGGCCGAAGAACAGCCGAAAGCCGCCTTTTCTTTGAACGAAAAAGCAAAGGATGCAATTGAAAAAAACGTTCCTATTCCCGAAATCAAAACAGAAGCCGAAAAAGAAGCAAGGCCGGCCGTCAATTCTTTTCCTGAAGCAGAGGTAAACTCCGATTCTGCCCCCACCGAAAAAACCGACAGTTTTGATAACCGTGACAACGAGCCTTATGACGATTCGCTTGACGTTCCGTTTGAGCGAAACGAAGAAGACGGAAATTTTGATTTTGGCGAAATTGAGCCTGAAAAACGTTCCGGCAAGGCAGTTTTTGCAAAAGTGCTTCTCAGCATTATTCTTGTTTTAACTCTTGTTGCAACGGCACTCACAGGTGCCTGCGTTTTCACCGTGAACAGCGAACGTTCCCTTGCGGGATATATGTTCTTTTCGGCAACCAACAGTTATGAGGACGCAGAAGTCAGAAGCAACGATTTTGTAATTTGCAAAAAAAGTTCTTCAATTGCAGACGGTCAAAAGGTTATCTTTATTAACCGTGAACTTCGCTCATTCTCCTTCGGCGTTAAAACCTGCGAAAAAACAGCAGGCAACGGAACCGAATATTACACTGTTTCTTCCGCCGCAATTGAAAAAAACGATGTTTTGGGCATAATTGTGAAAACCGTTCCGTCGTTCGGAAAAACCGTGAGAGCGATTGTTGACAACTTCCTTTTTATTCTTCTCGGTCTTGTTGCACTTGCAATAATCGTTACCCTTGTTCTTTGCCTTGCATTCAGAAAAAGAACGGTTCGTTATGATTTTGACGATGATTATTATGACGATGACTTTGACGGCGAGGAGGAAGATTTTGAGCCTCAACACCAAGAAGAACAAAGCAAAGAAAAAACCGCTGACGAATATGACGATGACTCTCTTTTCAGCGGAATCGAATAATTCTTAATTAAACTGTCGGATGTTTTAAGTTTAATTTAAGCAAAAAATATTAATATATAATTAACAAGACAAAACTTGTTAATGTTTTGAAATAATTACCGATTGAAAAGCGAGGTGAAAACACATGAGCGAGGTTTTGGATACAATCATTGACTTTTTAAGACACGGTTTTTCAAGAGTTGACTTCAAATCATTCTGGGACGAATTTGTTGCCCTTATCAAATCGGTTATGTAATCAAAAACCGGTTAATTAAAATTGAAAATATTAAAACGGTTGTCGTAAATCAAGTTTTGCGGCAACCGTTATTAATTAATGAAAAGTTTTGTTTTTTATCTTCCTATAAGTCCGGCAACGGTTTCATAACCTCTTATTGCAATGTCATAAACATCGTCTGCGGCATTCTGAAGGTCGGAAAGAAGGTCACCCGTATATGAGTTGATTTTTTCCTTTTCAATTGGGATATATGCGCCGGCGTTTGAGTTTCCGCTTTCGTCAAGGAAGTAATAGGCCGGAATGTATACGTAGTATTCCTTGCCCTTTTCAATGCTTTGTCCGTAAAGCGTCATTGCAACGTTTGTTTTTTCCGTGTCTGCCGTAATTCCGAGGCCGGAAAGTCCGCCGAGAAGCGAAGAAACGTTTTCGCTGGTTTGAATTTTCAAATCGGTTCTTCCGGCAAACCAAACGTCAACTGCGCTTTTGTCGATTGTATAAAGCACGCTGAAGGTTCCGTCCGGATTTTTTGTGCAAACCGAAATGTTGTCCGTTGATTTTCCGAAGGATTTAAACTTGTTGTCAAGGCAGAAGGAGATTGCTCCCTTTCCGCTTTTTGTGTTGTAATAAGCGTAATAAGTCCTTCCCTTTTCAACGGGAACCGTTGGCTCGATTGCGCTGTCAACCGCCGAAACGGCAAAGGCGCAAGCAATGCTCAAAACGAGAAAAATTGCCGTAATCAAAACTGTTCTTTTTTTCATAATTATCAACCTTTCTTTTTATTAATCAGCCGAAGATTTTCATAATCAAATCCTGAACAAAAACACCATATGTGTTCAAAACATTATTCATAAACTTTTCGGCAGAGCCGTTACCCTTGAAAATGCGAAGAATTTCATAAACAACTCCGGCCCAGCCGAAGAATATCGCCGCAAGTCCTGTTGTCACAGTAAAACCGCCTTTCAAAAATTTATTTTATTCCCTGTTCTTTTGCGTATTTTGCATTTTTTGTGTTGCCGTATTTTTCGGCAATCTGAAGAATGTTGTTGCCTGCCGCATCGGTTGCAAAAACGTCTGCGCCTTTTTCTTTGAATGCTTCAACAACATCACTGTTGCAAAAGGCAACCGAGAAGAAAAACGCAAGTTTTTCCGTTGGAGTCATAAGCATTCCGTCACGCCTTTGAAGTTCTTCAAGTGCTTTTTTTGAATTGCCGATGAGTGTGCTTTCCAACAGCGGGTCAAGCCCGGTTGAGCCGAAAACTTTTTCAACCGATTTTGCAATGTCGCTTATCACGCCGTATGACAAAAACGAAGTGCAGTCAACCGCATAATCAAGAATTTCACGGCTGACAAGAACGCCGCTTTTAAGAAGCTTTTCAATCAGTCCTTCGTCACCGTTTGAAATTGCAAGCATCAAAGCCTTCTCTCCTGCGGAAGAAACCGACGACGATGAAGAAGGTTCCGTTGCCGGTTCCGGCTTTGGTTTTGAAAAGGTTTTGACCCCGAAAAACGCCGCAACCGAAACAATACAAAGGCAGGCTGCCACAGCGGCAAAACGAAAAACGATTGTCCTTTTTGATGAGGTTTTTTTAAGCTTTGCTTTTTTGAACGCAAGAGCCGAAATTTTTTCTTTGTCGGCTTCGTTTATCGAAACATCAATATCCTTGATGAGGCTTTCGGTATCCTCCAAAGTAAGGTTGGAAAAAAAATCTTCAAATTCAGTCAAGCAAAACACCCCCCTGTTCTTTTTCAAGCAATTCTTTGAGTTTTTGAAGCGCACGCCGGGAACGCTTTTGAACGGCTTCGGCCGAAAGTGAAATTACGTTGCCGATTTCCGCAGCGGTTTCGCCGAAAAAATATTTTCTGACGATAATTGTTCTGTCCGGCTCTCCAAGCGAAGAAACGGCATCCTTAATCAGGCGGCTTCGTTCCCTTTTCTCGCTTTCGTCAAATGCAAAAGCAGGAGAAACAAGCTCTTTTGTTTCTTCAAGCGAAACGGTTTTTCCGCTTTCTTTTTTGAGCTTTCGATAACGGTCAATCGCCTTTGTTTTTGCGGTGAAAGCAAGCAGGGCTTTTATGCTTCCCCTTGAAAGGTCAACTTTTTCCCTGTTCTTAAAAAATTCGGCAAAAACATCTGCTGCGCATTCCTGTGCATCCTCGTTTGTTCCAACGGGGAGCAAAACGGCACGGCAGATTTTGAAAACAACGGGCGAATACTCGTTCAAAAGAAGAGAAAAGCCCTTTGACGGATTCTTATTAATTTCGGAAAGCAAGATTTCGTCGGTCATCGGGTTTCCTCCTCCTTTATGAATATATACGAAATTTTAACACACAATCGGACAACTTTTTTAAAAAAACTGAAAATTTTTGAAAACATTTTAGCGGCGTTTTTATGCAATCATAAAAATTTATTGTGGAAAGGCATGAGTCGAGCCTATACAAATTTTCGGATGTTAAACTGTGTTAAGCCGAACAAATTCAATTCGGCATTAATTTTAAAAATTGCGGGTACGGACGGCGAAGGCGTAATCCGAAGCGGAAAAAGAAGAATTTTTCCTCTCCTTAACAATTCTCTCTCTATACCCACTCTCTTTTTTATATCTGTGTTTATATCTGGTATAGGTTTGACCTGTGGGGTAAATACATTTTACCTCTTTTTTATTATCGGATTGTAATAATTATTTCTCTTTTTCTTTGACCGAACAGCTGCTTTAATTTTCTTTTTTGTCTTTTTGTGAGAAAAATTTACCGTTTTTTAACAATAAAAAAGTCCCTTCATATATACCGCCAAAACTCAAAAAAGTCGCACGTTTCATGCGACTTTTCGGGTAAAATCAAAAAATTTAATAAATATAATCCGATTTGGATTTTTGATTGTGTTGAAGCGGATGGGTTTGAAAGAATTTTATGCGACGAAAAAGGCTAAATCCCATGGGCGGAACAAAATCCGCCTCTACGAGTATAATTCTATGTTGATGTTATAATGGTAAAATTTCACGTGTCGGCATAGCAATCCGTAGAAAACCATTGTTGATTTTTGTTGCCGGTTGTGATAAAATTTAAGCCGAAGAAAGGAAGAGATACATAATGAAAAAAACATTGTCAGCTGTTGTTTCGCTTATATTGATTTTTGCATTTTCCGTTCAGATTTTTGCAATGAGTGAAAGTGAGTGGAACACATATTGGAGCAGTGAAGAAAAGGAAGCTTCGGTTTATGTTTCGCCCGGTCACACCGAAAGCGAGCGTTATTTTACCTGGTACGCAAAAGAAAGCGGCAAAGGAAATGTTACGCTCAAAACAAAAAGCGGCGAAAAAACCTTCTCTGCCAAAGCCCAAACCACTCCTCAAGGTGATTATATCTATAAAGCTTTCGCAACCGGTCTTGAAAGCGGCGAGTATACTTATGTTTGCAAAGGCGGCGGTTTTGAATCGGAAGAAAGAACGCTCACTGTTTCAACCAGTTCCGATTTTTCCGCTCTTTATGTTACCGATGTTCACATGACCGCTTACGACGGAGAGGAAAAGCTTCGCTCTCATGCACTTTCATTTAACAATACGATTGAAAAAGTCAGTGAAAATTACGGCGCTTCGCTTATTCTTTCTGCAGGTGACCAGGCAACAATGGGTCTTAGAAAGGAATACACCGCATTTGTTTCTTCGCCGGTTCTTAAAACGATGACAACTGCGCTTTCGGTCGGCAATCATGACAGAAAAGGAGCGGATTACAAAACCTTTGCAACGCTTCCGTATGAAAGCTACACCGGACTTAAAAGCTTTGTCGGCCGTGATTATTGGTTTGTCAAAGGCGACGTTTTGTTTTTGATGGTTGATTCAAATTGTCCCGATGCTTCGGCTCACAGGCGGTTTATGCAGTCTGCAATACTCAAAAACAGCAATGTAAAATGGCGTGTTGCTGTTATGCATCATGACCTTTTCGGCGGAAGGCTTGCTCACCGTGAAAGCGAAAATCGCCTTCTTCGCCTGCTTTATGTTCCGCTTATGGATGAATTTGACGTTGACCTTGTTCTCACCGGCCACAGTCATTATTACACACGTTCAAACGTTATTAAAAGCGGTGTTTCAACGCTCAAAACAAAAGGGCTTTCGTCCGTTTCAAACGCAAACGGAACGGTTTATATGACCTCCGGTTCATTCACAACGAACACAAGGGCTGCCGAAAGCACGGAAATTCCTCCGCTCGGAAATCGTGTCGGATATGATTATCTCACGGCAGAAGGAATTTATAACGTCCTTTCATTCAGTGAGAACAGCATAAAAATCCGTTCGTTCACCGTTTCAGGAACGGAACCGTTCACGGAATTTACGATTGAAAAAACCGAAAAGCGTTGTCCGGTTCAAATCAAGCCGGCCCCGTTTTGGAACGGTTTTGTCCGTTCGGTCAGCAGGATTGCGGCGTTTTTTAACAACATTGCAATGGCTGATGAGCTTAAAAACGACCGTGGCCTTGACATTGACATGAGACAGGCGATTTTCGGCTGCGATAAATAAAAATGCCGCTTGATAAATATCCAGGCGGTCGGGCATAATATAAACATAAAGAATGATGCCTCAGCAAGCGGTTCGTCCTCAAAAGTTTAGTCATAAAAAAATAATCGCCGAGCTTTGAAAGCCCGGGCGGTTATTTTTTGCTTTTATCCAACGGTGTTTTCTTTAACCGGTTCGCCGTTTTCAAAGCTTTTTGCGTTTTCAAGCGTGGTAAAACTGATTGCTTCAAGTGCCTCTTTTGTAAGAAATCCTTGATGCGACGTTACAATAACATTCGGAAACGAAAGAAGTCTTGCCGTCACCGATGTATTGAGAATATCGTCCTCACGGTTTTCAAAAACGTTTTCCTGCTCTTCCTCATATACGTCGAGTCCCACACCGGAAAACTTTCTTTTTCTGATTCCCTTGATAAGATCCTCCGTGCTTATTAATGCACCCCTTGAAGTGTTAACAAGCAAAACGCCGTTCTTCATTTTTTCAATTGCGTCAAGGTCAATCATGTGATAAGTTTCTTCCGTCAGCGGACAGTGAAGCGAAATCAGGTCGCTTTTTTCCAAAAGTTCTTCAAGCGGAACATACTCAACAAAGTTAAGCGACGGGTTTTCAACCTTGTCAAATGCAAGAACTTTCATGCCTATTCCGCAGCACGCACGGCACATTGCCGCTCCGATGCGCCCCGTTCCGATTATTCCGGCGGTTTTTCCGCAAAGGTTTATACCTGTGAGTCCCATAAGGCTGAAGTTGTTTTCACGAACTTTGATATAAGCTTTGTGAATATGGCGATTGACGGCAAAGGCAAGCGCAAGTGCGTGTTCGGCAATTGCTTCCGGTGAATAATTCGGAACACGCATAACGGTAAGTCCCGCTTCCTTTGCGGCCGAAAGGTCAATGTTGTTGAACCCGGCACAACGCAGTAAAAGCAGTTTTACTCCTCGTTTTCCAAGCTCTTTTGCAATATATGCGTTCACGTCAGACGCAACAAAAACGCACACGGCATCATATCCCTTTGAAAGTCTGACGGTGTTTTTTGAAATATCGGTTTTAAGATAGTCTATTTGAATATCTTCATAATTTTTGATAAGGTTATCAAAAGCTTCAATGTCATACGGCTTTGCGTCATAAAAAAGGATTTTCATTTTTTCTTTGTTCCTTTCGCTGTTGTTCTTTTTATTTTCTCCCGAAAAGCAAAAAATATTACGCTCATATTGAAGGCAAAAACGGGCATTATAAAAGAAAAACGAAAGGATGATTATTTGTGCCAAACGATACTGTAAATCTTCTCAAAGAATGTGACAGCGGAACAAAAACGGCGGTCACCTCAATCCGTGAGGTTCTTGACAACGTTAAAAGCGAGGAGCTTCTTTCGCTTTTGACTTCTTCGCTTGAACGCCATGAAGAAATCGGAAACGAAACAAAAAAGCTTTTGAATGAGCAGGGCGAGGACGGAAAAGAACCGCCGGCAATGGCAAAAATCGGCTCATGGATGAAAATCAATTTTAAGCTGCTTGACAAGCCGACCGACAAAACCGTTGCGGGACTTATGACGGACGGCTGTAACATGGGAGTGAAGCAGCTTTCGGTTTATGTCAACAAGTATCCCACGGCGGACAAAAACGCAAAAAACATTGCAGACAAGCTGATTAAAGAAGAAAACGATCTTCTTGAAAAGCTCAGAAGCTATCTTTGATAGAAACAAAAACGGCTGCCGCAGTTGGTTTCACTGTGACAGCCGTTGTCAATTTATCTTTTTGAACCCTTTGCTCCGCCGAACTTTCCGCCCTTTGCGCCTTTTGCTCCGCCGCCGAAGGATACGCCTTCAAGAACGTTGCTTTCAAACGCATAGGTGATGCCTTCCTGTTCACGTTCACGCTTGAGCGCAAGAGAAATCATTTTGTCAAGAAGTTTTGTGTAGGGTACTCCGACCGGTTCCCAAAGATAAAACGAAAGCGAACCGGGAATCGTGTTTATCTCGTTGAGGAAAATTTCGCCGGACTTTGTGTCCATCATAAAGTCAATTCTTGAAACGCCGCTGCAGCCGAGGCACTTGAAAGCGTCAACCGCATATTTTTGAATCATTTTCTTTTGCTCGTCGGTAATTTCCGCAGGAATTTTACGGCTGAGGGAGGCCATTCCGCTTTTTGCTCCGCCGCTTTTTGCTCCGCCGAACTTTCCGCCTGCTTTTGCGCCGAGCTTTCCGCTTTTTGCTCCGCCGCCGGAGTTTCCGGAACTCAAATACTTGTCGCTGAAGGAAAGTATATCGTCGCTGTTGACGGGTTCTTCACATTCGGACGGCTCTGCGTGTTCATAGTCGCCGCAAACGGAACAGTTGATTTCCTTGAGATTTTGAACCGCACGTTCAACAAGAACCTTGTCGGCATAGCAAAACGCCATGTCAAGCGAATCAAAAAGCTTTTCCTTTGTTTTTGCTTTTGAAATTCCGATTGAAGAACCGAGGTTGACGGGCTTTACGATTACGGGATAGCCGATTCTTTTTTCAATTGCGTCAACAACCGCATCGTTGTCACGGTCATATTCCTTTGCGTTGAAGCAAAGGCAGTCAAGCACGGGAATGTTGTTGTCTTTGAGAACGGTTTTCATAACGTACTTATCCATTCCGACTGCGGATGAAACAACGTCGCAGCCGACATAAGGAACGTCAAGCATTGAAAGAAAGCCTTGAAGCGTTCCGTCTTCAACGTTCGTTCCGTGAACGATCGGGAACGCAACGTCAATGTAATCAACGTATGACGAACCGAACTTTTTTGCAGGGTACTTAATAAGCTTTACAAGGCCGCCGTCGTTGACAAGGATAACCCTTGTGCTTTCTTTGAGCAGGGTGGGAATGTGAAGATAGCTTTCGATTTCTCCGACGGAAGGACCGACGTAAAACTCGTTGTTCTTCGTGATATAAATAGGTATAACGTCATATTTTTCGGTGTCCATTGAGGCAATCGCCTGCAAGGCAGAGATTATTGAAATTTCGTGTTCAACGCTTTTTCCGCCGAACATTACGCCGACTTTAATACGCATTTTTCAAAACCTCCTTAATAGTTATCTGGAAGGTCGTTTTCAAGCAAAACAACCTTGTTTTTGCCGAGGGACGAGAGCGCATAAACGTGGGTGAGCGCTTCTTCAATCGTGTCGGCAACATAGATTTCCTTTTCCGGATATCCGCCGTCAAGAAGTCCGGCCTCAATTGGAACAGACTGCTTTTTTCCGACAAGGACAACGTAATCGCAAACCTTTGAAGCGTTCAAACCGAACTCACGGTTGAGTTCCTCCTGCTTTTCGCCAAGTTCAACCATGCCGGGCGTGACAAGAATTTTGAAGCCTTCAAAAAGTGACAAAGTCTCAAGTGCGGCTTTTGTTCCGCTCGGGTTTGAGTTGTATGCGTCGTCGATGAGTGTTACGCCGTTTTTCTTTTTGAGCTCAAGTCTGTGCGGTACGCCTTCAAGCCGTCTGACCTGACCTTTGAGCTCGGAGAGGGGAATACCCATTTTGTTTGCGGCGGCAATTGCTCCGGTTATGTTGAGAACGTTGTGGCGGCCGATGAGGCGGGTTGAAAAGTTTTCGCTTTCGCCGTTCGGACCTGTTACGGTGAAAGTTGTTCCACGCTCCGAAACGCTGATGTTTGAAGCGGTGTAATCGCTTTTGTTTGTTATGCCGTATGAGATGAACGGACGTTTTGAACCGTGGTCACGAATGTTTTCGTCGTCGTTGTTAAGAAAAAGCATTCCGTTTTCCGGAAGTGCGTCCGCAAGTTCAAACTTTGTGTTTTTAACCGCATCAAGCGTTTTAAACGATTCAAGGTGCTGAGGGCCTATTGAGGTGATAATGCCGTGCTGCGGATGAACAATGTCGCAAAGCTCTTTGATGTCGCCGACCCATTTTGCGCCCATCTCGCAGATGAAAATTTCATGCGTTGCTCTGAGCGAGGAGCGGATTGTTTTAACAACGCCCATCGGTGTGTTATAGCTTTCCGGAGTCATGAGAACGTTGTATCTTGCACGAAGGAGAGTGTTGAGATAATATTTTACGCTTGTTTTTCCGTAGCTTCCGGTGATGCCAATGATTTTGAGGTCGGGACAGGCTTCAAGTCTTCTTTTTGCGTCGTGGGTATAATGCGCATTAACGCCCTTTTCAATCGGAACATTGATAAAGTTTGCGGCAAGCACCCAAAACGGAGAAAGCGCATAAATGCAAACAACAACAAAAACGGCAATGCTTTCGTGCCGTGTTTTGAAAAGCGGAACAGCCGAAGCCGTGATGATAACCGCAAAAAGAACGGCAAGCGTTACGAACATACGCTTGACACGGGCTGTACAAACAAGCGGCTTTTTCGCCTTTTTCGGCCTTTCAACAAATGCGGCAATGAGGAATATGAGCGTCATAAGACCCATTTTTATATCCACACGATATGAAAAAAGCGAAAGAATCATCATTATCACAGAAAAAAGATAATGCGAAAGATACTTATTGAAGTTTTCCGAAAGCCATTTTGAATGGGTGCTGAAGCGATAAGAGTTCAGCTGAAAAAAGTGCATTGAGTCAATGAGTGCAAGACCTGTCGGAATCAGGAAAGCGGCAACGCACGACAAAAACAAAATCAAATTCATCGAAGTTCTTCTTCCTCTCTTATATATTCATGAACGAAGCGAGTATCCTCAAAAACTGTACGCTTTGGTCAAGGAACGAAAAATGACCGGCGTTTTCAAGAACAACAAGTGCGCTTTCGGGCATAAGCTTTTCCATTGTCTGCCCGTCGGAAAGCGGCGTTGCGGTGTCAAGCCTTCCCCAAATGAGAAGCGTCGGACATTTGACCGAAGGCATAAGAGCACACAAATCTTCGTTAACAACGTTGACAAGCGTTTTTTTCATTGTGTCCGAAGCGGCGTTGTAATCGGCAGAACCGCTTTTTTTCCGAAGATCGTCCAAAAGATTGGGGCAAAGCTTTTTAACAAGTGCGGTTGAAAAAATCCATTTTGTTTTGTGATAAACGGCTTGCTTAAGCTTTTGCTCGGGTGAAGTTTCCGGTTTAACGCCGGCGGAATCAACAAGAATAACCTTTTGAACGGTGAACGGAAGGTTTTCCCTTGCGCAAAGCTTGATAATCACCCTTCCGCCGAAGGAATGACCCAAAAGCGTAAGCTTTGAAACATTAAAGCCCTTCAAAAATTCAAGAATAAAATCAACGTAGTTGTCAACGCACCAAGGCTCGTTGGGTTCTTCGCTTTCGCCAAAGCCGGGCATATCCGGCGCAATAACATGATATTTTTGCGAAAGCAGGTCAATCATGTCTTTGTGAACGGTGACGTTTGAACCCCAGCCGTGAAGAACAAGAACGGTTTCTCCCTCGCCTTTGGAAACATAATTGATATCAAGACCGCAAACAGTTTTTCTCAAAAGAATTCCTCCCTTGTTTGAGGTTGCGGAAACCGAAAGGTTACCCGACGGTTTTTCCGTCATACTAAATAATTACGCATAGCTTTGGTAATTATAGCACAATTAAAATAATATTTCCACTCACAAGAGAATATATTTTCAAAAAATTAAGGTTTCTTTTTGTCTTTTGATTTTAAGGTATAATTGAGGAAGAAAAAGGTAATATAAATTGTATATATAAAACACCCGAAAGGGCAATTTTAAGGAGGACAAAAAATGGAACTCAAAGGTTCAAAAACAGAGGCAAACCTTCTTGCCGCATTCGCAGGAGAAAGCCAGGCAAGAAACAAGTATACCTATTACGCCTCAAAGGCAAAAAAGGACGGCTATGTTCAAATTTCAAAAATTTTTGAAGAAACAGCAAATAACGAAAAAGAACACGCAAAAATTTGGTGGAAGCTTCTCACCGGCGGCGTAAAATCAACCGAAGAAAACCTTAAAGACGCAGCGGCAGGCGAAAACTTTGAATGGACAACAATGTATAAGGATTTTGCCGAGGACGCAAAAAATGAAGGCTTTGACCATATTGCAGCCCTTTTTGAGCTTGTCGGAAAAATCGAAAAAGAGCACGAAGAAAGATATAAAAAGCTTCTTGAAAATATTGAAGAAGGTCTTGTTTTTTCAAAGGACGGAGACAGAATGTGGATTTGTTCAAACTGCGGCCACGTTTGTTTTGGAAAAAGTGCGCCGGAGGTCTGCCCCGTTTGTTCACATCCGCAGGCGTATTTTGAAGTTAAAGCGGACAATTATTGATTGAGTTTATAAAAAGCGGCTGCCGCAATCAAATCAACGATTGCGGCAGCCGTTGTGTTTTTTTACTGCTTGCTTAAAATGTACTTGAGGCGAAGTTCTTCAACAAC
The DNA here is from genome assembly GCA_934552855.1 of uncultured Eubacteriales bacterium. Lineage (GTDB taxonomy): Bacteria > Bacillota > Clostridia > Oscillospirales > Acutalibacteraceae > UBA6857. The sequence continues at coordinate 32,968 of CAKTEU010000003.1, read as the reverse complement.
ATCTTTGACATAACCGACAGGGTCGGTAAAAAAGCCAACAAGTGTTCCGAAAATCAGCTGAAAATATGCAAGCGGAAAAAGCGGAAGCATAAGTCCCATTGGTATTTTCCTTTCGTCGGGACTGTCGCATTTAGCGCAGAGCAAAGAGTAAAAAGTCAAAATTAAAAATATAATTTACGGATGCCGTCAAAAAGAAAGTATACCGTGAATTACAGCTTTATTTTTAAATCCAATAGGAATTATTTTTACTCTTTTAAGCGTTTTTTTACCCGCTCGCAGTATCTATATACAGCTTCGGGGTAAAGAAAACGCTTTCTGCATCTAAATCCGACAGCCCCTGCATTTATTTTTTAATTGAAAGCTTTGAAAAAACGGAAAAAAGGGCGTTGACAGCAGTGTGAAGAATTTTCCAGAAGGAAAGCTTGTTTCCGTCATCGGTTTTAACGCTTTCCGAAAAAAGGTAGTTTCCGTCCTTGTCATAATGAGAAACCCTTGTTCCGTTTGAAGAGGTTACGCTGCTTGCAATGTTATCCCTCGGGTCGGTGAACTGGCTGTGACCGGGGAACGTATAGATATCTTTGACATCTTCATCCATAATTAGCTCGCCGGCAAAGTTTTTAACGTCCTCACGTCCGTTCATGCCCATGTGTGAAACGCTTTTGAAATACCATGTGTTTTCGGGCAGAAGTCCGGTTGAAGCGTCAATTTTGTTGTCCGGAGAAATGTGATTGTGTGTTTTGTCGGCGCAGTAAGTATTGGGTGAAACATAATTTTCACCGAGCGTTTCGCCGAAGGGGGCGGCAGTTGCACCGATTGTTGCCGAAGACGGAGCAAGAAGATTGTCGGCATCGGCTTTATGGCAATCAAAAAGAGGAGCCATGAAGTATCCCATGTTGTAGCTTGCAATTATATGAATGTCAACGCCGCTTTCCATGAGCTTTTTGAGTGTTTGAGGAAAAGCTTTTCTTGCTGCGGAAAAAGCTTCTGTTTCCGCACGGACTGCGGCATACTTTTCATCGGAAAGAAGAAGGTCTCTTGCCTTTTCATAGCTTCCGGCCGGGCAAAGCGCCCACATCATTGAGCTTTTTTTTGCAAGCATATCTCTTGCTTCTTCAAGGGCGGCTTTGAGAACCTTTTCCTGAGTTTTTGAAGAAAGCGCAAGCCTTAAAGCAAGGCTGAGCTCATAACCGAGGTCGCCGTCAAGAATTGCGGGAAGAATCTCTTTGTGAACACGTTCAATGTCATAAATTCTGACGTTGTCAAGAAGAATATCGCCAACGATTTGAGAACCGTCAAACGCCGGAATCATGTTGACAATTTTTTTGATGTACTTATAATCCTCCGGATACGATGCAAGATATTGAACAAGAACCGCACCGCCCTGGCTTATCGGAACAAGGTTAACCTTTTGAGCCTTTGTTTGAGCAAGAACAATGTTGTGAAGATAATCGTGAAGTCCGTCCGCAGCGTCCTTAACGCTTCCGAATGTGTCATAGGTATAGTAATATCTCACACTGTCATATGAGCTGAGGCTGTCAAGTGAAACGTTTGAATAAATAATCTGCTGTTCTTCTTTTGAAAGTTCGGCATAAGGCTTTTCAAAGCGGTGAACCTTTTTGTTGCATACGGGTGTTCCGTCATCGTTCAGCTCAAAGGGCTTGAAAAGCTCATGCATAAATTTTTTAACGGCTTCGGAAAGCTTTGCGTCCGACCTTGTGATTGCCGAAGCGGAAAGCGGAACAAGAAGGTCTTTGATAACATTTTTAACAAGTGTTTTTGTTTCAAGGCCGGCAAGCGAAAACGTGCTGATATCGCCAAGGTAATTTCCGTTGTCATCATAAACCTTCGTTTCGCTTTGGCCGAATCCGGGAATAAGAATAACCGGAGTTTTTTCTTTTTCATGCGCAGCAAAGCAGACCGCCGAAAGCGAAAAAACAACACACAGCGCAAGAAAAACCGAAAGCGCTTTTTTTAAAACGTTTTTCATTATAATATGCCCTCTTTCTTTTTGCATTGGCTCTATTTGAAATTATATCACAAAATAAAGCGAAAGGTCAATCGCTCGGTTGTATTTTCGGCCGAATTATGTTAAAATCTTTTTTGTTTTAAATCACCGAAAAAAAGGACTGAGCCTCATGCAAAAAAAAGCCGTTATTGTTCAGGACATCTCCTGCTTTGGAAAATGCTCTTCAACCGTTGCGCTTCCGATTGTTTCTTCGTTCAACGTTGAATGTGCGCTGTTTCCGACTGCGCTGCTTTCGGCGCATACAGGATTTTCAAATTACAGCTGTTTTGATTTGACAAAGGTGATGGAAACCGTTCTTTCCGATTGGAGTGCGCTTTCGCTTTCCTTTGACGGTTTTTTTTCGGGCTATATGCTTTCCGACTTTCAAGCGTCGCTTGCGCTTGAGCTTCTCAAAAAGCTTGTTAAAAAGGACGCTCTTGTTCTTGTTGACCCAGTTATGGGCGACAACGGCAAAGCTTATGCAATGCTTTCCGAAAGCTTCGGCGAAAAAATGAGAAAGCTTGTTTCGCTTGCAGACGTTATTACGCCGAACCTTACCGAGGCTGCGCTTTTGCTTAAGGAAGAACCGGTTCTTTGCGGCTATGACAAAAGCTACATTGAAAAAACGCTTTTTTCGCTTCAAAAGCTCGGCTGCAAAATTCCGATGATAACCGGCGTAAGCTTTGAAAAAAACAAAATCGGCGTTGCTTTCCTTGAAAACAAAAAAGTGAATTATGTTTTTTCAAAAAAATATGAGGGCGTGTCATGCGGAACGGGAGACACTTTTTCAAGCGTTCTTTTCGGCGCAATGCTTTCCGGCTTCAAAACAAAGGACGCAGTTTTAAAAGCCGTTCACTCAACCGAAAGGGCAATTGAAAACGGCGTGAAGGATTACGGAATAGATTTTGAATGTCTGCTTGGGCAAGAAAAAACCAACATTGACGGTTAATTTGTATATGGAATTTGGTTGACAATTCGGTATTCTGCATAAAACAAAACGGCAGGCTTTGTTAATGTTTACAAAAAATTAATTTTTTTGTATTTTTGTTTGACGTTTCGGTTCTTTTGCGGTATTATAATAAGTGCATTATAGTACTCTTTTTATATTCAACCGAAAGGAGAATTCTTAGAGATGAAAAAGACATTAAAAACCGGCAAAAAAGCGCTCTCCGTCTTTATGGCGGCTCTCATGCTGCTCACCGCATGGGTGTTCTTTGCGCCGGAAAAGGCAGAGGCCGCAACAGCGGGAAAGTACGACGTTAAAGTAAGATTTGAGCCGAGTGACGGTGCATACACATATGATGAGCAAATGCGGGTTTTGTACCATGGCAATAACGGAACTGCTGGTCAGACCGGAAAAATGTCGCAAGATTTTAAAAACGACGGTAATAAGGGAACAATGGATAAGGCGTATGAGTATGATTTTAAGGATGTTCCCGGTTATCCGAATCAAGTTCAGATTTATTGTTCTGGTCTTACAATGGTTGGTGGTAAGCTCAAATATGGTGTTAAGGTTTGGGTAAGAAAAGCCGGCACATCTACCTGGACACTGGTAAAAGATAGTGACTGGAAGGAAAAATCACATTCATACAATTGGGGTAGAAGTTTTACGGATACCTTTGATGTTTGGAATCGTCCTTATGCTAACAGCATTTCATGGAGTTGGAATAACAACGAAACAAACCTTACAGTTCCCAAAAGCGGAACTGTAGGTGTTTCAACTAATTCCGCAACCGTTTATGACCAGTATGGTGTTGAATGGTATCAAGAACCTGCGTATGCTTACGGAAGCACAAGCTCGCCAAGAAATAGTTCAGAAAATATTTCCGGCGTTACTCTTTCAACCGGAACCAATCAGGCAGATACAACAAATTTGAGCATTTCAAATGAAATTAAAGATTGGGTTTCTAACAACGGAACAGGATGGCAAAGAACACTTTATTTGAATGCCTACTGCGGAAATGCAAAATCCTCCATTATGCCGATAACAATCACAAACTGTACATATACGGCAACGTTTGTTGACGGCAAAACGACCGAAACGATCGGAACGAAAAGCGGCTTGTACTATAATTACACAAAACCGACCGAGCCGAGTATTGACAAGCCTCTTCATAGAATTAAAGACGAAGACAATCACTATAAATTCACCGGCTGGAGTCCGGAACTTGCTCCGATTAAAGAAGACACAACCTTCAAAGCAATTTATGAAGCCGAACCGCATACGATGGTGGAAATCGAAAGGCATCCGTCCACTTCCTGCATAGAATCAGGCAGAGGTCATGTGAAATACAGATGTTCGGTTTGCGGATATGAAAAAACCGAACCTTTAGACCTTCTTCCTCATGAGTATAAGGTCGAAAAAATTACCGAGCCGACCTGCACCGAAAAGGGATACAGCTACGGTCACTGCAAGGTTTGTAATCACGACGAAAACTTTAACTTTGTTCCTGCTCTCGGACACCACCTTGTAATCTCCGATAAAGACACAACGGCAAAATGCGAAAGCGCCGGAAAGGTTGTTTATTACTGCGACCGTAAAGGCTGCGACTATACAGAAACAAAGATGGTTGACAGACTCGGTCACGATTTTTCAAACATTTATTACGGTCCCGAACCGACTTGCACCGAAGCCGGCCGCGAATATCACAAATGTATCCGCTGCGAAGCGTTTGATCCGAAATTCGGCGGAAAAGACGGTGTTGTTGCCGGAAAGCTCGGTCACGACTGGGGTGAATGGCAGACAACCAAAGAAGAAACCTGCACAACCGACGGTATGGAAAAGCGCACCTGCAAACGCAATGCGGCGCATACCGAAGAGCGGCTGCGTGCGAGAACGGGTCACAATGTTGACAGAGAAAATCTTCTCAGAAAAGAACCCACCTGCACAGTACCCGGTTATACTTATTATAAGTGCGTAAACAAAGATTGCACTTATTTTGAAAAGGTTGCAGACCTCAACCCCCTCGGTCACGACAGAGACCACGCAACATGGAAAGTTACCATTGAACCGAAGTGTGAAAAAGCGGGCAGAGAAGACCTCATCTGCGGACGTGAAGGCTGCAGTGAATCACTTGATAACAGAGAAGTTAAGCCCACCGGTCACGAATGGGGCGAATACACAAAAACCAAAAACGCAACCTGCACCGAAAACGCAAAGCAGACTGCACATTGCATTCATAAGGACTGCACAGCGACCAACACAATTGACATTCCGGACGATCCCGCTCTCGGCCACAAGTGGGGCGAATACAGAATTTACAGTGGAAGAACCTGCACCGAAAACGAAAAGCAAATTGCAGACTGCACACGCTGTGGCAAAGCGCAAGATATCAAAGAAATACCGGGTACCGCTCTCGGTCACGTTTATGAAAAGAAAATACAGGTTAGGGTTGCAAAAGCCGAATATTGCACAACCGACCGTGTAATTATCATTGTCTGCGACCGCTGCAACGGCGCAGAAAAAGAATACACCGTTCCTAATACCCGTCTCGGTCACGATGTTTCAACATGGACTCATGACGAAGACACCGAAACCTGCTGCGATTACGGAACAAAACACGGAACCTGCAATCGTTGCGGAGAAACCGACGTTGTTGTTGACAAGGGCGTTCTCAAGCCTCATGTTTGGGGCGAATGGGAGCATGTTGAAGGCAGCGAAACCTGTCAGAAGGACGGAGATAAAATACGCCGCTGCCAAAACTTCTGCCATAACGGAAAAGGCGGCGAAGGCGATGCCGTTCAGTGCGAAGCAACCGAAACAGCTACCGACATCGGAACAAGACTTGAGCATAATTTCCCCGACCCCGTGACGGAAAGCGAACTTTATAAATCAAACAACGACGCAACCTGCCTTCGTGACGGAACAAAAACCGCAACCTGCAAAAACGAAGGCTGCACAGCAAAGAAAACAATTGCAGACCCCGGCTCAAAGGGCCCTCATAAGTTTGTAACATGGATTTCAGACGGAAACGCAACCTGCACCGAAGACGGAACAAAGCACAGCTATTGTATGTATGGCTGCGGAACTCTCAAAAAGGGCGTTCCTGACGAAGGCTCACGTCTCGGCCACAACTTCAGAGACTGGGACTATGAATACAACAAAGACGCAACCTGTGAAAGCGACGGAACAAGAACCGCACAGTGCGAAAATATGTTCCCGACCGGCGAACTTGACAAAGACGGAAATCCGATTATGAAGCGCTGCGAAGAGACAAATACTCTTGTTGCAGAAGGAACAAAGCTCGGTCATAAGTGGAGCGAATGGGAAGCTGTTGGCGAAGCCGCAGACTGCACAAAGGGCGGAACATTCAAACGCCATTGCGAAAACACTTATCGTGTTGCCGAAAAAGACGCTGAAGGCAACATCACAGGCTATAAAACAGTTAACTGCACAAAAGAAGAAACAAAAACCGTTGAAAAGCTTGAGCATACCTATGAATGGGTAATCACAGAGGATGCAGACGGAAACGAAGTTGAATTTGACGAAAACAACAAACCTATCGGTATCGATTGCACAAAGGGTTATTACAAAGTTAAAAAATGTTCAATTTGCGGTCATGTTGACGAAACTTCCAAAAAGCTCATAACCGGCGAACATAACTTTGACGTTAAAATTACCGAACCGACCTGCACCAAAGACGGAAAGAAAGAGATTTACTGCACCGTTTGCGGCACGGTTACCAAGCAGGAGACTCTTAAAGCAACCGGTCACATCAACACCGAGGTTGACAAAAAGACCGCTAAGGCTGCAACCTGCGCCGAAGAAGGCAACACCGGCGACATCATTTGCGTTGCCTGCGGCGAAAAGGTTGGCGAAGGCGAAACGATTCCCAAGACCGACAAGCACACCTTCACAAAATATGTAAAAGTTTCTGACGCAACCTGCACCGAAAACGAAAAAGAACAAGCGGTTTGTGATGTTTGCAAAAAAGCAACCGACACAAGAGATGTTCCGTTCACCGCTCTCGGTCATGAGTATGACGAAACAAAGTATGAGGTTAAAACAAAGGCAACCTGCACCGAAGACGAAGTTCGTGAATATCGTTGCATGCATTTCTTCACCGATAAGGACGGCAACGAGGTTCAGTGCGAAAACACCAAAGAAGTAACCGTTCGCAACACGGCAACAGGTCACAAGTGGAGCGAATGGACGGTTATTGAAGAAGCAAGCTGCTCAAAGGCCGGAAAGGCAGAAAGAAAATGCCTCAACAGCGGCTGTGAAGTTGTAATCACAAAGACACTCAGAAAGCTCAGCCATACTCCGAGCGATTGGATTGTTGACAAGGAAGCAACCTGCACAACCGAAGGACACAGATATATTGAATGCGCCGCCGGCTGCGGGTATATCTATGAAGAAGAAATTATTCCGAAAAAACCGCATGATTTTGAAGTAACCGAATGCACGGCGACCTGCCTTGACGACGGATATTCAGATTATGTATGTAAGGTTTGCAAAGCTACAAAGAGGGGCGAAATTGTAAAAGCTCTCGGTCACGATTGGAGTGGCACTTGGGTTGTTACAAAAGAACCTACCTGCACAAAGAAGGGTACTGAAACTCTTACCTGCACACGCTGCACAGCAACCCAAACAAGAAATATTGACGCTCTCGGACACCACGAGGTTATCGATCCCGCTGTTCCGGCAACCTGCACAAAGGAAGGACTCACCGAAGGCAGTCACTGCGACCGCTGCGGAGAAATCCTCAAAAAGCAGGAAACCGTTGTTAAACCGCATTATGACGGCGACGGCGACGGAAAGTGCGACGAATGCGGAAAAGAACTCAAGCACAGCACAGATCTCAACTGCGATTGTATTTGCCACAAAACTTTCTGGCTCATGAGACTCCAGTATAAGATTCTTCGCTTCTTCTGGAAGCTCTTCAAAATCGGAAAGGGCTGCGATTGCGGAGCAATTCACTATTAATTCAAAGCACAAAAACAAGAGGCTTTCCATAACGGGAAGCCTCTTTTGCTTTATGCTTTGCGGATGGTTACTCAGTTGCCTTCAAAGTCAATTCTCGGGTCAATAAGAACGTTATAAATATGGCGGGCAAGATTTTGCGCCATTGTGTCAAGCGTTTCGGGAAATCCACGGATAATCCAAAGATAAATTGTTCCCGTAAAGCCGCCGGTAACGAATGTATAGGCGTTTTTGAGCCATTCAACACGCTGCTTTGAATGCGTTGGAAAACCGATTGGAACAATCATATCAAAAAACATTTGACCGATTTCAAGGTGAATTTTGTTTTCGGAATCCGGGTTATAAATGATTTTTGAAATTTGAATGTTTTCCATTATAACCTCAAGCATATCGACCATGAGGTTATAAACGTCGTCAACCGTGATTTTCCTTCCGCATTTCATCATTTGTTTAAGGTTTTCACGGCTTTGCTTTGCAATCAAACGCTGCTTGTCATAAAACTCCTGCATGATTTTATTGTGAAGGTCATATATGTCTTCATAATAAGAATAAAATGTGCAGCGATTGACATCGGCCATTTCACAAATTTCTTTAACGCTGATTTTGCTCAGCGGCTTTTTGTCAAGAAGCTCAATAAAACTTTCTTTTATTACCCGCTTGCTGTATGCCGCACGGCGGTTTTCTTTTTTTTTCTGTTCGGCCACGGCTACACCCCCAAAAAAATCAGAGAAAATATTTGTGTTGACTTTTAAACACTGTGTATAGTATAGTTTAATTATAGACAAAAGTCAAGAAAACATTTGTGAACTCAGGCTTATTTTTTTCGTGAATACCTAAAGTGAAATAAAAAATCGCCGCAGCCGAAAAAACGATTGCAGCGATTCTTTTGTGTGATTTTATTTTTAAGAAGGAACTTTGTCGCAAAGCTTAAGGAAGTCAAGCTTATCCATTTTTGTTCTTGGAAGAAGGTCAAGAATCTGGAACTTTCTCGGGCAGGCATAGCCTTCAATTTTATCTTTGCAAAACTTTTTGAGCTTTTCAATAATCTCGTCTTTGTCAGCATCGGGATCGGTAAGCGAAACACAAAGCTTTACAAGCGGCTTTCCGGTTTTATCGTCATAGCCCTGAACGGCGCAGACCTCTTTGATGTAATCAAGGCGGGATACTTTTTCTTCAATCGTTGCCGGATATATGTTGTAGCCTGCAATAATTATAATTCTCTTTTTTCTTCCGGAAAAGATGAGGTGACCGTCTTCGTCAAGATATCCCATATCGCCGGTTTTGATCCAGTTCTTTCCGTTTTCGTCGGTATAAATTCCGGTTTCGGTAACATCGTCATCGGGAAGATAGCGGTTCATCATGTTTTCGCCGGAAACAACAATTTCGCCAACCGTTCCGTTCATAACCTTCTTTCCGTCATCGTCCCAAATTTCAAGGTCAACGCCGGCAAGAGGATAACCGCAGGTTTCTTCCTTATATCTCCTTTTGCTGTTCGGGTCGCCGGAATTACCGTTTGAAGTGCAGGCGGCACACATTTCCGTAAGACCGTAGCCTCGGCCGAGACGGGCAGAGGAACCGTGCTTTTTGAGTGTTGCGTTGAATTTTTTAACAAATTCAAGGCTTACAAGGTCGCCGCCGGCAAAGGTCATTGCAAGGTTTTTGAGTCCTTCGTTTTCAAAATTTGGTGCAGCAGCAAGATTTTGATACATCTTCGGCACGCTGAGAATTTCAATAACATTGCGTTTTCTGATGATTTCATTAACTTGAACGGCATCGAATTTTGTGATAAGAATCGGCTTGTATGCATTGCAAAGTGCATACATCATTGCTCCGCCGAGACCGAACGCATGGAAGCACGGCAATGTGCAAAGCGAATGTGCGGTTTTGTAATCATGCTCTTCGTCAAGAAGATAATATTTATATGAAACATGGTTGAAGGCGAGGGAGGAAAGGATGATTGTTTTGCTTTTTCCGGTTGTTCCGCCGCCGTGCATATAAACCGCATCGGCTCTGCCGGGTCTTTTATCGGTTTCGGGAATCGGATAATTGTTGCTTATTGCGTCTTTGAAGCGAACAATTGTGTCAAGCTCCGGAACATGGGCGTTTTGCTTTTCATTATAAAGTGCATACTGAAGTGCAACGCCGTCGCAATAATCGGAAAGTGAGCAAACAATTGTGGGATACTTTGCAATTACACCGGCAAAGGGGGCGCACATAACGTCAAGAACAACAAGCATTTTTGATTTTGTGTGCTCAAGCGCAGCGGAAAGAGCGTCCGGCGGAAGAAGGGGATGGATGAAGTTTGCAATAACGCCAAGCTTGTTAAGCGCATAAAAAACGGTGAGAGCATGGCCGCAGGTTGGAAGGAAGACCGCAACGACATCGCCCTTTTTCAGCCCACAATGGACAAAATAAGCCGAAAGCTTTTCAATGTCATCAAAAAACTTTGTCATTGAGGTGTCGGAAAGCTGATCTGCAATCGGAGTAACAAAGGCGGTAAAGTCGCCGATATCTTTTGAAATTCTGTCATAGCACATATGAAGATATTCATAGCACGATTCGTCGGTCGGCATGTGAAGATAATGTTCTTTGGGTACAGGGTATTCGCTGTATGAAGCCATAGCGTTTTCTCCTTAAAATAATATTTGACATTCTGTAACAAATGTGATAAAGTGTAATCACAAACTACAAAGAATTATATTCTTTAACAATCAGATTGTCAATTTACAATTAAGTACCTGCAGGAACAATTGTTACACATAGTCTTAATTTTGTACTCAGATTAATAATTCTTAATAAGGAGGGTTCTTTGATGCCGGAACAAAAAAGATACAGCTGCGTCAAAAAAACAAAAAAAACCTTTGAAGAAAGTCTTGCGGCTCTTGCAAAAGAATATCCGCTCAACAAAATAACAGTCAAGGCTCTTTGCGAAAAAGCGGAACTCAGCCGCAACGCCTTTTATTTTCATTACAAGGACATATATGACCTTGTTGAAGAGATTGAAAACGAATTTTTAAAAGAGGTTACGGGTTTTCTTGATGATTTTCGTGAAATGGGCTTTCCGAAAAATGTTCTTGCAACAATTGAAAGCATGGTTATTCTTTTTTATGAAAGGAAAAACATTTCACTGATGCTTCTTGACACATCGTTTTCTTCAACTTTTGTTCCGAGGCTTGTGAAAATTTTCAGCGACTTCAATTTTGAATATTACAAAGCTTTTCATAAAACAAACAAGCGAGCAACATATGACCTTTTTTATACATTCATTTCAACGGGTTTTTACGGAATGGTCAGAGAATGGCTGCTTTCGGAGGAGCCTATTCCGGTTGACCGCTTTATTTCGCTGACATATATTATGATAAAACGTCTTTTGGTTCTCGGCAATCCCGATATTCAATACAATATGAAATAACAAGGCTTTAAAAGCCGCAAAAAGAGCCGCCGCATCAGGAATTACCTTTTGCGGCGGCTTTTTAATTGAACTTCAAAAATTAATAAGTGAAAGTATACTCGTCTCTGAGAACGGCATCAAATTCAACGTTAACCAAAAGCTTGTTAACCGAAAGAGTGCCCTTTACAGTGGTCGGTGCGGTGATTGACCAGGAAACAAGCTTTCCTTCCTTGTCAAGTTCGGCACGAACAATGGTTTTTGAATAATTGACTTCTGCTTCGTCAAAAACTCTTTCGCCGTTAACGGGCTTTGAAAGGTCAAGCGGATTGAGATATCGTGCGTGATTTTCGGGAATCGACGGGGCTTCATCGGCTATTCTGAGGGTTGAAAACTCTCTCAAAAGAACAAGCTTAATTTTCTTTCTGCCGTTTTCAAGGCTTTGAATTGTTCCGGAATAAACGCCGTTTTCAGCCATTACTGAATTAGTGCCGAACGGTCTGATAAGATCGTTTGCTGTTTTTCCTTCGGCAGTTGCGCCGTTTGAAACCTCAAAGCTTTTTTCGTTGAGATAACCGAACGTTTTAATCAGCTTTTCGGTTTCTTCGGAATAATCCGGATAATTCGTTTTTGTAAGCCGTAATTCCGCTCTTTCCTTAACGCTGATTTTAACGTTTTGCGTTGCCTTTGCGGCATCAACGGCAGCATCATAAGCGGCAAGGGCTCTTCTTTTTGCTTCAATCCAGTTTTCTTCAAAGTCTTTGTAATCTTTGAAGATTCCGAGTCCTTTTTGGAACATTCTCATCATTGTGTTCATTGCGCAGATAAACACACGAATCGGACGAATGTAATTATCCTTTTTTTCCTCCCAAACGGCATAAAGGGTACATTCACCGTCAACATAATACTTATCGCCGGCATAATAAAGCTTTCCGGTGTCTTTGTCCTTCCAGCAAACAAGCTGATGGTCAACGGCAAGCGGAGTATCCTTTGTAACGGTGACATAGCCCGGACCTTTGAGTATCAGGCTCGGATTCGGTTTATACATCATTCTGACTCCGCTGAGAGTTTCTTTTTGATAGGTAAGGCAATAAAGAAGGGGCTGTTCCTCCTGCTTATCGCCGATAAGGTCAAAAAGGTCATCGGAAGCAAGCGCAACTGCACTGAAGCAGGAAAAAATGCAAAGAACCGAAAGAAGAATTGAAATTATTTTTTTCATATCGACATCGTCCTTTCTTTTTAGATTTTAAAAGATTAACTTCATTATACATTCACATTTACGCAATATATTTACAACGATGAAAAAACATAAAACATTATTTATAATTTTTTCACAAAATTATTTACTTTGAACGCCAAAAACAGTATTATAATGTTATAAAAAGTTTTCAATAAAACGGACAACTAAAGGAGAAAACAAAATGCCCTCAGTAATCATAGGAATAGCCGGCGGAACAGGTTCGGGAAAAACAACGCTTACAAACCTTTTGAAAAACCGCTTTTCGGAAAAAGTCAGCGTTGTTTATCACGATAATTATTACAAGCGCAATGACAATCTCACTTTTGAGGAACGTAAAAAAATCAATTACGATTCTCCTTTTGCTTTTGACACCGATATGATGGTTGAGGACCTCAAAAAGCTGAAAAACGGCAATGCGATTTTTTGCCCTGTTTATGATTACACCGTTCACAACCGAACTGACAAAACTCAAAGAGTTGACCCTGCCGACGTGATTATTGTTGAAGGGATTCTTATTTTTCAAAACGAGGAACTGCGCAATTTGATGGATATCAAAATTTTTGTTGACACCGATGCGGACGAACGGCTTTTGAGAAGAATACTTCGTGATTACGGCGAAAGGGGAAGAAGCGTTGAATCCGTTGCAGAGCAATATCGCAAAACCGTTAAACCAATGCACGAAAAATATGTTGAGCCGAGCAAAAAATTTGCCGATATCATTGTTGTCGGCGGCGGTGAAAACATTGTTGCGCTTGATATGATCAGCACAAAGGTTGAAAAACTTTTGGGCACTTACAACTGATAATAATCTTTTAAAGGGGCTTTTGATTTTGAAAGCCTCTGTTTTTTTCTGCATTTTCTGCAGCGATGCGAGAACTCTTGTTGAATAGATTCAAGGTATTGCCGATTCGTTCAAAAATGCCTTCAAGGAAAACTGATATTACCTCTTTTACCCTTATTTACACCGAATACGATCAAACGCTTCCTTTCCGTTAAGCGGAAAAGAAGCGTTTGATGCTTTCTGCGTCTTTTTTTGAAATACCCGAAACGGCGGCAAGCTCCTCTTCACTTGCCGCTTTTATTTTTGAAAGCGACTTGAAGGCTTTCATAAGAATTGCGGCTTTCTTTTTGCCTATGCCTTCAATTTCTGTAAGCTTTGTTTCAAGGGTGGATTTTGAATGCTTTTCTTTGTGATATGTGATTGCAAAGCGGTGAACTTCCTCCTGAATCGAAGAAATGAGAGTAAACACCCTTCGCCCGTCACGAATTTCAATTTCCCGTCCGTCTTTTGTGATTGCACGGGTTTTATGCTTGTTGTCCTTAACCATTCCGAGAACGGGAATATCAAGGCCAAAAGCTTCAATAACCGGCTTGACCGCATTGACTTGCCCAACGCCGCCGTCAAGCAAAATGAGGTCGGGCAGTTTTCCAAAGCCCTCGCCGCTTTCCTTTTCTTCTTCATAGCGGTTAAATCGGCGGCTGATCACTTCACGCATTGAGCCATAATCGTCCTGCCCGCTGAACCCCTTGATTGAAAAACGTTTGTAGGCTCTCTTGTATGGCCTTGCATTTTTGAAAACGATCATTCCGGCAACATTGTCCGCTCCTGCGGTATGCGAAATATCGTATGATTCAATATACTCCGGAACAACGGGCAAATCAAGCATTTTTGCCATCTCATCAAGGACTGCGGTTTCTTCACCTTTGCGTCCGAGGTATTCGCCAAGCTTTTGCGAAGCGTTTGAAAGGCACATTTGAACGGTTTTTACGCCTTCGCCCCTTTGCGGAATTGTGATTTCAACCTTTTTTCCTCGCTTTTCTTCAAGAAAGCGTTCAAGCAGCTCGGTGTTTTCGGTCTCTCCGTCAACAAGAATTTTTGACGGAACGGGACGGTTCATCGAGTAGTATGAAAGAATGAGCGAATGACGCTCTTCCGGAAGATTGTCCGAAGCGTCAAAAATGAAGTGTTCTGACGAAGTGAGAAGTCCGTTTTGAAAATTGAGAACGGCAAGGCAGGCTTTGTTTGCGCTTTGCGCAACGGCAAAAACATCCCACGGAGCCTTGTTTTCAAGAACAACCTTTTGTTTTCCGGCAATGCGTTCAACGGCTCTGATTCTGTCACGCAGTTTTGCTGCCTTTTCAAAATCAAGGTTTTCCGCTGCATCTTCCATCTGCTTTTGAAGCTCTTTTACGGAGCTTTTGCTTCCGCCTTTGATGAAAGCGATTGCTTCGTTTACACTCTGCTCATAGTCTTTTTGACTGATTTTTCCGGCACAGGGTGCGCTGCAGCGTGAGATGAAGTAATTGAGACACGGACGGCTTTTTTTAATGTCACGGGGAAAGACCTTTGAACAGGTTGGAAGCTTAAAAATTTCCTTCGCCTGCTCAACAGCCTGAGTGACGGAAAAGTTACCGGTATACGGCCCGATATATTCTGCGTTTTTGTCGTCCTTGCGGAAGGAAGCGTAAATGTTTCCCCAAGGGTTCGGCTTGATTTTGATATAGCTGTAGCCTTTGTCGTCCTTGAGCAAAATGTTATATTTCGGCATATTTTGCTTGATAAGGCTGCATTCAAGAACAAGTGCTTCAAATTCACTGTCGGTGAGGATATAATCAAAATCGGCAACGTTTTCAACCATTTTGCGAACCTTTGTTGCGTGATTGGTCTGCGAACCAAAGTATTGGCTGACTCGGTTTTTTAGTGCTTTTGCCTTTCCGATGTATATAATTTTTCCGCTTTTGTTTTTCATTATATATACACCGGGAGAAAGCGGAAGTTTCATCGCCTTATCCCTAAGTGTACGAAGTTTCGGGTCAATCAAAGAAAAGTCCCCTTTCGCTGAAAACTTCAATCGTAGAATTTTTATTGACAAAACCGACAATGATGATAGTATGATATTCGGCTCTGCCAAAACGGTAGGCGGTTGCCCTCATGATTCGGCATTTTTCCGAGCAGGAGGGTCAAATCTTTTTATTTATTTCACCCTCCGAGTAAAATAAAGGAGGGCGATACCTATGGATATCGGAACAGTTGCATTATTGCTGATTTTAGCCACAGGCTACTTAATCGTAATCAACAAGTCGTTTGAAAAAGGTAACGACAACAGAAATAATAAAAAATAACCGCCCAACGTCCAATTGTTGCGGTTATTTTTTGTTAAAATAAACAATTGATTGGGCAACCGCTTATCGCAGAGCCTTTTTACATTAATATTATATCCGTATATTAACCGTTTGTCAAGCAGTTATTTTTTATTGACAAAAACCGACAATGATGATAGTATGATATTCGGCTCTGCCAAAACGGTAGGCGGTTGCCCTCATGATTCGGCATTTTTCCGAGCAGGAGGGTCAAATCTTTTTATTTATTTCACCCTCCGAGTAAAATAAAGGAGGGCGATACCTATGGATATCGGAACAGTTGCATTATTGCTGATTTTAGCCACAGGCTACTTAATCGTAATCAACAAGTCGTTTGAAAAAGGTAACGACAACAGAAATAATAAAAAATAACCGCCCACAAGTCCAAATCGTGACGGTTATTTTTTATAACTAATCCATTTGGGCAACCGCTTATCGCAGAGCCTTTTTACATTAATATTATATCCGTATATTAACCGTTTGTCAAGCGGAATATACGGATATTTTTGTTGCGTAATTATTTGGTAACAAGCAATTCGTTGTTTTCAAGATACTCGTCATAGGTTTCGTTTTTGTCGTATACGCCGTCTTCACGAAATTCAATGATTCTGTCGGCGATAGTCTGAACAAACTGGTGGTCGTGAGACGTGAAAAGGAGCGAACCTTTGAATTTGATAAGGGCGTTGTTGAGCGAGGTGATCGACTCAAGGTCAAGGTGATTTGTCGGCTCGTCAAGAATAAGAACATTTGCACCGGAAAGCATCATTTTGCAAAGCATGCAGCGTACCCTTTCGCCGCCGGAAAGAACCTTTGCTTTCTTTGTTGCCTCTTCGCCGGAGAACATGAGCCTTCCGAGCCAGCCTCTTACATCGCTTTCAAACTGAAGGTCTGAGTATCTTCTGACCCAGTCGATGAGTGAATCCTCAACGCCGTCAAAAAATGCCGAGTTGTCAGACGGGAAGTACGCCTGCGAAGTTGTAACACCCCATTTGAACGAACCCTCGTCCGGTTCAAGTTCGCCTGTGATGATTTTGAAAAACGTTGTTTTTGCAACCCCGTCCGTACCGACAAAGGCAACCTTTTCATTAGGTCTGATTGTGAACGTTACGTCGTCAAGAACCTTTCTTCCGTCAACGGTTTTTGAAAGGTGTTCAACCATGAGCATATCGTTGCCGATTTCACGGTCGGGTTTGAATTCAATGAACGGAAAGCGGCGTGAAGAAACGGGCATATCTTCAATAACGATTGACTCAAGAAGCTTTTTTCGGCTTGTTGCCTGCTTTGACTTTGAAGCGTTTGCGGAGAATCGGGCAATAAATTCCTGAAGTTCTTTAACCTTTGCTTCGTTCTTTTTGTTTTGTTCACGAAGCTGACGCTGTGCCATTTGGGTGTATTCATACCAGAAGTCGTAGTTGCCGACATAAAGTGAGATTTTTCCGAAGTCAACGTCTGCAATGTGGGTGCAAACCTTGTTGAGGAAGTGTCTGTCATGGCTGACAACAATAACGGTATTTTCAAAGTTCATGAGAAAATCCTCAAGCCAGTTGATTGCCGCAACGTCAAGGTGGTTCGTCGGCTCGTCAAGAAGAAGAATATCGGGATTGCCGAAAAGCGCCTGTGCAAGAAGAACCTTCACCTTTTGGTCGCCGGTGAGTTCACGCATAAGCTTATAATGAAACTCGTTGTGGATTCCGAGAGCATTGAGAAGAATTTCAGCGTCGCTTTCCGCACTCCAGCCGTCCATTTCGGCAAACTCTTCTTCAAGTTCGCTGATTCTGATTCCGTCCTCTTCGGTGAAATCCTCTTTTGCGTAAAGCTCTTCCTTTACGTCCATAATTTCAACAAGGTGAGCATTGCCCATGAGAACGGTGCGGATAACGTCGTATTCGTCATAAGCATAGTGATCCTGTTTAAGAACAGAAAGGCGTTCGCCGGGAGTAATGCTGACATAACCCTTGTTCGGCTCGATTTCACCTGAAAGTATTTTCAAAAAGGTTGATTTACCTGCGCCGTTTGCACCGATAAGACCGTAGCAGTTGCCTTTTGTAAAATTTATTGAAACGCTTTTAAAAAGCTCTCTTGAACCGTATTGAAGCGTAACATTGTTCGTGCTTATCATCAGAACACATCCTTTTGTTGTTCGGTATAATTTGATTGAGTTAACCCGATAAGTATACCACACAAAAAAGATTAATTCAACGTGAAAAGAGCCAAAAAACCGCCCGAACAAAGCGAGCGGTTTATTTTTATTTGACAAAATTCGGCGGATATGCTAAAATCCAAGCATACAAAGAAGGGCTGCATATACGGTAGGCGGTTTGACCTCGTTTTTGGCATTATCCAAAGATGGAGGGACAGAATTTATTGTCTGTAGTCAACCCTCCGGAAAGGAGGGTGAGCCAATGGAAGCATTAGCTTGGGTTTTCCTCATTCTTGTTGCGGCAACTTGCTACATAAGAACTTATGACAATCATGTCAGTAAGAAAGAAGAAAATAAAGATGAAGATAATAAAAAATAACCGCCCCAACTCTCAAAAGCGACGGTTATTTTTTATAACTCAATTTTGAGGGCGAACCGCTTATCGCAGTTGCCTTCTTTGTATTTATATTATACTCGGCCGCATGACATTTGTCAAGCGGTTTATTTTTATTGCGGCATCATTTTACTTTTATCTGCCAGTAAACAATATAGTCACGCTCATAGGTATATGTTACATGAACGGTATCCCCTATAACAACAACGGCGGGATAGGAGTATTCGCCAAGACCGATTTCAAAATTTTTGATTCTTGTGAATGTTTTTCCGTTGTCGGTTGAAACAAAAAGCGAAAGCGGCGTACGCACACCGGGAAGTCCGTACGGGTTGCAAACAAGGAAGATTCTTCCGTCTTCGTCCGTGTCAAGGTCAATTCCGCTGTTGTTGTTTGCAAGCGAAGTTGGATAAGCTTTTGACCATGTTTCTCCGTTGTCAAATGAATCACTGCGATAGATTTTTCCAACCTTTGTTCTTGTCATCATATGAACCGAGCCGTCCTTTGACTGCCAAAGGGTCGGCTGAATCATCGGAACGTCAACAAGGCCTAATTTTGCCTCAACAAAATCCGTCTTTTCCCATGTTTTTCCGTCGTCATGCGAAATGTCAACAAAAGCACGCCAAACCTTTCCGCTTTCGTCCGAAGCGGGGGCAAGAATTGTTCCGTTGTTTAATCTTATCGCTTTGTTCTTAACCGGACCTCTTCCGCCGCTTGTGTCGCCGGGGACAAGCTCTTTCGGTTCGCTCCAGGTTTTTCCGTCCTTTGAATACGAAACATAAGTCTGCCACGAAGCAATTTCTTTTCCAACCTTGAAGAAAAGCGCAATTGTTCCGTCCTCCTTTTCAAAAAGAACGGGATTCCAATGGGCGGTGTTTTCGTCTGCGGTAACTTTTACGGGTACGCTCCATGTTCCGTCCTTTTCACGCACCGAGGTCAAAATGTTGACATCATCTGACTTTTCTTTTGTTCCGGCGAACCATGCGGAAACCACTCTTCCGTCATCAAGCGGCAAAACTGTTGATGCATGGCAGTCTTCGGTCGGCATTTCGGTAAAAACAAGCTCTCTTTCGGCTGAAATAATAACCTCTTCGGCGATACCCTGAGATACACCCAAAGCCATGAAAAACGCAATGATAAACGATGCTATCTTTTTAAAAATATCCATGTTTCTTTTCTCCTTTTTTGGTTTTGTGTCTACGCCTAAAAAATACCATATTTTTGCTCTTTAGTCAAGGAAAAAGAAGTTCAATCTTTTGCTTGACAAAGCTTCGCCCTCATGCTATATTATACATAGAGTTTCGATACATCGACTCTCTATAAAAACGCAAAGGAGGATTTTTATGAACATAAAAAAAGAACTCACAAAAGGAAGCAGTGCACTTTTGGTTCTTTCCGTGCTTGAAAGCGAAGACCTTTACGGTTACATGATAATCAAACGTATTGCCGAAAAAAGCGAACAGGTTTTTACTTTTAAGGAGGGTACTCTTTACCCCATACTTCATTCTTTTGAACAAAACGGCTATTTGAAATCCTATTGGACCGAGGCCGAGGGAAGAAAACGCAAGTATTACCACATCACAAAAAAGGGTCTTAAAACCCTCACCGAAGCCAAAGAGGAATGGAAAGCATATTCAAACGCTGTCGGAAAGGTTATCAAAAGCCGCCCGGCAACCGCTTCGGTTTGACCTGAAAGGAGGATTAAAATGAATCCGAAACTTTCGGCTTATCTTGGTTCGCTCATTCCGAAAAACCTTTCCGAAAAAAGGAAAAAGGTTCTTTTTGACGAGCTTCAAAGCCACATTCTTGACAAAGCCGACCGCTATGAAGAAATCGGCTATTCAAAAGAGGAAAGCCTTGACCGTGCACTTCATGACATGGGCGAGGACGAAAAAACAAAGGAAACAATCAGCGGAGAATTTGAGAAGCTTTACCTTGAAAAAACGTGGTGGGCAATCCTTGCCGGTGCTTTGGTTCTTGTTTTGAACCTGCTTTGCGCCCGGTTCGCTCAGTTTGTCACTTCCGCACACTATCTCGGAGACCCGGATTTTACAATGAATCTTACAAGCTTCGGCATAGTTTTTGTGATGCTTTTTATTGTTGTTGTATCCCGCAGCTTTAAACTTCGCAAAACGCTGATTTCGGTCGGTGCGGCAAACTTAATAATTGCCGCAAGTTTATTGCTTTGCGTTTTTCCGCAGGCGGCACTTTTTTCAATCGAAACGAACATAATGTACTTTCTCGACAAATTTTCGCCTATCTCAATGTGGAGCGAAATAAACATGGGACCCGTTTTGTTTTATCCGTACGGCTGCATGGCTTTTCTGCTCGCTTGCAGTATCTACTGCTTTGTTTCGGCAAGAAGGATTAAAAACGGAAGTGCAAAAAAGACCAAACCGCTTTCAAAGCGAATAATCGCTTTTTGCGGAGTATATCTTTTGGTTGCCGTTTTCACCTGTGCGCTATATCCGACGGCACACAAGCACATCGAGTTTGATATTCCAACCTATATTAATCCTGACAATTCCTATATTTCAAAAAACAGTGATGAACTGTACTCTCTGATTGAACAGACCGATGATTACGAAAAAGCGGCGCAAATATTGACTTCTCACGGAATGGTGAACGCCGAGGACTTCAAAAAAACGCTTGACAATTCAAAACGCAACGCCCTTTCAAAACAGATTAAAAAGCTTATGCTTGAGGACAAAACGTTTGAAGTTTGGTTTTATAAGGAGTCTCCGCCCGACGGGAACGGACTGATTTTCCTCAAAAAGGACGAAAACGGAAAAATCATTGCAAGGGGAGTCGGAAACGGTGCTTCCTTCGGTGCAAAGGGAGAGTTCAACATACACACGTTTTACTTCATGGACGAATACATAGGAAAGCCGCAAAAAGCAAAAGAGAATTTTGCTTCGCTCCAAAAAGGGCAGAGCAAAGAAGATGTGCTAAAACTTTTTGAAGGCGGTGAAATCTATTCAAAGTTTAACCTCATCGAAAACGGAAAAATCATTGACCTATACTTGATTTATTTTAAAAATACAAAGCTTGAGGTTAACATTGAGCTTGTTTTTACCGACGGAACGCTTACCGACAAAAACCTGCTTGAAAATGAATCCTTGGACACAAAAGCGTAATCCAAAGTATATTCTTCAATAAAATAAACCTTCACCGCACCGAAAAAATTTCTTCGTTGCGGTGATTTTCTTGACATGATATGTTATTATTAAATCAAGAGGACAAAACTACTATTGAAAGGATTGATAAATAATGAAAGAAACACTTAAAGACCTCAAAGAAAGAAGAAGCTGCCGCAAGTATTCAAAAAAGCAGGTTGAAAAGGAAAAGCTCATGCTTATTCTTGAAGCCGGAACTTATGCTCCGACCGGCCGCAACGCTCAGTCACCCGTAATTGTTGCGGTTCAAAACCCGGAAACCGTCAAAGCACTTTCAAAGCTTAACGCCGAAATCATGGGTGCAGACACCGATCCGTTTTACGGCGCACCGACGGTTTTGGTTGTTCTTGCCGATTCAACGGTAAGCACTTATCGTGACGACGGAGCACTTGTTATGGGCAATCTTCTCAATGCAGCTCACGCAGTCGGCGTTGATTCTTGCTATATCTATCGTGCAAGAGAAATGTTCAAAACCGAAAAGGGAAAAGAATTTCTCAAAAAATGGGGTCTCGGTGAAAAGTATGAGGGCATCGGAAACTGCATTTTGGGCTATGGCGAAGAAGGTGGCTTTCGTCCGCTTTCACCAAGGAAAGACGGTTATGTTATATGGGATTGAGCACGTTTGAACGTATCTATGAAGTTGTTAAAAGTATTCCGAAAGGAAAAGTTATGACCTATGGTCAGGTTGCACTCCTTGCCGGCAATCCAAGGTGGGCAAGGGTTGTGGGATATGCACTTCATGTCAACCCGGAACCGGGAGTTATTCCCTGCCACAGAGTTGTTAACCGTGAAGGAAGAGTTGCTCCGGGCTTTGCTTTTGGCGGAACCGACGCACAAAGAATGCTGCTTGAGGGCGAAGGCGTGGCTTTTCTTGAAAACGGACTTGTTGATATGGAAAAGCATGGAATAAAAATATTGCCTGACGGCAACGTGAAATATTGAACTGTGGTTAGTATTTCAGCGTTTTGTTTTTGGAACACGCTTATAAATTTCGGCGGCATGAATTTTATATGAAAGTGTATGGGTTAAACGGCAAGGGAGTCTTGCAAGACTCCTCTGCAAAATTATTATACGGCCTTATAAAAGCAGGATTGTTTAATTGCAAAAAGATAAATTTGTGCGAGGCGGCACAGACATAACCGGTACGAAACAATTCTTAATTTGTTTCAAGACGCAATTTCATATATGTTGACTTGTGCAAATCGATGTTTTAAACAAATATTAAAACCGTGAAAAAAGCTTGATTTTTCTTTGATATAATGTTATCATAACCATATCTCATTTTGGAAAGCGAGAAAACATTATGACAGGATTTTATCAAAAGCTCATCGCATTTATTATGTCAATCATTATGATTCCTTCGGGAAGTCTTTTTTTGCTCGGCAAAAAATTTGACACATCAAAAAAGTTTGACGTAGTTCTTGACGAAGGCACTCACAAAATTTGTGAAGAAATCAAAAACAATTCTTATGTTGACATTGAAGGAATTGTTAAGGAATTTCCTGATGTCAGCGGCCCGATGAAAAGCTTTAACAAAGCGTTCAACATTGACGCAACGGCTTTCAGAGATAAAATGTTCGTTCTCAGAGATGCCGCAAGAAAAGACGGCGATGAGGTGATGGGTGTTATTTATCACTTTATCGGTGCATATGTCAGCACATTCAAAAGCTGTGTATTTCTTCTTGAGGGGCTTGACGATACCCGTTCTGAAATTGTTCTTGACGTTGAATACGGCGACGGAGTTCACGAAAGGCTTCATTCCGGCGTTGTTTACGATTCAAAAAGCGGCGAAATTTATTCAAGCCACCAAAAAGGCATCCTTGGCATAGGCTTTAATTTCAACCTCAACGACCTTGTTGTTTATGCGGTTGTCAATTGCTGGATGCGTGATTACGGCTTTTTCTTCGGCTATGACCTTTTTTGTTATCTTACCCCGATTTTCTTCTATCGCACAAGACGTTTCAAATTTGAATACGCCGGAAAAGAATGGATGGTTCAGGCCTGGAAGGGTCTTTATGCCGTGAGCATGGGCGGCGAAGTTGGCCTTTATAACAGAGATAAGGGAAAATTCGGAACCTATTACGACAGCGCAAAAGACGATGAAATGATCAACATGACGCTTGAAATTTATCACGGAGACGAGCTTATTCTCAAGCGTGACGAACAGCCGCATTGGTGGACAAACGGCTTTAAGCTTTCAAAAACACTTTATACGGCAAACGAGCTTACCCTCAAGTCTACCCTTGAAATGAAGGACGAAGAGATGCTCAAAGCGTTTTGCGCTTCAATTGACAACAACATTCACCGTGATGTTACCTATACCGTTGACGGACTTAAAGTGACAATCGTTTGGTAAAACAAAAAGCAACGGAATAAAAGCATATTGAAAAAAGGCTGTTTCAACCGGAAAGCTCCGGCTGAAACAGCCTTAATTGATTATTCAAAAAGTCGTTTTACTTTTTTGCAATCGCCTTGATGCTTCTCATCGGGCGTTTTCTTTTATAATTTTTGCTTGCCTGAATTGGAGTGCTTACGAGCATATTTGAAACTATAGTCCAGAAAATGATGAGGAAATAGATTCCGAAAATGCTGTAAAAACCGGCCGAAAGCGTTGCGCTTGTAACGGTCAAAATTGCCGTTGCAAGGGTAATAAGCGAGTTATCGGAGAAAAGCGAAACAAGTTCGGTAAGATTAACTTCGCCGCCGGAGATTTTTGCAAAGGCACTGTTTGAAACAACAATTGCGGCAATTGAAACCGCAAGACCGAGGCCGCAAAGGAAAAACGCTGCGTTGCGCTTTTTCTTGCTGCTTGCGCAAGCGGAAACAACCGCAATAACAATAAGCACAACAAGCATTACCGCAAAAAGGGCGGCAAAAGCATAAATATCGGGCATAACGGCTTTTGCAACTTCGGTAAAGCTTTTTGCGTCTTCGCCGGTTTTCGGTTCGGCGGTCAATGCCATTTTGATAAGCTCAAAAAGCGAATATTCATAAGTTGTTGAAAACTTTCCGCTTGAAAGCTGAGAAACGGCAGAGATGAGATTGTTGATTGTGTCGTCGCTGTTTCCGACAACAAAAGTGAAAAGTTTGAGAAAAACGCCGAGAACCATTCCGGCAACCGCAAGAATCGGAGTTACAATTCTATATGCTGTTTTCATAATGTATTCTTCCTTTCTTTGTTTTTATTTCCATGAAGAGTTGAGGGCAACGGTTCTGTTGAAAACAATGTTGTCTTTTGTTGACGAAGTGTCAACGCAGAAATAGCCCTGTCTCATGAACTGGAAAGTATCGCCCGGTTTGAGGTCACTTATTCCGCCCTCAAGCCTGCAGCCCTTGAGAACAACAAGCGAATCCGGGTTAAGGTTGTTTTTGAAGCTTCCATTTGATTCGTCGGACGGATTGGGAACGTTGAAAAGGCGGTCATAAAGCCTTGCTTCAAACTCGGTGCTGTGGTCGCTGACCCAGTGAAGGGTACCTTTGACTTTTCTTCCGTCGGGTGAATTGCCGCCCTTGCTTTCGGGGTCATATGTGCAGTGGACTGCGGTGACTTCACCGTTTTCGTCGGTGTCATAGCCAACGCATTTTACAAAGTATGCGCCTCTGAGTCTGACCTCGTTTCCGGGGAAGAGACGGAAATACTTTTTCGGCGGTTCAATCATGAAGTCCTCTGTTTCAACAAAAATTTCTTTTGTGAAAACGGTTTTTCTTGTACCCATTTCGGGTCTGTCCTGATTGACGGGAAGCTCGATTTCCTCTTCTTTTCCTTCGGGATAGTTATCAATAATAACCTTGAGCGGACGAAGAACGGCCATTGCCCTCGGTGCGTTTTTGTTGAGGTCGTCTCTTACGCAGGCTTCAAGAAGTCCGAAGTCAACAACCGAATATGCTTTTGAAACGCCGACACGGCCGATAAAATCACGGATTGCGGCCGGGGTATAGCCCCTTCTTCTCATTCCGCAAATTGTTGCCATTCTCGGGTCGTTCCAACCGTCAACAATACCTTCCTTAACAAGCTGAAGGCATTTGCGCTTGCTTGTCAGGCAGTAATTGAGGTTAAGGCGGGCAAATTCAATCTGTCTTGACGGGTGAGGAAGCTCAAGCTCACGAAGGAACCAGTCATAAAGCGGACGGTGGTTTTCAAATTCAAGCGAGCAAAGCGAATGCGTAACGCCTTCCTTTGTGTCCGAAAGCGGATGAGCAAAGTCATAAAGCGGATAAACGCACCACTTGTCGCCCGTCTGATGATGGGTAACGTGAGCGATACGGTAAATTACCGGGTCACGCATGTTCATGTTTGAGGAAGCCATGTCGATTTTTGCACGAAGAACCCTTGCTCCGTCCGGAAATTCGCCGGCGGTCATGCGGGAAAAAAGGTCAAGGTTTTCTTCAACGGAGCGGTTTCTGTACGGGCTTTCCGTTCCCGGTTCGGTGAGAGTACCTCTTGACTTGCTGATTTCCTCGGCGGAAAGGTCGCAGACATAAGCTTTGCCTTTTTTGATGAGCTCAATTGCACATTCGTGAATGAAGTCAAAATAGCTTGAAGCATAAAGGACTTCGTCCCACTGATAGCCGAGCCACTTGATATCCTCCATGATTGCGTCAACGTACTCGGTGTCCTCCTTTGACGGGTTGGTATCGTCAAGGCGAAGGTTGCATTTTCCGCCGTATTTTTGAGCAATGCTGAAGTTTATCTGAATTGCCTTTGCGTGACCGATGTGGAGATATCCGTTCGGTTCGGGCGGAAAACGGGTCTGAACGTGGTCATAGACGCCGTTTTTGAGGTCTTCGTCAATAAAGTCATGAATAAAATTAGACGGTGCGGTATATTCTTCCATAAGTATTTTCCTTTCATTCGCAATCAGGAAAGAGCGGTGATTGCGGCATTGAGTCTTTCAAGAACCCTTTCTTTTCCGAGAACGGTCATAATCGAGAAAAGGTCGGGCGTATTTTTTCTTCCCGTAACGGCAACACGGACAACGGTTGAAACGTCGCCGACGTGGCCGAGGAACTGTTCGGGATTCTTTTTGTATTCCTTGACGTTCGGAGTGAAGCCGAGCGGTTCGCAAAGCTCTTTCATGTGAGCAAACCATTCGCTGTTGTCAGCGGCTTGTTCATAGGTTGAAGCATAAGCTTCAAGAACTTTTTTGACGGTTTCCTTTGAAAGATTTTCCGGAAGCTCTGAAAGGTCGGTTTTGAATTCCTCGTCAAAGAAATATGAAACATAAGAGCCGATTTCGCCGAACTTTGCAATGTCCTTTCTCGGCTTTGCGGTACCCCTGTCGATTGAAAAAATCTTCTTTGAATATTCCTCGTCTTTTGAAAGAAGGGAATAAAGCTTTTCGTCGTAATTTTTTGCCCAGTCAAGAGCATAGGCAAGAACCTTTTGGGTGCTCATTTTTGAAATAACGTTTTTGCTGACATCGGTGAGCTTTGTCAAATCAAACAGTGCGCCGGAAACGCTCATTTTTTTGAGGTTGAACGGAAACTCAAAGCAGTCTGCGTCAGGGTTCGCTCTGCGCCAATCTTCAAAGTTTGAGTTTGCAAGGGTAAGAAGATATTCAAGCACGCTCTCTTTTGGAAAACCCTCTTCGGCGTAATATGTAACCGCCGCCTCGGGGTCTTTGCGTTTTGAAAGCTTGCGCTTTGAGCCGTTTTCCTCTTTCATAATCGGAGAGATGTGGGCATACTTCGGAGCCTTGAAGCCGCAGACGGAGAAAAGCTGAATATGGGTCGGAACGGAGGAAATCCATTCATCGCCCCTTGTGACATGAGTCGTTCTCATGAAGTGGTCGTCAACGGCATGAGCAAAGTGGTAGGTGGGAATTGAATCGGTTTTAAGAAGCACGATATCCTGAATATTCTCCGGCATTTCGATTTTGCCTTTGATAAGGTCAACAAAAGTGATGCGCTTGTCCTCACTTCCGGGGGAGCGAAGTCTGAGGGTATAAGGCTTTCCCTCTTCGATAAGCTTTTTTTGCTCTTCAAAGGAAAGGCTGCGGCATTTTGCCCATTTTCCGAAGTAGCCCTTGATGAGTGTGCCTTCTTTTTCCTGCTCTTCACGAAGGGCGGAAAGCTCGTCCTCGGAGCAGAAGCACGGATAAGCAAGACCCTTTTCAACAAGCGACTTTGCAACGATATGATAGATATTTGCACGTTTGCTTTGGGTATAAGGGCCGTAATCGCCCTGTTCCTCGTTAAAGCTCATAACGCCCTCATCGGGAGTTACACCGAAGGCTTTAAGGCCTTTGATAATTTCGGAAACGCCGTCTTCAATTTCACGCTTTTTGTCGGTATCCTCGATTCTCAGCATGAAAACGCCGCCGGTCATTTGGGCATTAAGTTTTGAAATGAGTGCGGCAAAAAGACCGCCGATATGAAGAAAACCCGTCGGACTCGGTGCAAATCTTGTAACTCTTGCACCTTCTTTAAGTTGTCGCGGCGGAAAAAGCTTTTCAAGGTCGTCGGGTGTTTGAGTAACGTTTGGAAAAAGAAGCTCGGCAAGAGCCTTGTTTTCGTCCAAAGGAAAATCCCCCTTCTGATACTAAAATAATTCAGTATATTATCTCAAATTTTTAAGAAAATAGCAATAGGTTGGGCTTAATTTCCTTTTATTTTTTCTTTGCTTTTTGCCGAAAAGATGTTTTGAGTGAGGAAATTGTGTTTTGTTCAACGGTTTCTTAAAAAAATTATATGGTTCACGTTTCCGCTGCATAAATCCGTTGTGTGTTTGTATGGTTTAACCGCACGGTTTCATGATAAATTTAATGACGAATTAAAATCAAATCCGTAGGGGTCGGACCCGTGCCGACCCATGAATCTTGCCTCTTTTGCCGCATAAAATTCTTTCAAAACCGTTCAAATTACCTTTGGTTCCCTCCTGTGAGAGAGCTGTCGGCTGAGGAATAAAATTTTCTACACTAACGTTATCTTAAACCTACGCTCCCTCCGTCAAAAATCCACGATTTTTGCCACCTCCCTCACCGGAGGGAGGCAGGATTTAACCGTACGTTTTCATGATAAATTTACGGCATTGTAACGGTGAAATTCCACGGGAGCCTCACGAGACTCCCCTACGAAATTATTCCGATATAGCTTCATAAAAGCAAGGCTGTTTAATGTCAATGAGATAAATTTTGTACAGGTTGAACCCGTGTCGACCCGTGAACCTTGCCTTTTCCGCTGCATAAATTCCTTTCAAAACCGTTCCTTTCAACACAATCAAAAATCCAAATCGGATTATATTTATTAAATTTTTTGATTTTACCCGAAAAGTCGCATGAAACGTGCGACTTTTGCCCCTTTCCGCATCACCTTTCAAGGGTGCATACCGTCAAATGCGACTTTTTACGGAATTTCCGAAAATTTTTCCGAACAAATGTTCGAAAAAACTCTTGACGAACGGAAAATTTGTCTGTAAAATATTAAGTGACAGTTGAAAAAGATGGTTTTTGAACGTTTCACGGGCACCTTGAAAAAGGATGAAACCGAAAGAAAAAGCCTTTTTCACCGGTCAAAAGCGGAAAAGGCATACCGCTTTTTTGTGAAGCCGCAATTCACAAATCTTTCAGGAGGAAACAATGCCGGAAATTAAAATTAAAATTTCAAACAAAATTGCACTTTGCAGAAAAAGATATCTCATTTCCTCAAACGAAAACTATACCGTAAAGTTTGAATTTGACGAAGAATGGGCAGCTCATCAGGCAAGAACCGCAAGATTCATTTTTGACACGCAGTATGTTGACGTTGCGTTTGTTGGAGACAGCGTTGCCGTTCCAAAGGTCATTGCCTGCGATTCGCTCGGAATCGGCGTTTACAGTGACGGTCTTGCATCAACCGCTGCGGATGTGGGCTGTGTGCTTTCGGTCAAGGATTATCCGGGAGAGGAAACCGAGGAAATCACAAACGACAGATATGAAACCCTGCTTTCGCTTATTAACGGGCTTGATCTTCGCCAAATCAAAACGATTGAGCGTGTTGACAAGACGTTGAAAATTGTTTATACCGATAATTCATCTTCGATTTTTCCGATTTATGACGGCGTTTCGGTTGAAAGCTGTTCGGTTGAAGAAAACGGAACACTTTCGCTCACCCTTTCCGATGGAACAAAGCTGAATGCAGGAAACGTTAAAGGAGCCGACGGAAAAGACGGAACAAACGGAACAAACGGCGCAAAAGGCGACAGGGGAGAAAAGGGTGAAACCGGAGCCACACCGCATTTTTCGATTGGAACGGTTTCAACGCTTGAAGAGGGCGAAAACGCTTCGGCAGCAATTTCCGGAACGGACGAAAACCCGGTGCTTAACCTTTCAATTCCGAAAGGAGGAAAAGAAAACTGGAAAATAATTACGGAAATTACCGCCGATGAAAACACGGGAAGAATCATCAACATTCAAAAAGACGCAAACGGAAATGACTTTTCGGCTTCGGAAATTGCAATCAGAATTGACGCACCTGCTTCGGCGACAAGCGTCAGCGGATATATCCTTGCCGTTTCGGAAAAGGCATTGAATTGGGGAAAGGGCTGCACGTTCGGTTATATTCCGAAAATTATTGACACGGCAAAGCAGACTTTTGTTGCAACAGTCAATGCCTGCGGCGATACCTGCGCATTCATGAGCTTTTTCAAGTTTTCTCAATACTCCGGAAACGAAGCGAAAAATTTGCAGATGACGGTTTATCCCGGTTCGGTCAAATGGCCGGGTGGAAAAATCAAATGGCTTCAGCTCAGCGCTTCTTCTGCGTTTCCGGCCGGAACGGTTGTTTCGGTTTCGGGAAGATGAAAAGGGGGAGCCGAAGTGATTGAAAAAACGGTTATTTATACTTTTGGCGGAGTTTTTCGTGCATTGGCCGAAAGCTTTTGCGCAAATTTTATTCTTCCGCTTTGGTATCTGATTATTGTTTTGAACCGAACGTTTTTTTAAAAAATATCCGCCGCAAAAAAAGTTTCGGCGGACGATTAAATCAAGCAGAATTTAAAATTTAAACGAAAGGATTTGATATTATCAGCGAGCTTTCAAAGCTGATATTTCACGGCGGGGAACACTTTCTTTCTTCGCCGTTCGGAAAAAGGAACGTTATACAAACAAAAAACGGAAGCACTTCTTCTTTTCACAGCGGAGCGGATTATTCAACCGGCGGAAAAAAGCTTGCGCAGTATGCGGTTCAAAGCGGAAAAATTCTTTCCTGCGGCACGGATTATGCATATGGCGGCGCAAAGTATGTTTGGGTGGCATATCCCTCCCTTGGGGTAAAAATGCTTCATTATCACCTTGACTCGATAAGCGTTAATCCGGGGCAAAGGGTGAACAAAAACACTGTTTTGGGGTATACCGGACAGACCGGACTTGCAACGGGTGTTCATCTTCATCTCGGAATAAAGCCGCTTTCCGCAGGGGAATGGCTCGATCCCGAAAAATGGAGCAAAGAACACTGCTTTTCAAAGGTCAAAAAATATAAGCCGGGAAATTACAGGGTGACAAAGGCACTGCTTTTGAATGTTCGCAAAGGAGCCGGAACAAATTTTGAAAAGCTTTCCTTTGACGAACTGACAGAGGACGCAAGGAAAAAAATACTTTCCCTTTGCGGTGAAAAAAGCAACGGTTATGTTAATTCGCTTTGCTTTTCTGTTTTTGAGGTCAAAGATAACTGGGGAAGAACGCCGAGCGGCTGGGTCTGCCTTGATTATTGCGAGGTGATTTCATGAGTGAAACGGTGGTGGTTTCGCTTGTTGCTCTCATAGGAACGCTTGTCGGAACTTTCGGCGGAATTTTGACTTCAACAAAGCTTACGAATTTTCGGCTTGAACAGCTTGAAAAAAAGGTTGAAAAGCATAACGGCGTTATTGAGCGCACCTTTAACCTTGAAAAAGGCGAAGAGCTTCTTGAAGAAAAGCTCAAAGTGCTGAATGAAAAGCTTTCCGGCCTTGAAAAAAGTCGGCGCATAAAAGAAGAACAGCAAATTTTTGTATAATTGATAAAGTATATTTTTGTATAAACGAAAGGAGCAAAAAATGAAATATGATATTACGGTGATTGTTGAGGCGGCAATAGCTTTGATTTCGGCGGTGATAACCTGCTTTTTGATTCCGCTTGTAAAATCCCGCCTTTCAGCAGAAAAAAAGGAAAGGCTTGAATTTTGGATTAAGACAGCCGTTAAGGCCGCAGAGCAGATTTTTAAAAACATTGACAAAGCCGGAATGCAAAAGAAGGATTACGTTGTCAATTTTCTTCTTTCAAAAGGCCTTGTTTTTGACGTTGACGAGGTCACCGCAATGATTGAAAGCGAAGTATACAAGCTGGGTGCGTAACATATAGTTATGGAAAAGGCCGCCGCAACAAAACTGCGGCGGCTTGAATTTTGCAATGCTTGACCGAAAGAAAAATCGGTGATATAATAAACGGACAAAAGGAGTGATATTCATGACCGAAGAAAAAAGAA
This sequence comes from uncultured Eubacteriales bacterium, assembly GCA_934552855.1. Lineage (GTDB taxonomy): Bacteria > Bacillota > Clostridia > Oscillospirales > Acutalibacteraceae > UBA6857. The sequence goes on along the minus strand of CAKTEU010000003.1, from coordinate 1,127 downwards.
AAACCGTTCTCAGGGCATTCAAATGGATTTCGGCCGTTTTGTCGGCAATATGCGGCGTGTTTTTGATAATTTCGATTGTTGTTTTTGTTCCGATGATTTTTTTCAATGAACACATGACGGTTGAAGCCGGCGGACTTTTGGGCTTTTTTATTGACGTTCTTCAGGAAGGTGCGGTTCCGGTTGGCGCAAGAGACCTTTTTCTTTTGGTCTTTCCGAGGCTTGCCGCTTTGATTTTTACGTTTTGCTTTTTGATGAAAGCATGGGTAATTTTTAAACGGGGAGAAAAAGAAGGAACACCGCTTTTCTCGGGTTCAAAGCAGATTTTGGTTTCGATTTCTGCAACAGCCCTCATGACGGCGGTTATTCCGCAGCTTCTCACAAATGTTGCAAAAAGCACGGTTCAAAACCCGCAACTTTTCAATATCACGCAGACCGACAGAACCGGCTGGCTGCTTCTTGCCGCCGCAATTTTCTTTGCTTCGCTTTTTGCGCCCAAAGGAAAAAGAAAGGCAAAGGCGGACGAAGAAAACAAAACGCAGGTTTAATTTTTAAAGCGAGGAAACAGCATGAAAATTGTTTATACATCAAATGCAGGCTCAACAAAAAGATATGCCGAAATGCTTTCTCAAAAACTCGGGTGCGAAGCCTTTGAGCTTTCAAAAGCGGCTGAAAACGGCGATGAGATTATTTATCTCGGCTGGGTAATGGCAGGCGAGATTCAGGGGCTTTCTCAGGCAAGAGAAAAATTCGGCGAATTGAAAACGGTTGCCGCAGTCGGAATGATGCCGAGCGACAAGTCAAAAGAAGAGGTTAAAGAAAAGAACAAAATTACCGAGCCGTTCTTTTATCTTCCGGGCGAATTCAACATAAAAAAGCTTAAAGGCATGTATAAAATGATGATGGGCATGATGCTTCGCATGATGAAAGCGAAGGTCAAGGACAGCGATGACCCGAACGATAAAAAAGCATTTGAGCTTTTTGAAAACGGCTTTGACGGCGTTAAGGAGGAAAACCTTGACGAGCTTGTTGAAGCGGTGAGATAATTGAATAAAAAGGCTCTATAATAAATGTTGGGGTAACCAAATAAGAGCCTGCAAAAAAAGAGAAGAAAAAATCTAAAAAAGTAG
>CAKTEU010000002.1 GCA_934552855.1 uncultured Eubacteriales bacterium | reverse complement strand
TTTTACCCGCTCGCAGTATCTATATACAGCTTCGGGGTAAAGAAAACGCTTTCTGCATCTAAATCCGACAGCCCCTTCAAGATTCATTTCTTATTAGTCGTTCGGGCAGGGTTCTTCGGGCTCAAGCGGAGTGTCATAGCCGAAATGGCTGAAGAACCTATAGATGTTTTCCCAAAGGATTCTCCAAAAATCTTCAAAATCTTCCCATGTAAATTTCATAGTTTGCTTCCTCCTAAAAAATATTAAATAAAAACTGAAAAGCAAAACAAAGCTTTGCTTAATCATGGACTCATTCTACAATAAAAATTAGTAAAAGTCAATATTTTTAAAATAAATTATGAATTTTTTTCAAGCAAAAAGGCCGTTCAAAGAACGGCCTCAATGTTCAAAAATTATTTGTTCCAACCCTGAAGAACGGTGTCATAAAGGAACTTCCAGATGAGCTGCCAAAGTTCTTCAAACTTATCAAAAAACTTCATGTCTATTTCCTCCCTATAAAATTTTTCAGCGCTGAAAAAAGGAGTTTCAGACAAAGTCAAGAGACTGCCTTAATTCATTGAATATATTTTACAGCTCATTTTATAATTTGTCAATACTTTGTTCAAGAAAAATTAAACATTTAATAATTCTTTATTCTTTTAATTTATAGAGAAGTCATTTTTTAAAACATCGAAAAAGCGGAAAGCATGATGAAAAAAATGTTTTATACGCTTTGCAATAATCGGCATGAAGCTTTTGCCTTTTGCAGCCCTGCGCACGGCAAAGCGAAAAAAAGCCGCAGCTTTTGCATTTTTCCGGCACAGAAAGGCTCTCACGAATAAAGCGTTCGGCTTTTTTTCCGGTGAGTGCAGAACAAACCGAGGTTTCGTTAATGTTTCCAAGCAGCCATTCATCGGTGCAGAAAAAGTCGCACGGATAAAGGTTCCCGTTACCTTCGGCAACAAGCTGATGGCCGCAAACGCCGCAAAGCCCGCATTGCTCTGCCCTTTCACCAAGATACATTCTTACCAGGTTATCAAAATACCGTATGCTTACATAGTTTCCTTTGACAAAATCTTTGACATAAAGGTTGAATGTTTTGATTAGGAACGAAGCGTATTGTTCATTTGTCATATAAAGTTCGCTTTCGCTTTTATCTCCAAACGGACGCAAACACGGAATGAACTGAAGATACTTGAAACCGTTGTCACGAAAATACTTATAAACCTTTTCGCATCTTTCGGCGCAGTATCCGGTCAAAACAATAAGAATGTTGAACTCAACCTTATGGCGTTTAAACTTTTCGGCTGCTTTCAAAATTTTGAAGTATGCGTTGTTCCCCTTTTCGTCAACACGAAAGCGGTTGCCTTCACGGTCGCCGTCAAGGCTCAGACCAACCAAAAATTCGTTTTCCCTGAAGAAATCGCACCATTCGTCGGTAACAAGCGTTCCGTTTGTCTGTACCGAAAAAAAAATGCGTGAATTTTTTTTGTTGTTTTCATTAACCGCACGAACAAAAAAGCGAAAATAATCAAGCCCCGCAATGAGCGGTTCGCCGCCCTGAAAAGCAAAGGCAACACTGTCTCCGTCCGCAAAAGAAAGCGCACTTTTTATCAGCTTTTCCGCCGTATTCTCACTCATCACGCCGAAGTTGGGAACATCTCTGCTTTCGGCAACATCGCAGTAAAAGCAATACCTACACCTAAGATTGCAAAGGCTTGAAGCCGGTTTGATCATTATCGAAAGCGGCGGCATTACTTTATAATACCTCTCGGATTGCTTTCAAAATTCTTTTGAATTTCGTCAAGCCTTGCGTGCATTGTTTCGGCAACGGCCGGATAAACACCGGAGCGGTTATAGTTTTCACCGCTGTCATCGGTAAGAATATGCAGCCAGTTTTTGCGGTACTTATCAAAGAATGCCGAGTTGTCATTCTGAATACGGTCAAAATATTTGAATGTAATTGTGTCGTTTTCTTTCAAAACATTGTAATCATAATCCGGATAAAGTTTTTTGACCTCTGCGGTGTCAACGGTATACTGAATTGCCTTGATGTCTTTGCGCTTCATATGAAGAATCGGATGTTCTGCAGTGTGGATAACACTGTCATTTTTAAGCACGGGAACCATCGAAACACCGTCAATAACACGGTCTGTCGGAAGGTAATCGCCTTTTCCGCTGCCCGTTATTAAACAAAGCGAAACCAAAGTCGGAAAAAGGTCAACAAGCGTTGCACTCTGTTTACGCTCGTCACCGGCTTTGAAAAGGCCGCCGTTGTTATCCCAGCGAATCATGAACGGTACTTTCTGTCCTCCCTCATAGGCAAGGTATTTTCCGCCCCTGAGTTCGTTAACCGAACCTTCAAGCGCAGGTCCGTTGTCACTTGTGAAAACAATGATAGTATCTTCAAGAACACCGAGGTCATCAAGCGTTTCAAACAGCTTTCCGAGTCCGGTGTCAAATTCATTGATGCAGTCAACATATGTACCCATTCCGGTTGAGCCTTTGAATTCATCTCCGGCAAAAACCGGAGCGTGCGGCCACGGAGAAGTGTACACCGCAAAGAACGGCTCATCGGATTTTGTTACGGTTTCGGTTATCCAATCGTTAATTTCCTCGTTGATCCATTCGGTTGCCTTGGACTGATCTTTAAGTTCGTCGGTACCGTGAACAATTGTGTATTCGCCGCCCGTTTCACGAACATGATAAAACGGAGTCATATCATTGACGTGGTGGCTGCCGTAAAAATAATCAAAGCCCTGATTGGTTGGAAGATATTCGCCGTAATCGCCAAGGTGCCATTTTCCGAAAAGGCCGGTTGAATAACCTGCAGCTTTGAAAACTTCGGCCATTGTGATTTCGTCGCCGAGCATTCCGTCGGCATTGTTGCCCATTTCAACACTGTTGAAAACACGGGTCTGAGCAAAGGGCGTAACGGTGGAAATCGTCGGATAAATAACGTTATCCGCATAACCTCTGTAAGGATAACGGCCGGTCAAAGCGGCAAAACGTGCCGGCGAGCAAACCGAATAGCTTGAATAAAAATTTTCAAAATTGAGCCCGTTTTCGCCGATTGAATCAATGTTCGGCGTGTTATAAATTGCGCCGTTTAAAGAAACGTCTCCGTAACCGAGGTCGTCCATGAGAATAAACAAAACATTAGGGCTGTTCGTTTTGGCCTTATCAACACCCTTAAGATAGTCCTCTTCGCCGTCCCACATACGCTCCGTGACAGGCTTTGTTCTCATATTCATAAAAAGTACACTTGCAACTGACGTTCCGACAAGGAAAACGCTCATAAGCGAACAAAGAGCTTTTTTTACCGAGTCTTTTTTGAAATTTTTCTTTGCAAAAACAAGGAGCAAAACAAAGCTGATTATAACAGGAAGCGAAAGCAAAAGATTTCCGCAAAAGCGAAGAATAAAACTGCCTTCGCCGGCAAAAAGCGGATTGTTTTGAGTTGACCAGCCGGCATGACCGCTTGAAAAAGCGCCGAAACCTGCGTCTGCTCCAAAAACAATATGAAACAGTGTGAGTCCGCCAAAAGAAAAGGCATAGCCTAAAAGCATGAAAAGATATACTTTCTTTTTAACAATCAGCGAAAGCAGAATAAATGCCGAAACAATACAGCAATACCCGATGCTCAAAATTGCAACAAAATTGAGCCTTGTGATAAGCTGAGCCGCCATCAGTCCGATGCCGACAACCATTAAAATGAGAGGAAAAACTTTTTTGCCTTTGTCAAATTCAAGTTTCTTTTTCATTCTTCACACTCCTAAAAAGTTCTTTATACTTTGAAAGTTAATTTATTATACATGATTGCCGCAAAATTTTCAAGGCAAAAAAATCGCCTTCGTCAAAGGACGAAAGCGATTTGATAATTAGCTTTTTTAAAAAAGTTAACGAAAAGGGATTATCAGTCCTTTTTCTTCTTGAGGCAAACGAATGCGGCAGCCGAAGCAACGGTAAGAGTACCGAGAGCAACAAAAACAGCTGAAGTATCGCCTGTCTTCGGGGTCTTTGTGGTAACAACTGCGGGCTTTGTGGTTGCCGGAGCATCAGTTGTTGACGGTTTTTCGTCGGGCTTTATAATTTCGCCAAGGCCGATGTACATGTTAGCAAAGAAGTTAACAATGTCGTTATCAAGAAGGCCTTCGATGGCTGAGGTGTCAATGCCGAGAGAAGAAAGGCCGCTCATAAGAGTGTCCATAATACCCGACATGGTGTCCATTGCGCCACTGCCTGAACCGCTGCTGTCTCCGCCGCCGGTGATTCCGCCAAGGATGCTTGAGAAATCGAACGAACCAAGGTCAAAGCCCTCGGTGAGCGAACCGATATCAAAACCTGCACCCGAGAAAGCACCGGAAATGGTATCCATGAGAGAGGAGAGGTCAAAGCTTGATGTACCGTCGCCGCTTCCGCCGATGACTCCGCCGAGAGCGTCCGAAATAGCACTGAAGGAACTGGGATCGATCATTCCGGAAAGGCCGGAAAGAACGTCACTGAATCCGCCAAGAGCTGAAGACGAGCCTGACGAAGAAGAATCTGCACCGAGACCAACGTTCTGAATAGCGCCGTCAAGAGCCTGAGAGAGATCATCGAGATTTGCATCTGCTCCTGCACCTGAAATAGCGTCTTTCAATGAAGCGAGGTAATCGGTATCGGCAGCCATTGCAGCCGGGACGATCATGCAGACGCAAAGAGCAACTGCAACCAAAACGCCCAAAAACTTTTTCATGACAATCAAATCCTTTCTGAATATTTATATCAACAGCTTACGCTGTAAATATACATATTGTCGAAAAATCTTTAGAATATTATACAATATGTAGTTTTGAATTTCAATAGTTAATTAAAAATTTTTTAATAAATAAACGGTTTATCTGTTACTGCCATGTGACAAAAACATCAAGGCCGGAAACAGTATAATTCTTATTAATCTTAAATCCGTTTTGTTCAAGCGAAACGCAGAACGCAAGAAGCATTTTTGCGTCTTTCATGGTGATTCTTGCTTTAACGGTAAGTTCCGAACGGTCAGAAAACTTATCAAGTTTTCCGGGAACAAAGCCTGTGCACCACCAATAGGTTGTATATTTTCTTGAGAAAACTTCCTTGCCTTTGCGATAGCAAGTCATTGACATCTGAAGCGAATCCTCGTCGGAAGCGCAGTCGTAATGTTCAACTTTTCTTGTTGTCGGCTTGTTATAAACGCCGATTTCCGCACCAATGAAAACAAAGCCGTACTGACCCTTCCAGAACTGAATCATCCAATCTTTGTTTGCATAATTGAACTTGCAGCGAACTGTGTCATAATAGAAAACGATGAATGACGCTCCAACATCATAAAGCTCGTTGAAACCGAAGTTTCGCTGCCACGGGTCTTTATCGGTGAAATAAACATCGCCTGCGGCATCATACTTATAGCCGAGAAAACCGTCGGAGAATACTGCTGCGGATTTTATAACTTCCTCTGCCTGTTGCTCTTTTGAAGTTGAAGGAGCGGTGGTTGTCGGCTTTGTTGTTGTCGGGGCGGTCGTGGTGGGTGCAGTGGTAGTCGGTGCAGTGGTTGTTGCCGAATTTTGAGCAAACGTTGTGAAAAGGTTTGAAGTGCTGTCGGACGCATCCCCGCTCACTGCAAGAGGTGCTGTCGGCATCGTGCTCGGCTGCATTGTCGGAACGGTCGTTGCCGGAGTTGTGGGTTCGGTGGTTGTCGGCACAGTTGTTGTCGGCTGAGTTGTTGTGATTGAAACCGGCTGAGCGGCCGGTGTTTTATTGTTGAGTGCCCTCACACCAAGAAAAGAACCGGCGCAAACAACAATAAGTGCAACAAGAGCAATCACGGTTGTTTTTGATTTAGACATTCGTTTCTTCCTCCTTGCTTTCCGAAAAAAATATTAAAATCGACATAATAACTCATAGTGTACTACCTAATAGAATAGCAAAAAAAGACGAAAAGGTCAAGTGCTTTTCAAAAATAGTAATAATCTCAAATTATTTTTAAACAGATGAAATTGCGTTTTTGATATATTCAAAAATTTTTGATTGAATATCCCAAATTTTTGCAAAAAACTTCAAAATGAGTGTTTCTTTGAATTCGCCATAGGCACTTTTCAGCTCGCTCTCATGCTTAAAATCAACTTTATTATTCAAAGCATACAGCTCCTTCACTCTGATAATTTTCAGCATTTTGAACAAACATCTGTCTGAGTCTAATATAGCACACAAATATGAACAAAGCAAGCTTTAATAAAATCTGTGACAATTTTTGATTTGTGGGGTTATGTTAGCTGAATTTCCATGATGCAATCTTTCTCGCACAGCTATATATTAAAACAGCGTTTTACGTTTAAAGCAGTGTTTTTTCAAAACGCACATTATAAAAATCAGCCGCAAGACTACTCATCTTGCAGCTGATTTGCTGTTTGTTATTTATCAGTTGTTTGAAAAGATGTTTCTGCCTTTAAAAATCGGAAGAACATCACTTTCATCCTCATCGGGATCATCAAAAATCGAGCCCGACTTCTTCTTCGGCGTTTCAATAACGTCAAACGAATGAATGTCATCATTCTTTTCGGCGGGATTTGAGAAAGAGCTGATATCGGTCATCGGCTGTGAAGCGGGAGTGCTTTCCGGCTGAACGCCGTTCTTTGCATTTTCAAAAGCGGCAACAAAGCTCTTTCCGAATTCTGTGGCCTTAAAGTCTGCCGATGAATTGGTATCCATTGAAGTGAAAATCGAAGTGCCCTGACTCTTCGGCTTTGTTGACTGGCTGATAAAGCCGTTCTGTGCCGTTTGTGAAGGAGCCGAAGCATCAGTTTTTACAACGGGCTTGCCCATTTTGTCTGCATCGTTTTCTTCCGGTGAGCCAAAGCCGGTTGCAATAACCGTGATGAGCATTTCGTCGCCCATTTCTTCGTCGAATACCGAACCGAAGATGATGTTTGCGTCCGGATGAGTTGCCTGAGTGATAAGGTCGCCGGCCTGTTCAATCATGTCAAGAGACATATCCGAAGAGCAGGTAACGTTGATGATTACGCCGCTTGCACCGTCGATTGCGGTTTCAAGAAGCGGACTTGTGATTGCTTCTTTTGTTGCTTCAACGGCACAATTTGCGCCTCTGCCTCTGCCTATGCCCATATGAGCACGACCTGCATCCTTCATAACGCTCTTGATATCGGCAAAGTCAAGGTTGATGTAACCCGGAACTTTGATCGTGTCGGAAATACTTTTAACACCCTGCCAAAGAACCTCATTGGCTTTTCCGAAAGCGTCTTTCATGCTAAGCGATTTATCACCGAGAAGTTTGAGCCTTTCGTTAGGAATAACAATAAGGCTGTCAACGTGCTTTTGAAGTTCACGGATACCGTCTTCTGCCTGCTGCATACGTCTTCTGCCTTCAAACTTGAACGGCTTTGTAACAATGCCTACAGTGAGAGCACCGAGTTCCCTTGCAACTTCGGCAACAACGGGAGCAGCACCCGTTCCGGTTCCGCCGCCCATGCCTGCGGTGATGAAAACCATATCGGTTGAACGAAGAGCGTCGGCAATAACGTCTCTGCTTTCTTCTGCGGCCTTTTTACCTACTGCGGGATCGCCGCCGGCACCCATGCAGCCGGTAACTTTTTCACCGATCTGAATTTTATGGGTTGCTTTTGAATCTTCAAGAATCTGTCTGTCGGTATTGACCGTAAGGAATTCAACACCGAAAACGCCGGCATCAACCATGCTGTTGACGGCATTTCCTCCGCCTCCGCCGACACCTACGACTTTAATCTGGTTATAAGCTATGTTGTCATTGTCCATAACGAAGCTCATTATACTTCCTCCTGTCTTGTATTTATACGGTAAATCAAAAACAAAAAATCAAAAAACATACCGCACAAAGCGGATATAACATCGCCCTCTGCGACAATTCAAGTTATTATATCACGCTTTTTCAAAAAAGACAACAACCAAATTGCACATCTTTTACATATTTTTTATCTTTTTTTATAACTATTGACTATTATTGCTGATTCATGTTTCCTTCGCTGAAATATGCTCTTGAATCATAGCGAACATCAATGTATCCGGTGTTGGTTTTTGAAACGCTTTCTTTTATAACCTGTGAAGCAAGCGAGATCTTTTTTTCAATATTATCGGCAGAACCGACATAAATATTAAAACGCTTGTCATAAACAACGATTATGTTATCGGTTGAATTAAGCTTCAAAACGTTCGCCTTTTTAAGTCCTTCGCTTTCAAGCGCAGTAATTATTATTTTTGCGTTTTCAAAACGCTTTTGATCCTCTTTGCAAGGTTCATAGTTTGTTCCGGCTTTAACGCTTTGGCCTTTGAAACCGTCAAGGCGATAAACGCCGGCGGAAAGCTTTTGCTTTTTTGTTGAAAGTATTTTTTCGGTTTTATCAAGGCAGATGTAACCGTTAGTGTTCACGATAAGATACTTTTCGGTTGTTGCGGTGACGCTCAGCGTAAGCTTGTCCGGAAAATCACGCTTAATCTTCACGCTGCCGATATACGGAAGCGAAGAAGAAAGAGCCTTGTTGATCTTTTTTTCGCTCACGGTGAAAATATTGTCTCCGGGAACAACGGAGCAGGCGGCAACAATTTCATCGGAAGAATACACGCTTTTGCCCGAAGCAACAATTGTTTTTATCGGAGAACCGATTGCAAAGCAGTAAAAAAGCGTTGCAATCACTGCAACAAAAAGCGTTGCCGCAGTGATTGTTACGGCATAAAAGCGTTTGCTTCTACGCTTTTTCTTTGCCCGCTTTTTGCTGATTTCTTCCCTTGAACTTCCTTCATATCGCTGGCGATTATAGCTTGCGCTCGCCCGTTCATATTGACGGCGTTCGTTTTCATACTGCCTTTTTTCACGCTCACGTTCCGCTCTTCTGCGCTTTTCCAAAGCCGCTTTTCGTGCTTCTTCGCTTTGTGAAGCTCTGCCTTTTGCGGCTTGCGGCTTTCTTTGCGGCAGCGGACGCTTTTCCACCGGCCGTTTTTGCTGTTGCCTTTGAGCGGAATTTTTATGCTCCGGTCTTTTTTGGGCCGGCTTATTTTTTTGTGAGGTTTTTGTGCCTTGCGGCGGACGTTTGTTTTGGGCAGACTTTTTCTTTTTTTGTGCTCCGGAGCGGCTTTGAACCGGTTTTTGCCGGTCGGAAAGATTACCCGAATGAGCGGTACCTTTTTTGTTTACTCCGGCACTTATCGGAACCCACATATCGGACGTAATGTCCTTAGGTTTGCTAACGTTATCACCGAGCGAATTTGACCAATCAAAGGTGCTGAACGGACGGTCGAAGCTATTTTTATTTTCATTATCCAATTTCAGCACTCCTTTCAATTTGTGCTCCGAGAGTTTTTAAACTTTCTTCGATTTTTTCATACCCTCTGTCAATATGATGAATGTCGCTTATAACGGTTTTTCCTTTTGCTTTGAGTGCGGCAACAACAAGCGCACTGCCTGCACGAAGGTCAACAGCACGAACGTGTGCACCGTGAAGCGACTTCACGCCGTCAATAATTGCAACCCGTCCTTCAACCTTGATTTTTGCACCCATTCTCACAAGTTCGCCAACATGGTTGAAGCGGTTTTCAAAAATATTTTCAACAACAACCGCAGTACCCTTCGCCGTGCAAAGCATGGCCGTAACAGGTGCCTGCGCATCGGTAGGAAAGCCGGGATACGGCATTGTTCTTATGTCCCTGACAGCTTTAAGCTTTCCGTTTGAGGTTATTCTGACTTTGTCTTTTTCGGCAACAATGCGGCAGCCTGCGGCCTCAAAAACGCTGTTGACCGAAAGAAAATGAGAAGTATCAACATTTTTAAAAAGCACGTCTCCGCCGCAGGAGGCAACAGCAGACATATATGTAAGCGCAACAATTCGGTCCGGAATAATTGTATGTTCTGCGCCGTGCGCCGTCTTAACGCCTTCAATAACAATTGTGCCCTCCGAAAGCACAAAAACGCGGCAGCCGCATTCATTGAGGAAATCGGCAAGATCAAGAATTTCGGGTTCACGGGCAGCGTTGAGAACTGTTGTTCTTCCTTCGGCAAAAACCGAAGCGAGCATTATATTTTCCGTTGCACCAACGCTCGGAAACGAAAGGCTGATTGTTGTTCCGCAAAGTTTTTCTTTCACTTCGGCGCAAAGTGCACCTCCTTCGTCTTCAATCGCAACACCGAGCGCACGAAGAGCCGAAAGATGAAGATCAATCGGACGAAGCCCGATTTCGCAGCCGCCGGGCGTAAAAAGCCTTGCTTTTTTAAGCCGTGAAACAAGCGAACCGAGAAAAACAATTGAAGAGCGCATCTCACGCATAAGGTTTTCGGGAATATTATAACACGAAATCTTGCTTGAATCAACCGTCAATGTGTGTCCTTCACGCTCAACCGTGCAACCGAGATGACGAAGAATTTCAATTGCAGCGTCAACATCCGAAAGATAAGGACAATTATGAAGCACGCTGACTCCGTTCGCAAGAACACAGGCGGCAAGAATCGGAAGCGAGCTGTTTTTTGAACCCTGAACCGGCAGCGTTCCTTCAAGTTTTTCCGTTCCTCTTATTATGATATTGCTCACAAGTATCACACCTTTTTCTGCATGAATAGTCAGACGCAAACGTCACAGCCTATCCTATGCCAAAGATGTTTTTATTGTGCAAGCGAAACAATTATATCGGCGATTCTCTCCTTTGCATCGATTATTGCAAGAGATTTTGCGTTTTTTGAAAGCTCGTCAATTTTGCTTTTGTTGCTTTCAAGCAGCTTAAACGCCGCAGAAAGTGTCTCTTTGTTAAGGTCCTTTTCTTCAATAAGCATTGCGGCGTTCTTTTCAACAAGGGTCATTGCGTTGTGGTACTGATGATTTTCCGCAACATTCGGCGAAGGAATAAGAATCGAAGCTTTTCCGAGCGCTTCAATTTCGGAAAGTGAGCTTGCGCCGGCACGGCAGATTACAATATCGGCAGCACTCATACAACGTGCCATATCTGAAATATATTCACGGATTTCAACATTATCCTGCTTTTCGGGGTCAACGCCGAGTTCACGAAGCTTATCCGGCACCCAAAGGCCGAACTGACCCATTGCGTGAAGAAAATAAACGTTTTTATTGCTGCAATTTTCGGCAATAAGCTCAACCATTGCGTTGTTAATTGCCTCTGCACCGAGCGAGCCGCCCATTGAAAGAACAAGCGTTTGATTATCCTTTATTCCAAGTTCGGCACGGCTGAGCTCACGGTCGGCTTTGAGCATCTCTCCCCTGACGGGAAGGCCGGTGACAACCGGCTTGTTTTTGCTTTCAAGATACTGCGCCGCCTTTTCGGTTGTGAGCATAACCTTGTCAACCTCTTTTGCAAGCGCCTTGTTTGTTATGCCGGGATAAGCGTTCTGCTCATGGATTGCGGTGTGTATACCGAGCTTTGCCGCCATTCTTACAACGGGACCGCTGACATATCCGCCGAAACCGACAACAACGTCGGGGTTAAAATCAAGTATAATCTTCTTCGCCTCTTTTGAAGAGCTGAGAAGGTGTGAAAGGGTAACAATATTTCGCTTTATGTTCTGAAGCGTAAGCTGACGATAAAAGCCGGAAATTTCAATTGTTTTAAAATCGAAACCTGCGGCAGGAACAAGCTTTGCTTCCATTTTATCTTTTGTTCCGATAAAAAGGATTTCGGCATCGGGATATCTTTCTCTGATTTCTCCGGCGGCGGCAAGAGCCGGATTTATGTGGCCGCCCGTTCCTCCGGCAGCAAAAATAATTTTCATTTCGGTTTCCTTCCTCTCTGAAAAGTATCTGTTATTTTCTATCTATGTACTACTCTGTATTTTCTGATAGTGAATACTGCGGTATTCCACACATGAAGAAGAGGGAGAAAAGGCATTATTCGCCTTTGCGCCCTCACCTTTTTCTGTCATATTAAAATGTTTTGGCATTCTCAGTTATCAAGCCGGCATCGCCTTGAAACAGACAAAACAACACCCATTTCACAAAGAAGAATAACAAGTGCCGTTCCGCCGTAACTGAAAAACGGCAGAGCAATTCCCGTGTTCGGAATCGTGTCGGTAACAACGGCAATATTGAGAATGACCTGAAACCCGAGCTGCATCATAACGCCGATTACAAGAAGCGCACCGAAAAGGTCTTTTGACTTTGTTGCAATCATAAAGCCGCGGCAGATAAGAGCTGCAAAAAGCAAAATTACAATTGCTGCTCCGACAAAGCCGAGCTCTTCGCATACAACGGCAAAGATAAAGTCGTTCTGCGGTTCGGGGATATAAAGCTGCTTTTGCTTTGAATTTCCAAAGCCTACGCCGAACGGACCGCCCGAACCGATTGCAAGAAGTCCCTGTTCGGTCTGCCAGCGTGTTGTTCTTCCGTAATCTTCGCCAAGCTTCCAAGTCATGATTCGCTCATAAGCATAATTGCTGAACGATTTTACAAATTCCGGATTGATAAAAACAACATAGCCGATAACAAGTGCGGCGGCAACGCCCAAAAGAACAAACCACTTTTTTTTCACACCGCCGAGCCACATCATCGAAACGCCCATGCAAAAAAGAAGAATTGTGCAGGAAAGGTGGCTTTCAAGAAAAACAAGGCCGCAAAAAAGAACAACAACCATTGCAAGCGCAACGGTGCATTTGAAGTTTGTGTCAAAAAACGAAAAGAGAACTTTTTCAAGCTTTGTCAGCCTTCTGACAGACGGCATTGCACGCTTGTTACCCTCTTCGCTCAACGGTTTATAAAAAATGCAGATGAGATATGCCATGACAAGAACCAGAACAAATTTGCTGATTTCCGACGGCTGAATCTGACGTGAGCCGATAACTATCCAACGCTTGATATCGTTGTGTATGTTTGCAACAAGCGTATAAACAAGAAGAAGGACGGTAAAGAAAAACGCTATCGGCGTTAAAATGCCGTTCAAAATGCGATAATCAATCTTGCTGATGATGAACATCATCACAAAACCGATTACACCGGAAATCAGCTGATTTTTGAAAAAGCTGTTCGGACTTGAAGTGTATGCACTTGCGTAGGCATAGCCTGCGGAATACATCATAGTGATTCCAAAGGCAAAAAGAATCATCACAAGGCAGCAAAACGGAACATCAAGACCGCCCGTATGAAAAAACGAACCGATAAATTCGCCGAACGAGCCTGATTTTGTTTGCTTTGGAAGCTTTTTAACTCTTTCGCTCATCCCTTTTGCTCCTTTCGTCTGCTGTGGTTACTTTAAAAATTTATGCAACGGTAAAGCACATCATAACAACGCCGGCAATTCCCCCGGCAAAGCTGAGTACGCTGAAAACGGCAACAATCTTTTTTTCGCTCCAGCCGCTCATTTCAAAATGGTGATGTATCGGAGACATTTTGAAAATTTTCTTATGACGGAACTTAATTGAAAAAATCTGAAGAATATCGCTGAGAGCTTCGACAACATAAACAATTCCCACCGGAATAAGAATCAGCGGGCAGTTGACCGAATAAGCAAGAGCGGCAACAATACCGCCGAGGAACATTGAACCCGTGTCACCCATCATGACCTTTGCCGGATAATGGTTCCAAATAAGATATCCTGCGCAGGCACCGGCAAGAGCGGCAGAAAGAATTGAGCAGGAAGTGTTCTTTACAAGATATGCAATAACGGTGAACGAAACGGCAACCGGAACAGTTACGGAAGCGCAAAGGCCGTCAACGCCGTCGGTGAAGTTAACCGCATTTGCCGTGCCGTAAATTACACACGCACCGAAAAGATAGAAAAAGATGATTCCCGGAATTGAATCAAGGCTGATTTTTCCGATGAGCGGAATGAACATTGAGGTATTTTTGCTCATGACCATTGTTGTGAGATATGCGGCAATAATGATTACCTGCGGAACAGTTTTCTGCATTTCGGTAAGACCGAGATTACGCTTTTTTGAAACCTTAATATAGTCATCGGTAAAGCCGACAAGCGAAAGGCAAAGCGCAAGCAAAAGGCCGGCAAAAAGCTTTGTTTTTTCCTGCGAAGCGAGCACGTCGTTCTCCGAAAAAAGCGAAAATCCCGTGAGCTTTCCCGTAAGAAGAACAATGCCGACCGAAACAAAAATACCGATAATAAACATAAGACCGCCCATTGTCGGCGTGCCTTGTTTTTTTGCGTGCCAGCGAGGACCTATATCCGTGAGAATGTTCTGTCCGAATTTAAGCTTATGCAAAAGCGGTATTAATACTATGCCCAGCAAAGCCGTTACAATGAAAGAAATTCCCAAGGAAATTAATACCGAAACTGTGTTATTCATTTTTTTGACCTTTCCTTTCCTGTGCTGCACATCATTCGTGTGCTGTATGTAAATAGCCCTTTACGATTTCTCTTTCGTCAAACGGAATTTTTTCGTTTCCAATCTGCTGATATTTTTCGTGTCCTTTTCCGGAAAGGAGGAGAATGTCGCCTTTTTTTGCCGTTTTAAGTGCAAGGGCAATTGCCTCTTTCCTGCTTTCACAAACGAAAACAGGCGTTTTTTCGTTCCTTATTCCCGAAAGAATGTCATCGATTATATCAAGCGGTTTTTCATTTCTTGGGTTATCCGTTGTGACAAAAACGGCATCCGCAAAATTTGCGGCAATTGAACCCATTTTTGAACGCTTTTCCTTTTCACGTTCGCCGCCGCAGCCGAAAAGCAAAATCAACCTTCCTTTGCAAAAACGGCGAAGCGAAAGCAGTGACCTTTTAAGAGAGTCAGGCGTATGAGCGTAATCTATTATAACCCTAAAGGGTGTGTCCGTGTCAAGTATTTCCATCCTTCCTTTTACGGAAGAGAAGTTTTTTAATATATTTGCACAGTTTTCAATACCGATACCGCAATTATATGCAGCAACGGTTGCCGCAAGAGCATTTTCAATGTTGAATTCGCCCTGCATATTGAGCCGAAAACGCTGTATGAGTGCATTTGAAACAAGGATATAATCCATGTGTTCTTCGCTCACAGAAATGTTTTTTGCGGTGAAATTTGCCTCATCGCTCTCCACCGAAAAGCTCAAAACGTTTGCGTTTGCGTCTTTTGCCGCTTTTGAAAACTCAGCAAAACACGAATTGTCAAAATTGAGCACGGCAGTTTTGCAATGAGAAAAAAGCTTTTTCTTTGCGTTTTTATAATTTTCAATCGTTTTATGATAATCAAGGTGATCTTCGGTAAGATTTGTGAAGACGGCCGTTTCAAACTCAAGGCCGAAAAGCCGTTCCTGTTCAATCCCCTGCGATGAAGCTTCAATAACGCAGTATTTGCCGCCCTTTGAAACAAGCTCAGAGAGCATTTTTGAAATATAAAACGGGTCGGGTGTTGTCATTACTGCTTCCCTGTCTTCCGCAATGCGGTTAACGGCACTTGAAATAAGCCCCGTTTTTTTGCCCGAAAGGTTCAGAATAAAAGAAAGCATTGATGCGGTTGTTGTTTTTCCGCACGTTCCGGTTACGCCGATAAGGCGAAGCTTTTTGTCGGGATAGCCGAAAAAGGAACGGCAAAGTGCGGCATAGGCTTTTCTTGTGTCGGGCAACGCATAGCTTTCCTCTGCACCGGAAGAAGAAAGAACGGCAACCGCGCCCTTTTCCTTCGCTTGCGGAATATATTTTTCCGCTCCTTTATGGCAAACAAAAAGAGTATTACTTTTGCATTCCTTTGAATTGTCGGTTATAAAGCTGATTTCAACGTCCTTTTTTGTTTCGGTAATTCCTATTGAACAAAGTAAGGCTGAAAGCTTCATAAATCTCCTTTCACGACATCAGTCGTCCATGTTTGCGGTAGCCCTGAAATAAACCGTTACGGACGAGCCCGCCTCGACCTCGGTTCCTTTTTCAATGCTTTGATTATATACCGTTGCACCGGCCGAACCGGACGGACCCGAAAGAACAAGGTTCAGTCCGTTTGCAATTGCAACTTGATTTGCCGCCGCAGCAGTGAGACCTGTGAACGACGGAACTTTGACAACCTCTGCTTTTGAACTGTCCTCGGTATAAACCACAACAACTCCGCCTTCCGGAATTGACTGACCGGCCGCAGGAACCTGAGAAACGACGCTTTTTCCGCTGCCGACAACACGAACGGAAAAACCGTTGTTTGCCGCAGCAACACGTGCGTTTGCAACGCTTTCGCCCGTAAGGTTCGGTGTTGTTCGGCTGATTTGTTCAAGTTCGTCTTTTGTGTATTGCGGCTCAACGTTGAGATATTTGAGCGTTGATTCCATAACTTCCTTTGCAATCGGAGCGGCAAGAACACCGCCGCCTCTGTATATTCCGGGCGGTTCGTCAACGCCGACAAGAATTGCAACCTGCGGATCGTTCGCCGGAGCAAAGCAGACGAACGAAGCGATATAGTCGTCCGGGTCTTCCGTGTCAAGCTTTTCGCTTGTTGCGGTTTTTCCGGCAACACGATAGCCTTCGATATATGCGTTTTTACCCGTTCCGCCTTCAACAACGGCCTCCATCATCTCTCTGACGGTTGCGGCCGTTTTTTCTGAGATTACCTGCCTTCTGACGGTTGGTTCGGTTTTTGAAAGGATGTTGCCCTGCGTGTCAACAATGCTGTCAACAACATAAGGCTTCATAAGCTTTCCGCCGTTTGCGATTGCGCAAGTTGCCGTAATCATCTGAACGGGACTTACTCTGAACGACTGACCGTATGACGTACTTGCAAGTTCAACAACACCCATTTTGTCAAGTTTGTGATAAACGGGATAGCTTTCGCCCGTGAGGTCGATTCCAGTTCTTTCAGTAAAGCCGAAAGCTTCAAAGTATTTATAATACGTCTGAACGCCGAGCTTTTGACCGAGATCAATGAAAAACGGGTTGCAGGAATTCATAAGACCCTGAGTGAACGTTTGAAAGCCGTGGCCTTCAACCTTTGCACAATGAATGATTGTGTCCGCAACATGGTAAGAGCCGTGGCAGGTATAAGTTGTGTTAAGGTTTGCAACGCCCTCTTCAAGTGCGGCGGCGGCAGTGAAAATTTTGAAAGTTGAACCGGGTTCATAGTTATTTGTTACGCAATAGCTGTTCCACTGCTTGAAAAGCGCTTCGGTAAGCTTTGATGCGTAATCTTCTTTTCCCTCTTCTTTTTTGAGTGCTTTTTTTGTGTCCGCATCAACAATTTCACGGGGGTTATTGAGGTCAAAGTCGGGTTTGTTGCTCATTGCAAGAACTTTTCCCGTGTCAACCTCCATAACAATGCCGTAAACTCCCTTAGCCTTTGTATTGTCAAGGGCGTTGTTAAGCGCATTTTCAAGGTAATACTGAATGTTTGAATTGATTGTGAGAACAACGCCGTTACCCTGAGTTGCGTCAAAAACGGACTCATAGCTTGAATCGAGTGCCTGACCGATTGAGTTTTTTGCGGTGACCTGACGGCCGTCCTTTCCGCTCAAAACGGTGTTGTAATAAGTTTCAACGCCGGAAATACCCTTGCCGTCGGAATCGGTAACGCCGATAATTGTTGAAGCAAAGTTGTTTTCCGGATAAAGGCGAAGCGTATCGTTTTCATAAGAGAAAAAAGCACGGGGCTTTATTGTGCGCTCTTTTCCGGCATCGGTATAACCGAAAACATATTCTTTGTTCAAAAGTTCGTCAAGCGAAAGCCGCTGATTTGCGTCAACTTTTTTTGCAAGGCGGATATATGTCTTTTCGGTATCGGAAAGTTTTTCGGATATTTCCTTTGTTTTTACCGAAAGAATTTTTGCAATGCTTTTTGAAAGGTATGAAATGAATTTTTTTGTGATATCTTCCGCATCGGGATAGCTTTTGAAGGTTTTTTTGATTTCTGCCGGATCGGCGCAAAAGATCCATGCCGAAGAACTTGTTACAAGCGGCGTCATGTTACAGTCATATATGGTTCCTCTGACGGCTTTGATTTGGGTATCGTAAAGCTGATTTTTTTCGGCAATCGAGCGATATTCATCGCCGTGAACGCCCATTATCCATCCGACTCTTCCGAGATTAAGGAACAAAAGAAGCGCAAGAACAAGGGCAGTGATGCCCCTTGCCCTTTTTTTGAACGAAAGGTCACTTCTTTTTCTGACTTTGTTTTTTTTCAAGAGATCATTCAAAAAGCCCATGGGAACCTCCCTGCTGTTTTTTCTTTTGGCAAGAGCAAAAAAGTTGTCCGGTGCCCCATATGCCAAACTTGGCGGACCGCATTACCCGGAGAATGATAATGCGTCCGCCCCTTTTGGATTCGGAAGAAACCGGTCGGAGAAACCCCTTCTTCCTTACATTTTTTCATAAATGTATATTCATCAGAAAATGAAGATATTTAAGTTACGTCCTGTTTTTTACTTTGTTTTACTCTGTGAAAAAAGGACTTCGTTGTCTTTTTCGGTTTCAAGATATGTTTCGTTGACCGAAGCGATTTTGACAAGACCGAGTTTTTGAGTTGCAATTTTGTCAATGTTTTCTGCACTGACAAGCTTTGAAAGCTTGTTTTGAAGAACAATGTTTTCATCTGTATACATTGCAAGTTCCTTTTGTGCCGACTGAAGCGAAGCACGGCTTTCGTTCCTTGCAACAAGGCTGTTGCAAAACACTCCGGCGAGCGCAATTGCAAGCGACATAACAACAAAAACTTTTGCAACTTTTATATGACTTGTGCGCTCAAGCTCTCTTTTTTGAGGGCGGCGTTTTTTGAGTTTTCTGAGGTTATGCCGTGTTTCGGGTTTTCTTTCCGTTTCAAGAGCCGGAGCGGCATTTGAACCGGCAAAGCCGAATTCATAATCGTAATCATATGCAAACTGAGCAGCCATTTTTTCTCCTTCTTCTTAATTGGCGGGCGAAGCGATTCTTCACCTTTTATATAAAATTATTTCAGTTTTTCAATGCTTCTGAGTCTTGCGCTTCTTGAGCGCGGATTTTGTTCAATTTCTTCCTTTGAAGGAAGAACAGATTTGAACGCAAGCTTTCCCCGCGGCGTTTTTCCGCAAACACAAATCGGAAAATCCGGCGGACAGGTGCAGCCCGTACAAAGCGAAGCAAATTTTCTTTTAACAATTCTGTCCTCAAGCGAATGAAAGGTTATTACCGAAAGCCTTCCGCCAACGGACAGCGATTCAAACATTTCTTCAAGCGAATTTTCAAGCTTTTCAAGTTCGCCGTTGACTTCAATTCTCAGCGCCTGAAAAGTTCTTCTTGCCGGGTGACCGGGATTTCTTTTTGCCGCTTCGGGCATTGCGCTTTTGATTATGTCAACAAGTTTGAGCGTTGTTTCAATCTTCTTTTTTTCACGTTCTCTGACTATTGCTTTTGCAATGCTTCTTGAAAACTTTTCTTCGCCGTTGACTCTGATTATTCTTTCAAGTTCACGTTCCGAAAGCGAATTGACAAGATCCGCTGCGCTCACGCCTTCCTTTGACATTCGCATATCGAGCGGTGCGTCGTTATGAAAAGAAAATCCCCTTTCGGCACTGTCAAGCTGATGAGAGCTTACTCCGAGGTCGGCAAGCACACCGTCGGCCGAAAAAACATCATGAGACAAAAGCACACTTCTTATGTTTTCAAAATTCGTTTTAACAACCGTAACTCTTTCGTCGCCGTCAAAACGCTTTTTGAGCGTTTCAATCGCTTCGGGATCTTGGTCAAGGCAAAAAAGCTTTCCGTTTTTACCGAGCCTTTTGAGTATTTCGGCGCTGTGACCGCCGCCGCCTGCGGTGCAGTCAACATAAACGCCGTCTTTTTTTATATTCAGCGAATCAACCGCTTCATAAAGCAGAACGCTGATGTGAGAAAATTCCATTATTTTTCCGCCTTGTCCACTCATTTGTTAACGCCTGTATTCTTGATTTCAAGCATATATCCTTCGCTCATGTATTCATAGCGTTTTTGATTTTCGGCCATTTGAGCCTCAAAGAGCTTGTCCGCTTCTTCGGCGAGCATATCGTTATACTCGTTGTGAATATCACTGTTCCAAATTTCAAAGCGGTCACCCATACCCTGAAAAACGCTTTCCTTTGTGATATGAGCACGTTCAAGGATTTTTGAGGGAATGCAGATTCTTCCGTGGGCATCAACGGTGACGGCGGTCGAACAGGTTCTTGCCATTGCGGCAGCCATATCCGGCGCAAGACCGTTTTTGATGTATTCTTCGATTTCAGAGGCAACGGTTTCTTCAAACTTTTCGGTAAAAAAGCAATCAATGTGAGAAAATTTTCCGGGTTTTGCTCTGACGATAAAGGTGTTGCCGATCAATTCCTTGAATGGTGCCGGAACAAAAAGTCTGTTTTTTGAGTCAAGATTATACTCATATGTTCCGATAAAAGAACCCATATCGCCACCCCTTTCATTAAAAATCATTCGATTGCTCCACCAAGTTACCCCAAAAAGACACAAATTCCCACTGAGTAGTTTTATTTTACCTATACACAGCACATTTGTCAAGGGAAAAGAGAAATAAAAATAAAAAAGTTTTACAGTATTTTTTTGACGCTGCCGCTTTCGGAACAAAACGGCAATAAAGCTCATAAAATACCGTAACTATGTTATGAAAGGTGATAAGAATGCAAAGCTTTGACTCCATGATTGAACGATATAAAAAAGAACTGATCGACGCAAAACGCCGATCGATAGAAAAAGAAATTATTGAAACAAGTGCAATGTCCCTATCCGAACCCGTGTTTTTTGATGAGGAGGAACCTGACGTTTCCGCAGTATTTTCCAAAAAGCCTGAAGATTTTGGAAAAGACGAACCGCAAGAAGATATCGCCGAAGCGGTGAACGCTGCGCCCTCATATGAAAGCAGGGAAAACGAACGGGAAATGCTCGGCCTTTCCTCACCGCTTGAAAACGCAGCAAAGCTGAAAGACGCTTTGCCCGAAGAAGCGCAGGCAGCAGCCGAAGAAAACAATTTTCAAAGCAAAAGCGATATTCCGGATGACGAAGATGCAGTTTTTGAAGAAAACGAACCGTTCCCGGAATCGCTCGGTGCATTGAAGGTTCAGGTGTTCATGGCAAACCGTGCCTATCCCGTTTCATCGGCAAACGTTATAATTACCGGAAAAGAAAACAAAAAAGTGTATTTTGACGGTTACACAAACACAAACGGTGTTGTGGGAAGTATTCTTCTTCCTGCGCCGAAAAAGAATTTTTCCCAATCGCCGCAGGCAAAACCGCCCTATGCTCAATATGACATAACCGTTACGCACCCTAAGTTTCGGTCAAGAAAATATCTTGGCGTTCCGGTTTTTTCCGGCGTTGAATCAATTCAGAACATACAGCTTCTTCCGCTCGGCACGGACGAAACCGCAGCCGACGTGACCGAAAGCGAACCTAACGAGCTTTTGATGAAGGGCGGCGAAAACAATGCCTGACGCAGTTGTTGTTCCGGAATATATCACAGTTCATCTCGGTTCGCCCTCATCAAACGCAAAAAACGTTACGGTGCCGTTCACCGATTACATCAAAAACGTTGCGTCAAGCGAGATTTACCCAACATGGCCGGAAAACGCAATAAGGGCAAACATCATTGCTCAAATTTCGCTTGCACTCAACCGTATCTACCTTGAATATTACCGTTCAAGAGGTTACGATTTTGACATCACAAATTCAACGCAATATGATCAGGCGTTTCAGTATGGGCGAGATTACTTCGGCAACATTTCTCAAATTGTTGATGAAATTTTCAACACCTATGTTGTAAAGCAAGGTACAGTTCAGCCATATTACACCGAATACTGCGACGGAATCAACGTCAGCTGCCCCGGACTTTCGCAATGGGGAACGGTTACGCTTGCAAATCGGGGATACACGCCGTATCAGATTTTGCAGTATTATTACGGCGATGACATTGACCTTCGGCGTGCCGATGTTGCGCCGACGTTCCAAACCTATCCGGGCACTCCGCTTCGGCTCGGCGACGTTGGAAACAATGTGCTTGAAATTCAGCGTTGGCTCAACCGAATTTCGCAAAACTATCCGAGTATTCCGAAAATTCCGCTGACGGACGGCTCATTCGGACGCACAACGGAAAACGCAGTTAAACAGTTTCAGCGAATTTTCAACCTCACTTCCGACGGCATTGTCGGCGAAGCGACATGGTATGCAATCAGGCGGATTTACGGTGCGGTCAAACGCCTTTCCGAGCTTTATTCCGAGGGCATCACAATTACCGAAGCGGAACGACTTTTCCCTTATCCGCTGCGAAAAGGAGACAGAGGACAGCCTGTTTCAATCATTCAGTATTATCTCAATTTTCTTGCAAGGTTCAATAACACTCTGCCCGATGTCTTTGTTGACGGAATCTTCGGCGAAGATACGGAGGATGCCGTCAGAACATTTCAAAGCGAACACAGACTTACACCGGACGGAATCATCGGAGAGCAAACATGGAACGCCATTCTTGACGAATACCGAAAAACAGTCAATTCTTTGCCGTATGAATTTCAGTCCTACTCCTCGCTCCTCTATCCGGGTTACGTCATAACCGAAGGCTCAACGGGAAAAGCCATTGAACAGCTTCAAACTTATCTCAACGTAATTTCGCAAAACCTTGATGCCGTTCCGCCGGTTACGGTTGACGGGGTTTACGGTCCGCAGACAATTCGTGCGGTTGAGGCGGTTCAGTCGCTTTACGGTATGCCTGTGACGGGCTACGTCGGGCCGCTGACATGGAACGCAATTGTTGAGCTTTACAACGACTACAGGATTTTTTAAAAGAACATTTTTTGAATAAAAAAGAAAAACTTGCCGACAATACTTTCGGTGATTTTATGAGTGATTTTGAAAAAAGCTATGAAGAAAATCTTGCAATGATAAACCGCAAGCTGCGAGTCGGCGAAAGCTTTGACATTCTTGTCAAGCGCATCAAGGCCGGCGGAAAGCGTGTAACTTTTTACTGCATTGACGGCTTTGTTAAGGACGAAATGTTTGAAAAAATGCTTGAATACATCAGCAAGCTGACTGAAAAGGAGATAAAAGAATGCCCCACGGCTAAAGAACTTCTTGACAGCCACATAACCTACATTGAATCAAGCGTCGAAAAGAGTCTTGAAACGTTCACAACGTTTGTTCTTTCCGGCGCAATCGGAATGATTGTTGAAGGCTACAACGAAGCAATAATCATTGACGCAAGGACCTATCCCGCCCGTGACGTTCAGGAACCGGAATCGGATAAGGTTCTCAGAGGCGCACACGAGGGTTTTGTTGAAACGGTGATTTTCAACACCGCTTTGATTCGGCGAAAAATCAGAAATCCGCACCTCACTTTCAAAGCCTTTCAAATCGGAAGCGAGTCAAAAACCGACGTTGTTGTGTGCTATCTTGAGGACAGCGTGAACAAAAAGCAGCTTTCCTCAATCACAAAAAAGCTCAGTTCAATTGAGGTTTCGAGCCTCACAATGAGCCAGGAAAGCCTTCGTGAATGCCTTGTCCCCTCGCAGCCGTGGAATCCGTTTCCAAAAGTCAGATATACCGAACGACCGGACGCCGCCGCAGCGTGCATCTATGACGGAAACGTGGTTGTTCTTGCGGACGGTTCGCCTTCGGCAATGATTCTTCCAACCGGCGTTTTTGATTTTATTCAAGACGTTAACGATTATTACTTTCCGCCGATGATCGGAACGTTCCTTAGGTATATTCGTGCGCTTGTTTTTGCACTTTCACTGCTTTTGGTTCCGGCGTGGTATCTTCTTACGCTTTACGGCGACAGGCTTCCCGAACAGATGAAATTTTTGCTTGTTAAAGAACCGAACAGTGTTCCGCTGATTGCTCAGCTTCTTGTTATTGAATTTGTTATTGACACACTGCGCCTTGCGTCACTCAACACGCCGAGCGCACTGAGCAATTCTTTCAGCGTTGTTGGTGCACTTGTTCTTGGCGAATTTGCGGTTTCATCGGGATGGTTCGTTTCCGAAGTTGTTCTTTTCATGGCGTTTGCCGCAATTTCAAACTTCACTCAGGCAAGCTACGAACTCGGCTATGCAATAAAAATTTCACGCACGCTGCTTTTGATTTTGACGGCAATTTTCAAACTTTGGGGCTTTATTGCCGGGCTTTTAATCATTCTTCTTGTGATTTGCACAACAAAAACCGTTGACGGCTACACTTATCTTTATCCGATTTTTCCGTTTGACAAAGAGGCTCTTCACGGACTTCTTGTCCGAAGAGCAATCAGAAGCAAGCAAAGAAAAGCACACTACAATGATATTTCAATGCAGCGAAACTGAAAATCGCAACAAAAAACAAAGCCGTAAAGTGCAAAGTAGTTTTCTTTGCGCCTTACGGCTTTAACACGAAGTCAAATATATAAATATCAGATTTTTGAAAAATCAAAAAATCGTATCGGCCGAACCTGCCGACCCATGAAACCTGTCGCTTTGATGCTGTGGGTTTTATGCAAAAACATACAATTTTCCAACGGGTTTAATCAGTACTTTATTCCGACAGAATCAAGATATTCCTCAAGACAAAGGCCGCTGTCCTTGATTTTTTTTGCATATTCAACACCAACATAACGCCAATGCCACGGCTCAAAAACAATGCCCGTAACGTCCTCCTTCTCCTTTGGATAACGGAGAATAAAGCCGTATTTATATGCGTTTTTCATCAACCACGCATATTCTGCGCTGTCTGCAAAGGAATCGTATGTGTTGCAAATATCCATTGCAAGACCGATATTATGCTCGCTTGTTCCCGGCGGAAGAATAACGGTTGCCGCCTTTTTTGCAGCGGCTTTGCGGTCAAGTCCGTATCGTGCCATATATGTTTCGGTGAGGTTATTATAATTTATGCGCTGGCGTTCATAACTTCTGTGACCCGAAAACGGAGTCAGAGTTACGCCGTCTTTTTTTCCCGCACGATACATTTCTTCATAATGCGGCGTAACTCTTGCGTCAAGTTCATAACCGCTGTCAAGAATTTCCCTCGTTTCGGGGTCATATCCTTCGGGAATTTCACGGTCCATATTGACAACAATAAGATTCCACGGAACGCTTTTCACGTCAACGATTATTCTTCCGCTTTCCGAGCGTTTCGGTTCGGTTTCTTTTTCGGTTATGCTTTGAGACGGAACATTGTTATCAATCGAAGGCTTTTCGGTTGTGCTTGCCGATGTGCTCTCACTCACGCTTGAAGATGAACTTTCAATCGGCCGTGACGAAGAGGTTGTGTTATCCGGGATTTTTGCCTTTGATTTTATAACGGTAACCGCTGTCATTGACGCAACTATAACAATCAGCACCGAGAGAATTGCGATGATTACATTATCTTTATTTTTTTTCTTCTTTCGGCTCATAAAAGAACCCCCTTTTCGGTTTCATTACATTTTTCAGTTTATCACAACAGCAAAAATAATCAATATCCGCAAGAAAAAATTAAGAAAAAATTCAGGGTTTTGTTGAAAAATCGGCTCGGCTTTTGAATTTGATTTTTTACGGCTCCTTACCGATTATTCGATATTTTGCTTGATATTCGATATTTTGTATATTGAGCCGTTTTCATACAACAAAAAGACGCTCCCTCTGCCGCAGGAACGTCTTTTCTTTATGGTTTTCAGTTTTGGAGATTATCGGTAATTTTAAGGAGGAAAAAAATCAAACGAGAGCGGCACCGAGAGCTTTGCATTCAGCAACGGCGTTTTCGTCCGGTGCTTCGTTGCAAATTACGCTTGCGCACGCAAGTGTGATTCCTACCGCCGAACAATCATCTTCCCAGTTTCTCATCCATTCGCCGTCTCCCCAGCCGTAAGAGCCGAAAAGGGCAGCCTTTTTTCCTGCAAGCGAAGCTTTGCAGCTTTCAAACATTGGCTCAAATTCATCCTCTTCAAGCACTTCTGCGCCCATTGCCGGACAGCCGAAAGCAAATGCATCAAAATCATCGACCATTGATTCGCTAAAATCCGAAGCGGAGAAAAGCGAAACGTCTGCACCCTTTTCCTTTGCACCGTCGGAAACGGCAAGAGCCATCTCCTGTGTGTTTCCCGTGCCGCTCCAATATACAACAGCAATTTTGCTCATAACAAACACCTCTTTGAATATTTTATTTGCAGTTTACAACGAGCCTGTCAAATGAATTATGTTTTTCATAGGCTGCTTCATAAACTCTTTTACATTTTTTATAAAGTTCAAACTTCTTTTTTGCGTTTTCTTCATCGGTATAAACTTTCCATGTGCCAACGCATTTTGCACCCTTTGCTTTGTTTTTGATGAAGCCTTCAACATCCGCCGAAGGATAGCCGAGAAAAAGGCCGATTTCATGCGGAAACTCTTCTTGAGTGTTGAGCCTTTTAACAAGTTCGGCAACACAGCTTTGCGCATTTTCCGTCGGATAAAGTTTTGTTGAAAGAATTGAGCGTGCGGTTGAATCGCAAAGATCACGTGAAAGTTTTTGCGGACGGTACATATATATAAGCGCACGGCCTTCGGCAAACTTCACCGGAATCATTCTCACTCCCCTCGGAACAAGGCGAATATTCAGGCGGCGAATACTTTCCAAAAGTTCTTTTTTGCTTTTGAAGGAGCAGGAAAAAAGGCTGCCGGTTTTTAATCCGGCCATAGTTGGGGAGCAATTTTCAACAACTGTTTTTTCACTCATGATATATCGCCGTCCTTTCGTTTTTCATAGTATATTGTAACCGCCCGTTACCCGTTTAACCGAAGAGAGTCAATTACTTTGCGTCCTACTTTTTTTCGGCTTATACGGGCGGCTACTTAACGGAGAATGCATTCGTGAAACAATTTATATTCAGTTAGCAACAGCTAACTATGTGTCAAAAAAATAAATCACTCACGATTACAATTTACATTTTATCCGAATGAGAAAGCTTTTTCCGCTCCGAAAAGAAAGGAAAAAGCTCCGTTCGGACAAAAGTTTTATTTGTTTGAATTGCGGTAATCAAGCGGCGTTTTTCCGATTACATCACGAAAAGCTTTTGCAAATTTTGAACCGTTGTCATAGCCGAAAATGCCGGCAATTTCAAGAACACTCAAATCGGTTTCAAGAAGCATTTTTGCCGCCTTTTTCATTTTTTCGGTTCTGATATACGAATAAACCGCTTCGCCGTAAACAGCCTTGAAACTGTTTTTGACGCTTGTTGAACAAACGTGAAAAACCTCGCAAAGTTTTTCAATCGTAACTTTTTCATTCATGTGCTCATTCAAATATTCACAAATGCTTTTTGCAAGTTCCGCCTGAGAGCGTGAAACCAAATGTTTTTTTGTTTCGCTCGGTTCAAGTTCAAAAGTGCTCAAAAAAAGAAGAAGCTCCAAAACCTTGACCTTGAAGTATCCTTTTCTGATTTCATCGGGAATATTATAAAGTTCGGAAAAAACGTGTTCGATTGCGGGGCTTGAACGGGCAATCGTTCCTCTTTCGGAAGAAAACTTTTCAATCAGCTTTTCCGGCCGAACATTAACATCATCAAGAAAGCACGAAAGGCATTTCGGCGCATTGCTTTGATCAATCACAACCGAAAGGCCGTGATAATGTTTGAGCGGATAATCGGTTTCATGCTCGGTTTTTCTGTCATAAACAATGCTGATGTCTCCGGGCGAAAGATAACAAAACTTTTCGCCGAACGCAAATTCAGCCCTGCCCTCTCTGCAATGATCAATTTCAAAAAGCTTTTGACTTTTAAAAATCTTAGGATCAAACCGAAAAGCGTGGATATCCTTATAGATGAGGCTTATTCCGGGAAAAACAGAATAAACGGTGAATTTTGCTTCGCCTCTGCAATCGCAAAGGCGATAGGTTTCGCATTCGTCGTTTTTGAAAATAAGCTTTGCATTTTCGCCAAAAAGGCAGTTGCTTGTTTGACAGCTTACTTTTTCAGCAATCATTTTTTGAGGAAACCGAAAAGGCCGCCCTTTTTCTCATAAGGTTCGCTTTTCACGCCTTTAAGTTCATAGCCCGTTGCGGTAATTACACTTTTGAGTTTTTCTTCGGAAAGGTCGTTTTCAGAAATTACAACCGTTTCACCCTTTGCATGGGATGAAGCGACCTTTTTCACCTCAAAATTTTGTCTGATGCAATCGTTGATGTGCGATTCACACATTGAACAAGCCATTCCTTCAATTTTAAGAGTTGTTTTTACCATAATATCACCCCGTTTTTATTTTCAAGGAGAATCCAAATGAAATATAACAATCTTCATGAACTTATCGGAAAAAGCATGAGTTCACGCCGATACTTTTTGTCGCTGCCGGTTGAAAAGCAAATGCGGCTTCATGAATGCGACGAACTGATTCATTCCGCTGCCGAGCTTCATTCCTTTGCCGATATCATTGTGAAATACGACCGTTCGGTAAAAATTTCCGAAAGTCTTGACCGATACTTCGGCTGATTGTTCGGCGTGCTCCTTTCAGCCGATTTCAGTTAGCTAAAGCTAACTTTATTTTTTTATTATTAGGGAGACGCTATCAAACGCCTCCCCGTTATTGTTCATTTTTTGTGATTTGCCTGAGCGTTGTGACAGGAGCCTGCCATAGCGCAATGGGCGCAATTATTGCCGCAGGTGGATTTTCCTTTTTTCTTATCTTTGACAAGCCCTGCAATAATCAAGGCAACGATAAGAATAAGCACAAGACAAATAATAATTGTTGACAAATTTGCCGAAAGCCAAGCGAACATAAAAGACTGACTCCTTTCGTTTAGTTGTTCGGCGGGGTGCTTTGAAAGAACCCCACCGATTGAATTTTGAGCTTTATTTATTTGCCGACCTTAACGTTCTTTGTAAGCTTTGTTGCTTCCTTGTAAGGACGAACAAGCATATAAATCATGAAGCCGAGAACTGCAAGAGCGGCGATGAGACCGATTACGTTAAGGTTTCCGGTGAATGCATTACCGAACTGGTTAATCATGAGAGCAACGCAATATGCAAAGCCGCACTGATAGCAAATGGCGAACCATGTCCATTTCGGGCTGTTCATTTCACGCTTGATTGCACCGATTGCTGCAAAGCACGGAGCGCAAAGAAGGTTGAAGACAAGGAACGAATATGCGGTAATTCCGGTGAAGGCCTGTGCGATTGCCTGATATACTGTGCCTTCTCCGCCGCCGTAAAGAATACCGAGAGTACCGACGATGTTCTCTTTTGCAACAAGGCCGGTGATTGAAGCAACGGCTGCCTGCCAGTTACCCCAGCCGAGCGGTTTGAAGATCCATGCGATTGCGCCGCCGATTGTTGCAAGGATTGAAGAGTCGATCTGATCTTCGGTGAGCATTCCGAACTTTCCGTCAACAAAGCCGAAGTAGGTTGCGAACCAAACAAAGATTGTTGAAAGAAGAATGATTGTGCCAGCCTTTTTGATGAACGACCAACCACGCTCCCATGTTGAACGAAGAACGTTGCCAACTGTCGGAAGATGGTATGCGGGAAGTTCCATAACGAACGGTGCGGGGTCACCGGAGAACATCTTTGTTTTCTTAAGCATGATACCGGAGCAGATGATTGCTGCCATACCGATGAAGTATGCGCTTGTTGAAACAAGAGCCGAACCGCCGAAGATTGCACCTGCGATCATTGCGATGAACGGAACCTTTGCACCGCAGGGAATGAACGTTGTTGTCATGATTGTCATACGTCTGTCACGTTCGTTTTCGATTGTTCTTGAAGCCATGATACCCGGAATACCGCAACCGGTACCGATGAGCATCGGAATGAATGACTTACCGCTAAGTCCGAACTTACGGAAGATACGGTCAAGAACGAATGCGATACGAGCCATGTAACCGCAAGCTTCAAGGAAAGCAAGAAGAAGGAAGAGAACGAGCATCTGGGGAACAAAGCCGAGAACCGCGCCGACACCGGCAACGATACCGTCATTAATGAGTCCCGAAAGCCAGTCTGCTGCGCCTGCTTTTTCAAGAAGGTTGCCGACAAGAACAGGGATGCCCGGTACCCAAACGCCGTAAGAAGCAGGATCGGGAGCTTCAAAGCCTTCTGCACCCTTTTCTTCAAAGTACTTTGCGGCATCGGTATATGTTACGCCAACAGTGCTTTCTTCGTCAGCGTCGGAAGGAATTTCCGAATAGTAAACGTCGTAATCGTCAACGGCAAGGGTTTCTTCGTCTTCAATTGCAACTGTGCCTTTTTCGTTGTCGCTTGCGGGCTTGAACGCTTTGATATCGGCAAGAGCCTTTTCTGCGTCAAAGTCTTCCGCTTCGGGGTCAACTTCAACAAAAGCGTTGATTGCGTTGAGCGAATCGGTGTATTCATCGTTGACTTCGGTATAAGCCTTTGTGCCGATTCCGAGGAAATGCCAGCCGTCGCCGAAAACGCCGTCGTTAGCCCAGTTGGTTGCGAACGAACCGACGGTAACCATTGAAATGTAATAAACAAGGAACATGATTACCGCAAAAATCGGAAGTCCGAGCCAGCGGTTGGTAACAACCTTATCAATCCTATCGGAAGTTGAAAGCGTTCCTGCGCCTTTCTTCTTATAACATGATTTTATGATTGAACCGATGTAAATATATCTTTCGTTTGTAATGATTGATTCTGCGTCATCGTCAAGTTCTTCTTCGGCAGCCTTGATATCATCTTCAATGTGACTGAGAGTGGCTTCGGGAATATTAAGCTGCGAAAGGACCTTATCATCACGTTCAAAAATTTTGATTGCGTACCATCTTTGCTGCTCTTCCGGAAGGCCGTGAACCGCAGCTTCTTCAATGTGGGCAAGAGCATGTTCAACAACGCCTGAGAAGGTGTGCATGGGAACGGTTTTTGCGTTCTTTGCTGCGTCGATTGCAGCTTCGGCAGCCTCCTTGATTCCAGTGCCTTTAAGGGCAGAAATTTCAACAACCTTGCAGCCGAGCTGACGTGAAAGTTCGGCAACATTGATTTTGTCGCCGTTCTTTTTAACAACGTCCATCATGTTGATTGCAACAACAACGGGAATTCCGAGTTCGGTGAGCTGGGTTGTGAGATAAAGGTTTCTTTCAAGGTTGGTGCCGTCGATGATGTTAAGGATTGCATCGGGACGTTCGCCAATAAGATAATTTCTCGCAACAACCTCTTCAAGGGTGTAAGGAGAAAGTGAATAAATACCCGGAAGGTCGGTGATAATTACGCCGTCGTGCTTTTTAAGCTTACCTTCCTTTTTTTCAACTGTTACGCCGGGCCAGTTTCCGACAAACTGATTTGAACCGGTGAGCGCATTAAAGAGCGTTGTTTTTCCGCAGTTTGGGTTACCGGCAAGAGCAATTCTGATGTTCATGACATATTCCTCTCTTTCCGCTTCGGTGAAGCGAAGCTTATTTTAAATCAACTTTTCTAATTAGCGCAGACTAATTAGCCGTTGCTAACAGCGGTGCAAAAAAAATTATTCAACTTCAATCATTTCGGTGTCCGCTTTTCGAAGCGAAAGTTCATAGCCTCTGACAGTGACCTCAATCGGGTCGCCGAGGGGTGCAACCTTGCGGACGAAAACTTCGGTTCCCTTTGTGATTCCCATGTCCATAATACGGCGTTTTACGGCACCTTCACCGTGAAGCTTTTTAACTTTTACGGTTTCGCCGACTTTGACTTCTCTGAGAGTTTTCATAAATCTTTATCCTCCTTGTTTGTTTATTCTGATAAGACCGTCCTTTCGGAGCAGTCAGGGTTAACTTTA
The DNA here is from genome assembly GCA_934552855.1 of uncultured Eubacteriales bacterium. GTDB lineage: Bacteria > Bacillota > Clostridia > Oscillospirales > Acutalibacteraceae > UBA6857. Next base: position 88,594 of record CAKTEU010000002.1, on the reverse strand, counting down.
AAAGTTCACGGCATTAAACCATGATTTTTCTTGCCATCTCTTCGCTGATTGCAACTCTTGCTTCCTTAACGTTGACAATGACATTTCCGCCGAGAGTTGTAATTACTTTAACATTCCCTCCAACAACAAAGCCGAGGTTTTCAAGGTGTTTTTTAACTTCCGGGCTGCCGCCGATCTTTTTGATCGTGTTGTCCGCTCCGATGTCTGCATAACACAAAGGCATCATAACAATCCCCCGTTTCTCTGATTTGTGATTAGCTCAAGCTAACCATAAGCGTTAAATATCAGTTAGCTCTCGCTAACCTTAGTATATGATACACTTCTGAGCAGTGTTTGTCAAGAAAATCTTTGTCTTTTTTTAATTTTTATCATTAGTGACAACCGCTTTGGCAAAGGCAATTTATATTTTATATATTTTGTTGATTTAATTTTCTGTATGTCAATATTGTAAAGCTGTCCGAATGGGCTGTTTTCAATTTTTTGCCGTCGCAAAAACTCAAATATGTAAAAATGAAAAAACTTTTAATAAAAAATTTTGACATTTGACAGGAATCGACACATTTTTTACTTTTAGTGGACTACAATTACCGAGTATAAAGGCCCGGACACCGGGTAATGAGAGGAGGAAAGCAAAGTTTGAACCAAAAAATTGTTATCACAAACGACCACAGCGAAAAGCTTTCAGAACTTTTAAAAGTGCTTCGAAAAAACGGCTATGACGTTTTTCTTTCGCCTTCAAACGGAAAAGCCCTTTTAAAAGCTGTTGAAAAAGAGCAGCCGGATATTCTTATAACCGACGCTTTTATGGAAAATTTTGACATTTTCGGTTTTCTTTCTGCCATTGGAAAAAGGCTTTCTGAAAGAGGAACAAAAATTTTTGTCAAATCTGCACTAAAAAGCAGATGTTTTGAAAAGAAGGTTCTTCTTTCCGGTGCAGACGCATATCTTTTAAAGCCGGTTGACTATCGTTTTATTACCGGTGAAAAAAAGCGCAACGACGAAGAAGAAAAAATCGGGCCTTTTCTTTTTCGCCGTGCAGTTGCTCACAGATAAAAGCCAAAAACAAAAATTGCTGCAAAGGATTTTCCCCTGCAGCAATTTTTTTGTTTCAATCACACCTTGTCAAAGCTCAGCGCATTGTCAAAAAGTTTGACCTTGCCTTCGTTTGAAAAACTTTGCGTTTCGCCTTTAAGCTCAAAAACTCCGTCAGGGATAAGCGCACTTTCCGGCCTTTGGTTGAAATATAGTTTCATAACGCCGTTTCGTTCTCTCACGGCGCAAATTTGAACAACATCGTGAATATTCTTTGAAGAAACAAGCACTTTGTTTCCGACTTTAAAATACGTAAATCCGTTTTCAACCGAAAGTTTCAATTCATCGCCCTGCGCATAAAGAGTCTTATCACCTTCATCGTCAAGAGTCACTCTCACCGAAAAATCGGCCTTTCCGGTAATGGGCTTTTTATTTATTATGCCGTCCTCGAAGTATGTAAAAGCAACCGAAACATCGGATTTGTTTTTAAGTATATCCGAAACGCTTGAAAGCGTATAGACATTTTTTTCTTCAAACGGTTTTTCAAAAGTAACAAGCACACTCCTGTAATCCGCAAGGAGCTTTGATGAAGTGATTTTGTTTTCGCCGCAAGCAATCTCATCCGCAATAACGGTTTGGTTAAACATCACCTCAAGGTTTTTTTCACTCTTTGCTTTGCAGTAAACGACCGAAAGCGGCATTTTGCGCTTTCCAAAATGAAGAATCCTTGTTTCAAACGGAGAAAGCGTAAGGCTGAGCGTATCGCCAAAACCGTATGCACCGTTTTCGCCGTCCTTTGAATAAGGAAGAACCGTTGTAACTGCAGCAGAAGCAAGCCTTTCGTCCGCCGAGCAGATATGGTCAAGGCGAAGCGTATATTCCACGCTTGCCGTTCCGGGGTTGCGGAGCATAACGATTCCTTCGTTTCCGTCAAAGCAGCCGAAACCGTAAACCTGAAGCAGCGACGGCTTTCCGCCGAAAAGCACGCAGCGGGAAAGGAGCCGAAGATTTTCACGGGCAAAACTTACTGCGGCATTGTTTATGCGCCACTTGTTTTCATTCATCATGTTGAAGCTGTAATAAAGCTCCCAAAACTCTGTGCCGCGCATTGCGTTTGTAAAAAGATACTCCCTGAACTGATCATCGGTCATGCTGATTTTTGCTTCGTTTCCGTAAATCGGGTCGTGATTATACATATTTGACGGCGGGAAGCAAAAGCCCCTTTCACGATAAAAGTCATAATACATATTGTCACGATAAGTGAGAGCCTGATCCTTTTGCGGCGCAGAAAGCCTTTTTCCCTCAGGCGATCTGTTAATGAATCCGATATCGCCGCTGTTTTGCATCCAAACAGTGTTGACCCACTGCAAGAACCACGGACTCGGCGGTGCGTAGCAGGTAAGATTAATGAAAAGGTCTTCCTTTGCGTTTTTAACAAGCGCAGAGAATACGGCAATCCACCTTTCCCAAAGTTCGCTGTAATAATACATATCATTCTTTCCGCCAACCATGTGATCGTGGTCTTTGTTGCGGCAAGGTCTGTTTGCAAAGCCGTCAAGCTTCCAATAGGAAAGTCCGAACCGTGTTTCGTAATCAATCATGAGAGAGGAAAGCTTTTCAATATATTTTTCGCTTGCAACACAAATATCCCTTGCCCGACGGTTGACAAAACCGTTGCCGCTGTTTTCAATGTGCTTTGCAAATTTTATTGTGTCAAGTGTGTAACCGCCCCTCGGGCCGAGCCAAAGTCCGAAAGAAGAGCCAAAAGAGCGTGCAAGTGCGGCAGAAGGATAAAGCTCGTTTGGAAATTTATCATTAAAGCACCAAAAATTCTTTGAGTAATCGTTCCAACCGTCATCAACAACAAAGCAATCAAGCGGCCTTGAACCGACTGAGGTGAGCCCCTTTTCAACTTCAAGGAACGAACCTTCAATATTTTCTGCGCTGATTTTCAGCATATGGTCATACCATGAATTATACTGTGTTCTGAACCTGAGCGGACGTGCAATTTTATGGATATACTCATAAAAAGACGTTTTTCTTCTCACGTCGTCGCTGCCGGTGCAGGCAACACAAACGGATTTATAAGTTGTATACTCGCTTTTTTTGAGAAGCAACACGAGCGGCTTTCCGCTGTACCAGCGGACGAAAGTTGCACCGTTTTCAAAATTATTCTCCGTTCCGGGGAACTCACAGCCAAAACAGAAACTTCCGTAAAAGACCGGCTGACCGAGCGAAAGCGCAAAAGCGTTCATATGGCTTTTTCCCTGTTTCGGAAGGAAACTTGCCTTTGAAACATCGGGAACAACAAGCGGTTCAAAATCAACATAGTCAATAACCGCCTTGCAATCCTTATCAAGGCAGGAAAAAACAAGATATTTTTTGATGAATTTATCAAGCATACCAAGTTCAAAAACAAGGGTGAGAGAAATTTTTCCGCCTTTCATTTTGAACGCCTTAAATTCAATTTTCAGTCTTTCGCCTGTTTCGGTTTTTTCGCCGTACGCTTTTTGAATTTTAAGGTCGCTTGCCGAAACAAATTCTCCGCCGAAAAGCGAAAGAAAGCGGATTTTAAATTCTTCGCTCCCCTGTGCCGGAACAAAGCTTTCGCCGGTAAGTTTGTTCAAAAATGCCGACGAGGCTATGCTTGAGCCCTTGAGAAAAAGCTCTTTTGAAAGAAAGCTGTTTTCGATTTTAATGCTGTTTTTTGTAATTTCAATAGCCATTTTGTCTCCTAAAAATCAATGCTTTATTGTCATTTGGTTTTTTACAAAGCGGTATATGACGAGTTTCAGTATACTATATCTTTTCAAAAAATTCAAGAAGAAAAACTGCCGTCTCGGTAAGTGTACGAAACGGCAGATATACATTTTTATTTTGCAAGGAAGCGTGAAAGGAACTCCCTTGTTTTTTGGTTTTGCGGATTTTCAAAAATTTCCTTCGGCGCACCTTCTTCACAAATCACGCCGTCAGCCATGAAAACAACGTTTGAAGAAACATCCCTTGCAAACGCCATCTCATGAGTAACAACAATCATTGTGAGTCCTTCTTTTGCAAGCTTTCGCATAACCTCAAGAACTTCGCCGACCATTTGCGGGTCAAGCGCACTTGTGGGTTCGTCAAAAAGAAGAACTTCAGGTTCCATTGCAAGCGCACGGGCAATTGCAACACGCTGCTTTTGTCCGCCGGAAAGCTGAGAGGGCTTAGCTTCGATATACGGAGCCATTCCGACTTTTTCAAGATATTTCATCGCAATTTCTTTAGCTTCTTTGCGATTCCTTTTAAGAACCGAAATCTGACCGGTGATGCAGTTTTCAAGAGCAGTCATATTGTTGAAAAGGTTGAACGACTGAAAAACCATTCCAACCTTTGCTCTGTATTCCGAAAGCTTGATGTCACCGGCAATGATGTCCTTTCCGTGATAAAGCACCTTTCCGTTTGTAGGTGTTTCAAGAAGGTTGATGCAGCGAAGCATTGTGCTTTTTCCCGAGCCGGAAGCGCCTATGATGCTGAGTACCTCGCCCTTTTCAACGCTGAGGTTGATTCCCTTAAGAACGCTGTGTTCGCCGAACTGCTTTTCAAGTCCGATGAGTTCAATAACTTTTTCAGCCATGATTACGCCTCCTTTTCAATATGAATTTCTGCCTTCGGATCGGATTGCGAACCGAAAACGGTATAGTTTTCTTTTCCGTCAAGCTTCTTTTCCGCAAAGCGAAGAAGTCTTGTGATTGTAAACGTCAGAATGAAATAAAGAACACAGATAATAAGATAGGTCTGGAACGTTTCAAACGTCTGCCTTTTGATGATTCCTGCAAAGTAATAAAGTTCCGTAACGCCGATAACGTTAAGCACCGAGGTGTCCTTAATATTGATAACGAACTCGTTGCTGACAGAGGGAAGAATGTTACGCATAACCTGCGGAATGATGACTTTAAACATCGTTTGCGAATGAGTCATACCGATACTCATTGCACCTTCAAACTGACCCTTGTCAATTGAAATGATTCCGCCGCGGACAATTTCTGCCATATAGGCACCGGTGTTGATTGAAACAATGAGGATACCGGAAGGAATAAGCGCAAGCGTTTTTCCGCCCGTTGCAAAAGCATAGCCCCAATAAATAACCATTGACTGAACCATCATCGGAGTTCCTCTGAAAATTTCAACATAGACCGCAATGATTGCATTGAGAATCTTATGAAGAACACGAAGAACCGGATTTTTTGACATCGGCGCAGTGCGGATTACACCCGTAAGAAGACCGATAACAAGACCGATAATTGTACCCGTGAGAGCAAGGAGCATTGTGTTGCCCACTCCCTTGAGGAGCTGTGGATAATATTTTGCTGCGATATTAAAAACATCCTGAAGAAAACTCATATCATTTCCGCCAAACTTTAGTTATTTTTTGCTTCGGCAAGCAGCCGCAAAGGACCGCTTGCCGAAAAAGTGTTAAGTCAAAGTGATTATTTCTTGAAAATTACAACAAGGTTTGATTCATAGTAGGTTTCGGTAAAGTCAATCTGTTCCTTACGTTCTGCTGTCGGGCTCATACCTGCAACGATTGCGTCAACTGCACCGGAATTAAGTGCCGGAATGAGTGAATCCCAATCGTAGGAGTAAACTTCAAGCTTAAGACCAAGTTTGTTTGCAACATACTTTGCAACCTGAACGTCGTAACCGTTTGCATACTGACCTTCCTTGCCTTCGCCGCTGATTGCAACGGCACCGAGCGTACGTGTATCGGAAGAAGTTTCGGTCCAGTTATATGGCTCATAAGCGCATTCCATTGCAACCTTAAGAGTTCCGGTCGGGTTTGCGGGTTCTTCGCTTTCAAGGGCGAACTTTTCAACGGTGTCGCCGGCCTTAACTGCGATAATCTGTTCCATGAGCTGTTCCTTCTGCTCTTCGGTGATGCCTGCGATAACTTCGTTCATCTTGTCAAGAAGGTCTGAACCTTTCTTAAGACCGATTGCAATTCCGACATCTGCTGCGGTTGCAGTGAAGCCGGTATCGTTATTCTTGAGGTGGAGATAATCGAGATCGCTGTTCATTCTGCAAGCAGAAATTGCAGTCGGCTCTTCGGCAATGTAACCGTCGATTGTTCCGCTCTTAACAGCGTTAAGAAGTTCGGTAAAGTCGGGAAGTGTGCTGCTGTTAACATCCGGAATCTGAGCAAGTGCGTCTGCATGGAAAGTACCGGTCTGTGCGGCAATCTTCATGCCCTTGAGGTCTGCGATTGATTTTGCGGCTGCAATACCGGTTACATCTGTGTTTGCACCTGACGATGCGGTTGTGTCGTCGTTACCGCCGTTTCCGCAGGCTGTGAAGCAAGCTGCGCAAAGAACAACGGCCAAAACTACTGCTAAAACTCTTCTTACGTTTCTCATGATAAACAACTCCTGTTCAAAATTTTTCGGGCTTTAAGCCCAATGGGGATAAAAATTAAGCCTGTGCACCTTTTCGAGGTATCACAGGCTTTAAAATCGTTATATAAAAATAGCGAAAATATATCCGATGATAGCTCTCCATATAGAAACTATATGACAGTTCTGCGTCTGTTAAACGCAGCCCCAGCAAACTGCACGGCGGCAACCGGGCACAAGCTTCGGCGGAATCACCTTTCTCTCAAGACCGCTTGCCGGCGTTGTTTTGAGTTACTCTTTTCTTCCGCATCCTCTATCAGGTGCTGTCTTAAATTTGTCTTGATTATAACCCCCGTTTTTGATTTTGTCAACGGTTTTTTTGAAAAACGGCAATTGCGATAAAAACACTGCTAAAAAGGCACCATGTTTTTGGCAGTTTATACATTATCTGCTTTTATTTGCTGTGCAATGTGACAAAAAGGGCAACCGAAATACATCAGTTGCCCCATGGGTCTAATTAATAATGATTAACTCCGCAAAGGCAGGTTTTGTTCTTTTTGAAAATCTTTTGGAAAAACAGAGCGATTTTAAAGAAGAAGTGAACAATACCCTTTTTATGGCAATTGCAGGAACAGCTTTGCGAGGGATTTACGCTTGAGCTTTCATCAACTATTGCATAGTAACTGAAATGCGTTGTTTCAAAAATGATATATCCGCCCTCAACACGGCTTTCAACTTTTTCAAGTTTTCCGCTGTTGGTAATGTGATAAACAAAAGTTTTTTCTGCATTATATCCTTTGGGGAGCGGAATTTTGACCCAAACAGAACCGTTCGGCTGAACCTTTTTGCCGTCAACAACGGTTGTTATATCAAAAAGTGCGTTTTTATAATTGCCTCTTTCGGCGTTGAGAAGCTGATATGATTCGCCGTCAAAAGTTTCGGTAACCTGAATTTCAACCTTGCCATCATAGCTTCCATCCGGGCAAATTACGGAAATTCCGGTTTTTTCGTCATTGACTTCTTCGGCTTTGATTTTTTCAATCGTTTCTTTTTCCTCAAAGCTGCAAACCGAGCAAATTCTTACCTTTTCGCCGGATTCAAATACAGACGCTTCTTTAGTTGTTATCCATTCACCGAAGGTATGCGGTGCAAGCGGAAGTTCATTATAATTGATTTCATTTCCGCACCTGCTGCAAACATCTTTTTCAAAGCCTGTTTCCTTGCAGGTCGCACTCTTTGTAATGTGCTTATAGTCATGTCCAAGTGCCGCAACGTCTCTTGTTTCGGTTACGTTGCAAACCGAACAGGTTCTAGTTTCTTCGCCGGCGGTTTCGCACTTTGCTTCTTTTGTTACTGTCCACTCACCGAAAGTGTGCGGTGCAAACGGAAGAACGGTATAATTGAATGTTTCGCCGCACATATCACAGGCTTCATATGAAACGCCCTGAACCTTACAAGTCGACGGAACTGTGATTGGAACAAGAACATGATTAATCTTCTCAAGTTTTCTTGTTTCGGCAAGACCGCAGCCGGAGCAGGTTCTTGTTTCTTCGCCTTCGGCGGTACAGGTTGGCTCGGTGGTTACCGTCCAAGCGGAGAATGTGTGCGGTGCAAGCGGAAGTTCATTATAATTGATTTCATTTCCGCACCTGCTACAAACATCTTTTTCAAAGCCTGTTTCCTTGCAGGTCGCACTCTTTGTAATGTGCTTATAGTCATGTCCAAGTGCCGCAACGTCTCTTGTTTCGGTTACGTTGCAAACCGAACAGGTTCTAGTTTCTTCGCCGGCGGTTTCGCATTTTGCTTCTTTGGTTACCGTCCAATTACCGAAAGTATGCGGTGCAAGCGGAAGAACGGTATAATTGAATGTTTCGCCGCACATATCACAGGCTTCATATGAAACGCCTTGAACCTTACAAGTCGACGGAACTGTGATTGGAACAAGAACGTGATCTATCTTTTCAAGTTTTCTTGTTTCAGCAAGACCGCAAACCGAACAGGTTCTTGTTTCTTCGCCTTCGGCGGTACAGGTGGGTTCGGTGGTTACTGTCCAAGCGGAGAATGTGTGCGGTGCAAGCGGAAGTTCATTATAATTGATTTCATCTCCGCACCTGCTGCAAACGTCTTTTTCAAAGCCTGTTTCCTTGCAGGTCGCACTCTTTGTAATGTGCTTATAGTCATGTTCAAGTGCTGCAACGTCTCTTGTTTCGGTTACGTTGCAAACTGAGCAGGTTCTTGTTTCTTCGCCTTCGGTGGTGCAGGTTGGCTCGGTGGTTACTGTCCATTCAGAGAAAGAATGTGTATGTTCTCCGCTCAAATCAACAAAAGTAAAGTTGTTTTCGTTGGCATACTTTTCCGCATCAGTTCCAGCATAACCATAAACTGTAAAGTTTTCAATAGCATTAAAACTAAGTTGCTGATAAACAGAAGCATAATCGGTAAATTCGTCCATGGTTGTTCCAGTAAAAGAAAATGGGATTATACTGATACCAAACATAGCGCCTGCCATTTCCGATGTACCCTTATCAGTTGTAATCGTTTCATATAGCTTTACATTCTTGGGAAACATAATCTGTTTAAGGTTATTTGCGACGTTTACATCAATAAATGATGTTACGCTGTCCGGAACCTTGTAAAACGTATCTTCTTTTCCTGTCGGATATGAATTTAAACTGCTGACATCTTTATCAAACAATACTCCATCAATCGCACAATAATTTGTGTTATCCGGATTAACATCAATCGATTTAAGGTTCCAACAACAGCTGAATGCACTTGCGCCTATAGATTTAACGCTTGACGGAATATTGATACTATCATATGCACTAAAAGTAAAAGCACCTTTGCCTATTTCTTCAATTCCCTCAGACAAAGTAACGTTTTTTAATTGTCCTGTATATGAAAAAGAACCATCTTCTATACTCTTAACCGTTCCGGGTATATTTACCGATTCAATTCCTGAAAACGCAAAAGCGCTATTGTCAATTTTTTCAACATTGTTCCCAAATGAAACATTGCCCAACTTAAAACAATACCCAAATGCCGACTCTCCAATAGTTGTTACACTATTCGGTATATCAATAGTCTTAAGCACGGTACAAAATGCGAAAGCATATCTGCCAATACTGGTTAAACTGTTTGGTAACTTTATACTTTCAAGGGATGTACAGCCATAAAATGCAGCTTCACCTAAATCTGTAACCCCCTCGGGAATAGTAACATTTTTTAAGGATTGACAAGAGCTAAACACTCCTCTACCAATGTTAGGAATATTTTCAGGCCAAGCGATTGTTTCTATTGACGAAGAAGAAAAAACCGCATCACCAATTAGCACTTTCTCTTTTGGAAATGTAACTGTTTTTAGTTCTCTACAACAAACAAAAGCCTCATCACCAACAGCAAAAGTATTATTTGGTATATTATATATTTGTCCCTTCTTCGCAGCGGGATAACATTTTAATATTATTGAACCAACCTCATCTATTTCAAATAGAACTCCATCAATTAAACAATAGTCCTCGTTTCCTTCCTCAACAATTATCTCTTCAAGAGAAATACAACCGGCAAAAGGATTATTAATCATATTCTTAACGCTCTTCGGTATGGTTATACTTGTTATGCTATCGCATATTTGAAATGCACCATGTAAAATACTTGTTACAGGATAGCCGCCAAGAGTTGCAGGTATAATGAGAGCTCCGCTAACCGACTCATCACAGTCTAATATTTCAGCTTCATTCCACCCGTTAACAATAAATGTAAAGCATCCTTCGGTGTACTGATCGCTTGCACTCGCCGCAAACGGCACCGCACAAACCAACATTATCACCGCCAAAAGCAGTGAAACCGTTTTTTCAATACTTTTTTTCATTAATTTCAGTCTCCTTTATTTGGAAAAATTAGCGTATTAAGTTTATCACAACAAATGATTAAAGTAAAGAGAAAATGCAGAAAAGTATAAACACAACCGCCGCAATCGGTTCATTCCGGTTGCGGCGGCCTTTTTTCATTCAATTAAACAATTGTAAAGCTATAGCTTACGTCAACGTTATGACCCTTCTGGAAGTTTCTTCCGGTGAAGAGAACCTCGTTGTCATAAACTTCAACATAATAACCGATGCCCTTGTCTTTAACGCCGAAGTCGTTTGTCTTTCCATAGGTAGGAAGGTTGATGCTGTATACATTTTCGGCAAGCTTTTCAACCGAACGATCATACATTCCGTCGTGAAGGTGACCGTTGATATAGAAAACATTCTTATACTTTGTGAGAACATCTCTTACCTGCTGCGACTGATCGCCGAGATCGCCCGTTTTCCATACTTCGGGAAGACCGTGAGTCTCTTTGAGCGGCTGATGGCAGATTACAAAAGCGGGTTTGCCTTCTGCGGTTGCTCTTTGAAGTTCGCTGTCAAGGAAAGCAAGCTGTCTTTCCGATATGTATGCTCTTTCAAAGACCTGCTTTTCAGATCCCATAACGATGAATGTGTATCCGTTGAGGTCATAGGAATAAAAGCTTTCGCCCTTTGTGTCAATGCCGAGATATTCTTCAACCTTGTTCATGATGATCGGCTTGTTCTTTTTATAAGCGTAACGAACATCATGGTTGCCGGTTGCAATGATAAGGTTCTTTGTAACGGTTTGGTTGTCAAGTACGTCAAAGAAATTATCATATTCGCAGTTGAAGCCCATTTCGGTGAGATCGCCGGCCATTACGACTGCGTCAAACTTTTCATCGGTATTTGAAAGGTCTTTGAAAAGGCTTTCAAAATAAAACTTTGTATATGACTCGCCCATAACGTGAATATCGCTGACGGTTACGAACGAAAGTTTAACGTCGTCGCTGTCTTTAAAGGTAATCGGATTTTCGGTTGAAGGGCCGACCATCCAGCCGAGCGAAATGAAAATTGCAACAAAAGCGGCAAAGATCTTTTTGAACATTTTTACTGTAAGCATTGGTTATTAAGTCTCCTTTTCTTTTCGGGTATCCCAACCCGTAAAAATACGTCTGTTTTCAAGCTATTCTGCTTTGTTCGGATCTTTGATCCAGCCAATCTTGACAAGAAGCTTGATGATCGTGTGATAAAGCTCAACGAATGCGTTAAATGTGAACATAGTATTACTCCTTTCCGGCGGTTAGCCGTATATAGTCATATATATTTTATACCCTATTAACGGTTTCGTCAAGGAACATATAAATTTTCGTCAAAGCAGACAAAAGTCTTTTAACTTTTTTGAGAAAGAATACCAAAAAAGGCTGCCCCGAAAACAATCGGAACAGCCCGTGTGGTTCTTATCAGCCGAGTATTGAGTTTGCCCAATCGATAACATCTTTGCAAACCCTATCAAAGCACTTTGATTCGTTGAGAATTTCATGCCTTGCGCCGTCGTAAAGATGAAGGGTAACGTTGGTTTTTCCTGCTTCTTTGAGCATATCATAAACCTTTTGAACGCCCTTTCCGTTTGCGCCCACCGGGTCTTTTGAACCGGAAATCATAAGAACGGGAAGTTCTTTTGAATATCCCTCTGCCCACTGCTTTGTTGAAACGCTGTCAAGGAGCGAGAACATATCTCTGAAACCGTATGCGGTGAAAAGGAAACCGCAATATTTGTCGGCAATATACTTGTCAACTTCGTCATTGTCCCTTGAAAGCCAGTCAAAGTTTGTTCTTCCCTCAAACTCTTTGTTATATGTTCCGAACGCAATGTTGTCAATAAGCTTGCTGCGATAATGCGAACCTTTGACTTTTCCTATCATTTTTGCAAGAGCAATGCCGACCTTTGCACCGGGGTTCGGACCTGCGGTTCCGCAAAAGACTGCACCGGCAAGCTCGTTTGCATATTTTTTTGTGAACGAACGTGAAACAAATGAGCCCATTGAGTGACCGAAGAAGAAATACGGCTTTCCGGGATTCTCCTTTTTGGCAATCTGCATAAGCATATGGCAATCGCCGATAAAGTTTTTCCAACCGTCCTTTTCACCGAAGTAGCCGAGTTCATCATCGTTTTTAACGCTTTTTCCGTGACCGAGATGGTCGTTGATGTAAACGGCAAAACCGTTATCACAAAGAACCGACGCAAATTTTTCATATCTTTCAAGATGCTCCGCCATTCCGTGAGCGATTTGAATAACAGCTTTTATGCTGCTTTTGTCCTGCGGAAAAAACGAACACGCATGAATATCCGCAAGTCCCGAAACAGACGGAAAATAAAATTCTTTTTTGACAGCCATAATAATACCTCCGATTGCATATAATGCATTGTGGCCGCCGGACAGGCACTCGGTCGCAAGGCGGCAACGATTTTTATTGACAAATGTATTTTATCATATTTCTCTTTCTTTTTCACTGCTTTTTCCTAATATTGTCTTTGTAAAATTCAACAAAAAATTCCCGTTGTTTTTGACATACACGCAATGAAAGGAGCGTGATTCATAAATCCTATTCATCATTACTTGACTCGTTTCAAAAAAACATCAGCAAAAAAGCACTGAAAGTCCAAAAATGGGGACTCAAAATCAAAAATAAGTGAACATTTGTGTTGACAAATCTAAAATTTCTGATATAATCAAGACATAGAAATCAAGAACGAATGTTCGGTTAACGTTCGTTTTCATTAAAAGGTTCGGAAATTATCCGTACGTTATCAAAACAATTATTCGAAAGAAGCCAAGGAGGAACTTCACCATGTTTTCATCAGCAACCGTTTTCTTTTCAGTATATATCCCGCTTGTTGTTCTTGCAGTATTTGCGATTATTTTTGAGGAAAAACTCATTGCTTTTGAACAAAAGATCAAGCGTGCCTTTTTCAAAAAATCCAAAAGCAAAAGCTCAAAAAGCAAACACATCTCCAATGCCTGCGCAAAACAGGCAAGAACAAGACATGAGCGTGATGTGCGACACGCAGCATGAATCCTGATTGTTGCCCGTTTCGCCTTTTTCTGTTCTGTTTTCAACATCCTTCCACGTTACAAAAGCCGATGCCGTGAAAAGTATCGGCTTTTGTTTTTTGAATAATTCAGTCTTTTTTTGAAAACAATAATTATAACTAATCAGAAAGGCGGCGCACCCGAACAATTCTGTCGGGCAACAAAACTATGCTAAAATCAAAACCGAAATTTTTCTTTCGTAATCTCGCTTTTATTCTCGCCGTTTTTTCGGCCTTCAATTTTGCCGTTTTAAAAAACAGCGGCAAAAGCGTTGACGCACTTTCAAAACTCGGTTCACGAGGTCAGGAAGTCAGACAGGTTCAGCAAAAGCTAAAGTCGCTCGGATACTACAAAGGTTCGGTTGACGGAATTTTCGGCGTTCAAACAAAATCGGCAGTCACTGCTTTTCAAAAAAACTGCGGAATTACCGCTGACGGAATTGCCGGGCCGAAAACGCTGAAATACCTTGGAATCACGGCGACTTCAGCTTCATCTTCAAGCGGAAAGTATTCATCAAACGATGTTACGCTCCTTGCAAAACTGATTGCCGCAGAGGCCAGAGGCGAAAGCTACACCGGTCAGGTTGCCGTTGGAGCGGTTGTTCTCAACCGTGTTAAGCATTCTTCCTTTCCGGACACTGTTGCGGGAGTGATCTATCAAAAAGGTGCGTTCTCCGCCGTCAACGACAGCAACTGGAGCACAGCACCGAACGAAACTTCAAAAAAAGCCGCCCGGGACTGCATCAACGGCTGGGATCCGAGCGGCGGAGCGATATACTATTATAACCCGAAAAAAACATCAAACTCTTTTATGCTTTCACGTCCGGTCATCAAAACCATCGGAAACCATATCTTTTGCAGGTAGTTTTAACCGAAAAAACGGGGCACTCTTTTGAGTACCCCGTTTTGCTTTTTGCGTTATTCGATTTCAAGATGATGGCTCTTGGGTTCAACAGCGGTCTTTTTCGGCATATTCAGCTTCAAAACACCGTCTTCATATTTTGCGGTGATTTCATCAGCCTTTACGCCGGTCAAATCAAACTGACGGCTGTATGAACCGTAAGAACGTTCACAGCGGACATATTTGCCCTTCTTGTCCTTTTCCTCATGCTCCGAATGACGTTCCGCACTGATCGTCAAAACATCATTGTTAATGTCGAGGTTAATATCCTTTTTCTCAAAGCCGGGGAGATCGGCTTCAAGCTCATAGTGGTCGCCTTCATCTTTGATATCGGTCTTAAATTCATCAAGCGACTGCGTGCCGAAAAATCCGAACGGATTTGCAAAAAGCTGATTTTCAAGTTCGTCCATTTCACGGAACGGATTATAAAGGGAATTATTTTTTCTTGAATACGGTCTAAGATCAAACATAAAACATACCTTCTTTAAATATAAATATTAGGTTTGAAACGGTTTTCAACTTGCCGACCCGCTTCACGCCGGCTGATTTGATTGTTCCGCTTATTCGGCGGTCATATTCATCTTACACATTGGTATCATCTCCAAAGTCTTCTTTGCGATTCCCTTGCGGTTCTCGCTTTCCTTATTTACGAGCATATTATAGCACAAAGTCTTGATTACACAATAATCTTATGGTATAATTACATCACATTTGATTGTGCTGTTAGCACAAAGGAGATGCAGTTATGAATAAAACAACCGTTTTGAACACATTTTTGCAGAACAATTCGCTCGATATGCTTCTTGAAGCTGTCAGCGTTCAGTTCGGCCTCCCCTTGATTGTTACCGACAACGCTTTTCACATTGTTTCTTCCTTTGCTGCAAAAGGCTTTGATGATAAGGAGTACCGCACTGCTGTTTCTCACAGTGAACTGCCTTTTTCCGCCTGCGGCGAAATTGCAAAGGCACTTGAAGAAAACGGGAGTGAAAGAGTTTTTACAAAAACGGGCGGAAAGAACGTCGGCGTTGCCGTTTTGAAAAGTGCCGGCGTTTCGCTCGGATACATTATATATATTCTTTTTGAAACCGCTCCGCCGCTTGAAAGCGATTGCCTTTTTTGCGAAAGTCTCATCGCAAAGCAGTTTTATACCGACCGCCGAACCTCGGCCGCGCCGCTTGACACAGCCGAAGAAATTCTCATTGAGCTGCTCGACGGAAAGTTCTCAAGCGAGGACGTTTTTCGTCTGAAAGTTTCGGGAACTTTCCTTTCCTCATTTAACCCCGATCGTGTTGCACTCATCGAGCTTTCGTCCGACGCCGGAGAAAAGCTCAAAAACGAGCATCTCGCCCGCTCCCTTTCGCAAAATTTTCACGCTTCTCATCCGCTTTTTTACGGCGGAAAACTAATTCTTTTCCTTCATGAGGATCACGACGCCCAAATGCTTCGCGAAGTTATCAAAAATTACAACCTCAAAGCAATCCTTTCCGAAAAGATTGAAAGCCTTTATTCGCTTCATGAAGAATTTCCGAAGCTTTGCGACGTTCTCGGCTACCTGAAAGAAAAACAGCCGCCTTTTCTTGAAAAGAGCGGCGACTATAAACTTTTGATGCTTTTAAAAAAATGCGAGCAGGAATTTGGCTTCACCGACGAAAAAGTAAAAGATATTTTTGAGTATGACCAAAAAAAGCAAACAGAGCTTTGCCTCACGCTTTACACATATCTCACCTGTCACCACTCACTTCAGGAAACCTGCGAGCGGCTTTTTACACACAGAAACACGGTTCAATACCGCATAAGAAAACTTCGTGATGATTTTGAAATTGACACAGACGAACCGGACGAAGAATTAGGTCTGCTTCTTTCGCTTTCGGCTGCGCTGATAAGGCTCGGTAATGAAGAAATATTTATAAGATAAAAAATCTCCGCCCAATCGGTTTGACCGAAAGAGCGGAACTATTTTGTTTTGCAATCAGTTTGCCTTTGTTTTTCCGAGGTATGCTTCCTTGATGGTTTCGTCGGCAAGAAGCTCTGCACCGGTACCTTCCATCGTGATGCGTCCCGTTTCCATAACGTACGCCTTATCGGCAATTTTGAGCGCCATATTTGCGTTTTGCTCAATGAGCAAAACAGTAATTCCTTCTCCGTTGATCTGACGGATAATTGAGAAAATATCCTGAACAACAAGCGGAGCAAGACCCAGCGACGGTTCGTCCATCATGATAAGCTTCGGAGAACTCATGAGCGCTCTTCCGACGGCAAGCATCTGCTGTTCGCCTCCCGAAAGCGTTCCGGCAAGTTGCCACGAACGTTCTTTCAGGCGCGGAAAAAGCTCATAGACGTGTTCCGTGTCCTTTTGAATCGCCTTTTTGTCTTTTCTCAGATATGCACCGATTTTGAGGTTTTCCAAAACGGTAAGGTTCGGGAAAACTCTTCTGCCTTCCGGAACAAGAGTCACGCCCTTTGAAACGATGAAATCCGGCGTTTTTCCGGAAATTTCGGTTCCTTCAAAGCTTATCGAAGCGTTTTTCGGCTTAACTATGCCGGAAACAGTTTTAAGCACAGTGCTTTTTCCGGCTCCGTTTGCGCCGATGAGAGTAACGATTTTTCCTTTGGGTACGTCAAAAGAAATGCCCTTTACGGCTTCAATTCCGCCGTAGGAAACAACAAGATCTTTAATTTCAAGAATATTATCATTCATCTTCCGTCACCCCCAGGTATGCGTCAATAACACGCTGATTGTTTTGAATCTCAGCCGGAGTACCTTTTGCAATGAGTTTTCCGAAGTCGATTACATAAATTCGGTCGGAAATATCCATAACAAGATTCATATGATGTTCAATAACAAAAATTGTAAGTCCGAAATCGTCTCGGATTTTTTTGATAAAGGCGGTGAGTTCATCTGTTTCCTGCGGATTCATGCCGGCGGCAGGTTCGTCAAGAAGCAAAAGCTTCGGCTTTGTTGCAAGCGCACGGGCAATTTCAAGATGACGCTGTTTTCCGTAAGGAAGTGCGGTTGCCTTTTCGTCCATAACGTCATCAAGGTCAAGAATTTTAAGAAGTTCAAGGCATTCTTCCTTCATCTTCTTTTCTTCCTTGGCATTGAGCTTGAACGTTGCGGTGAAAAGGTTGCTTTTTCTTCTCATATGCTTTGCAATGAGTACATTTTCAAAAACCGTCATTGACTTGAAAAGGCGGATATTTTGAAACGTTCTTGCAATACCCTTTTTTGCAATCGCATCCGGCTTGAGCGTTATAACCTTTTTGCCGTGTTTGGGCTTTGCGCAATACTTATCTTTATTTTCTCCGGCATAAAGCTTTTTCATTTTTCCGTGCGGATGATTTCTCGCAATCGGTTTTTCAAAAAAGTCAACTTCACCGTTTGTCGGCTCATAAACGCCGGTGATAACGTTGAACGCCGTTGTTTTTCCCGCACCGTTGGGGCCGATGATTGAAACAATTTCACCCTCGTTGATTTCAAGCGAAAGGTCGTTGACCGCAACAACTCCGCCGAACTGCATTGTGATATCGCTCAGGCGAAGAACATTCTTTTTTTCACTCATTTCGTCACGACCTCCTTCTTTTTCTCTTTCTTTTCAGGCGTTTTCTTTTTGTGCTTGAATTTATCAATTATCCTTGAAAGGGAGAACTCCTTGTCGCCCATAATACCCTGACGGAAGAAGAGAACAATAATCATGATGATGACCGAAAAAACAACTTTTCTGAATCCGCCCCTGAAAAGCGAAGATTCGATTCCGAGGAACGAGCCGCTGTCAAGACCTCTGAGCCACCATTCGCTGGCCGCAATATAAAGGAACGAAGCAATGCAGCTTCCGCTGATTGAACCGATACCGCCGACAACAACAATAAGAAGAATTTCATATGTCATTGCGGACTTGAAAGCGGTTGCCTGAATTGTGCTTTGATGCATTGCAAGAAGCGCACCGCCGACTCCGGCAAAGAACGAGCTGATGATGAAGGAAATCTGCTTGTGCGAAGCAAGATTGATACCCATGGCTTCGGCAGCAATTTCATCGTCACGGATTGCTTTGAGTGCACGTCCGTAAGTTGAATTGATAAAAAGAACTATAAGCAAAACGCAAAGCACGGTTATTGCAAGTGCAATGGTGCTTGAAAACTTCGGCGAACCGAACCAGTCCGTTGCAAGTGAGTCAAAGGTCGGATAACCTCTCAAAAGGTTTGATCCGTTGGTGAGCGGTCCAAACTTATCCCATTGAACAAAAGCACGGATAATTTCGGCAAAGCCGAGCGTTGCAATTGCAAGGTAATCGCTCTTAAGACGAAGCACCGGAAGTCCTATAAGAAACGCAAAAATTCCGGCGATAAGTCCCGCAACAATAAGTGCAAGCGGCCAGGGAATCGGATTTTTAACAAGTCCGCCGTCAAAATACTGATAAACGCTGTCGCGCATTTCGGCAGGGATGGTAAGAATGGCATAGGTGTATGCGCCGATGAGCATGAAGCCCGCCTGTCCGAGCGAGAAAAGACCGGTGAAGCCGTTGAGCAGGTTCATTGAAACGGCAACAAGCGCATAAACACAGCTTTTTTTGACAACCGAAAAGAACAGCGACGTTCTCGGCGCAGCCATTTCGGCAATGATGTCAACGGCAAAAAGGAGGGCAACAATCACGAAAAGAGCAATGATATCAATTCTTTTATTCTTTTTGTTAAGCATTACTTTCCCCTCCTTTAAACTTTGTCAATGTTCTTTTCACCGAAAATTCCCGTCGGCTTAACGCAGAGAATAATGATGAGAAGAGCAAAGGTGAATGCGTCGGAGAATGTTGTGAGTCCTGCACCCTTAATGATATTTTCACAAATACCTATTATGAACGCACCGACAACCGCACCCGGTATTGAACCGATGCCACCGAAAACGGCCGCAACAAACGCCTTGAGTCCGGGCATAGCACCCGAAGTCGGCATAACGGAGGTATAATTCGTGAAATACAGAAGCGAACCTACTGCCGCAAGGAACGAACCGATGACGAAGGTCATCGAAATAACCTTGTTGATTTTTACGCCCATGAGCTGACTTGTTTCAAAATCTTTTGAAACCGCACGCATTGCAATACCGATTTTGGTATATTTGATGAGAAGCACCAAAACAACGATAAGTACAAGTGTAAGCACCGGAGTAATTACAGTGACACGCTTTGTTGTTGCACCGAAAATTTTAATTGCATCCGAAATATACGGGATTTTCGGATAGGTCTGCGGAAGTCCGCCGGTGACATAAAGCGCAAGGTTCTGAATGAGATATGAAACGCCGATTGCGGAAATCATGACGGACATTCTCGGTGCGGAACGAAGCGGCTTATAGGCAAGCTTTTCGATGAGTACGCCGAGAATTACCGTTACAACAATAACAAGCGGCATTGCAACATAAATCGGCAGCGAAGCCGAAGCATATACCATTACAAGGCCGGCAACCATGAAAATGTCGCCGTGAGCAAAGTTGATCAGTCGTAAAATTCCGTAAACCATTGTGTATCCGATTGCGATCAACGCATATTGACCGCCGACGGAGATTCCGGCAAGAATATACGGCAAGTTTTTTTGAAAAAATCCAGCAATATCCATTTTATTCCTCCGTTTTCAAATTGACGGCGACCTGCCGCCGAAAGTGGAAAAAGGGTCTCACTCTTTCAAATACAACCGAAGAGAGTCGAACAAACACTCATTCGGCTCTTTTCGAATATATTCGAAGAAAATGAGCGTTGATACCGGCCTGAACCGAAAAAAGTTGAACCAAGCTAAAATCTATAAAACGGTTTGCCGAGAAAAGCCCCGGCAAACCGATACAAGCAAAAATATCAATAAACTAAATTCAAAAATATCTTAAACTTGTTTTGAATTAAACACCCTGTTCTGCAACAAAGTCCCAAGCACCGGTTTCGGTGTTTGCGTTCTTAACGAATGCGGTGTCTCTCTTTGCGTCGCCGGTTTCGTTGAATTCAATCTTACCGGAAACACCTGTGTATGAAACAGAGGGAAGGACCTTCATAACGTCTGCGGGTGCGGTTGAACCTGCCTTTTTAAGTGCTTCAAGAGCAACAAAGTATGCGTCGTAACCCATTGCGGTAACTGCTGCAACAGTGTCGTCGCCGCCGTTGTTGGTCTTTGCCTGGCTGTCTTCGTTGATCCAAGCTTTGATGCCTTCGTCAAATTCCTTGTTGCCGCCTTCCTGATAGAAGGTTGTAACATAGATTTTAGCGTCGGTTCCTTTTGCAGCCTTAAGGATAACGTTTGAATCCCATGTGTCACTTGCAAGGAGAGGAAGTCCGGTGCCCTGTGAAGTTGACTGTTCAACGATGAGCTGAGCGTAAGAAATTGATGTCGGGGAGAAGATTACTTCGCAATCCTGGTTTTTGGCGTTGGTGAGGTATGAAGTGAAGTCTGAGTTTCCTTCGGGGAAGTCTTCCTTAACAACAGTACCGCCGAGGGCTTCAAAAGCCTTTGTGAAGTAATTTGCAAGACCCTGGTCATAGTCGTTGCCGAGCTGAGCAAGGATATAAGCCTTCTTAGCCTTGAGTTCCTTGAAAGCGTAGTTTGCAAGAACTGTGCCCTGGAACGGATCAAGGAAGCAAATGCGGAAATAATGGTCATTGCCTTCGGTTACCTGCGGGTTGGTGCAGGTTACGCCGATTGCGGGGATTCCGCCGTTTTTAAATACGGGTGAACCTGCGATTGCAACGCTTGAGCCGTATGAACCGAGAGCAACGGAAACGCCTGCCGAAACAAGAGTCTGAGCAGCGGTCGGAGCCTTATCGGTTGAAGATTCGTTATCAACGATTTCAAGCTTTACGTCATAGGTCTTTCCGCCGATTTCAACGGTGGGAGCAACATGGTTTGCATACTGCATACCGAGGATTTCCTGCTTTCCGCCTGCGCCGTTGTCGCCCGACTGGGGTTCAAAAACGCCAATCTTAACAACGTCATTTCCGGTTGCATTGTCTGCGCTTTCGCCGGAAGCGGAAGGATCGGTTGTGGTTTCACCCGAGCCGCCGTTGCAGGCAACAAGAGAGAAAACAAGAAGTGCGGCTAGTAAAATAGCTAACAGTTTTTTCATGATTTTTCCTCCAATCTTTTTTCTGTTGGCTGTGCCGAAAGTCAACGCATACGGATTTAAATCCGCGCGTGGATTTAGACTCTTTAATTATATACTACGAATTAATTTTTTTCAATAAAATGCCCCATTTTTTTGAAAGCTTATTAAAATTTTATGAATATTTTACCATAGATAAACCCTATAAACGTGCATTTGTGACAAATTTAAACAAATATGATGTGGAATTTATGCAAAAAAACTGAATTTTTTGCATTTTTTAAATCAGTGAGCGGTGACTCACCCCCAATTCCGCTTCGGTGAGTAGTTACTCACTCAGTAAAATTACAAAATCTCAAGCATTTCTTTTTCTCCGTATTGAAAAATATCGGCGGGCTTTACATCAAAAACTGTCTTGCAGCCCGACTCTCCCCTGCCGTTCATTTTGAAACAAGCCTTTGCATATGAAATCAAAATTCCGGCGGTAATTTTCGGATTTGATGCGGCGGAAAGAGAAAGCTCAAGTTTGTCAATCCCCTCATCGTTTCGACTGATTCCGATAACACTTCCGGCATGAGCCATGCTTTTATGCTCAAGTAAAAAATCATCAAGGCTTATAAAGTTGACCGTTGTTTCGTAGCCTTTGAAGTATTCCGGCATATTTTTGATTTGTTCTTCAATTGCGGCGGTATCTGCGTTCTCTTTTGGAACAACATAGCAAACACGGCGATGCATTTTCTTTTCGGAAAGATTTTTTTCGCATCCGCTTTTCGCACGTTCAACGGCGCTTTCAATCGGAATTGTATATTCACGTGCAAACAAAACACCGTCAATTTCCTTAATTGCGTCAGTGTGCCCCTGGCTTACTCCCTTGCCCCAAAATGTATACACCTGCGGATTTTGAAGAACGCTTTTCATATATAAACGTGAAAGCGAAAACAGACCCGGATCCCAGCCGACGCTTATCACTGCGGTTTTTCCTGATTCTTTTGCGGCACGGTCAACTTTTTCAAAGTGTTCCGGTATTCTTGCATGGGTGTCAAATGTATCAACAACGTTAAAAAACGAAGCAAGAAATGGCGTTGTTTTCGGAAGATCCCTTGCACTGCCCATGCAGTTGAGAACAACGTCAATTTTGCCTTCAAAGCTTTTTATCAAATCAAAGGGATACAGCGATACTCCGTTCGGTGCAAAAAGCGTTTTAACATCTCTTCGGCTGAACACACCGACGAGTGAATCGTCCTTTTGGTTTTGAATTGCCCGAACCGCCGCTTTTCCAAGATTTCCGTAACCTGCAATTGCTATTTTCATTTGTATACACCTCCGAAATAAAACATATTCCGGAAAGCACGGGCGTATGAATCAAAAGCTGCGGGCGGCTCTGTCTTGATTTTTACAAAGCTTAATGATATAATGATTTGAATTATAAAATCTTAATGAGGTGCTTGTTATGATAAAAATTTCCCCGTCAATCCTGTCCTGCGATTATTCAAAAATGGGCGAAGAATTTGAAAGAATGAAAAAGTGCGGCGCAGACTGGCTCCACATTGACGTTATGGACGGCCATTTTGTTCCGAACATCACGCTCGGTGCTCCGATTGTAAAATGCATGAGAAGCAGAAGCGACCTCGTTTTTGACGTTCATCTCATGATAAGCGACCCGAAAAAATATATCCCCGACTTTGTTAAGGCCGGAGCGGATATTATAACGTTCCACGTTGAGTCGGACTCCCCTGTTGGCGAAACCGTTGACCTTATCCGTGAACTCGGCTGCAAAGCTGCACTTTCGGTTAAACCCGGAACACCCGTTGAAGAAGTTTTTCCTTTCCTTGAAAAACTTTCAATGGTGCTTGTTATGACGGTTGAACCGGGCTTCGGCGGTCAAAGCTTTATGCCCGATATGATGGAAAAAGTCAAAGCTCTCAAAGCCGAAAAAGAAAAGCTCGGTCTTGATTTTGACATTCAGGTTGACGGCGGAATCAACGAACAAAATGCCGGCCTTGCTATCGAAAGCGGAGCCACCGTTCTTGTTGCCGGAAGTGCCGTATTCGGTTCAAGCGACCCGAAAAAAACCATTGCAAGCCTTCGCAATCACTGAGAAAGCGTTTTGAGTGCGCAGCTTTTTATAAGGCATTCGCACGCTTCTTTTATTGACTGAGCTTTCATCTCATTTATAATCAGCGGTTCAAGGTATTCCGAAACGGCAGCATACTGAGCGTCCGAAACCTCGCCGATAAAAAGGACAAGTGTTTTTTCAAAACGATAAAGCTCTGTTTTCTCAATCATCGCCTTTTCTTTTTTTAATCGGCGAGCAAGATCGATGATATCGTTGATTTCTTCGGTGATGAAAACAGCCTCGGTTTCTTCTTTTTTGCACTGCGAAGTTTCCTTTTCCTTGAATATCATGAGACATCCGCCAAAAGAATCCGGCATCACATCAACTTCAAGCGAGCCGATATCGTTGACCATTCGACCCGTTTCAAGCCGAACTTTTTCAAGCACAAGGCGGACAAGTTTTCTTGTTTCCTCGTTTGAATAATCAAGCTGCTCGTATGTGATTTTGTTTTTTAAAAGATCTTCTTTTGAAAGTTCAACAAGAATGCTTTTTTCGTCAATTGCGTCAATTTTCATCTTTGTTTCTCCTTTATGTAGCTGACTACCGTGTTACTCTTGCCGTTTGACTGCTGCGGTCAATTTAATGATACTACTGTTTATTTTAATAATCAATGAACAAATAATGGCAGCGCATTTGCCGAAAAGAAAGGGGCGTGGCAAAACTTGAAAGAGGAAGAAAAAAGAAAACCGTTTTTCGCCGCAGGCGATCCGCTTTTTAAATATAGCCTTGATACCGTTACGGTTATGCTCTTTTTGCTTCTTGCGTCGTTTTTTCAAAACGGTGTAACCGCCCTTCTCAATGCGGCGGTTTGCGTTTTTTCGTGCTGCGTCTGCGAATATTTGTCTTTTAAGTTTATACTGAAAAAGGAAAAGCCGCTTTCCGATCTCAATGCTGCGAGCATAGGACTTTCAGTTGCACTTTTGCTTCCTTCCTGCGCTCCGCTTTATGTCGGCGCAAGTGCAGGTGCTTTTGCCGTTCTTGTTTGCAAATTGTCGTTCGGTTCGGCTCGCAACGCTCCCTTTGTTCCGGCGGCGGCAGCCGTATGCTTTGCTTCGCTCTGTTTTCCGGAATATGTTTTTGCTTATCCGGCTTCGGCGGAAACGGGAAAAATTCTTTTTTCCTCTTCTGCCGATTTCATTAAGGGAGAGAGCCTTCTTGAAATGCTTTTTCAAGGTACGGGGCTGCGGTTCAATGCTTTTTCGGTCACATCACTGCTTTCGGGTTCATACCCTGCAGCTTCGGGAACTTCATGCATTCTTGCGCTTTTCGGCGCAGCGGTTTTTATTGCAATAAGAAGACCTAAAAGGCTTATTCCTTCTGCCGGCTTTATCCTTTCCTGCGCTGTTTTTGCTTTTTTGTTTCCGAGAACAGGGTTTGGCAGGACGGCTTCGGTTATCACCGAACTTTGTGCCGGTTCGCTCTTTTTCACTGCGCTTTTCCTTATAAATGATCCCGTGACCGTTCCGAGAAAAAATTTTCATGCTTTTCTTTACGGTGCAGCTGCCGGAATAACATGTATGCTGCTTCGTCTGTTTTTTGAAAACGTTGATTCGGGCTGTCTTGCAGTCATGGCTGCGAACGCCTTTGTTACGATTTTTGAAAACAAAAATAAAAGCGTCTGTCCAAAAGCAGAAAAAAGGAGGACAGCCGTATGAAAAACAAAACAAAAAGCGAAAGCGTCAATGAACAAAAGCTGAGGCTTTCAACAGCCCTTTTTAAAGGCAGCTTTATATATAATCCGATTTTGACTCAGGCTATAGGAATTTGTCCGATTGTTTCGGCGGCAACAACACTCAAAAACGCCGCCGTGCTTTCGCTTGTTCTTTTTGTTTCGCTTGTTCTTTGCGAAACGACAGCAAGCCTTGCCTTCAAAAAAATCGAACGAAATATTCGCATTTGCCTTTACTGCTTAATTGCGTCTGTTCCGACCCTTTTGTCAATGGCAGTCGTTTCGGACAAAACGCTCTCCGCACTCGGAATTTTTCTTCCGCTTCTTTCGGTCAATGCAATAATCGTTATAAGATGCGAAAAATTTGCGGTCAAAACAAGCGTTAGAAATTCGGTTTTTGACGCAATTGCTTCTTCACTCGGCTTTGCCGTCGTTGCCGCAACAGTCGGATTTTTCAGAGAACTGTTTTCTTTCGGCACTGTTTTTTCGGTTAAAATTTCTTCATTTCCCGTTTTTTCTGCGTTTGCACTTCCGTTCGGCGGTCTTGTTATCCTCGGTTTTCTTGCTGCGGCGCACAAAGCGATTGTGATGAACAAATTTGAAAATGAACTGACCGACACATTCAATTTTTCAAAAGTTTTTGAAAAGCCCGTTCTTCGTGACCCGGGACTCGGAATAGGCAAAAAGGAACCGGAGCAAGCCAACGGAACGGCTCAGGATTTTTCAAAAATTCGCTCACGTTATTCGTTTGACGAAACCGACAGCGACAATAATAAGGAGGGCAACGGATGAAGCTTTTTGTTTCAATGATAATCACATTGCTTTATGCCCTGCTTTTGCAAAATCTTGTTCTCGGTTCGGGCTACGGAATAAGTGAGACCGTTCGCATTGCCAGAACGCCGAAGCATATTGTTATGTATGCTTTTTCAACTGCGTTTTACTGCTTTTTCGCCTCCTGCGCATGCATAATTGCCGACAAAGCCGGACTGACAGAAAACGCAAGTCTTCCGTTTCATATTGCAATTTATACGTTTGTTCTTTGTGTGATTTATCTTTTGAGTGCGCTTTTTTGCGTATATATTCTCAAAGCTGACAAAAAATATATGAATTCGCTCGGCATTTGCGCATTCAACACACTCACGCTTGCCGTTCCGATAATCAATTTTAAAGCCGGACATACACTTTTTGAAGCCGCAGGAACCGCACTCGGCGCTGCCGGAGCCTTTGTTCTTTCCGTTCTTTTAATAAACGGCGGAATGCGTTTTCTTCAAAGCCGAAACATTCCGAAAATATTCTGCGGCACTCCGGCACTTTTTATCTATGTTTCGCTTCTTTCTCTCATGCTTTCCTGCCTTTCGGGCAAAGCTTTATTTATATGAGGTGCTGCAATGAAAAGATTTAAATTCAAACGAAAAAAAGAACCCTTTCCGAAAAATGCCGACGTTAGGGTCAAAAACAGTTATTACACTTTTTCAAAAGAGTATCCGGCCGCAAAAATTGTTAAAACAAAGCGTGTTAAACGAAAAAAAGACCGAATTTCCTGTGCAATTCGAGTTCTGCTTGCCGTTTTTTGCTTCATACTGCTTTGCGGAGTTTCATATTTTGCCGTGAGTATGGGACTGAATTTTTCAAACAAGCCGATAAGCATCGGCTCGGAATTTTCAAAGGCAAACAAACCAACGGCCGAAAACCTTTTTCAAAGCGGTTCGCTCAAGGCTCTTTATATGCCGTATCAAAAGCTTTCAAATCGGCGTGAGCTTTCTTCGTTCATAAAAAAGATTCAAAAAAAAGACTGCAATGCGGTTGTTATTGATTTTAAAACAGACACGGGAAAAATTCTTTATTCTTCTCAGGCTGAGCTTGCACGCAGCGGTAAATGTGCAATTTTTGACAACGAAACAGTTAAAGCCGCCCTTCGGATTTTTGAAAACGAGGGAGTTGGCGTTGTTGCACGCTTCTTTTGCTTTGAGGACGAAATTGCAAGCGAAACAGAACCTTCATTCGCCGTAAAATATAAAGACACCGAAGTCCTTTGGCGTGACGATATTTCAAACGGAGATGGCAAAACATGGCTCAATCCTTATTCAAGCGGAGCAACCGATTATCTTATTGAGCTTTTGAAAGAAATTTCTTCAATGGGTGTGAAAGGCATTATTCTTGAATCGGTTTCTTTTCCTGACGCAGACCTTTCAACCGCCGGTTTTCCGGGCGAAAAAAACACAGCCAAAAGAGCAAGCACGCTTTTGAATTTTGTTCAGAACGCAAAAAACACCGTTGGAAACGGTTGTTTTGTCCTTGTTTCAAAAAGTACCTTGAACATTACAACCGTCAACGAATGGAGCTATTGCGCAGAGCTTTTGAAAAGCAGTGCTGACGGAATATGCACCGACACACTTTCAAGGCCCGAAAACTATATTGCCGACAAAAAAAGCGGCTATTCATCAATGCTTTCGCTGTTTTCGCAAATCAGACAGAAGCAAAACGAAAATGCCGTTTTTGTTCCTGTTATAAATATGAGCGAATACACAAAAAAATATATCCGCACACTCGCCGAAAACGGATATGAAAGTTTCATCCTTTTTGACAGCAGCGGAAAATACTAATATATTATAATCATAAACCAAAAGGGACTGTCGGATTTAGTGCATAACAAAGAGTAAAGTCAAAAATAAAAATATAATTTACGGAATGCCGTCAAAAAGAAAGTATACCGTGAATTACAGCTTCATTTTTAGATCAAATGGAAATTATTTTTACTCTTTTAAGCGTTTTTTACCCGCTCGCAGTATCTATATACAGCTTCGGGGTAAAAAAAACGCTTTCTGCATCTAAATGCGACAGCCCCTTTCAGCTGTTGCTCAACACAGCTTTTTCATTTCATTTATGTTTTGCCCAAGTAGTTCAAGAAAGCGGCCTGCGTGTGCGCCGTCCATTTGGGTGTGATGAAACTGAAATGAAAGAGGCAAAAGGATTTTAAAGTATTTTTTGCGATACTTTCCCCAAATGATGAACGGGTTGTTGAAAATTCCGCTGTTCATGCCCACCGCTCCGTCAAGTTCTGTGTCAACAATTGCCGAAGTTCCGATAACCATACTGTCGGTCAAATCGTGATTTTTGCATTCTTCGGCTGTCTTTTTTGTAAGATGAAGATAATAACTGTTGAACTTTTCAAGCTCTTCACAAAACGGAACATCGCATGAGCTGACTTCGCCCATTTTATTTTTCACAATTGTGTTAACTGCAAGAGCGTCATAACGAAAAAGTTTGTTACCTACGGGAAGAATATAAAGCTCTTTAACCTTGCTTGCCGCCATGCCTATGCAGTAACAAAGAAGCATATTAAATTTATAGCCGCGTTTCCGGCTGAGTTTTACAAGTGGGGTAACGTCAAACGTTTTGAAAAAAGTTACCATCGGGTTCGGCGCATTCATCCAAAGCTCGAATGCTTCGGCCCGTGTTGTTGTTTTCGGATCAATTGCTATTGGAACCATTTTTATTCTCCTATTTAAGAAATTATTCACTGCGTTGCTGCGGTGCCGAAAGAAAAAGGTGAATTCCGAGTGCCGCATTGAAACCGGTTGCCGCAAAAACGCTGAACCGTTCAACAACGCCAAAGTATTCCATAGGTACGATTTTTGTTCCGAATGCGCCGACAAGCATCATTAAAAGCGCAACGGCAGCACAAATTCCGTATGACCTGCACGATTTATCCTTTGCTCCGGCGGCAATAATGACCGCAAGCGACACAACCGAAAGAAGCACAACAATTACGGTTGTGAAAATATGCATTTTATCCTGAAACGCTCCGCCGTATCCTTCGCTGCTGAGAGGAAACATTCTGAATCCGACCGCCGAGACAAATTCCATGGCCGCAAAAATATATATTCCTCTTCTGAGAAGTTTTGTTTTTCTTCCTTGTATGCCGATGCACACAGTTATTGCGCAAAGAACTTCGCATACATTATATAAAGCCGAAAGCCGATTCCAAAGCGCAAGCGACGGCGCATTTGCGGCGCTCAAATCGCTGACTGCCTGAGAAAGCGAATCATATCCCGGATAAGCAAGCGGAGCAAACACAACCGCCGCCGTATAGGAAAGAAAGCTAAGCACACCGAACAAACCGCAATAATTTAAAAAGCTCTTTTTCATTTTGTTTTTTTCTCCTCTGTTTTGTTCTCTTTGCAAAACCATTCAAGATATTCATTGAGCAGGGTATTATTCTTTTCGGTTTCAAAAGGCTCTTGCGCATTTTTGTCTTTTTCAAAATCCATAAGGCCGTGAACCGTCATTGCAAAACTTACTGCGCTCATATCTGCGTTTTTAAAATTCAAAATGTTGTGAACCTGCATTGCACGAAAAAGCCGTTTTGTTGCAAGAATCATTTTTTCGGTTTCTTCTTTGAGGATTTTTGCCGCCTCAGGTTCAAAACAGCGTTCGGAATAAATCACTTTATAGAACGTAAGCATATCTTTTTGAGAAGTCATTTTTTCATATCCGCCAACTGCAAGACGTAAAATTTCAAGCGCAGTTTTTCCGCCGAACAATTCAGCGTAATCAATCATCAGTGCATTGGATTGCTTTTTTGACTTTTCTCTGAGAAACTGATACATTGCTTCAATTATTTCGTCTTTTGAAGCAAAATGATTATAAAGCGACGGTTTTTTAATTCCGACCTTTTCTGCAATCATATTCATTGAAACGCTTCCAAGCCCTTTTTGCGCCGCAAGTTCAAGCGTTGCCATGATAATTTTTTCTTTCCGTTCATTCATGTTTTTATCACCATAATGCTGTTTGCTTTTCTACCGCACAGCCTAAAATTAACTACCAATCGGTAGTTTTCGGTATTATACTCTGCAGTAAACAAAAAGTCAAGCAATTATTAAAAAATTTCCGCATAAAAAGCCAACCGAACGGCGGCAAAACCGTTCGGTTGGTTCAACAATCAAATTGCTTCGATAATTATAAAAGCCCGAGAAGCTTCATAAGACTTTCTTTTGCATCACCGAGAAGGAGCGTTACGCCCTCCTCTTTTGTATAAAGCGGATTTTCAACGCCGGCATAACCCGGTTTGAGGTCATAGTTACAGATGATGATGTTCTTTGCGTCGGCAACGTTCAAAATCGGCATTCCCGAAATCGGAGTGTTTTCCGTTTCCTTTGCCGCCGGGTTCATAACGTCGTTTGCACCGATTACGATTGCAACATCGGCGTTTTTGAAGTCGTCGTTAATGTCCTTCATTTCGTAAAGCTTTTCATAAGGAACATCAACCTCCGCAAGAAGAACGTTCATGTGTCCCGGCATACGTCCGGCAACGGGATGAATTGCGTAGCGGACATTTGCGCCGTTCTTTTCAAGCTTATCTTCAAGCTGTTTTACAAGTGACTGCGCCTGCGCAAGTGCCATTCCGTAACCCGGAACAAAAATTACATCCTTTGCGGTTTTGAGTACGGCTTCAAGCGACGGCTTGCCGCTCTTTTTCGGCTCTTCCGAAGCAGTGGTATCGGTTTCGTCCATTGAAGAAATGAGCTTCATGAGGCTGTCTTTTGCATCACCGAGAAGAATTTCAACACCGCTTTCCTTTGAGTAAAGCGGATTTTCAACGCCTGCATAACCGGGTTTGAGGTCATAGTTACAGATGATGATGTTCTTTGCGTCGGCAACGTTCAAAATCGGCATTCCCGAAATCGGAGTGTTTTCCGTTTCCTTTGCCGCCGGGTTCATAACGTCGTTTGCACCGATTACGATTGCAACATCGGCGTTTTTGAAGTCGTCGTTAATGTCCTTCATTTCGTAAAGCTTTTCATAAGGAACATCAACCTCCGCAAGAAGAACGTTCATGTGTCCCGGCATACGTCCGGCAACGGGATGAATTGCGTAGCGGACATTTGCGCCGTTCTTTTCAAGCTTATCTTCAAGCTGTTTTACAAGCGACTGCGCCTGCGCAAGTGCCATTCCGTAACCCGGAACAAAAATTACATCCTTTGCGGTTTTGAGAACTGAACCGACAGAAGCTTTTTTGCTTTCGGCTTTCGGCTTTTCTTCTTTGTTATCATCGTCATCAAGGGCTTTGATGAGCTTCATGAGGCTGTCTTTTGCATCACCGAGAAGAATTTCAACACCGCTTTCCTTTGAGTAAAGCGGGTTTTCAACACCGGCATAACCGGGTTTGAGGTCATAGTTACAGATGATGATGTTCTTTGCATCGGCAACGTTCAAAATCGGCATTCCCGAAATCGGAGTGTTTTCCGTTTCCTTTGCCGCCGGGTTCATAACGTCGTTTGCACCGATTACGATTGCAACATCGGCGTTTTTGAAGTCGTCGTTAATGTCCTTCATTTCGTAAAGCTTTTCATAAGGAACATCAACCTCCGCAAGAAGAACGTTCATGTGTCCCGGCATACGTCCGGCAACGGGATGAATTGCGTAGCGGACATTTGCGCCGTTCTTTTCAAGCTTATCTTCAAGCTGTTTTACAAGCGACTGCGCCTGCGCAAGTGCCATTCCGTAACCCGGAACAAAAATTACATCCTTTGCGGTTTTGAGAACGGTTGAAAGCGGATCACCCTGCTCTTTTTCTTCGGAAGCCTTTTCTTCAAAAGCGGGTTCAACCTTTGCTTCGGCCGCCTTTTCTTCGGTCGGTTTTTCGGCCTTTTTGCCGTGAGAGGAAGTTTTTCCGAGGAGAATGTCGAACAAACTGCGGTTCATTGCCTTACACATGATTTGAGTAAGGATAAGACCCGAAGCACCGACAATTCCGCCGACGGCAACAAGAAGAATATCTTTGATTGCAAGGCCGGCAATTGCACCGGCAACACCCGAAAACGAGTTAAGAAGCGAAATTGTAATCGGCATATCCGCACCGCCGACTCTGATTGAAAAAAGCAGACCGAATGCAAGTGAAAGCACAAAGCCGACAATTGCAAACGGCAAAAGAACCGGAACAAAAATCGGGACAACGCAAACGGCAAGCGAACCGACAAGCGAAACGGCAGTCAAAACGCTGTGACCCGGAAGGACAACGGGCTTTGACTTCATGATTCCTTCAAGCTTTGCCGCCGCAACAAGCGAACCGACAAGCGTTACAACGCCGACAACGAGCGCAAGCATTGCGGTTGAAACGCTGAAAGCGTCGGCATTTTTATCGGTGAAAAGCGTCAGTGCACCAACGAGTGCGGAAGCTCCGCCGCCAAAACCGTTGAGCAGCGCAACCATCTGCGGCATTTGAATCATTTTAACTTTATTTGTTATCCAAACGCCGATTGCCGAACCGATAAGCATTGAAGAAACAATGACAATCAATGCGGTCAAAACGTCTTTTCCGAAAACTTCATACTTAACCATTGTGAGAATGATTGCAAGAGCCATTGAAACGGCGGAAAGGCTGTTTCCGACATGGGCTTTTTCAACCTTACTCATGAGATAGATTCCAACAAGAACACCGAAAACAAGAACGGCACTTGCAATGTAATAAACAAGATCAGGCATTACTTTTTACCTCCCTTGTTCTTTGATTTGAACATTTTGAGCATACGTCCGGTTACTCCGAAACCGCCGACAACGTTGATCATTGCGAGAATAAGCGCAAGAGTGCCGAAAATATAGCCGAGAACCGGTTCTTCAGCTCTGACGGCAATTACCGTTGACGAAATTGCACCGAGAACGGTTACGCCCGAAAGCGCATTCATGCCCGACATGAGCGGTGTGTGAAGAAGGCTCGGAACATTGTTTATAAGCTTGTAACCGACAAACATTGAAACAATAAAAACGGCAACAAGAATAATTTTCATAGTCATAATGCATCTGACTCCCCGTGTTTGTAATTTGAAAAAAGGGCTGTTCTGAAAACACTCAGGACAGCCCTGCTTTGCGTGGATTAGGTTAAACCGCAAAATTAAAGACCCATTGCCTCAAGAGCACCGGCATGAACAATTTTTCCGTCAATTGTTGTGAGTGCCGACTTAATAATGGCATCATCCATATCAAGAACGATTTTTCCGTCCTTGGTCATGAACTTAACAAGTTCAAGCATATTGTTTGCGAACATCCATGTTGAGCTTGTCGGAAGAATACCGGGAATATTCTTTGTTCCGATGATCGTTACGCCGTGCTTAACTTCAATGTCTCCCTTGGGAGTGATTTCGCAGTTACCGCCCTGGTCAATTGAAATGTCAACGATTACCGAGCCGGGTTTCATCTGCTTAACCATTTCTTCAGTGATAAGAATCGGAGCAAGCTTTCCGGGAATAAGAGCGGAGCAGAAAACGATGTCCATTTCCGGAAGAATTTTTGCAAGGGTTTCTCTTTCGCCGGCAAGAACGTCGTCCGGAAGACGAAGGGCGTAACCGCCTTCACCGACTGCAAGAGCCGGATCGATGCCGAGGTCAATGATTTTTGCGCCGAGTGAAAGCGCATTTTCCTGACCCATCGGTCTGATATCCGCCGCATGAATAACGCCTCCGAGACGTTTTCCGGTTGCAAGAGCCTGCATACCCGCAACGCCTGCGCCGAGAACAAGAATTTTTGCCGGTTTGATTACGCCGACTGCGCAAGCGGTCATCGGAATGAACCACGGAAGTCTGTCAGCGGCCATAATCATGCCTTTATATCCTGCGCAGGTACTCATTGAGGTGAGTGCATCCATCGACTGTGCTCTTGAAATTCTGGGGATACCGTCAAGTGTAATTGAAATAACGCCCTTGGCCGCCATATCCTTAACCATCTGATGGTTAACGGGCGAAGCCGGGTGAATGAATGTTATAAGATACTGACCGGCATGCATCATGTCAATTTCATGCTTGCCTTTTGCGTCGTTGAAAAGAGGCTCTTTTACTTTAAGAATAACTTCAGCCTGATTATAAAGGTCTTCAACATCGGGAATAATTTTTGCGCCCGCTGCGGTGTATTGGTCGTCGGTAAAATGAGCACCTGCGCCGGCATTCTTTTCAACAAGAACCTGTGCGCCGAGAGCCACATAAGCTTTTACGGTTTCGGGAGTTGCCGAAACACGGTCTTCTTCATGCATAATTTCTTTTGGGATTCCGATAATCATTGGTAAAACGCCTCCATTTCATTCTATATAAGACTTTTCTTTTGCAGTCACATTATTTTAAAATTTTGCTTTGCAACCGCTCATCTTATTAACTAAAATATAACACATTCACATCGAAAATTCTATATAAAATGTAGTAAAAAATAATTATAATTTTTTAGTAGTTTTGTCAATTATTACGGAATTGTGAACTCAAAAGAAAAAAGTCGGACAAAAATTATTTGACAAAAAAACACCGCAAAAGAAATCAATCCTTCTGCGGTATTGCTTTTTATTCAATGTCATAAATTTGTTTAAATTTTCCGTGGTTGATGATATGAACAAAAACCGAAATAATGATGACTCCAACCGCAAGACCGGCCGCAATTCTTGCCGTTTGCTTAAGTGCTTCGGAAAACATTCCCATTTCTCCGACAATGAAATGATACATTGTATAATACAGCTTTCCGCCGGGAACCAGCGGAATAATTGCACAGGCAAGATAAGTTGTGTTCGGCGATTTTGTTACCCTTGCCATTATTTCGGAATATACCGCACCGAAAAGCGCAGGAAAAAGATTTTGAAAAAATTCATGGCTGAAATATTTCATGCAGACAACATAAACCACACAAGTCAGTCCTCCGCCGACCGTTGCCCAAAAAACACGTTCTTTTCTGACACGGAAAAGAAGGGCAAAACCGCCCGCACCGATAAAGCCGGAAATAACAATCGTCAACGCTTCTTTAAGTTCCATTTTTCATCAAACTCCTTTCAAAAGAAGAATCGGAACAGCAAAGCCGCAAGCGATCGCAAGAGCAATGATCATTGTTTCAAGAAAACGCATAAGGCCGCTCATAACGTCTCCGCAAAGCATTTCGCGAATTGAGTTGATGAGCATAAGGCCGGGAATAATCAGCATTATATCGCCTATCATTATCATGTCTGCATTATCCGCAAGGCCGAGCCGAACAAAAAGAAGAGCAAAAAAGCCCGAAAGCGCAGAACACACCGCAGTAAAAAAAAGTCGGTTCATTCCTTTTGCTTTTATGAAAGAATTCATCAGATAAATCATTACGGCAATCGGTATTGACGCAAGCGCATCTCTCCATGAACCGCCGAAAAAAATTGCAAAAGCCGCTGCCGCAATAACATTTCCGAGGCAGGCCGAAAGGCGAAAACGCTTTTCTTCGTTATTGATTTTTTCAAGCTCATTTTTTGCTTCGGATACGTCCGGACATTCGGCGCAAATCATTCTTGAAAGCGCATTGAGCTTTTCAAGCCGTCCAAGGTTGTTTGAATAAGCGTATATTCGGCGTGACTGTGTATAATCCTTTCCGCTTTCGTCAAAAGCGGTCACCATCATCATTGATATGATTGAAAAAACTTCAACCCGTTTCATTCCGTAAGCATAGCAAACACGGATAATTGTTTCTTCAACACGGTTCATCTCCGCTCCGCATTTAACCATGCTTTTTCCGAGATCCATCGCAAGGCTCAAAACCTCGCCGGTGCATTTTTTTGTTTCCTGCACTCTTTATTCCTCATTTCCTTTCGGTGTGACGATATTGATTATAATACAGCGAAAGCGGCAAGTCAACAGTCTATATTTGTTTCATCAATTATATAATTCGGGCGGTTTTTGACCTCGGTGTAAATTCTTGCAAGATATTCGCCGATGATTCCGAGGCAAACAAGAATAAGACCGCCGACAATGCAAACGAGCGCATATGTGAGCATCAAAGCAACACTGCCGCCAATGGCAAAATAACGAATTACAAAAACAAGTCCGAAAACAATTCCGAACGCAAAAAGCAAAGCACCCATCCAAAATGAAATTCTCAGCGGTACGTTTGAAAAACCGAGTATTCCGTCAAGCGCATATCGGAAAAGCTTTATTATGTTCCACTTTGTTTCACCTGCGGCACGTTCACGGTTTTCATGAGGAAACCACTTTGTTTTAAAACCGACAAAGCTGAAAATTCCTTTTGTGAAACGGTTATGTTCGGCCATTGAAACAATTGAAAGAACAACCTTGCGCTTCATGATTCTGAAATCCTGGGCACCCGGATCGATTTCAACTTCGGTCATTTTGTTCGCAATTTTGTAAAATGCGTTTGAAAGAAAGCTTTTAAAGCCGTTTTCACCCTTGCGGTCACTTCTTTTTGCCGCCGCAACATCAAAGTCTTCTTCGGTTACGGCTTTAAGCATTTTCGGAATGAGCGAAGGACTGTGCTGCAAATCCGCATCAAGTATTCCGACATAATCGGCTGTGCTGTTTTTGAGTCCGGCAAGCATTGCGCTTTCTTTTCCGAAATTGCGTGAAAAAGATATGTATTTGACACGGCTGTCCTTTTTTGCAAAAGATTTAAGAATTTCAAGGGTATTATCCTTGCTTCCGTCATTGACAAAAATAAACGAATAATCAAAGCCTTCAAGTGATTGCATGACGGGAGTGACCTCATTATAAAACATTTCAAGAACGTCGCTTTCGTTATAACACGGAACGATCATTTCAATTTTTTTCATATATAAACTGCCTTTCAAGCTGAAATTTTTTATTTAAACCGATGCACTTTTCTTTTCAAATCATCGGCTTTTCATAGATTATATAACTCTTTGAACTTTTTTTCAACTTTTATTTAAAAAATGCTGACCCATATAAAAAAATGTGGTATAATTTTGTTTATTCAAAGATTATATGTTTTTAAATTGGAGGAAAATATGGATCTTGTTATCGGCGTTTCACGGTATCTTCTGCCGCTTATCACGCTTGTAATTCTCATAAAATGTATGCTTTCTCTCCTTTTCGGCCACCCGAAAGAGAAAACGTACGGCTATATTATTGATAAGGTTGACGGTGAAAGATATCCGCTCAATATGTGGGAAACATCAATCGGACGCAGCAATTCCTGCGATGTTGTTATCGGCTATGACACCATTTCACGTTTTCAGGCCGTTATCAGCCGAAGAATCGACGGCTGGTATATCTATGACCTGCTTTCAAAATCGGGCATTCTTGTCAACGGCGAAAAAATTGACAAAAAAGCGATGATCTCGGGTGGAGATGTGCTCACGTTTGGGAACGCACAATACCGCTTTGAAATTGCGGACGACCCCGTTCAGCTTGTAGGCAAAAGGAAAGTCAAGTTAAAAAATCAAAAGCCGCCCATAACTTATGCCGAACGTCCCGTTCAAAATTCGCAGGCTTCCCCGCCTTCAGCTCCGTCAACTGCAAGACCGGCTCAAAAAACGCAGCCGCAAAATTCGCAGGCTAATCTTTATTATGACGGCGAAAAAGGCACATATAGCCTTGACGGTTACGACCTTTCACAGCAGACCGGAACAACTTACAGCACAAATTACTATGACGACGAACACCGCCCGACCCTTCACTTTGAGAAAAAAGCGGAAAGCGTCTTTACTCAAATGCCGTCCGAAGGCGGAAGCAAGGACATTTACTCAAACCGCATTGACCGAAATCACGAAGGCAAAGAGGTTATTGTTACACCGAACCGTTCTTCGGAAAGCGAAAGGAAGTATACAATTCGCCGCCCGACTCTTTATAACCGCACAACGGGCGAAACCTTTGTTCTTTCCGGAAACAGGGTTGTGATCGGCCGAGGAAGAGGAGCGGATATTGAACTTTCCTCACCTTCGGTTTCAAGAAAGCATGCAATGCTTGTTCTTTATGAGGACGGCTGGGCAATTGAAGACTGCGGCTCGGCTTCCGGAACATATCTTTCCGGAAACAGAGTTACCGAACCTCAGCTTCTTTTTGACGGAGACGTAATAAATATCGGCAGTGAAACACTTTATTATTCATGCAAAAACGGCGTTAACTGAAAGGAGTGAAAAAACATGAAAAAAACAGCCTCACTTTCACGGGACGACCGTATGAGAAGGAAATACCGATATGTTGACCGTGGATTTATTCTTCTTTTGCTCACGATTTTTCAGTTTTTTTCCGCTGTTCCGGTTGTTTTTGAAGGCGGAAAGTTTTACTCCGTCAACGCTCTTTGCTTTTTGGGGTTCACCGTTTTTGAATGGCTTTATGTTGCGGTGATGCACCTTGCGTTCAAAAAAGTCAACTTTGAGCTTGAATTTATTGCGTTCTTCCTTTCCGGAATCGGCATGACGCTGACCGCAAGCGTTTCAAAATCAAGCCACATAAAGCAGCTTGCCGCCGTAATTCTCGGAATAATTGTTTATGACGTTCTTCTTTGGTTTTTGCAGGACGTTAAAAGGGTGATGGCGGTTCGTATGCCTCTTGCGGTTTTTGCGCTTTGCTTTCTTGCCGGCTCGTTTGTGTTTATACGCTTTGCCGTCGGTTCAATCAACGGTGCGTACAACTGGCTTGTTTTCGGCGGCGGAAAAATCTCGCTTCAGCCGTCGGAATTTGTAAAAATCGCATTCATCTTTGTCGGTGCGGCTTCGCTTGACAAACTGCTCACAAGTAAAAACATTTATCTTTATATCGCCTTTGCGATAAGCTGCATCGGCGTACTGTTTTTGATGAAAGACTTCGGAACGGCACTTATCTTCTTTTTCACGTTCCTTGTCATTGCGTTCATGCGTTCGGGCGATATCCGCTCGCTGATTTTCATTTGTGCCGGTGCGCTTTTGGGCGCAGTGCTCATCATTTACTTCAAGCCCTATGTTGCACAGCGTTTTGCGGTGTACCGCCACGTTTGGGAAAACTATGACACTTCGGGCTATCAGCAGGTAAGAACGCTTATCTATTCGGTTTCCGGCGGGCTCAAGGGTCTCGGTGTCGGCAACGGCAGGCTTCGTTACATTGCCGCTTCAACAACCGACCTGATTTTCGGCATGGTGTGCGAAGAATACGGCATGATTATCGCTTTTGCAATTGTTATCGCTTTTGCAATAATTACGGTTTATGCAATCAAAACTTCACGCAGCGCACCGTCAACGTTTTATTCAATTGCGGCGTGCTCTGCGGCGGCAATGCTCCTTTTTCAAACCTGTCTCAACATTTTCGGCATAACCGACATTCTTCCGCTGACGGGGGTTACGCTTCCGTTTGTGAGCCAAGGCGGTTCAAGCATGATTTGTTCATGGGCGCTTTTTGCGTTCATCAAAGCCGCCGATGTCAGAACATATCCAAAAGTTTTCAAAACCGCTTAAAGGAGGGCCTTAAGAATGAAAAACACAACGAAGCGTGCCTATGTTTTATTCGCCCTCATTGCCGCCTTTTTTGTCGGACTCGGCTTCATGGCATATTCGTTCATCACGAATGCGGACGATTGGGCTTCAAGCAGGCTCAACGAGCACATCTATAAATACCGCCAGCTTTCAACCGCCGGAACAATCTATGACCGTGACGGCGAAGTTCTTGTTCAAACAAAGGACGGTGAAAGAGTTTACAGTGACGATTACACAACACGCCTTGCAACGCTTCACGTTATCGGCGATTCGCAGGGCTACATTTCAACCGGTGTTCAAACGATTTACCGCTCCCACCTTATCGGCTATAACTTTGTTGACGGCGTGTATAAAGCAATAAAGAACAACAAGGGAAACGACCTCAAGCTTACGATTGACGCAGAAGTTTCGGCTGCTGCGTATGAAGCACTCGGCGGAAACAAGGGAACAATCTGCGCCTATAACTATAAAACGGGCGAAACGGTGTGCATGGTTTCCGCTCCGACCTATGACCCGGAAAACAAGCCTTCAGACATTGACACCGACACAAGCGGAAAATATGACGGGATTTATCTTAACCGTTTTCTTTCCGGCGTGTTCACGCCCGGTTCAACTTTCAAGGTTGTTACGGCAATCTGTGCGATTGACAACCTTCCGAACCTTAGCAAAATGACGTTCAACTGCACAGGAAAATACAAGTGCGGAAAAAACCAGTATGTTATTTGCAACGGCGTTCACGGAAAGATTAATTTTGAGCGTGCGCTCAACGTTTCCTGCAACAGTGCTTTTGCTTATCTTGCAAACAAGCTCGGAACCGAAAAAATGACCGAGACGGCAAAACAGCTCGGCTTTGGAACGTCGGTCAAGGTCAGCGGTTCAAACACGGCAAAAAGCTATTTTGACATTTCAAACGCAACAAAGCTTGACCTCGGCTGGGCAGGCATCGGGCAGTACACCACCCTTGCGAACCCGTGCCATATGCTTATGATTGCCGGTGCAATCGCAAACGGCGGACAGGCTGTTATTCCATATGTTGTTGAAACGCAAACCTCGCTCATTCCGACAAGCAAGTCGGCAATCAACAAAAACATCACCATAAGCGAAGCCACAGCAAAAAGAATGAAAAAACTTCTTCGCTCAAACGTTGAAAATTATTACGGCGACAGCCGTTTTCCCGGACTGACTTTCTGCGGAAAAACGGGCTCGGCTGAGGTTGAGGGAAAACGAAGCCACGCTTGGTTTTACGGCTTTTCGCTTGATAAAAGCTTTCCTTATGCAATTGTTGTCTGCCTTGAAAACGGCGGAATCGGTTATAACGACGCTGTTCCCGCCGCAAACAT
Organism: uncultured Eubacteriales bacterium; assembly: GCA_934552855.1. GTDB lineage: Bacteria > Bacillota > Clostridia > Oscillospirales > Acutalibacteraceae > UBA6857. The sequence continues at coordinate 47,989 of CAKTEU010000002.1, read as the reverse complement.
GGTTTTGCAGGCAATTAAAAATCAGTAACGTTTATTATTCGGCTGAAAAAGCCGTTCACTATAAGTAATTTTTTCGGAAAGGATTGATAATATGTTTGTTCATGAAAATCTTAAAGGCAGAGTTGCGGTTGTTACGGGCGGCGGCGGAGTTTTGTGCTCTGATTTTGCAAAAGCACTTGCACGCCAGGGTGCAAAGGTTGCCGTTCTTGACATCAACGAAAAAGCAGCTCAAAAGGTTGCCGACGAAATAAAAGCAGAGGGCGGCGAGGCGACGGCCTTTTCTTGCAACGTTCTTCAAAAAGAGAGTATGCAGAAAGCCCGTGACGCAATCGCCGAAAAGTACGGAACGTGCGACATTCTCCTCAACGGTGCCGGCGGCAACAACCCCAAGGGTACAACAACAAAAGAAACGCTTGAAGAATGCGACCTTTTGAACAAAGACCCGAACGTTAAAACATTTTTTGACCTTGACGCAGACGGAATTTCGTTCGTTTTCAACCTCAACTTTCTCGGAACGCTCGTTCCGACCCAGGTTTTTGCTCCGGACATGGCAAAGAAAAAGAACACCTGCATCGTTATGATCACATCAATGAACGCCTATCGTCCGCTGACAAAAATTCCGGCTTACTCTGCGGCAAAGGCGGCGGTTCAAAACTTTACTCAGTTCATGGCGGTTCATTTTGCCGACGTAGGAATCAGAGTCAACGCAATTGCTCCGGGCTTTTTCTCAACCAATCAGAACAAGACTCTCCTTTGGAACGAGGACGGAACGCCTACTGCAAGAACAGGAAAAATTCTTGCCGCAACGCCGATGAAACGCTTCGGCGAACCGCAGGAGCTTGAAGGCGCGCTGCTTTTCCTTTGCGATGAAAGCTACTCCGGCTTCATCACCGGAACAACGATTGCAGTTGACGGCGGCTTCAACGCTTATTCGGGCGTTTGATATTTTACTTACTTCATCTTGTGGCAGTAACATTTCCATGTTGATTAGCTACAGCATAAAGAGTCTCAAGAATGATTGTACAATCAACCTGCAATACTTTCATCCTTACGTTTTTTCTAATTTTTCAGTAAGTATCTCAGATTCAAGTGTTGGCATCGGTATCTCGCCTTCTCTTTTTACCACAGAATATGACTTGCAACTTGGTATCATGCAATAGAATTTAAGGAGTTAACAAAATGGACACAAGACTTTTTCCAATAATAACACCTATTTTGGCTATTCTTTTTATTGTCACTCTTTTTTGGGGCATTGATTGCGTTAACAAACAAAAAAGCAAACATATATTGCAATCGCTCTTTGCGCAATTCTGTATGCAATTACATCACTGTTCTTTGCTGTCATAGCATCAATGTAAAAAAAACAACAGGCTGCAAACATCATCTTAAGCTTTGCAGCCTGTTAATTTTTTGATTATATTTAAATTGCGCTCTCTTCGGTGGTGATGTCGTTTTCGGCATTTGCAATGGCCGCACGACGGACGGCAAGTTCTTCCATCATTTCGTGATGCTTTTTGCCGGTGATTTTATAAAAGTGCATCGGAACAAGCATGAGAAGAAAGCCGACGGCAGGAACAAGAGTGGTCATTATGAAAAGCGCCCACCTTGTTTTGTCGTTCTGTGCAACAGAGCCTTCCGCATGCTCAATATAGCCGGTTCTTCCGAGGACGGAAAGACCGATTGAAGCGGAAAACGTGTTTTCGATTTTTCCTGTGAAGGACATGATTGAAAGCATGATTCCTTCAACACGTTTTCCGGTTTTATACTCAACGTAATCAACCGTTTCCGCTTCCATTTCCTTTTGAATGAGGTTTTTAAATTCAAGCGGAATAACCGAAATACCCGTGAAAAGAACAACCATGATTCCGAAACCGAGCGAAACCGGAGTATCGGCACTTTTATTCATGAGCGCATTATATGTTACTGCGGCGAAAATGCAGTGAACAAAAATTGCTGCCGCACAGCAAAAACGATAAATGCGGCGTGAGTCGGCGTTTTTTCCCATTTTTTCAACGATGACCGGAATGATGAGTCCGGCAAGAAGAAAGCCGGGGAATTTGATAACGTCAATAAAAATATTATACTTTCTGTTGAACATCAAGTCCGAAACAAAATAAGCCGAAACCTGCTCCGGAATTTTGCAAAGGACAAAGAAAACATTGGAAATGAAAAGCATGAACAGCGGCTGATTTTTGAAAAGGAGCGAAAAACATTCCTTGACCGACGGTGTATCCTCGCTGTGAACCGCCCTTTCTTTTGTATTCTTATATGTTATTCTTGTAAAGATGATTATACATACAGCCGAAACGCACGCCGAGGTGAGATATGATTGTGCAGTATGCGTTTTAAAATACGGCAAAAGTGCCGCACCGGCAACAAAAACCTGCGGAAGAGCACCGACAACGGAACGAATGATTGAACTGATTCCGAAAAGCTTTGTTCTTTCAACGCCGCTTGGAGTGATTGAAAACGCAAGCGCACCCATCGGAATGTCAAACGCAGTATATGTCACATCAAGCCCAACAAAAAGAATTGTGGTGTAAAGAATGTTGAACCAAGCCGGAGCGTTCGCCGAACCGATGAAGAAAAGAACCATGACAAGCGAAACAAAAAACGGCGCCCATTTTATGTAAGGCCGCATTTTTCCGTTTTTGGTATTTGTTCTGTCAACAATAACGCCCATGACGGGGTCGTTGATCGCATCAAAAATTCCGCAAAAGAAGCGAATTTTCGACGCAACGCTCATTCCGTTTTTAATATTGCGGAAAAGGACGTTTGTAATAAAAAAGTTGACATACTTTGAACTTGTCATTCCGGAGCACATTCCCTGCGCACCTCTGCCGAGCGCATAACTTATCGTTTCACGCCAGGTCAGAAATGTTTCTTCGCCGACATCGTTTTTGACGATTTTGCTGTCAAGAAATGCTTTTATTATTCCCATGGTATCGCCCCATTCTTTTTATCAATACTTGTTTAATTATAAGTGAGCCACGGTTCAATGTCAACCGATTTTCTTTTTTTGGTGATTTTGAACATTTTTCAGCTTCAATACTTGTGCAACTGTCTGAGTTGTGGTATATTAAAAACAGATACTTTCAAAAAGAAAGCAGGAAAAAATTTGAAAACTTTTACCGTTAGCAAAAACGATTCGGACAAGCGGCTTGACTCTTTCCTTTCAAAAACTCTGCCCAATCTTCCAAAGTCGCTGATGTATAAGTACATAAGGAAAAAGCGGATTAAAATTAATTCTAAGCGTGCGGAAATCAACACCCGCCTTCACGAGGGCGATATAATTGACCTTTACATAAACGATGAATTTTTTGAAAAAAGCGAAACGAGATATGATTTTCTTTCCGCTTCAAAAAATCTTGACATTGTTTATGAAGACGATAACATCATACTGCTCAACAAAAAGGCCGGTCTTCTCTCCCACCCCGATGACAGCGAATACATCGACACTTTGATTACAAGGGTTAAGCGTTATCTTTTTGAAAAAGGCGAATACAAACCCGACGACGAGCTTTCCTTCACGCCTGCACTTGTCAACCGCATTGACCGCAACACAAGTGGAATTGTTATTGCCGCAAAAACGGCGGAGGCGTTGCGTGTTCTCAACCAAAAAATGAAGGACCGTGAAATCCACAAGTTTTATCTTTGCGTTCTTCACGGAATACCGAAAGAAAAGGAAGGACTTCTTGAAGGATACCTTGAAAAAAACGAAAACAAAAACAAAGTTTTTGTTTCAAAAGGTCAAAAGGACAATTCAAAGCTTATCAGAACAAAATACCGTGTGCTTAAAAGCAAGGGGAACCTTTCGCTTGCCGAAGTTGAGCTTTTGACGGGAAGAACGCATCAAATAAGGGCGCATTTTGCTTCAATCGGTCACCCGCTTTTGGGCGACGGAAAATACGGCACAAATGCACTCAACAAAAAGAGCGGACTTAAAAAGCAATGCCTTTGTTCATACAAGCTTGCGTTTGATTTTACAACCGACGCAGGCTCGCTTGAATACCTTAACCACAAAGAATTTGAAATCAAAAACGTTTGGTTCAGAGATGAATTTGACGAACTTGCAAAAAGCAATTAAAGGAGCGATGTTATAATGAAAACATATATTGATTATTTCAAAGAACTGTGCAAAATTCCCCACGGTTCGGGAAACACGAAAAAAATCAGCGATTACTGCGAAAGCTTTGCAAAAGAACATTCGCTTTGCTATATCCGTGAAGACTGCGGAAACATTATCATCTTCAAAGAAGGTTCAAAGGACTTTGAAAAAAGCGAACCGGTCATTCTTCAAGGCCACCTTGACATGGTCTGCGTAACAGACGGAAAAACCGAAATCGACTTTGAAAACGGCGGGCTGACCGTTCTTGAAGACGAGGACTTTCTTTTTGCAAAAGGCACAACGCTCGGCGGCGACGACGGAATCGCTGCGGCATATGCTTTTGAAATCCTTTCACGAAATGATATTCCCCACCCTCCGCTTGAGGTTGTTCTCACGATTGACGAGGAAACCGGAATGGACGGAGCGAATGCACTTGACGTTTCGGTTCTCAAAAGCAAAAGACTCATCAACATTGACAGCGAGGACGAAGGAATACTTCTCACAAGCTGCGCCGGAGGAATCAGAGCGGACGTAACCTTTGACGTTCAAACGGTGAAAAGTGAAAACACCGTTCTTGTTACCCTCACCTCCCTTGCCGGCGGACATTCCGGAACAGAAATTGACAAAGGCAGACAAAACGCCGCCGTACTTTTGGCTTTGCTTTTGAAAAAAGCCGGAATTAAAAGAATCGGTTCGATAAGCGGCGGAAATGCAGACAATGCGATTCCTTTTTCCGCCTCCTGCATAATTGAAAAAGACAGCAAAACAGAAGAAAAGCTTCTTGCTCTTTTTGAAGAAGCGAAAAAAGATTTTTGCGGCGATGACAAAAACGCAAAGCTTGTTTTTTCCGCAACTGACGAAACCGAGCTTTTCACCGAAAAGGACAGCGAACGGGTTCTTTCATACATCACAAACGTTCAAAACGGAATTGTTTCAATGAGCAAAAATGTTCCCGGTCTCGTTCAAACCTCGTTGAACCTCGGCGTTATTGAAACAAGCACAAGTACCGTCACGCTCAGTCATGCACTTCGTTCTTCGGTCAACGACGAACGGCATGAGCTTGAAAAAAATCTTTCCTCGCTTGCAAAAAGCCTCGGCGCAAATGTGGCTTTTCATTCAGGTTACCCTGCATGGGAATTTTTTGAAAACAGCGTTTTGCAAAAAGTTTTTTGCGAAGCGTACAAAGAGCAGTACAAAAAAGAAATGACTGTCAGCGCAATTCACGCCGGACTTGAATGCGGAATCCTTTCCGGAAAAATTAAGGACCTTGACTGCGTTTCGTTCGGACCCGATATTTTCGGTGCACATTCAGCAAAAGAGCGCCTTTCAAAAAAAAGCGCAGAAAGAACGTTCGAACTTTTGCTTTCGGTTCTTAAAAAGCTCAAATAATTAAAAGTCTATATTCGCCCCTCACAAAAAAGAGGGGCGTTTTTTGTGACTTCCTACAAAAAAATTCAGTCGGGTTGACGGTCTTTAAAAGAGGGTCTATAATTGATATATTAATCGGTTTAAAAAAAGCCAGGAGTGATTGGATTGTCAACAAAAATTTACAAAAACACATATACCAAGAAGGAACGGAATATGTATCTTCTCGGTATGCTCGGTCAAAACATGGTTTATAACATCATCGGAACCGGGCTTGATTTTTATTTTAGAAACGTAATTTTTATTCCCGCAATGATTGTCAGCACATTTATGGCAATTGCAAGAGTATGGGACGCTGTCAACGACCCGATGATGGGAACAATCGTTGACCGAACAAAAACAAAATGGGGCAAATGCCGCCCTTATCTCATTTTCTGCCCGGCGGTTATTCTTGTTATAACCATTCTTTGCTTTGTTAACGGTCAGTATTCGGCTCAAAACAACACAACCCTTCAAAATGCTTTGATTGTCGGCTGGGCTGCCGTTTCATACATTCTTTGGGGTATGAGCTACACAGTCGGTGATATTCCGCTTTGGGGAATCACTTCACTCATGACCGATGACGAAAAAGACCGTTCAAGCATTCTTTCGCTTTCAAGAATTGCCGGAGGAATCGGCGGGGGTATTGTTCTTATCTGCATCATTCAGCTTGCACAGGAAATCGGCAAATCGCTCATTCCGAAAGTCGGCGACAAAAACGTTTCAATTCAATACGGATTTATTATTGTTGCCTCAATTTTTGCAATTATCGGCTGCGGACTTTTCCAGCTTGTCGGAATTTTTACAAGAGAAAGAGTTACTTCTCAAGGAGAGAAAAAGAACTCAATCAAAGACAATTTCAAACTTATGTGGAGCAACGAACCGTTCAGAAAAATTCTCATTTCAAGCGTTGTAAGAAGTCCCATTATGCTTCTTATGGGCGTTGCAATGCCGCTTTTGAATTACTACTTCGGCGATTACGGAATGAAGAATTACACTCTTTATCTTGTTGTTCTCGGCGGAGCAATCTTTGTTGCTCAGTTTGCAATGAGTGCCCTTGTTCCGAAGCTTTGCGAAAAATATGAAAAGAAAGCCGTTTATAACGTTTCATCGGTAGTCAGTGCCGTTGCGTTTGCACTCATTTTTGTTGTTTATCTTCTTGCGCCGACAGAGCTTGAAAAACCGTTTTGGGTTGCTGTCAACTTTGTTGTTTTTGCCGGAGCGGGCGCAGGCATGGGCGCACTCAATGTTATGCAGTCAATTCTCATTGCCGATGCGGTTGACTATGAAGAATATCACCACAACGTTCGTCCGGACGGCGTTTTCTTCTCCGGTCAGTCGTTTGCAACAAAGCTTTCTTCAGGCGTTGCTTCAATCATTCAGGGCATTGCATATTCAATAGTCGGCTTCAGCGGAGACAATATGAAGGCCTGCAACACCGCACTTATGGAAGGCGCTTCGTTCAAGAATGACTTTTCAAAATATGCGCTTGTAATGTTCTTCCTTTGCTCAATTCCGCCGGCGATCGGACTTCTTCTTTCAATCATTCCGATGAAAAAATATCCGCTCACCAATGATGACAACAAAAACATTCTTTCCGCCCTCATTGCAAGAAGACACAGCTCAGACAAAACCGCTGAAATCAGCGAATAAAAAACCAACACGGGCGGCCTTTCAGGTCGCCCTAAACTGAATTTTTATAATAACAGATACCATCTCCACGAAAGGAAACAGAATGAAAGTTACCGTTAAAGCTTTTGCAAAAATCAATCTTATGCTCGATATTCTTAAAACGCTCCCGAACGGGTTTCATGACCTTTTCATGCTCATGCAGTCGGTGAGCCTTTTTGACACCGTTTCGGTTCAAACAACCGAAAGCGGAAAGATTGAGATTATCTGCGACAATCCGGCAATTCCGACCGGAGAAAAAAACATTGCATATAAAGCCGCCGAAGTCTTTTTTGAAGAGACCGGTATTCAAAATCCCGGAATACTCATAAGCATTGAAAAACGTATTCCCCATGCGGCGGGGCTTGCCGGAGGAAGCGCAGATGCGGCCGGCACGGTTTGCGCATTGAAAAAGATTTTTGTGCCTTCGCTTTGCGACAAAGAGCTTATCGGTATTTGCTCATGCATCGGCTCGGACGTTCCTTTTTGCGCTCTCGGCGGAACAATGCTTGCCCAATACACCGGAACGGTGCTTTCCTATCTTCCCGACCAGAACCTTGGAAAAATAATCATTGTAAAACCCGAAATGTCGGTTTCAACCGGCGAAGCCTATAAGGCGTTTGACACAGCTCAAAAAGTTCGTCACCTTGACCGTGATGGAATCCTCGCTGCCGCAATGAGCAAAGATACTTTTGGAATTTACAGCCGTGTTGAAAACGTTTTTGAACAATTCATTGATGTTCCGGAAAGAGTTATCATTAAAGCCGAAATGCGAAAACACAATGCTGCCTGCTGCTGCATGAGCGGAAGCGGTCCTTCGGTTTTCGGTATTTTTGAAGATGAAGCGGACACAGAGGCCTGCTTTGACTCGCTCAAAAAAAGGTTTGAGCAGGTTTTTCTTTGCGATGCCGTTAAAAGCGGAACAAAGATAATTGACTAAGGTGATAAAGATGAAAACCGAAAACTATCCGAAAGAAGAACTTTCGTTTGACAAAAGCGGAAAATTTAAAATTCTTGTTCTTGCCGACTGTCAGGACAACGAAAAGCCGAACAGAAGAATGATAAAATACATTAATTTTCTGCTTGACGAAGAAAGGCCGCAGCTTGTTGTTTTTCTTGGCGACAACGTTGTTTGCAACACGAAAGAAAAATTTGACAAGGGAGCAAAGCTTCTTTTGGCTGCGCTTGTTTTAAGAGGTATTCCGTATTGTTTCTGCTTTGGCAATCATGATGCGGAATACGGCGTTTCAAAGGAATACATGCTTTCTTCTTTTTCAAAGCTCGGAAAATGCTATACATATAATGCAGATGATTCGATAACCGGAGTCGGAAATTGTGTTATAAAGATTAAAACATCCGATAAAAAAGACACAGCCTTTGCCCTTTGGCTGATTGATTCAAATATGTATTACAAAAAGGACGGCAGTTTTTACGACATCGTTCACAAAGATCAGCTTGAATGGCTGGAGAATGAAAACGAAAAGCTGAAAAAGGAAATCGGTCACGGTGTAAATTCGCTTGTTTTTCAGCATATGGCAGTGACGGAAATTTTTGACCTTTTGAATAAGAATCCGAACGGAAAATACAAAGTCGGCAACAACCGTTACGACCTTACGCTGAACGAAAAAGCAAAAGGCACTCTGCTTGAGCTCCCCTGTCCGCCTTATGTGAACGGCGGCGAGCTTGATACGCTTTGCGATATAGGCGGCGTAATCGGTGCGGTTTTCGGCCACGACCACAACAATTCTTTCATTGGAAACGTCAAAGGTATTGACCTTATTCAAACCGCCGGAATGACATTTTATTCTTACGGACACGGAAAAGTCCGCGGCTGCCGAATTATCACGCTTAACGAAAACGATACACAGCATTACACAACTTACACAAGAAGATATATTGACGACCTTTCTTCTTCACGCTGCGGCTGCAAAGGCGAACTTGACCACGGAGACCATATAAAGGAAAAACTTAAATGCTTTCTTTGCAAAGTCACGGGAAAATCGTTTTAAAAATGTTTTTAATTATGTTGACAAAACGGAGCGTTTGAAGTACAATAGTTACCGTATGAACTGTATATTTTTGTGAGATATAATCTATGGAGATATGAGAATAGAGATGATCCCGTCAGTACACCGCAGGGGGAAGGTTTACCCTTCTTCGGTGGCGGTGGTGTTTTCTGTTCTCTTTTTCTTTGAATTTAAGTTCATAGGGCGCAGACGGAGAAATTGTCTGCGGTTTTAAACAGCCGTTTTCAGGCTGCCAATTTTAAGGAGGATACGAAAATGCCGGAAAAATACGTACTTGCCCTTGATCAGGGCACAACAAGTTCAAGAGCCATTGTTTTTGACAAACACGGTGCCATTATTGCCAAGGCTCAGAACGAATTTGATCAGATTTATCCGAAGGCCGGATGGGTTGAACATGATCCGCTCAAGATTCTTTACAGTCAAATCACCTCAATCACCTCAATTCTCAATTCCGGTGACGTTGACGCAAAGGACATTGCGGGTATCGGTATCACCAACCAGCGTGAAACAACTATCCTTTGGGACAGAGCAACCGGAAAGCCGGTTCACAACGCAATTGTTTGGCAGTGCAGAAGAACCGCCGATACGTGCGAAAAAATCAAAGAGGATAAAGAGCTTTGCGATTACATCACCGCTCACACCGGTCTTATTATTGACGCATACTTTTCCGCAACAAAAATCAAATGGATCATCGATAACGTTCCCGGTGTAAAAGCTCTTGCCGAAGCCGGACAGCTCCTTTTCGGAACAGTTGAAACATGGCTCATTTGGAACCTCACCGGCGGAAGAGTTCATGTTACCGATTATTCAAACGCTTCAAGAACAATGCTCTTTGACGTTGACAAGCTTTGCTGGGACGAATACCTTTGCGAAAAGCTCGGCATTCCGATGAACATTCTTCCGACTCCCGTTCCCTCAAGCCAGGTTTACGGCTGGGTTGCAGGCGGAATCATCGGTATTGAAGAGCTTGAAGGCGTGCCCATCTGCGGCGCAATCGGCGACCAGCCGTCCGCCCTTTTCGGTCAGGCTTGCTTCAAGCCCGGAATGGCAAAGAATACCTACGGAACCGGCTGCTTCCTTCTTATGAACACCGGCGACAAGCGTGTTGAATCAAAGAACAACCTTCTTACGGGCGTTGCATGGAGCCTTGACGGAAAAACAACTTATTCAATCGAAGGCAGTGCATTCAACGCAGGCTCGGTAATCAAGTGGCTTCGTGATGAAGTTCAGCTTATCGACAGCCCCCGCCGCTGCGACGAGCTTGCCGAAAGTGTTCCCGACGCAAACGGCTGTTATCTTGTTCCGGCATTCACCGGTCTCGGCGCACCGTATTGGGATATGTATGCAAGAGGCTGCATAGTCGGACTCACAAGAGGCGTTAACCGTGCTCACATTGCAAGAGCAGTTCTTGAAAGCATCACCTATCAGATGACCGATCTTCTTGAAGCAATGAGCGATGACTCCGGAATCGAAATTGCTGACCTTCGTGTTGACGGCGGTGCTTCGGTCAGCAACATCATGCTTCAAATTCAGGCAAACATGGCTCAAACAAAGGTTGACCGTCCTAAGACGGTTGAAACAACCGCTCTCGGCGCAGCATATCTTGCCGGTCTTGCAGTCGGCGTTTGGGACAGCCTTGAAGACATTGAAGCAAACCGCGAGGTTGACAGAATTTTTGAACCGACCATGAGCATGGAGGAAAGAAACAAAATCTATGCAGGCTGGAAAAAAGCTGTCAGCAGAGCAATGGATTGGGCAGACAAAGACTGATAAAACAAAGGATGATAAGGATTACTATCCTTTCAAATAAAATTACAAATAATTTACAGGAGTGATAATTCATGGGTAAAGTAGTACTTGACTGGAAAACAGCCGAAAATTTCATCCGTGACGCTTTCATTGGTGTTGGCGTTCCGGAAGAAGACGCAAAAATTGTTGTTGACGTTCTTCTTGAATCAGACAGAAGAGGTATTGAATCTCACGGCTGCAACCGCTTTAAGCCGATTTATATCGACAGAATCAACGACGGCATTCAGAACCCCGTAACCAACTTTGAAATCGTTAAGGAAACCGAAACAACAGCAGTTGTTGACGGTCACGACGGTATGGGTCAGGTTATCGGCTATAAGTCAATGCAGATGGCTATTGATAAGGCTAAGAAATACGGCATGGGCATGGTTGTTGCTCGTAACTCCTGCCATTACGGTATTGCGGGTTACTATGCTTCACAGGCTGCAAAGCAGGGCTGCATCGGCATCACCGGAACAAACGCTCGTCCGTCGGTTGCTCCGACTTTCGGCGTTGAAGGTATGTTCGGTACCAACCCCCTCACCATCGGTATTCCGACCGACGAAGACTTCAACTTTGTTATTGACTGCGCAACTTCAATCACCCAGAACGGTAAGATTGAATACTATGAAAGAATCGGTGAAGACGTTCACCCCGGTACCGTTATCGGCCTTGACGGCGAACCCGTAACCGGCGACGCAGGCGTTGCTCTCAAGAAGATCAGAAACGGCGAAGCTGCCCTTGCCCCTCTCGGCGGAATCGGCGAAGCTCTCGGCGGATACAAGGGATACGGCTATGCAATGGTTGTTGAACTTCTCTCCTCAGTTCTTCAGGACAACAACTATGGTAAGGCTCTTGACGGTAAAGACGAGAACGGAAACAAAGTTCCCTATCATCTTGGTCACTTCTTCATCGCAATCGACACCAACCACTTCCTCGGCGAAGAATTCACAAGACATAAAGCAGGCGAAATTCTTCGTTCAATCCGTGCTTCAAAGAAGGCTCCGGGTGCTGAAAGAATTTATACCGCAGGCGAAAAAGAATATCTTGTTTGGCTTGAAAGAAAAGACAGCGGCGTACCCGTAAGCGGCCCCGTTCAGAAGGAAATGAGCAAGGTTCGTGACGACCTCAAACTTGATTACACCTTCCCGTGGGAGAAATAATTATTTTTCTGTTCACTTCTAAATCAGATATATAGAAAGGTTAGTGAAAACAGTGGATTACGCAAAAGAATCCCTCAGACTCCACTATGAGTGGAAAGGCAAGCTTGAGGTTACTCCGAGAGCAGCCGTTGACAGCAAGGAAGCCCTTTCTCTTGCATATACTCCCGGCGTTGCTCAGCCCTGCCTTGAAATTCAAAAGGACATCAACAAGTCCTATGAACTCACCCGCCGCTGGAACACCGTTGCCGTTGTTACCGACGGTACTGCGGTTCTCGGTCTCGGCGACATCGGACCGGAAGCAGGTATGCCCGTTATGGAAGGCAAGTGCGTTCTTTTCAAGGCTTTCGGCGACGTTGACGCAATTCCCCTTTGCGTTCGTTCAAAGGACGTTGACGAAATCGTTAAAACCGTTGCTCTCCTTGCAGGTTCGTTCGGCGGCGTAAACCTTGAGGACATCAGCGCACCGAGATGCTTTGAAATTGAAAAGAAGCTCAAGGAATGCTGCGATATCCCCATCTTCCATGACGACCAGCACGGAACCGCAATCATCACTCTTGCAGGTCTTATAAACGCTCTCAAGCTTGTTGGCAAAAAGATTGACGAAGTTAAAATTGTTACCAGCGGTGCAGGTGCAGCAGGTATCGCAATCATCAAGCTTCTCATGAGCATGGGTCTTAAAAACGTTATCATGACAGACCGTACCGGTGCTATCTATAAGGGTCGCGAAAAGCTCAACCCGATTAAGCAGGAAATGGCTGAAATTACCAACCTCAACTGCGAAAAGGGTACTCTCGCCGACGTTATCAAGGGCGCAGACGTATTCATCGGTGTTTCCGCTCCCGGAACCCTCACCAAGGAAATGGTTCAGACCATGGCTAAGGATCCCATCATCTTTGCCTGTGCAAACCCGACTCCGGAAATTTTCCCGGACGAAGCAAAGGCAGGCGGCGCAGCTGTTGTTTCAACCGGCAGAAGCGACTTCCCGAACCAGGTCAACAACGTTCTTGCTTTCCCCGGTATTTTCCGCGGTGCTCTTGACGTTCGTGCAAGCGACATCAACGATAAGATGAAGGTTGCCGCCGCATATGCTCTTGCAGGTCTTGTAAGCGACGACGAACTCAACGCTGATTACATCATTCCGGCAGCATTTGATCCCAGAGTTAAAGACGCAGTTGCAAAGGCTGTTGCAAAAGCAGCAATTGACAGCGGCGTTGCAAGAATCTGATTTCCGCTTTTCGGATAATAATTTAAATATCAAACCGCAGGTTTTCACTTTTTTGGTGAGCCTGCGGCTTTTTCATATAAGTGCTTTTTCACTTTGAGCATCAAAAAGATGAAGCTTTTCTTTTTCAAATTGAAACGCAATTTCTTCATCCGCCTTGGGTGCATTGTATGACGGTGCTCTTACGGTGAGTTCCGTTCCCATATAATCAACATAAAGAATAACCTCGCTGCCCATAAGTTCGCAAATGCTGACCTTGCCTTTGAGAACGGGTTCGTCATTTTCAAAGCGGCTTTTTTCGGTGATGATGTTTTCCGGCCTTACGCCGAGCTTAACTTTTCTTCCGGTTTCAAAGTTTTCTTTTAATGCGGTTTTGCCGAGCTTTATTTCATCGCCTTCAACAATAACGGTACTGCCGTCTTTCAGCGTTCCGTCAATGAAATTCATTTGCGGCGAACCGATAAATCCCGCAACAAACATATTGCATGGACTGTCGTAAAGCTCCTGCGGAGCGGCAACCTGTTGAACAACTCCGTCTCGCATAACAACAATTCTGTCGCCCATTGTCATGGCCTCGGTCTGATCGTGAGTAACATAAATAAAGGTTGCGTCAAGATTTTTGTGAAGCTTTGTGATTTCGGAGCGCATTGCCGTTCTAAGCTTTGCGTCAAGATTTGAAAGCGGTTCATCAAAAAGAAAAACGGACGGCGAACGAACAATCGCTCTTCCAAGCGCAACACGCTGACGCTGACCGCCGGAAAGGGCACGAGGCTTGCGGTTAAGAAGATGTTCAATGTCAAGAATTTTTGCCGCTTCGGCAACACGTTTTTGAATTTCGTCCTTTGGCGTTTTTCTTCTTTCAAGGCCAAAAGCTATGTTTTTATAAACCGTCTTGTCCGGATAAAGAGCATAGCTTTGAAAAACCATTGCAATGTCTCTGTCCTTCGGCGCAACCGAGTTCACAAGCCGTTCACCGATGTAAAGCTCGCCGGAAGTGATTTCCTCAAGTCCGGCAATCATTCTAAGCGTTGTTGACTTTCCGCAGCCGGAGGGACCGACAAGAACAACAAACTCACGGTCCCTGATTTCAAGGCTGAGATTATTAACGGCTGTGAAACCGTCCGGATAGGTTTTGAAAATATTTTTAAGTGTTATACTTGCCATATCTGAAGCCCTTTCTGCTGCGGATTATCCCTTGACTGCTCCCGCAACAACGCCTTTGATTATATATTTCTGACAGAAAAGATAAAAAATTACAATCGGGATAATTGCAAGCACAAGCATTGCCATCATTGCGCCCATGTCGATTGAGCCGTAGCCGCCCCTGAGATACTGAATTGCAATCGGGATTGTTTTGTAATCCGTTCCGATTACGAGATACGGCAAAAGATAATCGTTCCAAATCCACATTGCGTTGAGAATTGCAACGGTTATTGCGGTCGGCTTCATGATTGGAAAAACAACAAGAAAAAACGTTCTTATCGGGCCGCAGCCGTCAATCATTGCCGCCTCTTCAATTTCAATCGGAACACCTTTGACAAAACCGCTGAACATGAACACCGAAAGTCCTGCTCCAAAGCCGAGATAAATAAGAATTATTCCTACAGGATTGTCAAGCTTTAAAGCATTCGCCGTTTTTACCATTGTAAACATGACCATTTGAAACGGAACGATCATTGAAAAAACGAAAGCATAATACAAAAACGATGTGAATTTGTTTTTTACCCTTGTGATATACCAAGCGGTCATCGACGTGAACAAAACAATTGCCGCAACGGAACCGACTGTGATGAAAAGCGACCAGCCGAATGCACTGAAAAAGCCCGTTTTTGAAAGTCCGCCGATATAATTTTCAAGCCCTGCAAAGGTTTCGCTGTTCGGAAAAGCAAACGGTTCACTTGTGATATAAAGCTTTGATTTGAAAGAATTGAAAAGCACAATGAAAATCGGCGCAAGAAAAATCACGGACATGATTATAAGAATAAGATAAACCAATGCGTGAGAAAGCTTTTCCTTTTTTCTTGTCATGCTTCAACCTCCTTTCGGCGAGTAAGAGCAAGCTGAACAAGCGCAATGATTGCAAGAAGGATAAAAAAGATTACCGCTTTTGCCTGCCCCACTCCCTGCCAACCGGTTCGGGCATAAAAGGTTTTATAAATATCAAGCGCAAGCATTGCCGTTTCACGACCCGGCGCACCGTCGGTAAGCGCAAGGTTGGCATCAAAAAGCTTAAAAGAATTTGTAATTGTCAAAAACAAACAAATTGTGACCGAGGGCATTACCATCGGGATAATAACATGGCGAAGGATTCCCCAAAAGCCCGCACCGTCAACCTTTGCCGCATCAATAAGGTCGGTTGGTATATTTTGTATTCCGGCAATATAAATAATCATCATATAACCGATAAGCTGCCAGTTCGTGAGCAAAACAAGCCCCCAAAAGCCGTAGCTTGCGTCATAAGTGACCGTTACACCGAAAAATTGCAAAACGCCGTTTATGATAAGCAGCCAGATATAGCCGAGGACAATTCCGCCGATGAGGTTCGGCATAAAAAACACCGTTCTGAAAAGGTTTGTTCCCTTGATTGACCGTGTGAGAAGAAGCGCAAGCGCAAAAGCGATAACGTTAATTGTTACAACAGAAACAAAGGTGAACTTCACCGTGAACCAAAGTGCATTAAGAAAATCGGAATTTGAAAAAGCCTTGATATAATTGTCAAGCCCTACCCACTTTGCATTTGTTACCGTTGTAAACTTTGTGAATGAAAGCACAATTCCCGCGAGAAACGGAAAAACAAACGCAATAAAAAATGCAACAGAGGTGGGCAAAACGAACACCGGATAATATTTTTTCAAGTTTTTTCCCATTATGACCACCCCTTTTTAATTTTTATGAAGCCTGATATTCATTTTTCCATGCGGTTTTAACGGTTGAAACAACCTTGTCCCAATCAATCGAACCCTGTGCATACTGCAAAAGTGCGTTTGAAAAATCCTGCTTGAACGTTTCACTTGGAAAAGACGTAAAAATCCACGGAACACTTTTGATGTCCTTTTTTTCCATCCAATTGAGAATTTCGTTTGCAAGCGGATCTTCGGGGCGCTCGTCCTCATCAAAGGTATTAAACGGTGAAATGAAGCCGAGTTCTTCTGTTATATACCGCTTTCCTTCTTCAGAGGAGAAAAGCCATTCAAGGAAGTCAGCCGAAGCCTTTCGCTTTGCTTCGGAAACCTTTGAATTTATCGCAAGATAATTTTCCGTACCGATGCAAAGACCCTGATTTTCTTCGCCCTTTATGCCCGTATAAATGGGAAGCATTTTTATCTTGTCTTTTTTGACAGTATTTCCGTCAACGCCGGAGATGTCTTTGTATGCCCAGTTTCCGTTTTGAACCATTGCAACCTTACCGAGCGCAAATTCCGCCATGGAATCGTTGACGCTCTTGCTGCCGATGAGGTTCTTCGCCGTTCCGGAATTATTTATATAAAGGTCAAAAAGATTTTTAAAATTGTCGCTGTAAGTGAATTTTATATCGCTCGTTCCGAGTCCGGCAAGGGTCGGATCTTCAAAATCCTCGTTTTCGGAAAATTCATAGTATAGCGGAACGTTTGCAAGGTGAGTATCCCAACGCCACGAGTTACCACTTGAAAATGACGTTGAAGCAAAAACTCCGTCAATTCCGAGTTCGCTTTTTTTGCTCTGCATATCTTCAACAAGATCCTTAAGCTTTGAAAAGGAATTGATTTCATCCATCGAAGAAAACGAAGTGCCTTTATCTTTGAGTGCAAAGTACTTATCGGTGATTTCTTCGTTGTAAATTATACCGTACCCCTCAACAACATAAGGGATTCCGTATACCGAATCGCCGCTTTTGATTGCGAGCGACTTATCGGAAAGGAAAGAGTAAAGTGCAGTATCCTTGAGATTGGCACAGTAATCAGCCCAAGAGCGATAGCCGACGGGACCGTTGATTTGAAAAATTGTCGGCGGATTGCTTTTTGCAATTTCTGACGTGAGGGTCTGCTCATAGCCGTTGGATGCGGCGGTGACAACCTTCACGGTTACGCCGGTTTTTTCTTTGTAATCTTTTGCGATTTTGTCATAAACTGAAGCAATTTCCGGCTTGAAGTTCAAAAAATAAATTTCCGTTGCCGCTGCGGGTTTATTTTCGCTCGCACCGCCCGACGTTGTGTTCTCAGTTGTTGACTTGCACGCCGCAAGCGCAAAAAGAAGAATGAATGAGAGAAAAAGAGAAATTATTTTTTTCATTTTGTTTCCTCCTGTGGTTGCTTTCTTGAAAAAAGATTTGTGTAGAATAAAATCTTTTTTGAAAGCTTATTTGAAAGTTCATCGTTTTGAATCCTGAATTCCCAATTATTCTTGACCGTTGAGGGCGTGTTCATTCGTCCGTTTTTCCCTTTTTTGAGCCAATCTTGAATTGGAACAATTGCGGTTTCGGCAACACTTGAAAGCGCAGCCCTTATAAAGCAGTTGGAAAGGTCGGCGGAATTTTTTGCGCCGAGGTAATCCATTGCAAAAGAAAGCGTCTCCTTTTTTGCAACGCACTGCCAATCAACAACTGTCGGGTTATCGTGCGTTCCCGTGTATACCACACAGTTTTTTGAAAAGTTGTGCAAAAGGTGCTCACTGTTTTTTTCGTCGAACGCAAACTGCAAAACTTTCATTCCGGGAAAGCCGCTTTCTTTAAAAAATGTCCTTGTTTCATCGGTAAGAAAACCGAGATCTTCCGCAATTATTCCAAGGGATGGAAAAGCCTTTTTAATTTCACAAACAAAATTCATTCCCGGACCTTTTTTCCATTCACCATTCACCGCATTAACGCTGCCCGACGGTACACTGTAATACTCATAAAATCCACGGAAGTGGTCAATTCTCACCACATCAAACATTTTTTGTGAAAGCAAAAAGCGTTTTTTCCACCAATCAAATCCACTTTGCTCCATTTTTTCCCAATTATATATCGGATTTCCCCACAATTGTCCCTCTTTTGCAAAGGAATCCGGCGGACAACCTGCAAGTGCAGACGGATTTCCCCACTCATCAATCAAAAACAGCTCTTTGTTTGCAAAAAAATCCGCACTGTCGTGCGAAACATAAATCGGTATATCACCGATGATGTGAACACCGTTTTTGTTTGCATAAGCTTTCAGGTTTTCCCACTGACGAAAAAAAAGAAACTGAAGTTTTTTGTGAGCCGCCGCAATTTTTTCGTCAAAGTGCGTGATATCACCTTTCCATTTTGAAAGCCCTTTCATTTCATTTTTTTCTTTTAGTGCCATATACATGCAGTAATCATCAAGCCAAAAGGAGTTTTCAAGGACAAAACGCTTAAAATTTTCGTCACTCTCCCCCACTCTTTCGGCAGCATTTTTTAAAACAGCAAGCCTTGAAAGATTAAAATTTGAATAGTCTACTCTGCCGGTATTTGGTAACCGCAGCGACTCTTCCTCGCTTTTTGAAAGCAGTTCGTCATTTAAAAGAAAATGAGGATCAAGCAAAAAATGATTGCCGGCGAAAGCCGAATGTGCCTGATACGGACTGTTGCCGAAGCCGGGAGGATTAAGCGGAAGAATCTGCCAGTAATACTGACCGGAAGAGGCAAGAAAATCAACAAAATCAAACGCGGCTTTTCCAAGCGTTCCGATTCCGTAATTTCCCGGAAGCGATGTTATTGAAAGAAGTATTCCGCTTTTTCTCATTTTTTCACGCCTCCGATGCATTTTTTCACTCTATTGTTGTTCCTCAAATTTGTTCAAATATTCAAAAAAATGTGAATACAGTCACCTAAAGAACATGAGACAACTTTCCCGTTTTTGTCCATTGTCGTACTCGTTTTTTTGACTTTGTATTAATAATTTAGTAAAATAGTTAAAGAAAAATTTTCAGTTTATTAACTTTTGGGAGAGGATGTGTTTTTTTGAGCCAGAATAAGGTTTTTGTTCCGTCGCTCAGTAACACACAGGTCAAGCTTTATTTAAAATTCATCGAATTTCGAAAAGAAAGACCAACGGAAAAAATTACGGTTGTTGAGCTTTGCAAAGAAGCCCACGTCAACCGTTCAACATTTTATCGCAGCTATTACGACATTTTTGATCTTGAAGAACAGATTGAATATTACTGCATCAGTTCTGTTTTAGATTTTTGCGTCAACTTAAATTTTCCGTATTTTGCCGGCGAAATGGAAAAAGAAAATTATATTCCCGAGATGCCGCATTTTGACGATGAAATTGCGATTGCCGCAATTCATGCAATGGGAAAAACCAAGTCGCTTTCTCAAAAGCTTTTTGACCATCTTGTTGAATTCTTTCCGGCTTTCATCAGAGAAGATTCGACAAAGGAAGAAATTGCTCAGCTAAAATCAGTATTTTGTTTTATCATTACCGGTGCGATTCAGTTTTGTGCGGAAATTTCTCCTAATGAAAACGAATCAGAAGCGATTTATCAGGTTTCGCTCATTGCTTTTTATTCGTTCAAAGTGTTTTTGAATCATTTCAATAACCACGAACCGTTTGGAGAACTGCCGATTTCAGAAGAAGAGGATCTTTCTCTTCCGCAAAAGAAGGAACGCCTTAATGTTAGAAAAACAAAGCGCAATCTTCAAAGAGCATTTATGGAACTTTTGAAAAAACACAAAGACGAAAAAATCAGCGTTTTGGAGCTTTGCGAAAAAGCGGAAGTATGCAACTCTACTTTCTATACACATTACACCAGCATTGAAGATTACTCAAACAGTATTCTCGACGAAATACTTAAGGTCTTTGCGAAATTGTTAAAGCCGTTTATTCTCATATGGGCGAAGATAAACTCAAAATCAAAGACTTAATCTCTTACATTGAAAAAAGCAAAAAGTTTTTTGATGTTTTTAATTCCGCCAAGGGATACAACAAATTTTCCAGATACCCAAAAATTTTTATTAATTCATTTTTCAAGTTTATTCAAAAGGATTACGACTGTAAATTTGAAGAAAAAACCGCTTTCGCTTTTGTTTGCTACTGCTCTTGGGGTATGCTTTTTGAGCCGTTTTATGACCACGAGCTTTCAACAGCTTATATTTTTAAGCTTGCTTATTTTGTGTTTGTAAATCTTTTTTATCATAAAGATAAACCGGAAGAAGAAAAGTAAAATCAATCTAAACCGTCGTTTTTACGGCGGTTTTTGTTCAAAAAGGAACTGTCGAATTTAGATACATAAAGCGTTTTTTTACTATGAAGCTGTATCAGTATTGCAAGCGAGTAAAAGTTTTAAAGAGTAAAAACGGTTTCTAATAGCCTAAAAAGAAAAGCTATAATTCATAACACGCCTTTTTTGGTGTTAGTCATGAATTATAGCTTTTTAATTTTGATTTTACTCTTTGTTCTGCGCTAAACACGACAGTTCTTATGTCTATATATTCTCTTATATTTATACAGTAGGCTGAACGTCTTTTTGAGCTGCAAGCTTTGCGGCGGCCTTTTTAATCATTGCTTTTTGATAAAGCGCAAGCAGTCCGCTGCAGCCAAGGTTAAGACAAATGCTTCCAAGAAGAAGTGAAAGAAGATAAATCGGAAGCTTTGCAATTGCCGATTCGGCATCAATAAGCGCAATGATAAAATAACAGAATCCCACATTGTTGAAGAAAACCGGAAGATAAGGATTCAGCAAAATCAACGCCGCAACGCTTACTGCAAGAGGAAGCATTATTGAAACCAATGCGGACACTCCGCTTTTTGCAAGCAGCGCATAAACCGCAACCAATCCGGCCGCAAGAAGAAGTCCAACACTCCCGCCGATAAGCGTATGCCAAAATCGGGCTTTATAAGAAAGCTCTTCCTGCATGAAAAAAATTGTTACACTGATAAAAAATGCCCAGTTTGCAATTGGCATCTCATGCCAAACTCCATGAACTGCCTGATAAATAAAGTTCCAAAGAAAAATCCATGCAAATACAATCAACAGACCTTTCATTTTTCCCTTTGTCGGTTTTGCAAAAAATTTCAAATCCTGCTTTTTTTCCATCGTAAACTCCTTTTAATATATTTTTGTTACACGGTGTTTGCTTTTTATATGATATCATAGGCAGTTTTGCTCGTCAACCGTTTTCTCAAAAATAGAACACAAATCGGCATATTGACTGTTTTGTTACATATGCGGCATATACGTTTTCATGCTGCAAAAAAAGTTCTGCATTATACCAAAACACACAACAAAACGAAAAGGTGCGCTCTAAACGGAACGCACCTTTTCTTTCAAGTGAATACAAGAGAAGTGAAGAATGAATTGTATCGTTAATCGGTGTAGAAAACCTTGTATTCCTTATTTGAAGAGATTCTTGAACCAGTCGATAATCTTCTGGAAGAAAGCTTTAAGCTTATCAATGAATGTAAGCTTTTTGATTGTTGCGCCGCAAACGTCGCAAGCGTTGTCGCCGTCAGCATCGGTATGACCTGTTGCCGGGATAACGTTCTGAGCGGTGATTACGGTTCCGCAAACCGAGCACTTAACGCCGTCGGTGAGACCGGTTTCGGTGCAGGTCGGAGCTTTTCCGGCTACTGCAACGGGAGTGTGACCGAGAGCAGGAACGATGTCTCTGTTTTCGGTTACATCACAACGTGAGCACTTGTAAACGGTGTATCCTTCTGCTGTGCAGGTCGGAGCAACGGTTTTGTATGAACCGTTTCACCAATGATGAAACGATTTTATTTTTCCGGCGAAACCGGAGTTTCATAAAGATACTTGTTCAAAAATCCGTCAATGGTTTTCCAATACTCCTCCGGGAACCAGAGAGCGGAAACAGCGTGCTCCGCACCATGGATAACATGCTTTTCTTTCGGTGCGGCGCAGGCCTTATAAACGATGTCAAGGTTTTCCGGAAGAACAAATTCATCCTTATCGCCATGAAGAAAAAGAGTCGGTGTTTTTGATTTTTTGAGCTGTTCAACCGATGAGGCTTCGCCAAAAAAGAAACCGTTCATAATTTTGTTGACAAATGTTGCGGCAGGAATTGCAATTTTCGGCGGAAGATGATATTTTCTCACACACTGGTCAACAAAAATTTCCTTAACTCCGCAGTAGCCGCAGTCCTCAACGGCAAGAACAACATTTTTCGGAAGCTCTTCGCCGGTAACCATCATTGTTGTTGCGCCGCCCATTGAAACACCGTGAATAATAATTTTAACTTTTGGGTTTTCCTGAACAAGGCTGTTGATCCAATCAACAACATCAAGCCTGTCAAGCCAGCCCATTGAAACATACTTGCTTTCGCTGTGGTCATGTCCCCTAAGGTCCGGAATAAGCACATTGAAGCCGCGACGGTAATACTCCATTGCATAAGCGGACATTTCACGTTTTACATTTGTCCAGCCGTGGATGCAGATTGCCCATACGTTGCTGTTTGACGGATTGCGAAACTCCGTTGCGTGAAGGGCAATCCCCTTTCTGCTTTTTATCGTTACATCCTGCTTATAGTTTTCATCGAACCATTTATAGCCGTCCTGAAGGGTTTTGTTATCCGCATTACGTTCAAAAAGGCTATTTTTGCAAGGAACGGTTTCGTCCTCTCGGCGCTTTGAGCCAAGAGCTATATGGAAAAAGACAAAACCGAGCGCAACAAAAAGAACCGCCAAAAGAACAAAAACGATTATTACGGCAGAAATTGCCGTTTTTTGGGCGTAGGTCAAAACAAGAAGATTAAACATTTTTTTCAATCCTTTCAAATTCCGATGAAAAATTTTTGTACTTTTAAAAAGTACGCTTTTTCTGTAAAAATTTCGTCATATATTATAGCACATATCGGTCATGGATTGCAAATGTTTTTGTGGGGTTTGTTCTTTCTCTTCATTTATCTTGATAATTCGTATGGGTCGAACCCGTGCCGACCTATGAACGTTACCGCTTGCAGCATATAAAATTATAAACAATTGTTTGGTTTTTGTATACAAATTTGCGAAACCGTTTTTTAAGGTGCAAACATAGAATTATAACCGTATGGGAGTCTCGCAAGGCTTCCGTGGGATTTACCCTTTTGCAGCACAAAAATTTATATGAAATCTTGCGGTTTAATTTTGCCTCCCTCCTGTGAGGGAGGTGGAACGCAGTGCCGGAGGGAGCGTGGGTTTAATGCGGCGTTAGCGTAAAAAAATCTCTCCCTCAGTCGGCACAGCCGACAGCTCCCTCACAGGAGGGAGCCAAGGTTAAACCGCACGGTTTCGTAAGAATTAATACGGTACAAAAGGCAAAATCCCACGGGAGCCTCGCGAGACTCCCCTACGAATTAAACCTTACCGTTTTGCAACAAATTTATGTGGTGCAAACAGTTTGGTTTTTGGGTCGGCACAGGTCCGACCCGTACGAACAAAACCGAATGCTTGCGCCAATAATTTACGAGTTGCAAAAGGATAAACCCAATGGATGCCTCAAGCGACTCCCCCTGCGAATATAATTCTATGTTTGTATTATTCGAGTACAGCCAAAAATCAAGTCATTCTGAACAAATATAAAAAGTCACCTTTGTTAAAAATACTATTTACTTTTTCGATTTAATGTGCTAAAATATTCATAGTTGCAGGCGGCATATAGGGATTTCACAAAACAGTTAAAATTCGCCGCCCTTTGAGAAAGGATTTATAATAATGGCTAACAGAACGACGGAAGAAAACATTGACTTTTTGTTTGATCTGATAATGCTGGTTGAAACAAAAGAGGAATGCGCCGCACTTTTTGACGCACTTTGCACAAAAACCGAACTCGCTTCACTTTCGCAGCGTGCCGTGGTTGCACGTATGCTTGACCAGAAAAAAGTTTACAGCGACATTGTTGAAGAAACCGGCGCAAGCACCGCAACAATCAGCCGTGTTAACCGCACAAAGGACGGCTATCAGCCGCTTTTTGACAAGCTTAACAAATGAGGTGCGGCAAATGGCAGGCTATAAGGATTTTGCGTTTTTTTATGACCTTTTGATGAAAAACGCCGAATATGAAAGCCGCTTTGACTATATCATCAGTCTCCTTGCCGAAAACGGAATCGGTGAGGGGATTTTGCTTGATATGGCTTGCGGAACAGGCACTCTTTCGGAAATGTTTGCAAATAAAGGTTTTGACGTTGTTGGCATTGACGCTTCGGAAGAGATGCTTTCACGGGCGCAGGAAAAAAAGCTTGAAAAAAACTTTGACGCTCTTTTTCTTTGCCAAAAAATGGAAGAACTTGATATGTTCGGAACTATTGATGCGGCAGTCTGCACCCTTGACAGCCTCAACCACGTTACAAACACCGAAACGCTGAAAGAAATTTTCAGGCGTGTTGCGCTTTTTATGAATGACGGCGGTGTGTTTATTTTTGACGTAAACACTCTTTTCAAACACAGAAACGTTCTTGCAGACAACACTTTTGTCTATGAACTTGAAAACATTTTTTGCGTTTGGCAAAACACGTTGCTTGAGGACAATGAAACAACACTCATAAATCTTGATATTTTTGAAGAAGACGAAGATGAAGACGGCGTATATGTTCGATACAGCGAAGAGTTTTGCGAACGAGGATACGAACTTTCCGAGCTTAAAAATATGCTTCGGGAGTTTCGGTTTGAAGTTATCGGAATTTATGACGACATGACAAAAAATCCGGTTAATGAAAACAGCGAGCGTGCCGTTTTTGTTTGCAAAAAGCACGGAACGCAATTTGTTTGATACTTTTCAGTTTTTAAAAAGAAAGGTTGCGGCAATTGCCGCATTATTGGTATAAACTATGAATAATCTTGTAAGATGTATCTCGGTTGACGGAACACTGACCGTTATGGCAGTCAACTCAACCGATATTGTAAGCGAAGCGGAAAGGATTCACAAAACCTCTGCCGTAACTTCTGCGGCACTTGGAAGGCTTTTAACTGCGGCTTCTCTCATGGGCAGTGCACTCAAGGGCAAGGACGATTCATTGACGCTCAAAATCAATGGCAAAGGCCCCGCCGGAACGGTTATGGCTGTTTCCGATTCTATGGGGAATGTCAGAGGCTGCGTTCAAAATCCGGTTGTTGAAATTCCGCTCAATAAAAAGGGAAAGCTTGACGTTGCCGGTGCAGTCGGCACTGACGGCTATGTTACGGTTATAAAAGACCTTGGGCTAAAAGAGCCTTACATTGGACAAACACCTATTGTTACGGGCGAAATTGCCGAAGACATCACGTCATATTTTGCAGTCAGTGAACAAACGCCTACGGTTTGCGCACTCGGCGTACTTGTTAACCCAGACCTTTCAATCAAGGCTGCCGGCGGCTTTATCATTCAGCTTCTTCCAACAGCTATGGACGACACGATTGAAAAAGTTGAACGTTCAATTCAAAACATTGAGCCGGTCACAACGCTCATCACGCAGGGCATGAGCCCGGAGGACATCTGCCGCCATGCGCTTTCGGAATTTGAACTTGAAGTTCTTGACACCGCCTCCCCCGTTTATAAATGCAACTGTTCAAGGGAACGTGTTGAAGCCGCTCTCATCAGTACAGGCAAGGACGAACTTTTGAGCATGGCCGAGGACGAAAAGACCGAGGTTTGCTGCCGATTCTGCGACAAAAAATATGTTTTCACGTCAAGCGATATCAAATCGCTTTTGAAAAAGGCGAGCAAATAAAAAAGAGAGTGCTGCATTTTATTGGTTGCAGCACTCTTTTGTATTTTTAATCAAACAGTGTTTTCCAATTATCACTTTCGTTCGCATCAAAGCACATGAGTATTTGCTCTTTGGTGTTCTTTTCGTTTGCAAAATTTTCGGGAAGCTCCTCTTTTGAAAAGAATCGGCTTTCGGTTGTTTCGATATTTTTTGAAAATTCACCCGAAAGATATGTGCAAAGAACAAAAGCTTTGACAACACCGTAAGCATAAGGCGGCGTGTTATGGCGGTTTCGGTCCTGAACGGCAATGAGCATTTCGGGCTTAACAATTGCGCCGGCTTCCTCAAGCGTTTCCTTTGCGGTGTTTTCGCCGATGGATTTGTCAAAATCGCACCAGCCGCCCGGAAGCGACCATTTTCCGTTATTCTCATGAACAAGCAAAATCTTTCCGTCTTTGAATACCGCTGCCCTTGTGTCAACCTTCGGAGTTTGATAACCGGTTTCGCCGCAAAAAAGCTCTTTCACTTTTTCAAGCGGAAGGCCGGTTTTTTCTTCCATCATTTCTGCGG
Organism: uncultured Eubacteriales bacterium; assembly: GCA_934552855.1. Taxonomy (GTDB): domain Bacteria; phylum Bacillota; class Clostridia; order Oscillospirales; family Acutalibacteraceae; genus UBA6857. The sequence continues at coordinate 21,441 of CAKTEU010000002.1, read as the reverse complement.
AAATTTCTCTTATTCGCTCATAGCGTTCAAAGTCAAACTTATCTTTTCCATAGGTCATTCCGGCCTGTGCAAGACTTTGAAGCTCCGCTGCCCATTTGACAAACTTATCTTCCATATTTCCTCCGAAACTTACATAATGTTTTAAAGGCTTTCAGAGCATATCCGCCGAAAATTCAAACTTTTGCCGCAATGCTGTTTTTTGTGCGTTTTTCGGCCGGCATTATAAAATTCATTACAAAAAGCATGATTTGAAAAAAAGCATTTGGAATCATTTCCATCATTGCACTTTTTCCGATTGTGAGCAGCCATACGGGAATCACCGCAACAATCAGCAAGGTTAAAATTGAAAGCACACCAAAGCCCTTGTATATCTTTCTGTTGCGCATTAAAAAAATGAAAACCGAAAGCGCAACACAAGCGATATAAAGTCCCGTTGCAATCCAATGAACAATACGCTTTAAATTCCAACTGTGAACATCGTGTTTTAAAGAAAGTGCTATTGCACAGCAGGCAAAAAGAGTGATTACACTCAAAATGCGAAGAATTTTACTGCTGTCTTTATATTTTATATAAGCAAAATTTGTATTCAAAAAGTATGCGCCGCCAATAAAAAGTACCCATATCCAAAAGAATATTTTTCTGTCCTCGCAAAGTATGCTGAGTGTTCCGTATTCATCAAAAGGATTATTTCCCCAGCACCACGGAAGAACAAGACCGTATATAAAGCCCGCAATCAGAAAGATCATGCAAAAGGGTTTGCCAAACACAATTTTTTTAAACTTTTCCATTGTTATTTTCCTTATCATTAATTATTGCTTAATTTTATCACCGAACTCTTTTGCTGTCAACAACAAAACAACTTCTTCCACAATACGATATAAAAGTGTTGAAAAAGCAACAGGGATAAAACATGCGTTTTTTCAAGCAAATAAATCGTCCGCCGCAACACACGACAGACGATTTTTTCATACACTTTTGTTTTCGGCAATTATCAATCACGTCATTTCAAACGCACCGGTATAAAGTTGATAATACTTTTTGCCGAGAGCAATAAGTTCATCGTGATTTCCGCTTTCTATAATTTCACCGTTTTCAAGAACAATGATATTCTCCGAATTTCGTACGGTTGAAAGGCGGTGAGCAATTACAAGAACGGTTTTTTCTGCCATAAGCTTGTCCATACCCTTTTCAATCAGGCGTTCGGTGCGGGTATCGATTGAACTTGTTGCTTCGTCAAGAACCAAAAGCGGCTTGTTGGCAATTGCCGTTCTTGCAATATTGAGAAGCTGAGACTGACCCATACTGATGTTTACACCGTCGGCGGAAAGCTCCGTATCATAACCGTCCGGAAGCTTTTCAATGAAAGCGTGGGCGTTTGCAAGTTTTGCCGCCGCAACAATTTCTTCATCGGTTGCGTCAAGCTTTCCGTATCTGATATTGTCTTTTATTGTTCCGACAAAAAGCCTTGAATCCTGAAGAACAAATGCCATTGAAGAACGAAGAGAGGACTTTTTGATATCCTTGATTGAAATTCCGTCAATGGTAATCTCGCCTTCTTCAATTTCATAAAAGCGGTTGATGAGGTTTGTTATTGTTGTTTTTCCGGCTCCGGTTGAACCGACAAACGCAAGTTTTTCTCCGCTGTTTGCGTGGGCTGAAACATTCTTGAGAACCTGCTTATCTTCAACATAAGAGAAGGTGACGTTTTTGATATCGACATCGCATTGAACGGGAACATAAGAAAACCTTCCGCCGAATTTCGGAATTTTCCATGCGTAGCTTCCGTTTTCACTTTCCGGAGTAACTTCAATCTCCTCACCCATTCTGTCTTTAACAAGCTTGACAAGGGTAACCTTGCCCTCATCGGTTTCAACCTCTGTGTCAAGAACTTCAAAAATTCTTTCTGCGCCGGCAAGAGCGGCAACAAACGAGTTATAGCTTGAAGCAATTGAAGCAACCGGCGAGCCGTAGCTTTGAGCGTAACTCAAATATGTGATAAGCGAGGGAAGCTGCATTTGACCTTTGAGAACAAGCCATACACCAAGCGAAAGCGCAATCGCATAGTTGATTCTCATAATCATTGAAAGGAGCGGACTCATAAGGCCGCCGATGATGTTTGATTTTACACCGGTTTTTCTGAGGTTTTCGTTGAGAATACGAAACTGTTCCTTACTTCTTTCCTCATAGCAAAAGATTTTTACAGCTTTGATTCCCCTGACATATTCTTCAACATAGCCGTTACATTCGGCCGTTGCCTGCTGAGCTTTTTTGAAAAGCGGAGAGCATTTTGCGGTGATTGCCATAACAACGGCAACCATGAACGCAATTGCAATTGTCATTGTGAGCGTAATTTTCCAACTCATGATTATCATGATTGTCAGCGTCATTACCGCAGAGATTGAAGACGAAATAATGTTCGGAAAATCGCTGCTGACAAGGTCGCTGATTCTTGAAACGTCACTGATAAAGTGACTCATGATTTCGCCGGTTTTACGCTTGTCAAAATAGCTAATGGGAAGATGCTGAAGATGGTTGAAAAGGTCACGGCGAAGATTTGCAACAACCTTGAGTGATGTTGTGAGAAGGATTCTTGTATAAAGAAAACTGAACACGGCAGAAACGGCGTAAGCCACCGCCATAACAAAAATCCATTTTACAATTTCAGCCATTGCGTCCGAACCGGAAATGCTTTTTGTTTTGATTACTTCTTCAAGAGTTTTATAGACCGGCTGCATGGCAAGAGTTGAAATAACACCGATAACAGTTGTCATAACAACAAGAAAAGCAACAACAAACATCCATTTTTTTTGCCCGGCAAGATATTTAAGAAGCCGTCTTGCGGCCTTTTTTGAATCTTTGGGCTTCAGCTTCTTTTTTTCTTCAAGCTTTTTCTTTTCTTCTTCGGTGAGTTCTTTTTTCTCTTTTTCTTTTTTATTCTTTTTTGATTTTTTCTTTTTGCCTTTGCCGTTTTCTTCGGCAACAGATTCATCTTCGGTATTTTCCGGCGAAGAAACAGCTTTTTCTTTGATTTCTTCCTCGGTCTTAGCCTCGGTTACGGGAGTTTTTTCACTCATTGCGCCAACACTCCTTCCTGCTGAGATACGAAGATTTCGTTATATACTTCATTGTTTTTAACAAGTTCGTCATGCGTTCCTACTCCGCAGATTTTTCCGTCTTCAAGAACGACTATTCTGTCTGCGTTCATGATTGAGGTAATACGCTGACCGATTATTATCTTTGTGATATTCTTGAATTTTTCGCCCTTAAGCGCTTCTCTGATTTTTGCGTCGGTTGCGGTATCGACTGCGCTTGTGGAATCATCAAGAATCAAAATTTTCGGCTTTCTCAAAAGTGCTCTTGCAATGCAAAGACGCTGACGCTGACCGCCGGAAACAGTGTTTCCGCCCTGACCGACTTCGGTATCATAGCCTTTTTCTTTTTCCATTATGAAGTCATGAGCCTGTGCTGCTTTTGCGGCTTCAATAACTTCTTCATCGGTTGCCGAAAGGTCACCCCAAAGAAGGTTATCCTTGATTGTTCCGGAAAAAAGAAAGTGCTGCTGCGGAACAATTGAAACCTCTTTTCTGAGGTTTTTGAATTTGTAATCCTTAACGTTATGACCGGAAACAAAAACTTCGCCCTCCGTTGCGTCATAAAGGCGGGGAATAAGCTGAACAAGCGTTGATTTTGCCGAGCCGGTTGAACCGATAATTCCGATTGTTTCACCGCTGTTGATTTTAAGATTAACGTTGTCAAGAACATTCTTAACGGCTTCTTTTTCATATTTGAACGAAACATTTTTAAATTCAATGCTTCCGTCTTCAACAGTAAGGTTTTCGTCGCCGTTTTCATCGGTAACCGACGGAACCTGATCAAAAACCTCACCGAGTCTTTCAACCGAAGCTTTTGCCGTTGCAATGGTGACGAATACCATAAGAATTGTCATGAGCGAAGAAAGAACCTGAGAAATGTATGAAGTGAAAGTTGTAATCTGGCCGACTTCAAGTCCGCCGCTCACTCCTGCAAGAGTGTCGCTGATTACGATTTTACTTCCGAGGAAAAGAGCGGCAACCATGCAGCCGTAAATTACAACCATCAAAAGCGGAGCAATATAAAGAACAATCTTCTGTGCCCTGATGCTTGTTTGAACAAGCGCATCGTTGACCTTTTCAAACTTTTCTTTTTCGTAGTCTTCACGGACGAATGATTTTACAACACGGATTCCGTTGATATTTGTCCGAAGCGTTCCGTTGAAATCATCGGTAACCTTGAGAAGTTTTCTGAAAAGCGGAACGGCTGCACAGCCGAGAATAACCAACAGCACAATAATTGCCGGAACGCAGAAAAGAAAAATCACCGAAAGATCCTTACTTATTTCAAGCGAATACTTAAGCGCAAGAACAAGCAAAAACGGTCCTCTTACAAACGTGACAATAACATTACTGAACACGCTTGAAATTCTTGAGGTATCGCTCGTCATTCTTGTGATGAGCGAAGAGACTTTGAGTTTATCAATGTTTTCAAACGAAAAGTCCTGAATCTTATTAAAAAGTGCAGAGCGCATATTCGCCGAAAATCCCATGCTTGCAAGTGCGGAGCATCTTGAGGCAATGTATCCGACAAGGAGCGTCAATGCACAAAGGCCGAGCATTTCAAGAAGTTTCATGTTGAGAACATCGTGAGCAAAATCGGGGTTTTCCGTTGAGTAAAGCATTGTTATGAGTTCACCCATGATTTTTGGGATTTGAAGCTCAATCACAACGTCAAGAAAAACCATGACGGGAGTCATTATCGTGAGAATACGATAACCTTTGAGAAACGACAGGAATCTTTTGAACAAAGTGTATTTCCTCCTTTTTAAATTCCTTTTGTGATGAATACTGATGTGAGTGCAAAATATATCAGAAGCGAAACTGCGTCAACAACAGTACTCATCACAGGCCCTGTCATAAGAGCCGGGTCAAGCTTTAAAAGCTTTGCAATGATCGGAAGAGTACAGCCCATCATTTTCGCAACAATAACAACGCAAAGAAGCGAAAGGCAAACAACCAAAATAACGCTGTTGCTTGTGTCGCCGCCGGTAACGGCACGAAGAATCAGCATTCTTGCCCAGTTTGCAAGGGCAAGAACCGCACCGCAGATTACCGAAACACGAATCTCCTTCCAAAGAACACGAAAATAATCTTTGATTTTTATTTCGCCAAGGGCAAGTCCGCGGATAATAAGGGTTGAAGCCTGAGAACCTGAGTTGCCGCCCGTTCCCATAAGCATCGGTATACACGCCGTAAGGCCGGCGATTGCCGCAAGCTGATTTTCAAAGCCTTCAATGATTTGACCGGTAAAGGTTGATGAAATCATGAGTATCAAAAGCCACGGCATACGGTTTTTTGCAAGCGTGAGAACATTGGTTTTAAGGTATTCGTCCTCCGACGGACGAAGAGACGCCATTTTTTCAAAGTCCTCAGTTGCCTCGTCATCAATGATGTCAACGATATCATCGATCGTGATGATTCCGACAAGCCGGTTTTCCTTGTCAACAACGGGAACGCTCAAAAGGTCATATTTTTTTGCAATTGACGCAACCTCTTCCTGGTCGTCCAAGGTACGGACGGAAATAAGCTGTTCGTCATCTGACATAATTTCAGTCAAAGGCACATCTTCATCGTTGAGAATAAGGTGGCGAAGCGGAATTGTTCCGACAAGGTGACGCTTGTCATCAATAACATAACATGTATAAATCGTCTCTTTATCCACGCCTGTCCTGCGGATATTCTTGATTGCTTCGCCGACTGTCAGCCTGTCGTGAAGCTCAACCATTTCAATGGTCATTACACTGCCGGCGGAGTTGTCCGGATATTCAAGAAGGCGGTTGATAATTTCTCTTGTTTCTTTGTCTGTGTTTTCAAGAATACGCTTTACAACCGAAGCGGGTACTTCTTCAAGCATATCAACGGCATCATCAACAAAAAGGTCATCCATAAGCCGTTCGATTTCACGGTCGGTGAAAAGTTCAATAATTTCAGCCTGACGGTCTTTGTCAAGATAAGCAAAAACATCGGCGGAAATGTCCTTCGGAAGAATTCTGAATACTGTGACCGAAGTTTGCGGTTCGTCAATGCTCATGATAAATTCTGCGACATCGGCATATGCCATATCGACAAGTTCGTCACGAAGTGCTTTATATTGCTTTGTTTCAACAAGAGTGCGCAGACTTTCAAAAACGGATTCGTCCATAATATGCACCATCTTTCAGCGGCGCAAAGAACCTGATGCGGTCTGCGCCGGGATTATTTTGATTTGTAATCGCCCTTTAGGGTTACCGTCTGTATCCATGCAGACCCATCTCCTTTTTAAAAATTCATAAAACCGCACAATACACGATTTTAATGTTACTTGTTATTTTACTATATTTTTTCATCGTATGTCAATACAAACTTGAAATCTAAATAATAAAGTTGTGTCCTAAATTGCAAAAGCAAACGAAACGCTATCTTTACCGGTCAAGCAACATTCAGATAGCTGTTCCCGGTCGGAAATTGCCGAATCAAAAGCAGCACAAATTTGGGGCCGGTAAAATGCCGTTTTTTGCTTTTTCTACCCCCATATCACCCAAATCAAAGCATATCCCGTAACAACAGCCGAAAGAGTAAACAAAACCGAATACTTCATGAATTCCTTTGTACCCACGGAATATCCCTCCTTTTTCAAAATGCCGAGACCGGCAATATTTGCACTTGCGCCGACCGGGGTAAGATTTCCGCCGAGCGTTGCACCGCAAAGAAGACCGTAATAAAGAAGCTTTGCATTGACATTAATTCCGTCAACAACACAAAGGTCAGCCGCAATCACCGAAACCACCGGAAGCATTGTTGCGGTATACGGAATGTTATCAATGAATGCCGAAAGAAAAACAGAGACCCAAACAATCATTGAATAAACAACAAAAACGCCGTTTGCCCCTTTTCCGAGCTTTGAAACAGTGTTGCCGATAAGTTTAATTACTCCGGCTTCGGAAACTGCACCGATGATTACAAAAAGCCCGGCAAGCAAAAGCAGCGTTGAAAAATCAATGTCAAAAAGCAGTTTTTTAATCGGCTTAAGGCTTTTTTCTTTGAAAAGTTTTTTCAAAAGTCCAATCATAAAAAAGAAAACGCATATAAGTCCGTTTGTGTTTTCAGGCTTTGAAAATGCACCCGGTGCAGCGTTTTCTTTGTATGGAATGAATGAGACGGCAATGAGTGTAACAACTGTCAGAACAAGCAAAACGGTCGGAAATTTATCTTTGACAACAGTCCTTTCTTCTGAAACGACGGGTGATTTTTCTCTTTTAAACATCAAAAAAACAACAGCTGCACCAACGAGCGCACCGGCCTCAACAACAAAAAACATTCCGGGTTTTCCGCTGTCAACAAAAAAGTCTGTAAAATCAAGCCCCGCCGCTTTTGAAAGCAGAACCGACGTTGTGTCTCCGACAAGCGTTGCCGCACCCTGAAGATTGGACGAAACCGAAATGCAGATAATTGCCGGAGCGGGAGAAACCTTTGCTTTTTTGCAAAATGCGAGCGCAACGGGTGCAATCATGAGTACGGTTGCAACGTTGTCAACAAAAGCCGAAATGAATCCGGCAAAAAGCGAAAGTGCAACAACCGCACTGCGAAAGCTTTTTGTTTTTGAAATGAGAATATCACTCAAAAGCTGAGGCATTTTTGACTCGATGAAAAACGTTACTGTTCCCATTGTTCCGAACAGCATGAGAAGAACGTTCATGTCAACGGCTGAAAGTGCATCGGAAAGAGTATAATGAAAATCCGGAAGAACGCCGAAGCTTCCGAGAGCAGCAAACAAAACAGCACCGCAAACCGCCGCAAACGGACGTACTTTTTGAAAAGCAAACATTAAAGCGTAAACTCCGCAAAAAACAATCAGTGCAATTAAAACGCTTGCTGTCATTTGTATCCCTCCCCCAAAAAGCTGTAGGTTATCATATATATGAAAAGGAAGGCGAAAACATGAAAAAACACCGGCCGCCATTTCGACAGCCGGTGAAAGTTATGTTTTATTTGTTGAACATCGGTCTTGCGGTGTAGAAGGTGTGAAGAATCTCGTGAGCCTTGTGGCTTCCCGGTTCGCCGAGGAACTCCTTGTAAAGAAGTTTGATTGTCTCGTTTTCGTGAGATTTTCTCTTCGGATTTTCTGCGTCGGCACGATAGAGAGCTTCGGCTCTTCTTGACTTGAGGTCAACAAAGTTTCTGACAACTGCGTGCTGGATCGGCTGACCGCCGCCGTTGATGCAGCCGCCGGGACAGCCCATGATTTCAATGAAGAGATATTCGCTTTCGCCGCTTCTGACTTTGTCCATGAGAACCTTTGCGTTCTTGGTTCCGCTTGCAACGGCAACCTTGACCTTCTTTCCGGCAATGTCATATTCGGCTTCCTTGATTCCGTTCATACCTCTGACCTCGGTGAAGTCAACAACCTCAAGCTCTTTTCCGGTGAGCTTTTCAACGGCCGTTCTCAAAGCGGCTTCCATAACGCCGCCGGTTGCGCCGAAGATCGTTGCCGCACCGGTGGATTCGCCGAACGGAGAGTCAAACTTTTCGTCGGGAAGATGTCTGAAGTAAATTCCGGCACTTTCGATCATTCTTGCAAGCTCTCTCGTTGTGATTGCGATGTCAACGTCCGGATAGCCCGAAGCGGATTCGCCGTCACGCTTTGTTTCAAACTTCTTTGCCGTGCAGGGCATTACGCCGACAACAACGATATCCTTCGGGTCAAGTCCCTCTTTTTCGGCGTAATACGTTTTCATTATTGCGCCGAACATCTGCTGGGGAGACTTGCAGGACGAAAGGTGGTCAAGCTGGTCGGGAAAGTAATGCTCGCAATACTTGATCCAACCCGGTGAGCAGGAGGTGATCATCGGAAGAACACCTCCGTTTGTGATGCGGTCAATCAGCTCGTTAGCCTCCTCCATGATTGTGAGGTCGGCGGCAAAGTCGGTGTCGAACACCTTGTCAAAGCCGAGCCTGCGAAGGGCGGCAACCATCTTGCCTTCAACGTTTGTTCCGATGTGCATTCCGAAGGCTTCGCCGAGTGTTGCTCTGATTGACGGAGCAGTGTTGACAATGACGAATTTTTTCGGGTCGTTGATTGCTTCAAGAACCTTTCCGGTGTCGTCCTTTTCAACGATTGCTCCGGTGGGGCAGTTGACTATGCACTGACCGCAGGAGATGCAGGAAACATCTGCGAGATCCTTGTCAAATGCGGTTGAAATGTGGGTGTCAAAACCTCTTGCGTTCGCTCCGATAACCGAAATTCCCTGCTGGTCGCAGGCGGCAATGCAGCGGCGGCAAAGGATGCACTTGTTGTTATCTCTGACCATGTGAGCGGCGGAATCGTCAAATTCGTAATGGAGCATTTCGCCGTCAAAGTAGTTTTCGTCGTCAACGCCGAATTCCTTGCAAAGCTGCTGAAGCTCGCACGTTCCGCTGCGGACACATGAAAGGCACTTCTTGTCATGCGTCGAAAGGATAAGCTCAAGAGTTCTTTTTCTTGATTCGCGAACCTTTTTTGTGTTCGTAAAGATTTCTGTTCCTTCTCTTTCAATCGGATATACGCACGCAGCAACAAGCGAACGTGCGCCCTTGACTTCAACCATGCAGATTCGGCAAGCACCGATTTCATTGATATCTTTAAGGAAGCAGAGAGTCGGAATTTCGATTCCGGCCATTCTTGCTGCTTCGAGGATGGTTGTACCGTAGGGAACGGAAAGGTTCATTCCGTTGATTTTGATGTTAAGCATATTTTCCATTATCCCGTACCTCCTTATTCCTTAACAATAGCCTTGAAACGGCATACGCCTTCACAGGCTCCGCACTTGACGCACTTGGTTGTGTCAATTTCAAAAGCGGCAAGCTTCTTTCCGGGTGCAACGTAATCGGTTCTTGAAATAGCCGATGCCGGGCATTGCTTTGCGCACATTCCGCAGCCGAAGCACTTGTCTTTGATAACTTTGTATGTAAGAAGGTCTTTGCATACGCCTGCCGGACATTTTTTGTCAACAACGTGAGCAATGTATTCGTTGCGGAAGAACTTGAGTGTTGCAAGAACAGGGTTGGGAGCGGTCTGACCGAGGCCGCAAAGCGAGTTTTCTTTGATATAGTAGCAAAGGTCTTCAAGCTTGTCGAGGTCTTCAAGCGTTCCTTTTCCGGAAGTGATTTTGTCAAGCAGCTCAAGAAGACGCTTTGTTCCGATGCGGCAGGGAGTACATTTTCCGCAGCTTTCGTCAACGGTGAAATGAAGGAAGAATTTTGCAATGTCAACCATGCAGTTGTCTTCGTCCATAACGATAAGTCCGCCCGAACCCATCATGCAGCCGATTGCGGTGAGGTTGTCGTAGTCAATCGGTGTGTCAATGAGCGAAGCCGGAATGCAGCCGCCGGAAGGTCCACCGGTTTGGGCTGCTTTGAACTTTTTGCCGTTCGGAATGCCGCCGCCGATTTCTTCAATGATTTCACGAAGGGTTGTTCCCATCGGAATTTCAACAAGACCGGTGTTGGCGATTTTTCCGCCGAGGGCGAAAACTTTTGTTCCTTTTGATTTTTCGGTACCCATTGAAGCGAAGAATTCTGCGCCTTCACGGATAATTGTCGGAATGTTTGCAAAGGTTTCAACGTTGTTTTCGGTTGTCGGCTTTGCAAAAAGTCCTTTAACTGCGGGATAGGGAGGACGAGGTCTCGGTTCGCCTCGGTTGCCTTCAATTGAAGTCATGAGGGCAGTCTCTTCGCCGCATACAAATGCACCTGCGCCGAGCTTGACGTGAAGGTCAAAGTCAAAGCCCGAACCAAAAATGTCTTTGCCCAAAAGTCCCATTTCTCTTGCCTGCTCAATAGCAATTTTGAGACGCTTAACTGCGATGGGATATTCCGCACGAACATAGATATAACCTTCGGTTGCTCCCGTTGCATAGCCGCAAATTGTCATTGCTTCAACAATGCAGTGCGGGTCGCCTTCAAGAACGCTTCTGTCCATGAATGCGCCGGGGTCGCCTTCGTCGGCGTTGCAGACAACGTATTTTTGGTCAGCCTTGTTGGCAGCGGTAAAGCTCCATTTAAGTCCGGTCGGGAATCCGCCGCCGCCTCTTCCGCGAAGACCGGAGTCCTTAACAATTTGGATAACCTGTTCGGGAGTAAGCTCGGTAAGGCACTTTGCAAGAGCCTGATAACCGTCGTATGCGATATATTCGTTGATGTCTTCGGGGTTGATTACGCCGCAGTTGCGAAGCGCAATTCTGTGCTGCTTTTTATAGAACTGAGTCTCCTTAAGCGGCTTAACCTCCTGACCGTGAACGGTCTCATCATAAAGAAGGCGTTTAACCATACGGCCTTTGAGAAGGTGTTCTTCAACAATTTCCGGAACATCTTCAACTTTAACTTCAGAATAGAAGCAGCCTTCGGGATATACAATCATGATTGGGCCGAGAGCGCAAAGACCAAAGCAGCCGGTGCGGATAACTTTGACTTCTTCCTCAAGTCCCTTTGCCTTGATTTCCTTTTCAAGGGCTTCAATAATTGCCGGTGAGTTTGAAGAGGTACAACCGGTACCGCCGCAAACAAGCACGTGTGAACGATACATTTTGTTACCTCCTTATTTTGCAACGGCGCCAACAGTGTATTCGGCAACGGGCTTGCCGTTAACAATGTGTTCAAGAACAACCTTTGCAGCCTTTTCTGCTGTCATATTGACATAAGTTACCTTTTCTTTTCCGGGTTCAAGAACCTCAACAATGGGTTCATACTGACACATACCGATGCAGCCGGTTTGGGCAACGGTTACGTGAGAAAGGTGTCTTTTTTCAATTTCTTCTGAAAATTTGTTCATAACGGGTCTTGCGCCCGCCGCAATTCCGCAAGTTGCCATGCCGACAACGATTCTGATAACTTCGGTTGAATCGTCTCTTGCGGTCATCTTGGCTTTTGCTGCGTCACGAAGCGCCATAAGCTCTTCAATACTTTTCATAATGTTTAGTGCACCTCCGTTAATGCATTAAATGAATTACTTTGTGTTTTCGTTGATGTACTCGGTGAGCCAGTTTGCAATGCTCGGTTCCGAAAGGGGAACATCGCCGAGTATTTCCTTGAGCTGTCTTGTGTCAAGCAAAAAGCTTTTTTCATCTTTCCTGAAGCGATAGACAAAGTCAATATTCGTGTTCATCGTAATGAGAAGAACAACGGTGCTTGTCATGTCACCGAGAGGGGTGAAATCAATGCTGTCCGTTTTGAAAAAAGCTTGAACTTTTGTGCCTTTTCCAACTTCGCTTTCAATGGAAAAGCTTCCGCCGGTCATTTCTGCCGCCATTTTGAAAAGCGGAACGCCGAGACCGACCTTTCTTGTTGTCCGTGTTGTAAAAAACGGGTCGCGAACAGAACTTAGCTGTTCTTTTGTCATGCCCTTTCCGTTGTCAAAAACACCCAAAGTCAGCTCATGCTTTGCGGTGTTTTCAAAAGCTTCGATTTCAACAAGGCTCGAATCGGCTGAAACCGAATTTTGGGCAATGTCAAGAACATTGAGAGAAAGCTCACGCATTACTGATATTTTTCAAGAATGCCCTTAACGTCGGCTGCGGTAATTTTTCCGTAAACGTCATCGTTAACCGTTATGACGGGAGCAAGGCCGCAGGCACCGATGCAGCGGCAAGCGGTGAGCGAAAACCTTCCGTCCGGAGTGCATTCTTCCGCACCGATTCCGAGCTGGGCGCAAAGTTCGTCAAGAATTTCCTGCGAACCTTTAACATAGCAAGCGGTTCCGAGACAGACCGAAATTGCGTATTCACCTTTCGGCGAAAGGGCAAACTGGGCATAAAACGTTGCAACGCCGTATACCTTTTCAAGCGGAACACCCATGCCGTCAGCAATCATCTGCTGAACTTCAAAGGGAAGATAGCCGTAAATTTCCTGTGCAACCTGCATAACGTGCATAAGTTGGCTGTTGTCGCCGGCACAAACGGCAATCTCCTGTCTCAGCTTTTCTTCCTGCTCCTTAGTCCCCGAAAAAGGAATTTTGCTGATTTTTTTGAGCATTTGATTTTATCCTCCTTTAACAGCTTTTAGCCGTCAGATTAAATTGATAAGCCTATGAACAATTTAAAAAAGATTACATAAACCCATACTACGACATAATACCACATATTGTTCAAAAAATCTATAGTTTTTGTGTGTAAACTCAATAAATATTTACGTAGCCAATGATATGTTACAAAATCAAAAAACTCGCCGTCAGACAAATCCGATATCCTTTGTTTATCTGCATAATTTACAGAATTATTTTTTATTGAATTTTCATGTAGCGAATAGCGTCTGTTTTGTGTTATACTATCCATGGCGATTGAGCTCCTTTTCGTTAGGGTTTAGGGTGGTAACTATATTCTAACAAATTCAATCGCTTTTTTATTTTTTCAGTCTCAAATCTATATGTAACTCTGCATTTCTTTACATCTGATTTTTTGAAATCTCTTTACAGTCAAAGAAATAATCTGTATAATATTTTCAGAAGTTTTAAACTTTGATTTTTACAGTATTCAAGAATCCTGAATAGGGAGGCAAAACAATGGACGAAAAACTTATAAAAGAGCAGCTTTGCGACATTTGCCATAAAATGTGGCAGCTCGGCTGGGTTGCCGCAAACGACGGAAACGTTTCGGTTAAACTTGATGACGGAACTTTTTTTGCAACGCCGACAGGTGTGAGCAAAAGCTTTATTACCCCGGACAAGCTTGTCAGAATCAACGAAAAAGGCGAAGTGCTTGAAGGCGCACCCGGACTCAGACCGTCTTCTGAAATTAAAATGCACCTTTGCTGCTATCATGAACGCCCCGACGTGGGTGCGGTTCTTCATGCCCATCCGCCGACAGCAACCGGCTTTGCAATTGCAAACAAAGCTCTTGACGAATACACAATGATTGAATCGGTAATTGCAATCGGTTCCGTTCCCGTAACGCCTTACGGTACGCCGTCAACCGATGAAGTTCCCGAAGCTATCAAACCTTATCTTCAGGAACACGATGTGATGCTTCTTCAAAACCACGGTGCGCTCACCGTTGGCGCAGACCTCATCACTGCGTATTACAGAATGGAAACGCTTGAGCTTTTTGCAAAAATTTCGCTCAACGCTCACCTTCTCGGCGGTGCACAGGAAATTTCAAAGGAAAACATTGACCGCCTTTGCTCGATGCGTGCGCAATACGGCGTTACCGGAAAACACCCGGGCTATAAAAAATATCCGCACGGAAGCCACTGATAAATGCAAAATTTTGGAGGTACGTTATGCTTAAAAACATTCCCCCGGTTCTGTCGCCGAAGCTTTTGAAAATACTCATGGAAATGGGTCACGGCGACGAAATTGTTATCGCAGACGGAAACTTTCCGTCCTCCGCAATTGCTCAAAGGCTTGTTCGCCTTGACGGCCACGGCGTTCCGGAAATTCTTGAGGCGGTAATGCGTTTTTTCCCGCTTGACGCTTACACCGAAAAGCCGGTTGCCCTCATGGAGGTTGTTCCCGGTGACCCGGTTGTTCCGACAATTTGGGACGATTACAAAAAAATTCTTAAAGCCGCAGAACCCGAACACTGCGAAATTGAATACATTGAACGCTTTGCGTTTTATGAACGTGCAAAAAAAGCCTATGCCGTGATTGCAACAGGCGAAAGCGCAATTTATGCGAACATACTCCTCAAGAAGGGCGTTGTTTCGCCGGAGGACTGCCGATGAGCAAAAACGTTCTTGCACTTGACTTCGGTGCTTCATCGGGCAGGGCGATTCTTGCTTCTTTTGACGGAGAAAAAATCAATCTTAAAGAAGTCCACCGTTTTGTTAACGAACCGATTGAAAAGGACGGAAAGCTTTTTTGGGATTTTGATGCGCTTTTAAGTGACCTTGAAGAAGGCATTGTTAAAGCATATCAAACCGCACCGTTCGACTCAATCGGAATTGACACTTGGGGCGTTGATTACGGCATGATTAAAAAGGACGGCTCTCTCGTTTCGCTTCCCCGCCATTACCGTGACGCAAGGACAAACGGAAAATCAAAAATGCTTGACTCAAAAAAGCTTTATCAACGCACCGGACTTCAAATTATGGACATCAACACGCTTTTTCAGCTTTTGAGCGAACGTGACGAAAGCGGCTTTGAAGGCTGCGAAAAGCTTTTGCCGATGCCTGACCTTTTTGCATACTTTCTCACGGGTGAAATTTCTGCCGAACGCTCAATTGCAAGCACAACACAGTTCCTTTCCTCAAAAGACGGAAGCTGGGATAAAGAGCTTCTTGAAAGTTTAGGTATTCCGGTTTCAATTCTTCCGCCGATTATCGAAAGCGGAGAAAGAAAGGGTGTTCTTTCAAAAGCGGTTTGCAAAAAGCTTTCCGTTCCGGCAATTCCCGTCACTGCAGTCTGCGGCCACGACACACAATGCGCCGCTTTTGCCGCCCCGTTCAAAAACGGCGAGAACGCAGTTTTTCTCAGCTGCGGAACATGGTCGCTTCTCGGGGCTGAACTCGCCTCCCCCGTTCTCACCGAAAAAGCCGCAGAATGCGGACTTTCAAACGAAGTGGGCTACGGCAAAAAAGTAACATTCCTCAAAAACATCATAGGTCTTTGGCTTATTCAGGAGTCAAGACGTGAATACAAACGAAAAGGTATTGATTTATCCTTTTCAAAAATTGAAGAGCTTTCACGTGAAGCGGGCGAAAGCAAATGCTTCATTGATCCCGACAATCCGCTCTTTACACCGCCGGGCGATATCCCGTCCCGTATTCAAAAATACTGTGAGGAAACGGGTCAGTATGTTCCGAAAACCGCAGGCGAAATTTTCCGCTGTATTTATGAAAGTCTTGCAATGAAATACCGCATGGCAACGGAAGAGCTTGAACATTGCACAGGCAAAAAGTTCGGCACAATTCACATTGTCGGCGGCGGAGTTCGGGACAGTCTTCTTTGCTCTCTCACCGCTTCATATTGCAAGCGAAAAGTTACTGCGGGACCGATTGAAGCAACCGCTTTCGGCAACGCCGCAATCCAACTTCTTTCCATCGGCGAATTTTCATCCGAGGCTCAGGCGAGAGAGTGCATTGCACGCTCGGAAGAAAACAAAACCTATCTTCCCGAAGAAAGCAACGAAGAAAAATACGAAAGCTTTAAAAAAATAATTTCAAAATAAACTATAAGAAACAAGAAAGCGAGTGATATTTTTATGTATCCGAGAATCGGTATTCGCCCCGTTATCGACGGCAGACAGTTCGGCGTTCGTGAGGACCTTGAAGAGCAGACCATGAACATGGCTTTTGCCGCAAAAAGACTTATCGAAGAAAACCTTCGTTATCCCAACGGAAAAAGCGTTGAATGTGTAATTGCGCCGTCAACAATCGGCGGCGGTGCGGAAGCTTTTGAATGTGAAAGCTTTTTCCGCACTCAGAACGTTTGTGCAACACTTTCCGTGACCCCCTGCTGGTGCTACGGCAGTGAAACAATGGATCTCAATCCGCTGACAATCAAGGCTGTTTGGGGCTTCAACGGAACCGAACGCCCCGGTGCGGTTTATCTTGCCGCCTGCATGGCAGCCCATGCGCAGCGAGGTCTTCCGGCCTTTTCAATCTACGGAAGAGACGTTCAGGACAAGGACGAAAAAGAGGTTCCCGCCGATGTTCGTGAAAAAATCCTTCGTTTTGCAAAATGTGCAATCGCTGTCGGCGTAATGCGTGATAAAGCCTATGTCGGTCTCGGCAGCGTTTCAATGGGTATTGCAGGCTCATACTGCAATTCGGACTTCTTCCAGAATTATCTCGGTATCCGTGCGGAATGGGTTGACCTCACCGAAATTTTAAGGCGTATTCACCTCGGAATTTATGATCACGAGGAATATGAAAAAGCCCTCGTCTGGGTCAAGGAAAACTGCCGTGAGGGCTATGACGTTAACAAAGACGTTCCCGAGGACAACGAAATTGATCCGTTCAAAATCAAAAAGCCGAGAACGGCAGAAGAAAAGGCAAAGGAATGGGAGTTTATTGTCAAATTTACCCTCATTGCACAGGACATTTTCTTCGGCAACAAAAAGCTTCTTGAAATGGGCTGGAAGGAAGAAAGCAGAGGAAGAAACGCCATCCTCGGCGGCTTCCAGGGTCAGCGTATGTGGACCGACTGGCTTCCGAACGGAGACTTCACCGAAGCCATCATGAACTCAAGCTTTAACTGGAACGGAAAAAAAGAGCCGGCAATCCTTGCAACCGAAAACGACGGACTCAACGGAACGGCAATGCTTTTCGGAAAGCTCCTCACCGGCGGCGCAACAATTTTTGCCGATGTTCGCACATACTGGAGCCCCGAAGCTGTTAAGCGTGTTACCGGCGTTGAACCGACAGGAAAAGCCGCAAACGGTTTCATTCACCTCATCAACAGCGGAGCCGCCGCCCTTGACGGAACAGGTGAAAGCACCTATGACGGAAAAACCGGCGTTATGAAGCCTTGGTGGGATGTTACGGACAAGGACATCAAAGCAATGCTTGACGCAACCGATTGGGCACCGGCAAACCTCGGCTATTTCCGTGGCGGCGGATTTTCTTCACACTACCGCACCCGTGCAGAAATGCCCGTAACCATGATCAGAGTCAACATTCTCAACGGCAATCAGCCGCTCCTTCAAATTGCGGAAGGCTATACCGTTGACCTTCCCGATGAAATTCACAAGCCGCTTGACGAACGTACCGACAAAACGTGGCCGACAACGTGGTTCGTTCCGAATCTCACCGGCGAAGGCGCATTCAAGGACGTTTATCACGTTATGGCAAACTGGGGCGCAAACCACGGCTGCCTTGCCTACGGTCACATCGGCGCAGACCTTATCACTCTTGCAAGTATGCTGAGAATCCCCGTTTCAATGCACAACGTTGACGAAAGCAGAATCTATCGTCCGCACACATGGAGCGCATTCGGAACAAAGGACCTTGAAAGTGCCGACTACCGTGCCTGCGAAAGCTACGGTCCGCTTTATAAATGATAACATAACAACAACGGCTGTGATTCGGTCAAATGAATCACAGCCGTTTCTTTATACTGTTTTAATTTTACTCTTCGGGATCCTCAGGAAGAACGTCATCGGCGGCATTTTCCGCCTTTCTGACAATTGCAATCGGAGTTTGCTGAGAACTCTGGCCGAGCGGATTATCTTCAAAAACGCTCTTGCAGAAGTCAATTTCAATCGACTCATCGCTTCTTCCGAGAATTTCACGTCCGATATCGTTTGCGTCCATGACAACAACCTTGCAGCCGGTATGCTTTTCAAGGCCGGCGGCAACTTCGTTCGGCTTGTACGGAGCAAGCTTTGCGTAATGGTTATACGGCGGAAGGGTGCAGTCGCACGGGCCGTCGATAGCTCTCGCCTTTTCACCGACAATTTTATAGAAAACACCCCTTACACCGAACGGCTTTGTAACAGCGGAGCAAAATGCGGCAAAAAGAATCTTCGGCGCTCCAACGTCACGAAGGGCAAGCTCCATCGTCCACGGACTTCCGAGACCTATACCGTACGGTGACTTATAAACAAACTTGCAAAGGAGCTTTGCAAGACGTGACGGCTTGATTTCGTCAATGTCAAAGGCTCTGCCCTGACTGATTGCAACGATTTTTTCACTGATAAAAATCATGTCGCCTTCCTTAACGAACGGCATAACGTATTCGTCCATGATATCGGTGAGAACATCGCCTTTATAAACAACCTTTGTTTTAATCGGAAAACGGCAGTAGGTACCCCACGGGGTTTCGATTTTAAGCTTTTTTTCGGGGTTCGGTCTGAGCGCTGTCATATCCATATATTAAAAACTTCCTTTCATATTCACGTTCTGAAAGCGCAGATTTTTTCCTGCGTTTACTGATATATTCTAACCCAATAATGCGCTCAAGTCAATGAAAATATACAGTTTTAAGAACTTTTTCACAAAAAACCGCCGGCAAACAAAATCCCGACCCATTTTTGCGCTCCAATATTATACCCCCGTATTTAAATTTGTCAAGAAAAAAGCTTTTGCGTTCGTCTTTGTTCGCAAAAGCTTTTTATAAAAATTTTTACGGCTGTTTTCTTTTTGCTTTTGAAAGCGAAAAGAGGAATTTGAAAAGTGAAAAAACGGCAACGACTCCGAGCGAGCATATCGCAAAAAGAAAGCCGATATAAGTCAAAATCCAGCCCTCGCCCGACGTTCCGTTCAGCGCATTCGCAAAAAACAGGAGCAAGAAAACAAACAGCGGAAAAATCCATTTTGTCCGGTTCCCGAAAAGACCCGTCAGTGCCGAATTCAAAACGGTGAATGTAATCATCAAGCCGATTGACGGGGCATTGTCCGGAAGAAGTTGAGGCATTGCGAAAAATACCGTCACCTGAAGGCAGCACATTACAACCGTAAAAAACGAGCTTCGGTCAAGCCGCCGCAGCTTTTTTTCGTTGTCTGCAATAACCTCAACGAGCGTCTCATCATTCTTTTTGATGATATCGTCAATTTGTTCGGAGAAAGTACCGGAATATTTCTTTTCTTCGGTTGAAAGCGTTTTTTCCTCATCCGTTTGCATCTCTGAAAAAACGGCGTTATTTTCTGTGCCGGTCAAGTGCTCGTCACCTTTTTCAAAAGAAGAGCTTGATGCCTTTTCAAGATACTTTTCTCCGGCGATAAGCTCACCCACCGAAACGCACAACACCCGTGAAAGCGGAACAACGAATGAGATATCCGGCATTCCCCTTCCCGTTTCCCAGCGTGAAACAGCCTTGTCGGTACAGCCGAGCCTTTCGGCAAGCTCTTTTTGCGTAAGGCCGACCGCCGTTCGCCGTTCTTTTATGAAAATACCGATTTTTTGTGTATCCATAACATCAGCTCCTTCTTTTTTGTTTTTTACACTATTATGATAGCATCAGAGCCGCCAAAAAGCAACCTATGAATCGTAGAGTCGATATATCGCCCCGAAAATCACACTTTATTTTTCCGATTTAGGCTTTTGAAAACAAAAAAGGCAGGTTAAAAAAAGTTTCAAAAATTTTGATAAAAAGGCTTGACGTAACTCGAATAATGTGGTATATTATTCAAGCGTTAAGGACACGCTGGTGTACGTGCTGGTGTAGCTCAGTTGGTAGAGCAGCTGATTTGTAATCAGCAGGTCGGGGGTTCGAGTCCGTCCACCAGCTCCATCTTGCTGGCGACCCGATTCCCAACACAACTTCATATGGAGGATTACCCAAGTGGCTAAAGGGGGCAGACTGTAAATCTGTTGGCGACCGCCTACTGTGGTTCGAATCCACAATCCTCCACCAAAGACGACATTGGAAACGATGTCGTCTTTTTTGTCGTTCTGCTATTTTTTCGCCCCTCCGCACCGCCCGTTTCCAATCATCCTCGAGGTGGAAAAACGGGCCAAGTTTGGAAGGGAACGGGGTTCCCCAAATGGCGATGAATCTGCCTGATTATGCCGTAAATTGGAAGATTTCCCGTTGACGTGTGTATATTACCACCGGACAAGACAAACGTCAAGGGCTGGAACGGGTCATTCTTGCAGAAAATACCGTCCGATGATACAATGAGAACCGAATGGTTACAATAATGGGACTATGCGGGGGTGACGGTGTGGAAAAGATCACAGGATTAGGACAGCGGCTGCGCCAGTTGATGGAGGAGCGGGAGCTGAATTATGAGGAGCTGGGACAGCGGGTGGATATGCGTCCCCAGACCCTGAACCGATATGTGTTGGGACAGCGGGAGCCTAAGGGGCAGGTGGTGGCAGAGCTGGCCATGAAGCTGGGGGTGGACCCTCTGTGGCTCCAGGGCTACGACGTGCCCCGCCAGCGGGAGAGCGAGTCGGAAAAGGCGGGACAGGTGCCCGTCTACAGTCTGCTCTCCGGCGCAAACCCCTTCGATGCTCAGCCCCCGGAAGGCTACGCCCCTGCCGACCTGCCCAGCGGGGAGGGCTACGTCTACCTGCGGGTCACCGAGTCCGGCATGGAGGACGCGGGGATCTTGCCCGGCGATCAAGTGCTCATCCGCCGACAGACCAGCGCCCGCAGCGGACAGATCGCCCTGGTGGCCTTTGCCAGCCGTCCGGCCGTCCTGCGCTGGTACTACCAGCAGGGGGAATGGGTCATCCTCCAGCCCGCCAGAGCGGGACTGCCGCCGGAGCTGGTGTCGGCGGAGCAGTTTTACAGCGGCAGCGTCCAGGTGCTGGGGGTGGCTGTGGGGCTGACGAGGCGGTTTTGAGAGAAGCGCGTAACAGAGGTCAAGCCGCGCAGCGCGATTTAAGCTTTTTTTGCTTCGTTTTCTTCTCGATAAGTGAGATTCCAAATCTTCGATTTGGCTCAATCGAACTTACACAGAGTGAGAAAATGAAGTGGGGTCCAGGGGCAAAGCCCCTGGTCGCCGTCCGCAG
>CAKTEU010000001.1 GCA_934552855.1 uncultured Eubacteriales bacterium | reverse complement strand
GCTCTACTTTTTTAGATTTTTTCTTCTCTTTTTTTGCAGGCTCTTATTTGGTTACCCCAACATTTATTATAGAGCCGGCTTTTTTTCAAGTACAACAGCCCTGTTTTGCGCCCGGCAGCTTTTTACTCATTGCTGCTAAGGCAAAGAGAAAATTTGTTTTTAGACATTGGTTGTTTGCAAAATTGAATATTTTTTCTGACAAACACTCTGTCAAATACGTCCAATATCCAAAATCTAATGTCCAAATTCCATTTTTTAACACGGAGGAAGAAGCATGGAAACGTTGTTCAAAAGTACTTATGTCAGAAGCAAAAAGGACGTTAAAGATGTCTGCCGCTATCTTTATCTCGGCAGGGGAATGAACGTTGTGCTTGATGCTCTCATTGTACTCGGCGTGTCGGCAATGATTGCACTCATGTTTTTGCTTGATGATTATACCATATTGATTTTTGCCGCAGCGGCACTTATAATTTGGTCGCTTCAGTTTGTCATGTATTCCCTTGCCGTAAAAAGCCTTCTTAAAAGCTATGATGAAATTTCAAACGGAAAAGAGCTTCGTGTTGATTTTATCGTTACACAGTCGAACGCATGGGTAACGTCCTCCGTCGGCGAGGATTACGCAATCCCGTTTGAAAAAATTAAAAGAATTGTTGTCAAAAAGGATACTTTTCTTATAATCACAGGTGCAAAGCTTGTTTATGCCGTTCCGAGAGACTCGTTTGTAATCGGTGACGAACATTCCTTTTTAAAGTTTTTTAAAGACAAAGGTGTTAAAATCAAAGGAAAGCAGAAGTGAAAAGTTATGAAAAACTATCCGATTGACAAAGAGCTTAAAAAGTATTGCAGGGACATTCCGTTCTTTTCGGCGATGCTTACTTTTAGTTACCCGTTTCTTCGCTTGATGTATCGTTTTACCTCGATTGAAAAGGGCATTTTTTATGAAAAAAAGTTCATCAAAACAAAAGGCGGAAGGCTTCGTCTTGATATTTTTTCGCCCGAAAACGGCAATGATGATATCCCCGTTCTTTTTTATCTTCACGGCGGCGGATTCGGATACTTTGCTTCACCGTTTCATAAAAAGCTTGCCGCAGTTTATGCGAAGGAAGCGCATTGCCGTGTAATCTGTCCCGATTACCATCTTCTTCCGAAGTGCGGTTATCCTTGTGCAAAAAACGACAGTCTTGAAGCGTACGATTGGGCAAGAAAAACTTTTCCTCATTCACGCTTTGCCGTCGGCGGAGACAGCGCAGGCGGAGCACTTGCAATTTATGTTGTGAACGAAGCTGAAGTTACGCCTGATTTTCAAATGCTTATTTATCCCGTTTGCGACCCAAGGCAGGACACGCCTTCGATGAAAAAGTATACCGACACACCGTTTTGGAATTCGGTTAATAACAAAAAGATGTGGAATATGTATGCGGGAAAGTATGCTTTTGACGAGGTGTCTCCGTTTGAAACAAAGCTTCCCGAAAAAATTCCCGACGCATACGTCGAGCTTGCACAGTTCGACTGCCTTCACGATGAGGGCAAAAACTATGCCGAAAAGCTTGTTGCGGCGGGGGCAAACGTTTTTCTCAACGATACAAAAGGAACGGTTCACGGTTACGATATTGCCTTGAAAACCGATATCGTGAAGAAAAACGTCAAAAAAAGAACCGACGCTCTGAAAACGGCATTTTCCAAAATCTTGCCGGTTGAAAAATGAAAAGAAAAAGTGTATACTAACGAAGTTATGAACTAAAAGGGGAATGGGAATGAGTAAAAAAGTTTTGGTTGTCGGCGGCGGTGCTGCGGGGCTTCTTGCCGCATCGGCAGCTGCACAAAACGGCGCAGACGTAACAATTGCCGAACGCAACGAACGCCCGGCAAGAAAGGTTATGATCACCGGAAAAGGCCGCTGCAATGTTACAAATTGCTGCACAATGCTCAACGAGCTTGTTGCCGCAGTTCCGGAAAACGGAAGATTTTTGAACGGTGCTTTTTCAAGGTTCATGCCAACCGATACAATGGATCTTTTTGAATCGCTCGGCGTTTTGCTTAAGGTTGAACGGGGCAACCGTGTTTTTCCCGTTTCCGATAAGGCGGTTGACATTGTTGATGCACTTGTGAAAAATGCGGCCGAAAGCGGCGCAAAAATTATTCACGAAAGAGTTGTCGATCTTATAATCGAAAACAAAAAAGTTCTCGGTGCAATGTTTGAAAGCGGAAAAGAATTTTTGTGCGACAGCGTCATTGTTGCAACCGGCGGAGTATCATACCCGCTGACGGGCTCAACCGGTGACGGTTATGATTTTGCAAAAAAAGCCGGTCATAATATTATTGAGCTTTCTCCCTCGCTTGTTCCGCTTGTTTGCCACGAAGGCTTTTGTTCCGATTTGCAGGGCCTTTCGCTTCGCAATATTGAAATAAGCGTGATTAACAGTGAAAATTACCGTGAGGTATACCATGACTTCGGCGAAATGCTTTTCACTCATTTCGGCGTTTCGGGACCGGTCATTCTCAGTGCAAGCGCACACCTCAAAGATATTAAACCCGGAAAATATGAAATACATATCGACCTCAAACCGGCTCTTTCTCATGAACAGCTTGACGCAAGGGTTCAGCGTGATTTTCTTGAATGTGCAAACAAAAACTTTATCAATGCGTTGGACAAGCTGTTGCCGAAAAAAATTGTTCCCGTTGTTGTTCGTCTGACCGGTATCAAGCCTTCAACAAAGGTCAACCAAGTTACCAGAGAACAGCGTGCAAGACTTGTTTCTCTTCTCAAAGACCTAAAAGTTACCGTTCTCAGAACAAGGCCGATTGAAGAGGCGATAATCACACGAGGCGGCGTTGACACAAAGCAAATTGACCCAAGAACGATGCAGTCAAAGCTTGTTTCCGGTCTTTATTTTGCCGGAGAAGTGATTGATGTTGATGCTTATACGGGCGGTTTTAACCTTCAAATTGCGTTTTCAACCGGCCGCCTTGCCGGACTGAGTGCGGCACAGGAATAAAAAGGAGTAATACTTTTATGATTAATGTTGCAATTGACGGCCCTGCCGGAGCAGGAAAAAGCACAATCTCAAAGGCGGCGGCAAAGGAACTCGGCTTTATTTATATTGATACGGGTGCACTTTACCGCACAGTGGGACTCAACGCTTTAAGAAGCTCGGCAGACATTGAAGATCCCGAAAGCATAAAAAAAACGCTCACTTCCGACCTTTCGGTTGAACTTCGTTTTATTGACGGCGAACAAAGAATGTTTTTGAACGGTGAAGACGTTTCTTCCGAGATAAGGACTCCTTCCGCTTCAATGGCGGCATCAAAGGTTTCCGCCGTACCGGCTGTTCGTGAATATCTTTTTGACCTTCAAAAAAAGCTTGCGCATGAAAACAACTGCATCATGGACGGACGGGACATCGGAACGGTTGTTCTTCCGGACGCAAAGGTTAAAATTTTTCTCACCGCTTCGCCGGAAGCAAGGGCAAAAAGGCGTTACAAAGAACTTGTTGAAAAGGGAATGGAAGTAAAGTTTGAAGACGTTCTTTCCGAAATGAAAGAGCGTGATTATAACGATTCACACCGTGCAATAGCTCCTTTGAAGCCGGCTTCCGACGCAATACTTCTTGACACAAGCGACATAAATCTTGAAGAATCGGTTGCACTCATAATCAAAACG
This sequence comes from uncultured Eubacteriales bacterium, assembly GCA_934552855.1. GTDB lineage: Bacteria > Bacillota > Clostridia > Oscillospirales > Acutalibacteraceae > UBA6857. The sequence continues at coordinate 130,158 of CAKTEU010000001.1, read as the reverse complement.
ATTAAGGAAAACATATAATCAGACTTTAAAAGGTGTGATCTTATGAAATTTGATTTTTCCGTTCCGAATGAAAGCAGACTATACAATCGTTTGCGTCCGCTTACAAAGGCATTTGTTTCACTCAAATTTAACGTAACTTCTTTTGGCGAGGAAAACATTCCGAAAAAGGGTGCGTTTATCCTTGCCGCAAACCATATCGGTGCGCTTGATCCGGTAATAATCATTTCACGCTGCCCAAGAACGCTTCACTTCATGGCAAAGGACGAGCTTTTCAAAAACCGCCTTTTTGCCTCGTTTCTCAAAAGCATGAACGTTTTTCCCGTGAAGCGGCGGACAAGCGACAAAAAGGCACTTGATTTTGCAAAAAAGATTATATTGTCCGGCTGGGCACTCGGAATTTTTCCGGAGGGCTCACGTTCAAAGGATGCAATACCCAAAAAGGCAAAAAACGGCGTTTCATACCTTGCCGCAAAAACAAAGGCAGACGTGCTTCCGGTCAGTATTTATAAAACCCCGAAAGAAAAAAGTCTTCGCCCAAAAATAACGATTCGCTTCGGAAAGCTTATCAAAAACAGCGAACTTAATCTTTCTGAAAACTATTCACAGCAAAAAATACGTGAAGCAGGCGAGAAGATAATGGAAAAAATCAATTCGCTCTGGCTTCTCGGCCATGAAAAATGACAAGAGGTAGAATTTTAAAGTGAACAGCAAACACAAAATCGAAGTTGCAAAAACAGCAGGCTTCTGCTTCGGCGTTGACCGTGCGGTAAGCACGCTTTACAATCTTGTTGAAAGCGGAAAAAAAGTTTGCACTTTCGGACCGATAATTCATAACCCTTCGGTTATAAACGACCTTGAAAAAAAAGGCGTAAACATAATTGAACACCCGGCTGAAGCACCTGAAAACACAACGGTTGTTATCCGCACTCACGGGGTTGAAAAATTTGTTATTGACGAGCTTGAAAAAAGAAAGATTGATTACATTGATTTGACCTGCCCGTTCGTGATGAAAATTCAAAAAATTGTTGAACGGAATTCTTCAAAAGACAAGCTGCTTTTGATTGCCGGCGATGAAAATCACCCCGAAGTCAGAGGCTTTCGCAGCCGCTGGGAAGGAGAAAGCCTGGTCTATAAAAATGAGTACGAACTCGAAATACTTCTTGAAAATCACCCGGAAATTTTAAATAAGGAAGTTTATGTTGTCGCTCAGACCACCTTTTCTGTAAAAGAATGGGAAAAAACCTCAAAAAATTTAAAAAAACTATGTACAAATGGTTTTTTCTTTGATACAATATGTAGTGCTACCAATGACAGACAGCAGGAGGCACTTTCGCTTTCAAAGCGATCGGATGCCATGATTGTTGTCGGCGGGCGAACAAGTTCAAACACCGCAAAACTGAAAGCCGTGTGTGAACAGAATTGCCCGACTTTTCTTGTTGAAACGGCGAAAGAGCTTTTTGAATATGACCTTTCCCGTTTTTCCTCAATTGGGGTAACAGCAGGGGCTTCCACTCCTGCAGGTATTATAAAGGAGGTACTATCCACCATGTCCGAAATTTTAAACGAACAAACAAATTCTGAAGAAATGAGCTTTGAGGCCGCTTTGGAGGAGAATCTCAAATCAATGAGCTCCGATCAAAAAGTGCGTGGCGTTGTTGTAGGTATTGCACCTAATGAAATACAGGTCGATATCGGCAGAAAATATGCTGGCTTCGTTCCCATCGAGGAGTACAGCAACGATCCTACTGCCGATCCGAAAGCAGAACTCAAAATCGGTGACGAGATCAATCTCATCATCATGAAGACCAACGATTCCGAAGGAACCATGATGCTTTCAAAGCGCCGTTTCGACGCAATCGCAGCATGGGACAACATCATGAAAGCCAAGGATGACGAAGAAATTCTTGAAGGCGTTGTTGCCGAAGCAGTCAAAGGAGGCGTTCTTGTTTATACACAGGGCGTTCGTGTGTTCATTCCGGGTTCACTCACCGGACTTCCGAGAGATGCTGACCTTTCCGAACTTGTTAAAACAAAGGTAAGATTCCGCATAATCGACGTTGATAAGGCAAAGAAGCGTGCTGTCGGTTCAATCCGTTCAGTTGCAAGAGAAGAACGCAAGGCTGCAACCGAAGCTTTTTGGGCTCAGGTTGAAGAAGGCCAGGAATACACCGGAACCGTTAAGTCGCTCACAAGCTATGGCGCATTTGTTGACCTTGGCGGAGTTGACGGAATGGTACATATTTCAGAACTTTCCTGGAAACGTATCAAGCATCCGTCAGAAGTTGTCAAGGAAGGCGACGTTGTTAAGGTATACGTTAAGGCTCTTGACAGAGAAAACAGAAAGATCTCGCTCGGCTATAAGAGAGTTGAAGATAATCCGTGGGAAATCCTTAAGAGAGATTATCCGGTCGGTTCAGTTGTTAGCGCAAAGATCGTAGGTCTCACCACCTTCGGTGCATTTGCAAACGTAATTGACGGCATTGACGGTCTTATCCACATTTCGCAGATTGCCGACCGTCATATCGCTTCTCCGAAGGAAGTTCTTAACATCGGCGATGAAGTAACCGTTAAGATTACCGACATCGACTTTGAAAAGAAGCGTGTAAGCCTTTCAATCCGTGCTCTTCTTGAGCCTCAGGACGAAGCAGCTGCTGAAGAAGCTGCAGACGAAGCCGCAGAAGCTACTGAAGAAGCAGCAGACGAAGAAGCTGAATAATTAATTATCGCTTTTTCAGAATAATAAGATTGATCCCGCCTTTTTGGCGGGATTTTCTTATGAAAAAAATGGGACTGTCGCATTTAGCGCAGAACAAAGAGTAAAAAGTCAAAATTAAAAATATAATTTACGGATGCCGTCAAAAAGAAAGTATACCGTGAATTACAGCTTTATTTTTAAATCCAATAGGAATTATTTTTACTCTTTTAAGCGTTTTTTTACCCGCTCGCAGTATCTATATACAGCTTCGGGGTAAAGAAAACGCTTTCTGCATCTAAATGCGACAGCCTCATGCGTTTTATTGATTCTGTCTTTTATTAAAGAAATTTGTCAAGTTCCTTTTCCGCTTCGGGCATCTTTTTAATCTGCGGATGATTTATCATGTAGCCTTCTTTGATAACCGAATGAAGATTTCTGAGAACCGAAAGGTTTTCAAGCGGATTTTTGTCGCATATAATCATGTCTGCAAATTTTCCCTTTTCAATTGAACCGGTGATATCGTCGATTTTTGCAAGCTTTGCGTTGAGGAGTGTTGCGCTGTAAAGAGCGAAAGAAGGAGTCACACCGCAGTACTTCACAAAGTAGCAAAGTTCACGCCACATATCATAGTGCGTAATATACGGACAGCCGGTGTCCGTTCCGAGTCCGACGGGAATGTCGTTTTCAAGGCAGGCTTTTGCAAGCGAAACAATGCCGTCAAAAACAACTTTTCCATTTTCCTGCTGTTCATATGTTGCATGAGAAATACTTCTGTCAAAAAGTGCATACGGAAGAGCGGGAGAAATTGTTGAAACCTGAAATGCGTTCTTCTCCTTGAAAAGGCGGATAATTTCATCGTTCGGCATTGCACCGTGTTCAATTGAGTCAACGCCGTTTTGGAGTGCAACAAGAACGCCCTGCGGGCTTTCAACGTGGGCGGCAACTGTCATGCCGAGCGAATGTGCTTTGTCACACGCCGCTTTAACAAGCTCCGGTTTCATTCTGAGAACTCCCGGTTCGCCGACAACTTCTGCGTCCATAACGCCGCCGGTGATCATAAGCTTTATAAGGTCAGTTTTTTCTTTGTATATTTTTTCAACATAAGCCGCCGCTTCTTCGGGCGTTGTTGCTTCATAGGCGAGGGAGCCGGCCATGTGACCGCCCGGAACGGAAACGGCCATGTTTGAGGCGAGAACACGAGGCGCAAGAATTTTTCCGGCCTTTGAAAGGTCTCTGATTTCGGTGTCGTAATTTCCTACGCCGCCGACCGTGCGGATTGTTGTAACACCGCTGAGAAGCTCGGTTTTTGCCGTGTTTTCGCAAAATTTAACGCCGATTTTGTTTGTCAGTGCATTCATCGTAACAAGCTTTACAAGCTTCTTCGGGTCGGACGGCTTTTTTCTCGGCTTTCCCGTTGCCGGAAGGTGGACGTGCATATTGATAAGGCCGGGCATGACGTACTTGCCGCCAAGGTCTATTGCTTCATATCCTGCCGGGGCTTTTTCGCTTGAAATGCCGACAATCTTTTTTCCGTCAACAAGAACGGTCATTCCTTTTTGCGGCTTCATGTTTTTTGTTCCGTCAAGGAGTGTGCAGTTTACCAATGCATATTTTTTTGTGTTAAGATACATGTTTCCACCTCTGCATGAGTAATGTTTTATATTATTATAGCACAGCCGATATAAAAAGGCAACCGCCGAAACATAGCAGCGGTTGCCGAAAATATTAAATATTAAAGAAGCGGTGCGCCGTGTTCACTGCAATATTTTACAACGTCTCTGCTCCAATATGATGACTGAACTTCGCCGATATGCGCTTTGCGAAGGAAGAACATACACATTCTTGACTGACCGATACCGCCGCCGATTGTGCAGGGAAGTTCGCCGTTCAAAAGTGCTTTGTGGAACGGAAAGTTTTTTCTGTCCTCACAGCCGGCAATTTTAAGCTGGCGCTCCATTGATTCTTCGTTGACACGAATACCCATTGAGGAAAGTTCAAAAGCAATGTCAAGAACCGGATAATAAACAATGATATCTCCGTTGAGATCCCAATCGTCATAGTCCGGAGCTCTTCCGTCGTGCGGCTTTCCGTCTTTGAGCGCACTGCCGATTTTCATGAGAAAAATTGCGCCGTATTCTTTTGCGGCCGCATATTCACGCTCTTTTCTTGAAAGGTTCGGATACTGTTCTTCAAGCTCAAAAGAGGAAACAAAGTGGATTTTTTCAGGAAGAAGGCTTCCTATGAAGTTATACTCCTTTGTGATGTAGTATTCCGTGTGGCGAAGGGCGGAGTAAATGAGTTTAACGGTTTTTTTGAGCGTATGCTCGTTACGTTCATCTTTGGGAATTATTTTTTCCCAGTCCCACTGATCAACAAGAATTGAATGAATATTGTCTGTGTCCTCGTCACGGCGGATTGCGTTCATGTCGGTATAAAGACCTTCGTTTTCTTCAAAGCCGTACATTTTGAGGGCATATCTTTTCCATTTTGCGAGCGAGTGAACAATTTCAAATTTTTCGCCGCTGAAAACGTCAAAGGCAACGGGTCTTTCCGTGCCGTTGAGGTTATCGTTCATTCCGCTTTTTGCGTCAACAAAAAGTGGAGCGGAAACACGGGTGAGGTTGAGTTCGATTGCAAGGTCACGTTCAAAAAAGTCCTTAACCTTTTTAATTGCCTGCTCGGTCTCTCTGAGCGAAAGGTGAGAGCAGTAATTTTCCGGAATATAGCAAGACATAATTACACCTCTAAAAACAAAATACGACTGATATTATAGCAGTAATGAACGGTTGTGTCAATGAAGAAAAGCGATTTTTATGTAACCGCCGATTAACTGTTGAATTTTCCCAAAGTTTGTGATAGAATATCTGTCGGAAAAATTCAATCATATCGGAGGAACTTAAAATGAGCAAGTTTTATCTCAAGGACGGCGAAGTTTTTATTCCGGAAAGTATCAATCCGGAACTTACAAGACTTTCAAATTCAATCATCAAAGCAACAAAAATTTCTTTCAAATTCAAGCTCAAATCAACCTCGCTTCAAAACGCTCTCAAAGGCGGAGACGTTGAACTCATGAAGTCGCTTATGCAGAAATGCTTTGAAAAAAACGGTGCGCTTTATGAAAAGGATATGGAGCTTTCAGGCGTTAAAATCGGCGACGTTGATGACAGCTTTTTTGCCGATAAGGACGTTGATTTCTTCAAAAACCAGATAAAGGTTCTTATTGATTTTGCATCAATCAACACTGTTGTTGAATCAAAGATGATGCCGCTTATGAGCGCTTCATGTAAAAAAATCTATGACAAGAACATTGACGAGCTTTTGTTCTTTACAAATCAGACCGAAATTCTCAAGCTTTCCGAGCAGGAAGACGAAAGCGAAGAATAAAACAATTCAAAACAACAAACCGGCAGATTGCAATTGCAGCCTGCCGGTTATTGGTTTTAATACACAATATTGTTTGCGTCCAGCCATTCCTCAAGGCAAAGGCCGCTTTTTTTGATGAGTTTTGCGTTTTTGATTCCCACAAAACGCCAGTGCCATGGTTCATAGGAAACACCGGTAACGCTTTGTTTTTCTTCTGGATAACGAAGAATGAAACCGTAATTTTGAGCGTTCTTCATCAGCCATGCATATTCTTTTGAATATGCAAATGAATCAAGTGTGTTGCAAACATCCATCGCAAGGCCGAGATTATGTTCGCTCGTTCCGGGTGGAAGAATAACCTCGGCCGCTTTTTTTGCGGCGGTCTTTCGGCTTAACCCGTATTGATTCATGTATACGCTTGTGAGGTTGTTATAGTTCCATTCCTGGTGTATATAGCTTCGGTAGCCGGAGTACGGTGTGAGCGTAATGCCGTCTTTTTTTGCCGCACGGTACATTTTGACATAATACGGCGTGACACGTTTGTCAAGTCTTGTTCCGCTGTTCATAACATAGCTTACCGCCGTTTCGTGCTCTCTTGAAAACTCCCTTGTAAAATTGACAACAACAAGCTTCCAGTCCTGTCCCTCAAGGTCAACAAGAAGGCGGCCGCTTTCGGTGTGTTCTCTCGGTAGCGTTTTGATTTTGACCGCTTTTGAGCTTATTGCGTAATAGTTTTTTCCGTCAACGTTTTTATAGGGTGTAACCGCATATCGGTGAATACTTTTCGAAAGAAGATTGTTTATTTTTACTTCGTTTGTTTTCACTCTTTTGAGCGGAACAAAGCTGTCGCTTTCTTTGTCATATTCACGAACCAAAAAGCGTGTGTCATTGTCATATTTTTTCCATGTGAGGGTAACTGATGTGGGCGTTACTTCCTTTACATCGGGTCTGACGATCCTTTTTGGAGAAATTCTGAAACTCACCGTTTTTGAACCGAAAAAGCCGTTTTCTTCGATTCCCGTGATGATTGCCGAAGCTTTGCCAACTTCTCGGTTGTTTTGGTATTTAACGGTGTAATGAACGTTTTTTTGAAGCGTTTCTTCGCTGTATGTGACGGTAACGCTCGGCTTAATTCGCTTTCCGGTGTATACGAAATACCTTTTAAGCTGTATTTTGCAATCTTTTATGCTGACGGATTTTTGCTCGGCTTCAACACGATACGGCTCTTTTGCAAAAGACATAAATGAAACGCAAAAGACAGACGTAAACATTACCGCAAAAACAAGAAAAAGCGAAACGATTTTTTTGTTCATACGGACACCTCCTTAGACTCTCCAAACACCAAATCCCGCATAAAAACTAATTATATTTTTATTTAAATCGGGGTCATTACTTCTTATGCAAAGAACGTTACATGACTTAGCGTTAATATTATTGCTAAGCTGTGCCCAGTCATATACCCTGTTGTCAATCAGCTTATTCAAATCCGGTTCTTCATTAAAACCGGCGTTATTGGTTACAACATAGACAGGCATATTTGGCTTGCTTTCACCATAAACAATGTCGCTTTTAACCATTGGCAGACTGTGATTTTGCGCATATTCCTGAGCATAGCTTCCCGGAGCACATTTTATGATGGCTTTCCATTTTCCAAGTCGATATTCCGTCATAAAATCGTTGTGAAAGGGATCAACGTGTCCGTTTATACAAATGAATACGTTTTTGCCTATTTTTTCCACCGATGGGGGAATGTCAATGGCTTGAAGACTTATACAGCGTGAAAAAGCGGCTTCGCCTATCTCTTTTAAACTGGCAGGCAAAGACACAGAACTTAATGCGAAGCAGCCAAAAAATGCACCTTCTTTAATACGTACAACACCTTGAGGTATGACAATTCTTCTAAGTCTGGTGCATGACTTGAATGTATTTGAGGATATTGCATACAATGATTTCGGTATACCAATATCTTCAATCGGTAAGCCTTCAAATGCAGAACTACCGATATAATATACAGAATCCGGAATTCTCAATGTTCGTATTTGCGTTCCACAGAAGGTGCGGTCTCCTATGACTTTAAGCGTTTCGGGTAGTTTGATTTTTTGCAGAGAGCTACATTCCAAAAAGCAGAAATTGCCTATACTTGTAACTCCATGCGGAATTATAATTTCGGTAAGGCTTTTGATATTTCTGAAAACACCCTCCCCAAGTGCATAAACATGCTTTCCGTCAATCTCTTTTGGAATGACGATTTTTTTGTCATCAAAGCCGACATACTTTGTAATCATCGCACCGCCGCGGTAAGGCTCAATTCTGAAAAGTTCTGCCGGTGATTCAACTTCCGGTTTAGGCGGTTCGGGTTTAGGCGGCTGTGGCTTCGGAGTTTCTTTGATTACCGGTTCCGGTTTGGCGCCGAATATGAAGTTGCGAAACTTTTCTTTAAAAGTTAACGGCTCATCTTTTGTTTGAACGGCTTTGCTTTGGGTGTTTTTTGCTTCCTCCTTTTTTGCTTGTTCTTTCTCTTTTGTTTCTCGGTCGCATGTATCTATAAGCTGAAAAGCCGTATCTTTGAAGCGCAGAACAGATTCCGAAGCGGATTTGTTGTTTTGGGTATGTTTCAATATGATTTCAAAAGCGTTGTTAATAACTTTTCTTTCTTCGTCTGTCAATGCCATATGCTTCCTCCGTATATGAAAAATTTATCGCTTTCATTATCCGCCGAAACGCACCTTTTGTCAATCATAAAAACAAAAAAGGTTGCGGCGCAAACAAAAACTTTGAGCCGTAACCTTTATTTTAAATTTCTGTAATTCTTACTTTCTGAACTGCTGCTTCATTCTCTGCTCTTTTGAAAGGATAACCTTTCTGAGTCTGAGCGAAACGGGCGTAACTTCAAGAAGTTCATCGTCTTTGATGAATTCCATGCACTGCTCAAGGCTGAGCGTTGTGGGCGGAACAAGGCGAAGTGCGTCGTCCGAACCGGAGGCACGGGTGTTGGTCAGGTGCTTCTGCTTGCAGACGTTGCAAACAACGTCCTCGCTCTTTGCACATTCGCCGACTATCATTCCCTCATAAACCGGAACGCCCGGTCCGATGAAGAGGCGGCCTCTGTCCTGAGTATTGAAAAGGCCGTAGCCGGTGCTTTCGCCCGTTTCATGAACAACAATTGAACCTCTGTCTCTTGTTTGAATGTCGCCCTTATACGGCTCGTAGCCGGCAAAAAGCTGGTTGATAATGCCGTTGCCGTTGGTGTCGGTCATGAACTCGCTGCGGTAGCCGATGAGTCCTCTTGAAGGAATCTTAAATTCAAGGTGGGTCATTCCGCCGTCACGAACGCCCATGTTTTCAAGTTCGCCTTTTCTTGAACCGAGCTTTTCCATAACCGAACCGACATACTGCTCCGGAACTTCAACAATAAGAAGCTCCATAGGTTCCATAAGAACGCCGTTTTCCTTTTTCATGATTACCTTTGGGCGTGAAACCTGAAATTCATAGCCCTGACGGCGCATTGTTTCAATGAGAATCGAAAGATGAAGCTCGCCGCGTCCGCTGACTTTGAAGGTGTCGGTGGAATCGGTTTCCTCAACACGCATACTTACGTTTGTTTCAACCTCTTTGAAAAGTCGGTCACGAAGGTTGCGTGACGTTACAAACTTGCCTTCCTGTCCGGCGAATGGGCTGTTGTTGACGATGAAGTTCATTGAAATTGTCGGCTCGTCGATTTTTACAAAGGGGAGCGGTTCAATTTTTTCGGGATCGCATGCGGTTTCACCTATGTTAAGGTCGGCAATGCCCGAAACGCAAACAAGGTCGCCGAGTGCGGCTTCTTCAACTTCAACACGCTTGAGACCTTCAAACTGATAAAGCTTTGAAATGTGGACGTTTTCACGTTTGCCATCGGTTTTACAAAGAACAACCTGCTCGTTTCTCTTAATGTGTCCTCTTTCAACTCTGCCAACGCCGATTCTTCCGATGTAATCGTCGTAATCAAGGCTGGAAAAGAGAATCTGAAGCGGGCCGTTCATGTCGCCGTGCGGCGGGTCAATGTTTTCAAGAATCGAATCGAAAAGCGGTCTCATATCGCCTTCACGAACGGAGGAGTCAAGCGATGAATAGCCGTCCTTTGCCGAAGCATAAACAACGGGAAAATCAAGCTGATCTTCGTCTGCGCCGAGTTCGATGAAAAGGTCAAGAACCTCGTCAATAACTTCTGCCGGTCTTGCGCCGGGACGGTCGATTTTGTTGACAACAACAATAACTTTCTTTTTGAGACCGAGTGCTTTTTTGAGAACAAATCTTGTTTGCGGCATACAGCCTTCAAATGCGTCAACAAGCAAAAGAACGCCGTCAACCATCATAAGGATACGCTCAACTTCGCCGCCGAAGTCGGCGTGACCCGGAGTGTCAACAATATTTATTTTTACGTTTTTGTAATGAACGGCGGTATTTTTTGAAAGGATTGTGATTCCTCTTTCACGTTCAAGGTCGTTCGAGTCCATAACTCTTTCCGCAATCTGCTCGTTTTGGCGGAAAATTCCGCTTTGCTTCAAAAGTTCGTCAACAAGGGTGGTTTTGCCGTGGTCAACGTGAGCAATGATTGCAACATTTCGAATATCCTGTCTGATGTCCATAATCTCACCTTTATTTTTCAAAAATTTTCTTTTATAATACCTGTGTTTAACAAAAACTTATTTTATCACGATTTTTAAAATAACGCAAGTTGAAATTGAGAAAGCGTGAAGTCCGCTTTTTGTGCAAAATAAACAGAGGAATTGATAATTATTTTAATTGACATAAGTTGATAAATAATGTATAATATTGGTTAACAGTGAGCGATTGCTCACCTATGCGCTTGTTAATAATAAAAATTCAAATATTTTCAGGAGGCTCAACATTATGGACACAAGATTCGCAATCACCGATTATGTTGACGCAAAAGCCGTTACCGAAAAGCTCGATAACCTTATCCGTCAGCCGATTTACACAATTAAGCCCGAAGCTCTCAAGGATTATGAAGAAAATTACTTTGAAAAGAAATGCCAGAAGTCAAAGGCAATGATTGAAGAAGCAAGACAGATTATTCCCGGCGGCGTTCAGCATAACCTTGCTTTCAATTATCCGTTCCCCCTTGTTTTCACAAAGGCTGACGGCGCAAAGCTCTATGATATCGACGGAAACGAATATTACGACTTTCTTCAGGCCGGCGGCCCGACCGTTCTCGGCTCAAACCCGAAGGTTGTAAGAGATCAGGTTATTGAACTTCTCAACACCTGCGGTCCGTCAACCGGACTTTTCCATGAATTTGAATATAAGCTTGCAAAAAAGATTTCAGACTCCGTTCCGACCGTTGATATGTTCCGTATGCTCGGTTCGGGAACAGAAGCTTGCATGGTTGCTTGCCGTGTTGCAAGACTTGCAACAAAGAAAAAGTACATCCTCAAAATGGGCGGTGCATATCACGGCTGGTCAGATCAGCTCGGTTACGGCATCCGTATTCCGGGAACAAAGTTCACTCAGGCTCACGGCGTACCCATCAGACTTATGAGAGACACTCAGGAATTTTTCCCGAACGACCTTAACGACCTTGAAAGAAAGCTTCGCAGAAACCAGCTTTGCGGCGGTACTGCTGCCGTATTCATCGAGCCGGTCGGCCCCGAAAGCGGAACAAGACCCCTTTCAAAGGAATTTAACAAGGGTGTTGAAAGACTTTGCCGCAAGTATGGAGCACTCCTTATTTTCGATGAGGTTGTTACCGGATTCAGAATCGGCATGGCAGGCGCACAGGGCTACTTCGGTGTTGAACCCGACCTCACAATCTTCGGCAAGGTTATCGCAGGCGGCTATCCGGGCGCAGGCGGAATCGGCGGCAAGAGAGAATACATGAAGTATATGGGTGCAGGCCTTGACGGTACACAGAAGATTAAAAAGGCTTTTTGCGGCGGTACTATGGCTGCAACTCCGATTTCATGCTGCGCAGGTTATTATACTCTTGAAGAAATCGACAAGCAGAACGCTTGCTACAAGGCCGGCGTAATGGGCGACAGAATCACCAAGGGTCTTAACCACATCATTGATAAGTATAACCTTCCGTTTGTTGCGTTCAACCAAGGCTCAATCTGCCACATGGAAACCGTTGGAACAATGCACTTCTCAATCGACTGGACAAAGCCGTGGACAATTCCCGCAGTCCTCAAGGAAACCGATATCCGCAAGAAGGAAATGACTCACATGGGTGCTGCATATATGGCAGAAGGTCTTGTTACCCTTGCAGGTTCAAGACTTTACACCTCCGCCGCATACACCGAGGAAATGATTGACGATGCTCTTACCCGCTTCGACAAAGTTTTCTCACACGTTGCAATGAAGAAAGACTGATTTCAGGAAAAAAGGGACAGAAAACCTCTGCCCCTTTTTCATCTTTAATTTTAGAGGTACAAACTTATGAATATGGAACTTTCAAAAGCAAAAGAGATTGTTGTTGAAGCCGGAAAAAAACTTGTTTCAAGCGGTCTTATTGCAAGAACATGGGGCAACGTAAGCTGCCGTGTTGACGATGAAAGCTTTGTTATCACTCCGAGCGGAAGGGCGTATGAAACCCTTACCCCGGACGATATCGTTCTTGTAAAACTTGCCGACCTTTCTTATGAGGGCAACATCAAGCCGTCAAGCGAAAAAGGTATTCACGCTCAGTGTTATCTTCTTCGTCCGGAGTGCAACTTTGTCATTCATACCCATCAGGTCAACGCTTCAATCGTCAGTGCGCTCGGCTGCGATATCAACAACATCACCGGCGAAAGCTGCGCAATTATCGGTGACAACATTCCCGTTGCCTCATACGGACTTCCCGGAACGGGCAAGCTTCGCAAAGGCGTTGTGGGTGCTCTTCTTCGCTCCACTTCAAAGGCGGCAATCATGAAGCACCATGGTGCGGTTTGCCTCGGCGCAGACTATGACGAAGCTTTCAAAATCGCTTCGGAAGTTGAAAAGGTTTGCCAAAGATATCTTTTTAAAAAGTATGAAGCTGTTTCCGGCAAAGCCGCCGAAAGCTTCAAGGATATCTGCGACTATGTTGCCGACGTTAAAAAGCGTGCCGAAGCTCCTTCACCGCACGTTGTTCCCTATGACAGCACGAGGGAAGGCAATGTTGTTGTTATGAAAGACAAGGACGGAAACGAAAAATGTACCCTCGCTCTCAAGCAGGAAAAGGTCATTCTCGGCGGCGACTTCCCGTCGGAAGCCGATATGCACCTTGCTGTTTATAAAAAGCGTGACGACATTAACTGCATCATTCATTCCGACAAGGAAGAAGTTGTTGCCGCTTCAAAGGTTACAAAGGTTCTTCGTCCGCTTCTTGATGACTTTGCTCAGATTGCAGGAACAACCGTAAAATGTGTCGAGTTCAACCCGAACGATACGCTTCGCACCTCGAAAAAGGTTGTTAAGGCACTCGGCAAGCACAGAACCGCCGCACTCCTCAAGGACAACGGCGCAATCTGCTGCGGAATTTCTCCGGACGAAGCGGAGGCTTCTGAAATGGTTACCGCAAAGAACTGCAAAACTTTCGTTGCCGGTCAGATGTTTGACAAGGTTAAGAGCCTCGGAAAGCTTGACTGCGTTCTCATGAACGTGATTTACAGAGTCAAGTATTCGAAGCAGAAGTAATTTTACAAAATTTAAAGCCATGAAGCAATGCCCGTTTGGGTATGTTTCATGGCTTTTTTGACTTTTTGTGATTTCAATTATCTGTTATACCAGACTTTTTTGAAACCCTTATAAAGCTTTTTGGCTGAGTACGTGACATACCAAACAAGGCCCGCACCAACTACTCCACATGCTATGCCCATAGTTTATTCCCCTCCCTCCGTATTAGTTTATTGTGAGCAAAATACTGAAAATCGAAGATTAATTGCCGACTTTCCGGGTGTGATATTGCTCATAGTTATAGAAAACAACTGCCAAATGGTATTTTCATTGTGTAAACAACCAACAATGACAGTTGGTATCTATTGACGTTTAATTTTGCTAAACGGATGTGTTGCTTGGTGAATGCAAGTAAATTTTGTTTAATATTTAAATTGCGACTTTAATTTAAACATCAATAAACAAATTGTTTACTAAAATTATAGCAAACAATTTGTTTACTGTCAAGAGGGTTTGTAAACATTTTGTTTATAATCATAGCAGGAGGACTTACTGTTATGGATTATACAAAGCGATTATATGATTTGCGTGTGGATCATGACCTGAAACAGGAGGATGTTGCAAAAGTACTGAAGATAACCAAGCAAGCCTATGGAATGTATGAAAACGGAAAACGCAGTTTGCCGATTGAAAGCTTGATTGTGTTATGTAAGTATTATAATGTTTCGGCCGACTATATTCTTGGCTTGTCAAATTGAATGAAGATAAAAAGAAAACGCACTGTGCATCTCACAAAAAGCACAGTGCGTTCTTTCAACCCTTTTCTCTTTACAGCCCGTAATGTATCACAAATTTATTTTCCCTTTGTGCCCTTTTTAAAAGCTCGGTAAGCGTTGAAAGCTCCGGAACTTTTTCGGTGATTTCAATCATGTGACAAAGCGACTGCGGGGGAATGAGCGTGATTCCGCAGTAGACAAGTCCCTTGTTTTTGATGTCGGTTCCGTGGCAAAAGCAGTCCACACGTTCAAAGTCCTTGAGCAACGGCTCAATGTAATCATCGTCAACGGAAATTGTGTGGTATTTTTCCGGCTCATAGCAGTCAAAGCGTTCGCCGCTTTTTGGGGGAGTATTCATTATTCCGAATTCGTGCTTTGCCATTTTGAACTTCCTTTCGGTCGGGTTTATTCTATTATATATCGGATTGGTTTGACTTTCAACGAAAACTTTTCCAAAACCTCTTGACAAATCTGTCTACAAGCTGTAGACTATAATTGTCGATAGGCTATAGACAATATTCGGAAAAGGAGGACTGAAAATGAATGAACTTAAACTCGGCGTTGTTGATTCACGCTTTGCGGATATCGTTTGGAACAATGCGCCGCTTTCAACCGCAGAACTTGTTAAAAAGTGCGGCGAGGAGCTTTCATGGAAAAGGACAACAACCTACTCCGTTTTGAAAAAATTTTGCGATAACAACATTTTTAAACTCGAAAACAGCGTTGTTTCTGTTCTTGTTACGAAGGAAGAGCTTCACTCACGTCAAAGCGAAAAATTCGTTGAAGAAGTTTTTGACGGCTCGCTTCCGGCGTTCATTGCCGCCTTTACGAGCAAAAAAAGGCTCACGAAAGAGGAAGTCGCCTCAATTCAAAGAATGATTGATTCGGCAAAGGAGGAAAAGTGATGGAGCATTTTCTCTTTGTTCTTGAAGATGTATTTTTGAAGGTTTTCAACATGAGCTTAACCGCCGTTTGGATAATTCTTGCAATCATTGTTCTGCGGCTCGTTTTTAAAAAAGCGCCGAAAACGTTCGCCTGTGCGCTGTGGCTTCTTGCGGCGGTGCGGCTTGTTCTTCCGTTTTCGGTCGAGAGCGCCTTGAGCCTTGTTCCGAGCGGAGAGGTGATACTCAAAAACTTTTATGCGGATTCCGGCAATCCCGCAATGACCGTTCATACCGGTGTTCCGTTTTTGAACAGCTTTGTCAGTTCTGCCGAACCGATAGTGACCGAAGCAAAACCGACCGTTGACGTTATGAGGATACTTTCTGTCGTTTGGGTGGCGGGCGTTTTTGCTGTACTGCTTTACGCACTGACAAGCTTTCTCATACTTAGAAAAAATGTTGCGGCAAGCGTGAAGTATAAAGACAACATTTACTTTTGCGACGGCATTGAATCACCGTTTATTTTGGGAATATTCAGACCGAAAATCTATCTTCCGTCCGCGATCGGCGAAAATGAAATTGAATCGGTCCTTGCCCATGAAAAGGCACATCTTAAACGAAAAGACAATATTATAAAGCCGCTTGCGTTTTTGATTCTTGCCGTGCATTGGTTCAATCCGCTTTGCGTGCTTGCGTATATCCTTCTTTGCCGGGACATTGAACTTGCGTGTGACGAAAAGGTTATCAAAACGCTCCCGTTTGAAGAACGAAAAGAGTATTCTCAAACGCTCCTTGACCTGAGTGTAAAAAGAAAAACAATCGCCGCCTGTCCGCTTGCTTTCGGTGAAGTCGGCGTGAAAGCGAGGATTAAAAATGTGCTGAACTATAAAAAGCCTGCCTTTTGGGTAATCGTTGTTGCTCTTGTTGCCTGCGTGGCGGCAACGGTCTTTTTTGTGACGAACCCGAAAGAAAAAGAGCCTTTTGAAAACGATATCATCAAAGTTGTCGAAACAGAAAGCGAAGAGCCGTCCGTTTCGATGAAAGTGGTTTCTGCCGAGGTTAAACCGAGCGGCCTTGTGATTACTGTTCGCTGGGAAAACAATTCCGACAAGGCTATCACTTACGGCGAACCGTTTTGGATAAGCCGCCTTGAAATGCTTGACGGAACCTACACATCGTGGGTAGACAGCAAACAATCAATGTGCTTTAATAATATTGCATATAATGTTTCTCCGAAAGGGAAAAGTGAACACAAGTATTATTTTTCGTCAAGTGTAACCGAAACCGGACGCTATAAGCTTGAAATGAACTTCAATTTTGACAGCGAAAACAGCAAATATTACAAAATTTCGGTAGTCTTTGACCTCAAAAAAGAGGTTGAAATTACCGACGGTTCGGCAACGGTTGTCTGCGGAATCAGTGAAAATATGCTTTACGGTGGCTCAAAACTTTTGAGCTATTTTGACCTTGAAAGGCTTGCGGACAAAGGCGAAAAGCTTTCGGCAAAGGATTTTAAAGACTTTGCGTATTACGAAACCGGTTCTGGAATTTGTATTAGGGTCTACCCGATTAACGATAATATTGAAGTGTGGCTCGGCTTTACGGATGACCCCGAAAAGAGCGAACCGATTTATTTCACACTGATGGTTTCGTCGAGTGTAAACATCGACATGACAAACAGTGCAGAGCTGAAGTCGTATCTTCGAACCCACACCGATGAGCTTTTGGAGAACATTATTTCTCAAAAAATCATTGAAAAGGCGAAAGGCGAAAACGGCGGAAAAGACGTTTCGTATGTTACCGAAGCGCATAAAATTTTGAAATCGACCGAGGACAGCGAGACGGCAATCGTGTACTTTGCAGAAACCGATATAGGTTTTTCAAATCCGCATTTCGGATACGAAGATCCGAGCGTTGTTTTTGAAAACGACCGCTTTGGAATTGCAACGTTTAAAGTTGAAAACAAAAAATATACGCTTTCAAAAATTCGGTTCTTGGCAAAGAGTGAAGCGGAAGAAGAGTTTCCGCAAGAACTTTCAAAAAAAGTTCAAAACTTTGATTTTTCAAAGCTTCGTGAAAGCTGTACGGAACGTGCAAAGAATTACTTTGGCAAAACCGTCTGCGTTTATCGTTATGAGGACGGTGAAAACTATTGCGAGCTTCGGCTTTTTATCGGTTCAAAGAATTTTGATATTTCCATTCCGGTTTATATGAGCAGTCATATTTCCGGAACGTATGAAGAAAAGAATGGTGAACTTATCCTCCATACAACAAGCATAGACGGAAAAGATTACGTTTTCAAAAGGGGAGACAGTTCATATATCTATGACAAGGAAAAGTCGCCGCCGATTGCAATGGTGAGCATGGAAAAGGTTGCACCGTACGTTCCCGATAAAGCGGAATTTAAGTTTTATACAGCGGAATAAAAATACAGCCGAAACCGCAAAACCGGTTTCGGCTGTAACTATTTGTTTTGTTACGAAAGCAAAATTCTGTCCGTTGTGAGGCTTTCGCCGACTTTTGCTTTGAATTTTTGAAGAAGGTCCTCAACGGTGAGGTTTTTCCTTTCTTCTCCGCTCACGTCAAGAACAATGTTTCCGCTGTTCATCATGATTGTGCGGTTGCCAAGGTCAAGCGCAGACTGCATATTATGGGTAATCATCATGCAGGTGAGCTTGTTTTCACTGACGATTTTTTCGGTGAGGGCAAGCACCTTTTCCGCTGTGCCGGGGTCAAGTGCGGCAGTGTGTTCGTCAAGCAGCAGAAGCTTCGGCGGATTTATAGTTGCCATAAGGAGCGTCAAAGCCTGTCTTTGTCCGCCGGAAAGCAGACCGACGGGCTGTTTCATTCTGTCCTCAAGTCCCATTCCGAGGAGGGAAAGACGCTCTTTGAAGTCCTCCCTGTCCTTTTTTGTTGTGTGACTTATCCAGTTTCCTCTGTGGGCGGCGAGGGCAAGATTTTCTTCAATGCTCATTGCCGGAGCGGAACCGAGCATCGGGTCTTGAAAAAGTCTTCCGATTGCTCTTGAACGTTTGTGCTCTGCCATCATTGTGATGTCTGTTCCGTCAAGAACAATGCGTCCGCTGTCGGTGAGGAAGGTTCCGGAAATTGCGCCGAAAAGTGTTGACTTTCCTGCGCCGTTTGCGCCGATAACCGTGATGAAATCACCTTTTTCAACGTTAAGCGAAAGGCCTTTGAGGGCGGTCTTTGCGTTTACCGTTCCGGGGTTAAAGGTTTTTGTGATATGTGAAACGGAAAGCATCATTTTAAGCCGCCTCCTTTTTTCTTCTGAGTTCAAGTCTTCTTTTGATTTTCGGGAACTGCTTTTTAAGGTACGGTGCGGAAATCGCAATGATAACGATTACCGAAGAGACAAGCTTAAGCATATACGCCGGCATATTGAAACGAAGTGCGGCGGTATAAACAAGGCGGAAAATTATCGCACCGAGAACAGCGCATACCGCTCTGACGGCAACGCTCTTCCTTTTGCTGAAAAGGATTCCGCCAATGAGGAGCGAAGCGAGTGCGATTGTTACCATGCCCGATCCCATGTCGATGTTTGCCGAACCCTGCGACTGAGCGAGAAGGCAGCCGGAAAGGGCAGTAAAAGCGTTTGAAACGCAAAGACCGATGATGATGATCTTTGAAGTGTTGATTGAAGAAGAGCGAACCATGTCCGGATTGTTGCCCGTTGCACGAAGCGCAAGACCGAGGTTCGTTTTGAGGAAGAACGAAAGAAAAAGCACAACAAGTATAACTGCGGCTGCGGCAATAATGAGCTTGTACTGACCGGTAAACGGCGTGCTTTCAAGTGCGGCTTTTACCTTTGTAAAAATCGTCTCGGTGAAGTTGAGATTGACGAGCGACGTGTTGCCCATTACGGCAATATTGATTGAATAAAGCCCCGTGTTGACTATGATTCCGGCAAGGAGACTGTCAATTCCCATTTTTGTTTGAAGAAAAGCCGTGATGAAACCTGAAAGGATTCCTGCGCACATAGCCGCCGGAATTGAAAGGAAAGGGTGCCCCGATGCTGCAACCATAGCACCGACGACTGCCCCAAGGGTGAAGCAGCCGTCGGTTGAAAGGTCACAGACGTTGAGCATTGAGTAGCTCAAGAAAAGCGAGAGCACGGTCAGCGAGCTGATGAGTCCAAGCTCTGCTGCGGTTTGTAAAAGATTGAGCACTGATGAAACGTCCATGGTTATCACTCCGTGTTAATTGGTTTGTTTAATGTCACTGAGCGTCCGAAAAGCTTTCGGCGGTTTTGATGCTCTTTACTGCGGTGCAGTATGGCTTGATTTTTTCCGAAACTTCGTCAAAGCTCATGCCGAGTGCTTCGCAGGTTTCGGTGTTAACGGTTGCGGTGCCGTTGTCGAAGGTACGAACTGCCATTTCTGCCGGGTCTTTTTTGTCAAGAAGAACTTCTGCAATCATTTCTGCGGTCTGTTCACCAAGGTTTGCGTAGTCAACGCCATAGCCGAGGAAAGCACCGTTGAGTGCGAATGAGTCAGCACCTGTGTAGTGAGGAATACCTGCCTTTGAAAGAATTTCATAGATTGAAAGCTCTGCTTTCATGATTGTGTTGTCGGTCGGGGTGAATACTGCGTCAACCTTGTCGGAAACAAGAGCCTGAGCGGCAAGAACAACTTCATCAACGGTTGTTCCGGTGCGTTCAACAACTTCAATGCCTTTTTCTTCAAGAAATTTCTTTGCGCTTGCGATTGCCGCGGCTCCCGAATCCTGACCTACGTCATAAAGAAGGCCGACCTTTTTTACGTTGGCGTTAACGGCAAAGATGAGGTTCATGACCGAAGCGGTGTCAAGGTAGTCGCTGGTTCCGGTGATGTTGCTGCCCGGCTTTTCAAGCGATTCGACAAGCTTTGTTTTTTCTCCGGCGGGATCGGAAACTGCGGAGAAGATTACGGGAATTTTGTTGTCCTTTGTTGCGCTCTGCATTGCCATTGCGACCGGAGTTGCGATTCCGACCATGAGGTCAACCTTGTCTGCAACAAAGTTTGCGATGATCTGATTGAGAACGTTCGGGTCGGCGTTGCAGTTGTCATAGGCGATATCGAACTTAACGTTCTTTTCGCTGCCTATTGAAGCAAGCTTTGATTCGATGTTTTCATAAATCTGGTTGAGTGAAGCGTCGTCAACATAGTTGCAAATGCCGATTTTATAGGTTACGGCTTCGCTGTTCGGTGCGGACGAAGAATCGCCGGAAGCGGTTGTGGTGTCGCTTTCCTTTCCGGAGCAGGCTGCGAATGCAAAAACAAGTGTAAGAGCAAGAACAAGAGCAATTATCTTTTTCATGGTAAAATTCCTTTCTTTATTAAAGCGTTATAATAAGTTTTTGATATGTTTGGGTTTTGCGAAAGATGAAGTTCGTTTCGCCATCGCCATCGTT
Source organism: uncultured Eubacteriales bacterium (assembly GCA_934552855.1). GTDB lineage: Bacteria > Bacillota > Clostridia > Oscillospirales > Acutalibacteraceae > UBA6857. Next base: position 109,395 of record CAKTEU010000001.1, on the reverse strand, counting down.
TGGTTTTCATATCCGTCACTCCTTATATTTTTGATGTATCGGTTTTGAAAAAAATAAAAAATCCCGTCCCTGCAATTTCTTGCTGGGACAGGATAAATAAACTAAAATCCTGCGGTGCCACCCGGCTTAACGCATTTGCGTCCGCTTAACGCATACAATCATATGCCGGCCTTTTTTCACGAAGAGCCTTGCTCCGTCTCACATACTCGGGAAAAAAATTTCCGTTTCCGCTCGCCCTCGAAAGTCCATTCAGCTTTGTATTTTCTGCCGTATTTCCACCGTCAACAGCTCTCTGAAAGAAAAGGAGACAAAACCTACTCACTCTTTCTCATCGGTTTGATGAATTTCTTATTCATTTGTTGTTATGATTAAACCACTTTTGATTTTATTTGTCAAGCATTTTTTGAAAATTTTTTTGTTTTATCAAAGCTTACAAAAATGAACTCATCTATGAACGCTTTAAACGGTTAAAATGCATAAAAAAGCTTGAAGCAAAACAGCGCCTCGGTTGACGAAAATTTTTCCGTATGCTATAATATGAAGCGAAGAGAAACAATGACACGAAAGGAAAAAGAAAGAATGAATTACTCAATCAGAAAAATACTCTCGTCCGATAAAGATGAGTTCATCAAAATGAGCCGTGAATTTTATGAAAGCGACGCCGTTTTGGAAAGTATCGACGACGAGTTTCATTTCAAAACCTTTGACGAGCTGATGCGTTCGGACGTTTATCTTGAGTGTTACGTTTTTGAAACGGAAAAAGGCGAGATTGCCGGCTATGCGCTCCTCGATAAAATGTTTTCGCACGAAGTCGGGGGAATGCTCGTTTGGGTTGAAGAGCTTTATGTCAGAAACGCTTTTCAGGGTCACGGAATCGGAACGTTCTTTTTCAAATACCTTTATGAGAATGTTCCGGCCGCAAGATACCGCCTTGAAACCGAGCCGGAAAACAACCGTGCAAGGGGACTTTATGAGCGTGAGGGGTTCAAAAACCTTGAGTATTTGCAGATGTATAAAGATGTGGAACAGTAAAAAATGGGAGCAGCGTTATGGTAACATCAGATAAGAAAACGTTGTAGAAGTCAGTAAAATCAATGTCTTTCATGGTGCAAACACGGTGCGAAGTCGAAGCAATCAAATTCTATCTAATCAAATACAGCTTCACCACAATGGCAAGGATGGGAACGGATCGGATAAGAATCAAAGAATATTATCGTGAATTGATTTTGGATAGTATCAAATATGACTTAAAAAAATGTGTGAATAAAAGTAGGAAAGTCGCAGTATGATTTCATATATCCGCATTTTCAAAAGGAGCCTTTATGATTTCTCATGTGTCGGTCTGCTTGCTGGCACATGAAGAAAAAGGCTTGATTTCAAACACTTTCTGTCACGCAAAACGGGAGTACAGCTTTTCGGTTCGTCCGATTAGCTGTGCTCCCGTTTGGTGTTATTTGCAGATATCGTCAATTTCTTCTTTTGAAATTGCGTTTACTTCAGGTATGCCCAGCAATTTGGCTTGTGGTGTCGATAAATCAGGAGTAAGTTGCATTGGATTAGAATATCGGTCTACATTATCATAGTTTACCGCATATTTATCTACAATTCTTGCAATCGGAGTAAATGAGTACTTCTGGTCACCATTAGCATCAATAACACTTTGATACATCAAACCGGCTGTTAAAAGACCCTGAACAGAATTATTATATGGAATATCTGCCTCATAAATATGTTCGCCTAAAAAGTCCAAATCTTCTTCTAAAGTATGTGTAATTGCATGGCAAATTCGAAAATATGTTGGTCTATCAATGAATTCTGCAAGTAAACATCGCGTTGCATTGATTAGGTATTGTATTTTTTGCTGGGTTTCCGCTCTATCAATACTTTCTACCAAGCGAAATGCATTATCTTCCTTTTCGCCATCTTTAGTAAGTTTGGCACGCAATTTGGCACAATCATCTTCACTTAGGTAGACGCCATTTAGAAATGCCTCCATTTTGACCCAGAATAGTTGCTCCCGAACAAAAAAAGGAGACTTTGCAAGTGCAATGATAATTTTCCCAATAGAAACAGGATCACCCAAAACTGCGTTAATTGCATCCTCAAGCATATTTGTTGATGCTTCTTTTATTTCACCATCAGATATAAGGCCTTTTATTGTCTCAATACAATTCATTATTTCGTCCTCCTCGCATATATATATATATATATTATCACAATAACTTATCACAATAACTGGACACACCGTTAGGCGGTTGCTCCCTCATTTTCTAAAAATTCTGCCGCAGTCATGCATTTTGGACGGTCTGAATCAAGGCTCAAAAAGTCCTTGTCACCGGTAAGAATGATATCTACGTCCGCAATGATTGCGCCGTTCAATATAGGTTGGTCTTTAACGTCACGAATTGTTTTTGTCGTATCTTCAACAGCCGGAATCAATTCAAAAGAAAGCTGAGCAAGAAAAGTTTCTGCGGCCGGAAGAAGATTCGGTTTTTTTCTTTTTATAATTTCACGAAGTTCAAAAATGTTTCTGTCGGTCAGAACGATTTGATGATTGTTTGCGGCGTATAAAAGTGCGTATGCCGGTTTTGACTTCGGAAAAAGGAGAGTCGAAAAAAGAATATTCGTATCAATCAGAATTCGCATTTTACTCTCCCTTGTGTCTCAATTCGTCAACAAGAGCTTGAACATCTTCATCGTTTTTGATGCCCAGTTCATCGGCTACACCGGCAAAAGCCTCCTGCGCTTTCAAAACAGCATTTGCAGAAGCGTTTGTCATAACGATTTCTCCGTTTGGCTTTTGATAAAACAAAATTTTATCTCCGGCTTTAAGACCGAGCGAACGGCGAATTTCAATCGGTACGGTTACCTGACCGTTTGAGGAAACTCTTGCAAGATTCATAATAAAGCATCCTTTCTTTTCTTGAGATTTCAAGAATTCTTTAATTATATTATATACAAAAACGCAGAAAAAGTAAAGCCTAATCGCAAAAAAACCGGGAACGATTGCTCGCTCCCGGTTTTTATAAGTAAAGTCAATGCCGAAATCGCTTCATTCCCTCCAGAACTTCCTGTCAAGGCTTCTGTATTGAACCGCTTCGGTAACATGGTCAAGCGTGATGTTTGCACTGCCGTCAAGGTCGGCAATCGTTCTTGCAACACGAAGAATTTTGTCGTACGCTCTTGCGGAAAGGCCAAGTGCTTCAAAGCTTTTTTCAAGCATATTTTTTGTTTTATCGTCAATAACGCAAAACTTTCTTGTCAGTGCAGGCGTCATTTTTCCGTTGCAGGAAACGCCCGTGCCTTGAAGCCGCTGCTGCTGAATTTTTCTTGCGGCGTTGACACGCTTTTTGATTTCCGCAGAACTTTCGGCGAGCGTGTCGTCCGAGAGCTTTTTGAAGTCCACCTGCGGAACTTCAATGTGAATGTCGAGCCTGTCAAGCAGCGGTCCGCTCACCTTTGCAAGGTACTTCGCCGGTGCGCCTTTAGGACAGGTGCATTTTTTTGTCGGGTGGCCGTAAAAGCCGCAGGGACACGGGTTCATCGCACAAACGAGCATGACCTCGCACGGATATGTAAGCGTTCCGGAAACACGTGAAATTGTGATTTGGCCATCCTCCATTGGCTGACGAAGTACCTCCATCGAAACACGGGGAAATTCCGGAAGTTCGTCAAGAAAAAGAACGCCGTGGTGGGCAAGACTAAGTTCGCCCGGTCTCGGAACTCTTCCTCCGCCGGAAAGCCCTGCGGCCGAAATCGTGTGGTGCGGAGACCTGAACGGACGGGACTTTATCAGCGAAATGTTGTCGGCAAGCGCACCGGCTATTGAGTAAATTTTTGTGGTTTCAAGGCTTTCTTCAAATGTCATGTCCGGAAGAATCGACGGAATACGTTTTGCAAGCATACTTTTTCCCGAACCCGGAGGGCCGATCATTAGTGTGTTGTGTCCGCCGGCAGCCGCAATTTCAAGCGCACGCTTGACTTGGTATTGACCTTTAACGTCTGCAAAATCAAACATATATTCTTTCGGGTATTCGTATTCGCCGTAAAAATTCTTGTCGATTTTTTTGATTTTTTGTGTGCCCTTGAGGTGGGCAACGAGTGATTTTACGTCTTTGACGGGATAGATGTTCACCTTGTCAACAACAAAGCATTCGCTTGCGTTTTCAAGCGGAACAAAAAGCTCTGTGAAACCGCTGTCTCTTGCGTGAATGGCAAGCGGAAGCGCACCGGTGACCTTGTTGACTCGGCCGGAAAGTGAAAGCTCGCCGAAAAAACAGCATTTTGAAACGTCTGCCGAAAGCTGACCCGAAGCGATGAGAAGCGCAATAAGAATCGGAACGTCATACATCGGACCTTCCTTTTTCTTGTCGGCGGGGGAGAGGTTGACGGTGATTCTTCCGACGGGAAAATCAAAACGGCTGTTTTTCATTGCTGCACGCACTCTGTCCCTCGATTCGGAAACAGCGGCATCCGGAAGGCCGACAATTTCAAACTTCGGCAGACCGAGACTTTCGATTGACGCTTCAACGCCGACCGAATAGGTCTTAAGCCCGAATAACCCGGCACTGTTCACTTTTGAAAACATAAAATCACCCTTATATTTGTCGATTTGTTTTTTCAAACAATATTATACACGAAAAACCTTTTTTGTGAACGGAAAAATCAAAAAAAGTCAAAAAAAGCGGAAAATTATTATTCAGTTTGCTGCTTTCGGCTTTCGTTCTTGTTATTGACCTTTTTAACGATTTAAAGTATAATAAACAAAACTACTTATGAAAGAGGTTTGAACCTATGAAAGCAATCGTAACCGTTTCGGGCAAGGACACAACGGGAATTATCGCTGCCGTTTGCACCCTTCTCAGCGAAAATGACGTTAATATTCTTGATATCAGTCAGACCGTTATGGAAGAGTTTTTCACAATGACAATGCTTGTTGAAACCGCAAAATCAAAAAAAGGCGTTGCAGAGCTTGCCGCAGACCTTGAAGAACTCGGAAAAAAGATGGGTCTTGTTATTCATACTCAGCGTGAAGATATTTTTACGCTCATGCACAGAGTTTAAGAGGTATTGCCATGCTTTATAATCCCAAAGACATAATCAGCACTCTTGACATGATTGACAACCAGCACCTTGACGTGAGAACCATAACAATGGGAATCTCGCTTCTTGACTGTGCCGATGAAGACATTGAAAAGTGCGCAAAAAAAATATATGACAAAATCTGCAAAAAGGCCGAAAAGCTTGTTGAAACAGGCGAACAGATTGAACGGGAGTTCGGAATCCCGATTGTTAACAAACGAATTTCCGTAACACCGATTGCCCTTGTTGCTGCGGCGTGCAAGGCCGAAAGCTATGTGCCTCTTGCCGCTGCGCTTGACAAGGCAGCAAAAAAATGCGGCGTAAATTTCATCGGCGGCTTTTCCGCCCTTGTTAACAAAGGTTTCACCGAAAGCGACTTGAAACTTATCAATTCAATTCCGGAAGCACTTGCGGTGACGGAACGTGTTTGTTCAAGCGTTTGCGTTGCTTCAACAAAATCCGGAATCAACATGGATGCGGTTTCACTCATGGGTGACATAATCAAAAAAACCGCTGAAAGAACGTCGGATACCGGCGGCTTCGGCTGCGCAAAGCTTGTTGTTTTTGCCAATGCGGTTGAAGATAACCCGTTTATGGCGGGTGCTTTCCACGGTGTTGGCGAACCCGAATGTGTAATCAATGTCGGTGTCAGCGGCCCGGGCGTTGTTTTTCATGCACTTCAAAGCTGCAAGGGCGAACCGTTTGACGTTGTTGCCGAAACAATCAAAAAAACCGCTTTCAAAATCACACGCATGGGTCAGCTTGTTGCAAAAGAGGCTTCCGAAAGGCTCGGCGTTCCGTTCGGAATTGTTGACCTTTCGCTTGCTCCAACGCCGGAAAAAGGCGACTCCGTTGCAAGGATACTTGAAGAAATGGGTCTTGAAAGCTGCGGAACACACGGAACAACCGCCGCACTTGCTCTTCTTAACGATGCCGTTAAAAAAGGCGGCGTAATGGCAAGCAATCACGTTGGCGGACTTTCAGGTGCATTTATTCCCGTCAGCGAGGATGAGGGTATGATTGCCGCCGCACAGTGCGGCTCTTTGAAGCTTGACAAACTTGAGGCAATGACCTGCGTTTGCTCCGTCGGTCTTGATATGATTGCCGTTCCCGGCGATACGCCGGCTTCAACGCTCGGCGCAATTATTGCGGACGAAGCGGCAATCGGCGTTGTCAACTGCAAAACAACCGCCGTCAGAATTATTCCTGCACCCGGAAAAAAAGTCGGCGAAATTGTTGAATTCGGCGGTCTTTTAGGCTCCGCACCGGTTATGCCGGTTCATCCGTTCGGTTCGGACGGTTTTATTGCAAGGGGCGGAAGAATCCCTGCGCCTATGCATTCGCTTAAAAACTGAAAAAACTTTTTTCGGGCTGCGCTTTAGTGTCGCAGCCTTGTTTTTTTTCTCCGGTCATATCCGACAGCTCTTTTGAATAAACTTTATCATGAAAAAAAGTGCCGTTCAAGGGACGGCAAAAGGAGATGTCGATATGAACTTTGAATTCAAAAAAGAAGAACTTTCCGCATTGAAATGCGCCTTTTCATCGGCAGTGGAGCAAAGCGTGGATTTTGAGCTGAATTTGCCGGATTACTGTTCGGACATCAAGCGGATTTTGAAATGCAACGTTTCCGCTTCGGTCAACTCGCTTCGTCGGACAGGCGAAACGGCAACCGCTTCGGGCGAAATCATAATTCGTCTTGTCTATGTCGGTGCAGACGAAAAAATTGATTGCTATGAGCAAAAAAGCGATCTTTCAAAAACTTGCGATTTGAAAGATCTTCCGGAGGATGCGGTTCTCACCTGCAATTGCGATACAGAATATATCAATTGCCGTGCGGCGAGCCAAAGGCGTTTTTCGGTGAACGGAAGCGTTTCTGTGGTTTTCAAAGGCTATTGCCTTGAAAAAACAAGGGTCGTTTCTCAAATTGAGCAATCCGGCGCACAAACACTTCGTGAAGAGGCCGAGGTTTCAAACGTAATCGCAGTCGGCGAAAAATGCTTTGATATGTCGGAAACCGCATCGCTTTTGCAGGATATGGAACCGATAGGAAAAATTATAAGAAGCGATTCTTTTGCAGTGCTTGAATCGGCAAAAGCGGTGAGCGGAAAGCTTCTCATCAAAGGTGATTTTGTGACCGAAGTTGTATATTGCGCCGATTCCTCCGACGGAAAAACCGAAACGTTCCGCCATTCAATGCCGATAAGTCAGATTATCGAACTTCCGGATGTTACGGAAGAATCCGAATGTTCTCTTTCGCTTTCGGTACGTTCGCTTAGTCTTCAGCCGCGTTCCGATTCATCCGGAAGCAACCGTCTTCTTGAAATTGCCGCAAAAATTTGTGCATTCGTAACCGCAACGCAGGAAGAAAAAATTAATGTTGTTACCGATTGCTATTCAACCTGCTGTGCACTCAAGGGTGAATATTCGTTTGCTGAATTTAACAAAAAGCTTTGCACGTTTGAGGTTGATGAAACACTCAAAAAAACAATGGAACTTTCCGGTCAAAGCGCAAAAAGCATAATTGACGCAAGGAGCATAAAAAGTTCCTGCACGGTGGGCGCAAACGGCGATAAGCTTGAACTTCATATTACAATCCTTGTCGGTATGATTTTTGTTGACGGTGACGGAAGTATTCAGTACGCCGAAAAGAATTTTGAATTTACCACCGAGAAAAGAGTTCGGGAAAAGGTTGAAAAAATAAATTGCGAACCGTTTGTTACAATTGAAAAAACGGAAGGTGCGGCTCTCGGCGGCGAAAAAATTGAGCTTTCGTTTTCGGTCAAAGGCAGCTTTGATGTTTTTTCGGCCGAGCAAAAGTGTGTTTGTATGTCGGCAACAAAAAACGAAAGCGAAAAGAGAAGTGAAAACTTCGCCCTTATAATTTATTACTCGAAAAAAGGCGAGAAGCTTTGGGATATTGCAAAACGTTACGGTTCAACACTCAAAGCAATTTCAGAAGAAAACGAGCTTTCTTCCGATGTGATGACGGAAGATAAAATGCTGATGATTCCCTGCGGCTGATAAATAAAAATTAACCGCTGAAAAAAACAGCGGTTAATTTATTTATATTGTAATGATGCCTGTTTTAACAAAACGAAGATAAAGAAAAACAAGCAATGCAATTTGCAAAACAAAAATTACCGGAAGGCCTATCATAAAGCGTTTGTGCAGCGTTTTATGGCGTATTGCTTTCATTGTGAGGTATTCAAAAAAGCTTCCGCCGAAAATTGCAGAAAGAAAAAGCGCTTTTTCACTCACTCGGCGGCGGTTGCGTTTTGCGTTGTATTTGTCGGCAACAGTAAGCAAAACCGAAACAAGCGAAACAGCAGAAAAATATATGACGATTGCAAGAAGACGGGGACTAATTATTTGTTCATCCATAATGAAAGGTCACTTTGGGTCATTGCGCAGGTTGTTCCACGCTCTTTTTCGTGAATATAGTTTTCATTCACGGAAAAGATTTTTGCGCAATTCGGGCAAACGGCAAAACAGTTTGAACCGTTCTTTTTGAGCAGTGCGGCAATCGGAGAAATGTCAATGTTTTCAAAAAGGGCAAACGAGACCTCTTTTTTGCATTCCGGACAAACAACAATGTTTGAATTGCCGTGCTTTTTTGTGATGAGCTTTTCCTGTGTTCTTATCGCCATATTTTTAACCTCCGAAAAATGATCATATGTATTTTATTATTTTTTGACTCTGTTGTCAAGTAACCGCCGGTTAATTGAAAGCTCAACATAATATACCGTAAGAATTTGAGCCTATAAGTTGATCGGCGGCCATTTAAGGAGACTTTATGAAACATAAAAAAATTGCAGCGGCCGTGATTGCGTTTGCTTTTCTTTTGTTGCTTTGCTCGTGTAATAATTCCGATTGGATGAACAACGAAACAGTTTCTTTAGGTGATGAAGGCATTGCAAACAACCTTGACGATAATAACTTTCTTGACATTTCAAAAGAAGTGAGGGGAGTCTGGTTTTCATATCTTGAGCTTAAAAACGCACCGAAAAGCACGCAGGAAGAGTTTTCTTCCTTCCTGGACGAACGGTTTGAATCGCTCAAAAGGCTTTCGGTCAATTGCCTTTTTGTTCAGGTCAGACCGTTTGCGGACGCAATTTATGAAAGCAAATTTTTTCCTTCTTCAAACTGCGTTGTCAAAAAGCAGGGCGAAAGGCTACCCTTTGATTTTTTGAAAGTAACAATAAAAGAAGCAAAAAAACATGCAATTTCCGTTCATGCGTGGATAAATCCGTATCGGATACTTCAGAAAGAAAAAAGCGGTGAAGAACTTTGCAAAAGTAGCCCCGGAAAAACACTTTCGTTTCCGGATGTTGTGTCGCTTTCCGAAGGACTGTTTTTTTCTCCGGCTTCGCTTAAAGCGCAAAAACTTGTCATTTTGGGCGTTCGTGAAATACTTTTGAATTATGACGTTGACGGAATACATATAGACGATTATTTTTATCCGACAACAAACGAAAAAATTGACAAAGTGCAGTTTGAAGAATACCGGCAAAACGGCGGAACGCTTTCACTTTCCGATTGGCGAAGGGAAAACGTGAATGCTCTTGTAAGAGGAATTTATCTTGAAGTTAAAAAAAACTCAAAAGAAAAAATTTTCAGCATAAGTCCCGGCGGTAATATTGAAAAAAACCGAAACGTTTGTTTTGCCGATGTTGAAAAGTGGGGAAGCGAAGAAGGGTATTGTGACCTTTTAATTCCGCAAATATATTTTGGTTTCGACAATAAATTTCTTCCTTTTGAAGACTGCGCAGAAAGCTGGCGAAAAATCGTAACGAATAAAAATGTGACACTTGGTGCCGGACTTGCACTTTATAAGGTTGGAAAAGAAGATTTAAACGCCGGAGAGAGCGGAAAAGACGAATGGATAACCGAAGAGAGAATAATTGCAAGGCAAGTTGAATTTCTGAGAAGTCAAGATTATGGCGGCTTTTGTCTTTATTCTCTGCAATTTGTAAATTTTAATGAAAAACTTCTTGCGAATGAGTTAAAAAGTCTTGAAAGTGTGATATAATTAATAATTAATCGCCGATTATTCGGAAAGACCATATAAAGAGGATTTTTAAAACAATGAAAAAAAGCAACATTGCAATAATAATCGTCTGCGCTGCCGTACTTCTTCTCAGCGGAATTTTCTCCGTGAAATACCTTTCGGATAAAAATGCGGCAACGGAGGATGTAAATAATACAACAACTTATGAAAGCGTTAAAAAGCAAAAAGCAAAATCAATGCCCAATGCGGTAAGAATCATTGAAGGCAAAGATTTTTCGCTCTTTGCCGATTCCGCCGAAGAGGATGAAGCGGGAGAGGACAGCTATAACTATCTTTCTTCTTCTGTTTTCGGCCGTGTTTTTATCAAAACAAAGGCATTTTCGGCTTCCGGAAAAAGTTTTTCGCAAAGCGAAGAACAGGCGTTTTCAGCTTTCCTTTCAAAGCTTAAAAACGATAAAAAGCAAACCTTTCTTGAACTTGACCTTTCAAATGAAAATCTTGATTATGAGGCAATCAAGCGGCTTGAAAGCGTTGATGGAATTGTTCTTTCCGGAACAAAGAACTTTACGACGCAGCAGCTTTTAATTTATTCTGAAACCGCAAAAGAATTTTTTGAGGAGAAAAAGATTTTTCTTGAAATTCCGTTCGGATTTAATGATTTTGAAAAATTGAAATTCGGAGAAAAAAAGCCGGATTCATTTTTGATTGTAATGAACGGAAAAACTAAAAGCGAAAACGAAGCGTTTTTGGAAAAGGCAGACGAGTTCTGCACAAAAAACGGAATAAGAATTTGCGCCGGAATCCGTGCGGATGAAGCCGGAAAAAGGAAAAGTGCCGCCACGCCGCTTGAAAATACAGTTCTTTCAGAAAACTTTTCTTCCGTAAAATCACGGCTGTTTTTGAATCTCGGCGATGTTCAAAACGACACTCAAAATTGTTTTTCGGCCGTAAAAGAGTACCTTTCGGTCGGAATTGACAAAACACTTGCTTTTGCTTCGTTTTCCGTTGACGGTTATTCAAAAGGCGATATGGTTGTGACAAGTGAACACAAAATCAGTTTGATACTCAGAGGCTCAAATCTTTTTCCGTTTTTCCTTGACGGCGAGGAGATTGAACCTTCAAATGACGGAACGGTAACGGTTGATCTTTCGCTCAAAAACGGAAAAAATACCTTTTTGTTTTCTCAATGTTCAAAGGAAATCAAGTATTGCGTAACCGTTGATTTTAAAGATGAAGTTATTCGTGAAATCAAGCCCGCTTCGGTTATTTATGCTTCTTCCGGAAAAAAGCTTAAGCTTACCGTGACTGCCGCCGCCGGAGCGGACGTTGAAATCAAGGCCGGAACCGTCCGTATCGAACCGAAAAAAACAACAAAAGAAAAGGAAGGCTATTGCGATTATATTTTCGATTTTTCCGCACCGAAAAGCAAAATTGAAATCGAATCGCTCGGAAAGCTGATTGTTACCGCATCATATAAGGACAAGACCTATACAAAAGAGGGTCCGTCCGTAATCTATGCCGAGGGCGGCGAAGTTGAAGTTTCAACTCCGATTGGAGAATCAACAACAAAAAAGCATAACCGGGTAACAATCGGAAACAATGTCGGAACATCGCAAGAAGAAACTCAAGTTTCCGAAAACGGCAATGCTTTTTCACAGAGTACCACCGCTCAGCCGTACACCGGCAATCAAATGTGCGTTGTCACGTCAGATTACGCCGACACATGGCCGCCGGCAACCAACGATGACAGCTTCGTTCCTTACTATACTCCGCTTGTTAAAGGCACGATTGATTACGTTACGGGTCAAAGTCAGCTTTACGACAGTGAAGAGGGTATCACAAGAGATTTTTATTCCCTCGCTTCCGGAAGACGGGTTCTGACAAAGGACGTTCGCCTTGTTTCTTATGTCAATCAGGGCGAAAACCGAATAAGTGTTGCTTCCTGCAATGAAAATAACGGTGACCTTGAAGTGAAGCTTTCAATGAACTGGGAAGTTCCTTATTCGTTCAGTTTCGGCCCACAGGCGTACTATTCGGCAAATTCAAAAAAATATAACATCAATTCTTTCACCGCAAGGTATATTCAGTTCACCTTTTATTACACTTCATCGGCAAGCGGAAGTGTTGACACATCAAAAAGCAATATTGTTTCGGCCGCTTCGTGGAGTGCGGATTCGACCCAGAACACAGTCAGCCTTACTCTTGAACTCAAGGGAGAAGGAAGGTACTACGGTTACAGCATTACCCGTGACAACAGCGGAAAGCTTGTCCTTACACTCAAAGGCAAACCGAAATCCCTTTCGGGAACGGTTGTTGTTCTTGATCCGGGTCACGGCGGCTCTGATGTCGGTGCAACGGGTCTTTCCGGTTCCGCTTATGAAAGCAGAATGAATTTTGCCCTTGCCGTTGCAACAAAAAACGAGCTTGAAAAACGGGGCGCAAGGGTACTTATGACACGAACCGGAGACAATGATATAACGCTTGAAGAAAGAAAGACCTATGCAAGGCGGAACAACGCCGAACTTTTTGTCAGCATTCACTGCAACGCATCGGTCAACACTTCAAAATACGGAACGTCGGTTTATTATTACCGCCCGTTCTCTCAGCCGCTTGCAAACGCAATTTATGAAAAAATGAAGTCGCTTTTTCAAAATGATTTTTATGCTTCAAACAGTGAAAGGCGTTCTTCCTGCGCAATCGGAACGCTTTACAATCCGTTCAGCGTAACAAGGCTTGAAGAATGTCCGAGTGTTCTTATTGAAACCGCATTCATCACAAACGAAACCGAATGCCGCCTTCTTCTTGATTCGGGCAACCGCGACAAAATCGCCGCAGCAATAAGCGACGGAATCGAAAGCTATCTTTCAAGGTAAGTCACATCAAAAACAGCCTTGAAACAAGCATCCCGATAACGCCTGCCGTTCCGCCGATTGCCGAAAGTGCAAGCGTCACACCGTTGACGGCAAGCGAAACACTCGTTGCCGCCGAAAGAAGATTGACCGCAAAAAGCGCAGCAACGCCCTGAAGTGCGGAAAGAACAAAAGCTTTAAAAAAATGTTTGCTTTTAAACATCACAATAATCGTAATGAGTGAAAAAACAGCAAGCATTATAATTACGGCAGTGCTTTTGAAATTCATAGTGATGCCACCTTTCATAATAATATATGACCTCGGGAGTGAAAAAATGAAACCTCTTAAACTTCAACCTGCAATAAAAGATTACATCTGGGGCGGAACACGTCTTTCAAGGGAGTTTGATTATTACGCCGAAACCGACCGCCAGGCGGAAGCGTGGGTACTTTCCTGCCACCCGGACGGCGACTGCATAATCGAAAACACTGCATTCAAAGGAAGAACGCTTCGTGACGTGCTTCAAAATGAGGGCAAAACCTATCTTGGAACGAATGCAGAAAAATTTTCCGATTTTCCCGTTCTTATAAAGCTTATCGACGCAAAGGACAACCTTTCTTTGCAGGTTCACCCCGATGACGCATATGCAAAGGAACATGAAAACCAAAACGGAAAAACCGAAATGTGGTATATCGTTGACTGCGAAGAGGGCGCAAGCCTCATTTTCGGCGTGAAAGAGGATATGACAAAAGAACAGTTTCAAAAGGCTGTTGAGGAAAACACCGTTCTTGATTTTTGCAACAGAGTGAACGTTAAAAAAGGCGACGTGTTTTTCATCAAGGCCGGAACACTTCACGCAATCGGAAAGGGGATTCTTCTTGCCGAAGTTCAGCAAAGCTCAAACGTGACTTATCGTGTTTATGATTACGGAAGGCTTCAAAACGGAAAACCGAGAGAGCTCCACGTTCAAAAGGCACTCGACGTTTTGAACCTTCAAAAAAACGAGGAAACCGATTTTGCGCCGAAAAAATTTGAAATGCTCGGCGAAAGCAAAAAAACGCTTCTTTCTTCGTGTAAAATTTTTACCGCTTCAAGGCTTGACATTAAGGAGAGCGTGACCGTCACTGCGGATGAAACATCGTTTGTTTCGCTCCTTGCGCTTGACGGAAACGGCTGCCTTTGCTGTGGGGACGGCGTTTTGACGTTTTATAAAGGCGAAAGCGTTTTTCTCCCCGCCGGCCTCGGCGAGGTTCAGATTCTCGGCGATATGACGGTTCTTGAAACAAGAATTTGATTAAAAAACTGTTGACAAAACAAAGATAAAAGCATATACTGTCAACAGACAAATGAATCTTCGGGGCGAGGTGCAATTCCTCACCGGCAGTTAAAGCCTGCGAACTTTGCCTTTGCAAAGCCGATTTCGGTGAAATTCCGAAGCCGACGGTCACAGTCCGGACGGAAGAAGAAAAACGTTGATCCTGCTTTTCTGCGCCCGCAATTTTTGTGGGCGTTTTTGTTTGTCGAATTTTTACGAAAGGTCGGATCACTGATGAAAAAAAACAAAAAATTTGTCCGCTATGTAACCGTTGCAATGCTTTGCGCAGTAAGCTTTGTGCTGTATCTTCTTGAGTTTCCGCTTTTTCCCGGCGCAAGCCATTTAAAACTTGATTTCAGCGACGTTCCCGCACTTGTCGGCGCAATGATTTTCGGCCCGGTTTGGGGCGTTGCGGTTGAACTTGTGAAAAATCTTATTGAACTTGCGGTCAAGGGTATCGGTTCTCAAATGGGCTTTGGAAATCTTATGAATTTTATTGTCGGTTCGGCGTATATAATTCCGTTTTGCCTTGTTTATAAAAAGCATAAAAAGAAAGCGGGCGTTCTGCTTGCCGGCGTTTTGGGAATCGTTTCAATCGTTCTTGTCGGAATCGGTGCAAATTATTTTATCGACCCGCCGTTTTTCAAATACTTCCTCGGTGTAACTCTTGACAGCAAAACGCTTTGGGCGGCAATTTGGTCCGCAACGGCACTCAATGCAATCAAGGGTGTTATGCTTTCGGTTTTGAGTTTTGTTCTTGTTCCGACTTTGATTAAAAGAATCGACATTGAAAAATTTGTATAACTTAAACAAAATACCAAAAACCGTCGTTTATCGGCGGTTTTTTTGTTTACTGTTATTGCCATCACGTTTCAAGTGTGGTATTATAAAATATAAAATTGTTTTGAGCAGCAGCCTCAAAAAGGGGAGATAAATTTGAAATCATTCATTGCCTCAATTATGAGTTTCCTTCTTGCGCTTTCTTCTTTTTTCGGCGTGTCGGGGGACACATTTTCAAATGAAAACAAAAGCTTTCTTTCAAAAGAGGATTTTGTGAGCGTAATTGTTGAACTTGACGAAAAAAGCCTTCTTGACGGCGTTTCAAGTGCGGAGGAAAGAAAAGAACTTCTTGAATCCTATCTCGGAAGCGAAAAATACGAAAAAATCATATCCGCCCAAAAAACGGTCAAAAGCCTTATTGAAAAAAGCGTTTCATCCGCCGATTTTAAAAATTCGTTTTCTTATTCTTTTGTAACAAACGGTTTTTCGCTTTATGTTCCGTATGAGTACATTTCGGCTATTGAAAAAATTCCAGGAGTAAAAAGCGTAACCGTTGCCGAAAGGTACGCTAAACCCGACGACACCGAAGGCGAAGAAACCGTGGCAGACAAAAAGTATAATTATAATCTTTTCACAGGTGTTCCGAAAGTTCAAAACGAAGGCTATACCGGAAAAGGCGTTGTAATTGCAATTCTTGACACAGGCTTTGAATGCAGTCATGAAGCTTTTTCCTCTTCGGTTGAAAATCCTTCGCTTTCAAAAAGCGACATTAAAAAACTTACAACGTTCAAGGTTCTTAACACAATCGTTCCCCGTTGGGGCGTGAATTATTACTCGGAAAAAATTCCGTATAAATGGGATTATGCCGAGATTGACAAAACCGTTGAAAACAAAAATTCCGACCACGGAACTCACGTTGCCGGAATTGCTGCCGGAAAAAGCGATGTTCTGACCGGCGTTGCACCGGACGCACAGCTTCTTTTGATGAAAGTTTTCGGCGACGAAAAGAACTCGGTGGCGAAAGAGGAAGTCAATCTTGCCGCCCTTGACGATTCGGTAAAACTCGGTGCCGACGTTGTCAACATGAGTCTCGGCTCTCCCTGCGGCCAAAGCCATGACAACATTTTCAGCAAAGACGTATACCGCAAGCTTCAAAAAAGCGGAATTGCAATTTCATGTTCCGCCGGAAACGAGGCGAGCATGGGTGAAAACGACGCTGTTCCCGGCTCGGAAAAAATGAGTGCAGAGCTTTTTGATTACGGAACCGTCGGTTCACCGGCAAGCTATGAATGGCCTATTGCTGTTGCTTCTTCAAGAGTAAATCCGCATGAATCGGCAATGCCGGAAACAGTCAGCGTTAAAGAAAACGGAACTGCGGATATTTCGGAATTTTCCTCGTGGGGCGTAACCGCCGACCTTCGTTTGAAGCCGGAAATCACAACGCCCGGCAGTGATATTTATTCAAGTGTTCCCGGAAACGAATACGGTTATATGAACGGAACTTCAATGGCTGCTCCGTATTACGCCGGCTGCTTTGCGCTCGTCAAACAATACGTCAACGAAAAATATCCGAACACGCAGAAAAAGGATAGCGCAGAATTTATTAACAGCCTTATTATGAGTACCGCAGTTCCTTTCAGAGCCTATGGAAAAAGCACATATTTTTCGCCGAGACGCATCGGCGCAGGACTTGTTGCCATTGAAAAGGCGATGGAAACGCCCGTTTATCTCACTCAAAACGACGGCGTTTCAAGGCCGAAAATCGAACTTGGCGAAGACACCGACGGCGTTCTTGAATTTTCTTTCAAAGCGAACAATCTTTCTTCAAAGGAGCAGACATATACGCTCGGAGAAGCGGTGCTTACCGACAGCTTTATTAAAGATTCAAACGGAAAATACGTAAACACCCTCACTTCAAAACGCATTAGCGCAAATGATTATACCGTTGAATATACAAAAGGAGCGGAAAACGGCATTGTTACCCTTTCTGCCGGGGAAAGCAAAACAATAGGCGTGAAAATTACCGTGTCAGATGAATTTATTGCTTCGTACCGTGAAGCTTTCAAAAACGGATTTTTTGTTGACGGTTTCATTTTCCTTGACGGAGAAAGTGAAGAACAGCCTTCTCTTTCAATTCCGTTTGTCTCCTTCAACGGCGATTGGTCAAACCCGATGCTTTTTGACAACACGCTTTATGACAGCGAACCGTCATACCTCGGAAAAGAGTGGGGACTTATGGTTACCGACGGAAAAAGCTATTACCCGCTTGGTGCCAATATGTTTGAAAAGGATACGGAGTACGGCGTTGACGCAAAGTATTGTGCATACTCGAAAAACGCTCTTCAAAGCAAACTCAGTAATCCTTATGTCACGGTTAGCGTCGGACTTATCCGAAACGGAAAGCGAATGGACTACAACCTCTTTACTCAAAGCGGCGTTTTTCGTTACTGCGGCTCGTCTCTTTTTGAATACGCAAGAAAAACGAATAATCCGAATAATTCTGAAATCGGTCTTCTTTGGGGCGGAAAAAGCGGACTTGTTGACGAACAAAGCTATGTATATAAGGTTTCAACAACGCCGGCGAATTACAAATCAAAGCGAGTAACAATTTCGTTTTCGTTTGTTGTTGACAACGAAAAGCCGACTGTTGACTTTGCCGAATACAAAATTGAAAACGGCGAAGCGGTTCTCACCGTCAAAATTAAAGACAACCGATATGTTATGGGATTTGAAATGTTTGACAAAAACAACCGCTCATTAGGCTCGGTTTCGTTCAAAAACATTGAACCTGAAAACGGAGTTTATACATACACCGTAAACGTCAGCGAAAAAAGCAAAAAAGACATTTTTGCTCTTACGGACATAAAGCTTTATGTTGTTGACTACGCATATAACGAAACGTATTCCTCCGTTTCGCTTTCGGGCGAAAGTGCACCGGGTGAACCGATTGATCCGTCCGTTTTGCCAATGCCTGAAACATATAAATTTACGCCGGCATCAATTGTTGTTGACACAACACAAAGCGAAAGCGAAAAAAGTCTTTCATTCTTTGAAAAGCTTTTTGAAAAAATAAAAAATGCGTTTTGATTGAAAAGGCGCAATTTATAAAGAAAAGATATATTTTTAGGAGTGAAAAACAATGCACAAAAGTCAGCTCACAAAGGGCAAAAAGTTCGGCTATTGCGGAGGAATTGCCGCCGAGTCGATTCTTTACAATATGTATTACACCTATTACCTCGTCTTCCTCACAGACGTTGCACACATGAACCCCGGTCTTGCTTCAACAGTAAGCCTCATTTCGGTCATCTGGGACGCAGTCACAGACCCAATCATCGGTCATTTTGCCGATAAAAAAGGTGCCGATAAGCGCAAGTTCATGCTTCGTGCCGCATTCCCGATGGGAATCACTTTCATTGCTGCTTTCATACCTCTCGGCGAAATAAGCGACATCTTCAAGTTCATTTTCTACACCGCAATGACAATGTGCTTCTGGCTTGCATACACGGTTTACACAATTCCGTATTACGCCGTTGTTGCGGAAATCACCGAAGATTATGACGAACGCACCGACATCAGAGGAAAAAGCTCGCTTTTCAACACTGTTGCAATCCTTCTCGGTAATGCCGTTCCTGCCGTTTTGCCCGGTCTTATCATCGGTATGGGTGTCAGTGCGTCGCTCGGTTGGCTTTCAACGGCGGCGGTTCTTGCCGTTCTTGCCGTTATCTCGGCCGTTGTTGCTTCATTGAGCCTTCGCGGAATTGAACTCAAAAAAGCGTCGGATACAAGCGAAACACAGGAAAAAGTTAAGGTTTCCGAGTATCTTCAAATTCTCAAACTCAAGCCTTTTCGCTGGTTTGTAATGTTCGTTTTCTTCTTCCTCATCTCTTCGTCAATGATTCAGACGAACTTTGCTTATCTTGTTCAGGCAAGGCTCGGAATGGATGACAGCGGAATGGTAATTGTTATCATCACACTTGTTGCTTCAATGGGTCTCATGATTCCGATCGTTACCAAGATTGCCGAAAAAACCGACAGAAGAAAAACCGGAATCATCTTTTTCTCAATCATGCTTGTCGGACTTATTATCATCAAGCTTGTCGGAATTAACGGAACACCGATGCTCATCGTTTCGGTTTTCGCCGTTGCTCTCGGTCTTGCGTGCTTTTGGACCATCTTCTATTCAATGGCGTACGACCTTGTTGAGGTTGACGAATTTGTCAATGGAAAACGCCGTGAAAGCATGATTACCGCTTTCCCGCAGTTCTTCCAAAAATTCGGTGCGGCAATCGGAATGTGGATTGCAGGTCAGGTTCTCAATTTCGGAAAATATAACGGAACTCTCTCCGTTCAGCCCGATTCCGCAAAAGATGCGATTGAAAACATTGCAACAATTATCCCTGCCGTTTTCCTTGTTGTTGCAATTATCGGAATTGTTCTTTATCCAGTTACCAAAGAGCGTTTTGCACTTCTTACTTCTCAGCTTGAAAAAAAGCGAAGCGGAAAAGAGTACAGCACCGAAGGACTTGAAAAACTTATTTAACGGAGAAAAATTATGCTGTGTGTAAAAAACGTAACAAAAAAATACGGAAAAATTCTTGCAAACAACAACGTTTCTTTTGATATCGGAAACGGTGAAATTGCCGTTTTGCTCGGACCGAACGGTGCCGGAAAGTCAACGATAATCAAATGCATCTGCGGTCTGCTTCGTTTTGAGGGCGAAATTACGATTGACGGCAACGAAAACAAAAGCCTTGAAGCAAAAAAAATTCTCGGCTATGTCCCGGAAATGCCGGCGGTTTATGACCTTTTGACTGTTCGGGAACACCTTGAATTTATGTTGCGTTCATACCGCATGGAGGATGACGGAACGGCGGACAGACTGCTTGAACGCTTTGAACTTTTTGACAAAAAGGATAAGCTTGGAAAAGAGCTTTCAAAAGGTATGCAGCAGAAGCTTTCAATCTGTTGCGCACTGGTTCATAAGCCGTCCGTAATTATCTTTGACGAGCCGATGGTCGGTCTTGACCCACACGCAATAAAGCAGCTTAAAGAGATTTTTGCAGAACTGAAAAATTCAGGCGCAACGGTGCTCATCAGTACCCACATGATTGACAGCGTTGAAAGCTGCTGGGACAAAGCATACATCATGAAAAACGGTGAATTTTGCGCCGAAAAAAGTGCGGGCGATACCGACGGAAAAAGCCTTGAGGATCTCTTTTTTGAACTGACCGAAAGCGGTGAAAAGTCATGAGCTCACTTGTTTTTCTTTTAACACGAAAGTTCAAAAATCGCCTTCGTGAAATTATCCGCCGCCCGTCGGAGCTTATCACGCTGATTGTTTTTGTTGGACTTATTGCAGTCACATTTGTTTCGGGCAATCATTCGTCAATGCCAACCGGAACAAGAAATGTTGAAGAATTTTATGCAATTGTTCTTGCACTTTATGCGTTTGAATTTGTCATGATTGCAAAAAACGGCTTTCTCAACGGTGCGTCAATGTTTTCAATGGCAGACGTGAATATATTGTTTACAAGCCCCAAAAAGCCGCAAACACTTTTAACGTTCGGTCTTTTCGGTCAGCTCGGGCGTTCGCTCATGCTCGGCGTTTTTATTCTTTATCAGTACGCTTGGGTGCATGATACCTATGGCATAAGTTTTGCATCGCTTCTTTGTGTTCTTGTCGGTTATGCGGCAACGGCATTTCTTTCGCAGATGCTTGCAATGCTGATCTATTCGTTTACATCGTCCGACGATAAAAAGTGCAAAGCGGCAAAAGCTGTTTTTTACGGCATTGTGATTGCGTTCATTGCCGTGCTTTGCGTGATGAGCTATACCTCAGAAAAAGATATTTTACCGGCTGTTGTTAAAAACGCAAATTCATTTTTTATGCACTTTTTCCCGGTTGCAGGCTTTGTGCGTTATGGTGTTGTTTCTGCAATTACTGCCGATTACAAGGGGCTGATTATTGCGTTTTGCTGTTTTGTCTTGTGCATTGCGGCTTTTTATCTTCTTGTTTCAAGGCTCAACAGTGATTATTACGAAGACGTTCTTAAAGCAACCGAAGTTTCGTTTTCTGCAATCACCGCAAGAAAAGAGGGCAAGGCTTCGGAAGCCGCACCGAGGAATGTCAAAACCGGAAGAACCGGTTTTTCAAAAGGTGAAGGTGCATCGGCAATTGCCGAAAAGCATAAAATTGAAAACCGCCGCTCAAAAGTTTTTATAATCAACATGGTTAACCTTGTTTTTGCGGCGATAACGATAGGTTTTGCGTTTGTTGTAAAAGACGTGAACTTTGCGTTTGCAATGAACATTTATTTTTCAATTTTCACCGTCGGTTCGGGGCGCTGGGCAAGGGAGCTTCTTTTGCCTTATGTATATCTGATTCCGCAGCCGCCGTTTAAAAAGCTTCTCAATATGCTCAAAGAGCAGCTTCCGTCTTCGATTGCAGAAGCGGTGATAACATTTTTGCCGTTTTACTTTATATTCAAAACGCCGCCGCTTGCGGTTGTCGGATTGATACTCGCAAAAATCAGCTTCAACTTTCTTTTTGTCGGAGTCAATCTTGTTTTGCAGCGCTTTTTCGGTAACGGCGGAAACAAGGCACTTTTGATTTTTCTTTATTTTTTGCTTGCGTTTGCTTTTTCGGTTCCCGGCGTTGCGGCCGGTGTCGGACTCGGCGTACTTTTTCCGATATTCGAAGGCATAATGTTTTTTGCAATGGCGGCAGTTAATGCCGTTGTCGGCGCAATAACAATTTTTTGCAGCAGGAATATTCTCACAACGGCGGAGTATAACAACAAATAAACATTGAATTTTTCAAAAAGGAGAAAACATATGAAAGGAATCATTCTTGCCGGTGGCAGCGGAACAAGGCTTTATCCGATAACAATGGTAACATCAAAACAGCTTCTTCCCGTTTATGACAAGCCTATGATTTATTATCCGCTTTCGGTTCTTATGATGGCGGAAATTCGTGACATTCTCATTATTTCAACTCCGGAAGATATTGGAAACTTTGAACGCCTTTTGGGTGACGGCTCAGACTTCGGAATAGAACTCAGCTATGCCGTTCAGCCGTCACCGGACGGACTTGCACAGGCGTTTATAATCGGCGAAGATTTTATCGGAAACGACAGCTGTGCAATGATTCTCGGCGACAATATCTTTTACGGTAACGGACTTGGAAAACTTTTGAAAGAAGCAAAGGAAAACGCCGAAAACAAAAAAGCAACCGTTTTCGGATATTATGTTGACGATC
Organism: uncultured Eubacteriales bacterium; assembly: GCA_934552855.1. Taxonomy (GTDB): domain Bacteria; phylum Bacillota; class Clostridia; order Oscillospirales; family Acutalibacteraceae; genus UBA6857. The sequence continues at coordinate 87,102 of CAKTEU010000001.1, read as the reverse complement.
CGGAGCGTTTCGGCGTTGTTGAATTTGATGAAAATGAAAAAGTTATTTCAATTGAAGAAAAGCCAAAGCAACCCAAGTCAAATTACTGCGTTACGGGACTTTATTTTTATGATAACACTGTTGCCGAAAAGGCAAAAAAGGTAAAGCCCTCCGCAAGGGGAGAGCTTGAAATCACCGACCTTAACCTGATGTTCCTTAAGGAAGAAAAGCTTTCGGTAAAACTTCTCGGCCGAGGTTTTGCGTGGCTTGACACCGGAACGGTTGAAAGCCTTAACGAAGCGTCAAACTTTGTGCGGATTGTCGAAGGAAGACAATCTATTATGATTTCCGCGCCGGAGGAAATTGCGTTCAAAAACGGCTGGATAAAAAAAGAAAAGCTTCTTTCTTCCGCCGAACGGTACGGAAAATCCCCGTATGGTGCACATCTCAAACAGGTTGCGCTCGGAAAAGTTAAATATTAACAAAAAAATTGTCGCAGTCAGTAAAATCAACTGCGACAATTTTTATTAAGTTAAAACTCCATAACCAGTCCCACTCTAAGCTGATGAAGCCTTTCGCCAAGTTCTTCTTTTAACACGGCAAAGGCTTTTTCCTTTGTGCAATGTCCCGTGCAGACATACTGTATTCCGGTTTCTTTAATTTTTTTTCCAACTTCACGCACCTCTGCCGTCGGCTTGTTGAAAAGGTGAAAGCCGCCGATGAGGGCATAGACGTTCTTTTCGGGAAAAGTTTTTTTGACTTCATTTATAATGTTGACCGCTCCGCCGTGAGAACAGCTGTTGAAAATGACAAGACCCTTTTCCGTTTCAATAACAAGGCTTTGTTCATGCGAAAAGTCGTCAGGTAACCAGCTGTTTTCTTCTTTGCGATACATATTTTCACGTTTGCCGATTGAAGAAAGGCCGGGCGTTTTGTGCGGAACAAGCCATACGCCGTCAAAAATTTCTGTGTCGCTTTTTTCAAAAACAAACCTGTCTTCATAAGACGAAAGAATCTTTTTCGGAATACCGATGTACTTTTTGATGAAAAACTTTTTGAAGTAGCAGTTTTCTCTTGCGGATTCACGAAGATAAAATTTTGCTTTTTGGTTTTCTTCAAAAAACTTTTTCATTCCGTCGGAATGGTCATAGTGTGCATGGGAAAGCACGGCGGCATCAACGTTTTCAATCGAAAGCCCAAGCTTTTTTGCGTTCAATTCAAAAAGCGGCGATGCGCCAACGTCAAGAAGAATGTTTTTGCCGTTGTTTTCAATATAGATTGAAAGACCCCATTCGCCTTTGATGTCGCCGCATTTTATGTTGTCAACAAGAACAGTTGCTTTCATTTTTTTCAGTCTCCCTGTAAAAGTTTTTCTTTGATAATTTATACCACATTTTTTCACGGATTTCAACGTCCTCTTGTTGACAACAAAACAAAAGGAGAGTACAATATATACACAATTAATTAACACGATTAATTAATTAATTGTGTTATGAAAGGAGCATACGAATGGAACTGAGGTTCTCGGAAAAATCCCTGTGCCTTATAAAAAGCCAAAATGAGCGTTTTGTCCTTTTTCCCGAAGAATCGTTTTTGTCGGTCGGAAAAGTTGAGGCGAGCTATCGCATGAGCCGTGGAAGCTTTAAAATCAAACAAAAACAGCTTTCGGAAAAAAAGCTGTTTTTGTCTTCGGTAAAGAAAACGGAAAACGGCGCTTTACTTACCCTTTCCGAAAACAGCGGCAAAGATGTAATGAAACTTACCCTTTCGTTTGAAAGCGAAAGCCTTTTGAAGTTCACGCCGAAGCTTATCGGAAACCATGACTTCAACTGCATGACCTTTAAAGTACCCGCAAAACCGAACGAAGCGGTGTACGGCGGCGGAGAAACTTTTGCCGCATTCAACCTTCGCGGAAAAAAGCAGTGCATTTGGGTTGCGGAACACATCAACGCCGGACAGATTGCACGAAAGATTGTGAAATCATCGCTCGGAATCAAGGCAGTTGACCGCAAACAGCCTTATAAAAACTACGAAACCTATTACGCACAGCCGACGTTCATGTCGTCGGAAAAGTATTTCGTTCATTGTGACACCACCGATTACGCCATGTTCAACTTCAAAAACAAAGAGTATCACGAAATTACCGTAAATGATTTTTGCCACGTGTACTTCGGCTTCGGCGGAGATTTTGAAAGCTTGATGAAAACGCTTTCGTCTCTTCTCGGTTTTCAGCCGGAGCTTCCCGATTGGGCGTATGATGGTGCGATTCTCGGCATTCAGGGCGGAACGCAAACCGTTTACGACAAGCTTCAAAAAGTGAAAGAATATGACACCGCTGTTGCAGGCGTTTGGTGTCAGGACTGGGAGGGCAGGCGAGTAACCGCTTTCGGCAAACAGCTTCAATGGAACTGGGAATGGGACAGCGAACGCTATCCCGAACTTGACAAAAAAATTTGGGAGCTTAAAGAAAACGGCGTGCGTTTTCTCGGCTATATCAACCCGTTCCTTGCAATTGAAAAGCCGCTTTACACCTATGCGGCAAAGATGAATTACTGCGTTAAGGATAAGGACGGAAAAGATTATCTTGTTAAGATTACGACTTTCCCGGCGGCGATGGTTGACCTCACGAACCCCGAAGCTTATGAATGGATAAAAGGTGTTATTAAAAAGAACATGATTGAGTTCGGGCTCGACGGCTGGATGGCGGATTTCGGCGAATATCTTCCGACCGACTGCGTGCTTTTCAGCGGTGAAGACCCAAAAAAAGTTCACAATTCCTGGCCGGCACGCTGGGCAAAAGTCAACCGTGAAGCACTTGAAGAAACCGGCAACGTTGGAAAAATCTTTTTTTTCACCCGTGCGGGCTATACCGAAACGGTGAAGTATTCAACGCTCATGTGGGCGGGCGACCAGCATGCCGACTGGACGTTTGACTTCGGCTTGCCGTCGGTCATTCCGGCATATCTTTCGCTTGCGGTTTGCGGCTTCGGACTCAGTCACAGCGATATCGGCGGATACACTACATTTGCAAAAATGCGAAGAAATCCCGAACTTTTCATGCGTTGGGCAGAGATGAATGCGTTCAGTCCGCTCATGCGTTCGCATGAAGGCTCAAACCCCGACCTTAACGCACAGTTTGACGAAAATGAGCAAGTCCTTTCTCACCACGCAAAGTATTCGAGAATCCATAAGCTTTTGAAGCCGTATCTCAAAGACGCTGTTTCCCTCAACGCAAAAAACGGTGTTCCCGTAATGCGTCCGCTGTTTTTTTATTATGACGGCGAAAGAGAAAAGAACGAATCAACCGAATATCTTCTCGGAAGGGATCTTCTTATTGCTCCCGTTCTTCGTGAGGGAAAAAGCAAAAGAACGGTTTATCTTCCGAAAGACAAATGGATAAACGTTTGGGACGAAAAAGAGTATGGCGAAGGAGAACACGAAATCAGTGCGCCGCTCGGAACAATCCCCGTTTTTTATAAAAAAGGAAGCGAATACACAGACCTTTTCAAAAAGATTAAGGAGGAATAATTATCATGAAGAAAGCAAACCATTCGCCCCTTGAGGGCAAAACCTATGGCATAGGGCTGAAAGACAAAGTCGGCTATGCACTCGGCGATGCGGCAGGTGTTATGACATTTGCACTTGTCGGTTCGTTTTTGCAAATGTTTTATACCAATGTTTTACTCATTGATGAAAAAAAGGTAATGGTGCTTTTCATTGTTGCCCGCCTTTGGGACGCAGTAAACGACCCGATGTGGGGCGCATTTGTTGACCACCGCGGCGGCGGAAAGAACGGAAAATTCCGCCCGTACCTTCGTTGGTTCTCAACTCCGCTTGCAATTTTCGGCGTTTTGATGTTTGTCAAAATTCCCGGTCTTACCGAAACGCAGTATCTCATTTATGCATACATCACCTATATCGGTTACGGAATGCTTTATACCGTTGTTAACATTCCATATGGCTCAATGGCTTCGGTTATTACAACCGACCTTCAGGAGCGTTCGGCTCTTTCAATGTTTCGTTCGGTGGGAGCGGGTCTCGGCGGACTTCCGGCTCAGATTATTCTTCCGCTTTTCGCCTATACAACTGTTACACTTTTGGAACTTGACGAAAATGGAGAACCGCTCACAAAAAAAATCCTTCACGGCGACAAGCTTCTTATCGGCGTAATCATTCTTGCCGTCATCAGTGTTGTTGTTTATCAGCTTTGCTATAAGATGACAACCGAAAGAGTTACCGCTGTTGAAAACACCGAAAAGAAAATCAAAACTTCAAAAACAATCAAAGCACTTTTCAAAAACCGACCGTTTATTGCTCTTTGCATTGCGTCAATGCTTCTCATTGCCGTTCAGCAGTTTACTCAAACAGCGTATAACTATCTGTTTCTTGATTATTTTAAACAGCCGAAGCTTTATGCACTTGTCACGGTATTCACATATCTTCCGATGGCACTTTTGCTGCCGGTGCTTCAAAAAATTGTTCGCCGCTTCGGAAAAAAGGAGGTTTGTGCAATCGGCATGGTTCTTTCCTTTGCGGCTAACCTTGTTTTGTGGCTCATCGGAACAAAGAGCGTTGCGGTTTTCTTTGCGCTTTGCTTTGTTTCGGGTCTCGGAATGACATTCTTTGTTCTTGAGGTTTGGGCACTTGTTACAGATGTTATTGACTATCACGAAATTCTTTCCGGTCAGCGTGACGAAGGAACTTCATATGCGTTCTTTTCTTTCACAAGAAAGCTCGGTCAAACAATTGCCGGCGTTCTCGGAACCGGAATTTTGACCTTTGCCGGATATAACCCAGAAAATGTTACGGCAGAAGCAACAAAAAAGCTTTACAATGCTTCAACCGCAATTCCTGCCGTAATGTGCCTTGTCATGGCCCTTACCCTCGGTGTTCTTTATCCGCTCACAAAGAAAAAGCTTGAGGAAATGCACAGTTCCAAAAGCTTTGTTGAAGAATAAAATATCAATTCAAAGGAGTTTTATAAAATGAAATATTTTCTTGACAGCGCAAAAATTGACGAAATTAAATTTGCCTATAACACTTTCGGAATTGACGGTGTAACAACCAATCCGAAGCACATCATGAACAGCGGCAAGCCGTTTCTCACCGTTATTGCCGAGCTTGCCGAATGGGTAAAGGAAGAAAAAATCGAAGGCTATGAAAAATTCCCTATTTCGGTTGAAATCAATCCCCATCTCGACAACGCCGACGAAATGGTCAAAGAGGGCAAAAAAATTGCCGCAATGTCGCCGAACTTCGTCATTAAAATTCCCTGCACCGAAGCCGGTGTAACCGCCGCAAGAAGGCTTGAAAAAGAGGGCGTGAGAACAAATCTTACTCTTGTTTTTTCGCCTGCACAGTCAATTTGGGCGGCAAAGAACGGTTCGCTTTTTGTCTCTCCGTTCATCGGTTGGAAGGAAGCCAACGGTGAAGACTGCAAGCAGTATATAGCCGACATCGTTAAGATTTATAAAAACTACGGCTTTTACGGCAAGACTCAAATCATCTGCGCCGCAATCAGAACGCCGAAGCAGTTTGTTGACTGCGCAACCGCCGGAGCGGATATTGTAACCTGTGGCCTTGACGTATATCTTGAAAGCATCAAGCACGCCTATACCGTTCAGGGACTCGGAATTTTCACCGATGCGTGGGATCACACGGTAACGGAATAAGGGGTGAAAAAGATGAACATCGGTTTTATCGGACTCGGTATAATGGGTGAAGCGATGTGCTCAAACATCATCAAAAAGCACAGCGGAAAAGTTTTTCTTTTTGACCTTTGCAAAGAAAAAGTTGTCTCTCTCGCCGCCCTTGGAGGAATCGCTTGCGAAAACAGCAAAGACCTTGCCGAAAAGTCGGACGTAATTATCACAATGGTTCCGAAGTCGGAGCATTCCCGTGCGGTATACGAAGAGATTCTGCCCGTTTTGAAAGCGGGAAAAACCTGCATTGATATGAGTACAATTGACCCCGACGTTTCGGTTGAAATTTCAAAGCTTGTCAAAAATACCGGTGCGGATTTTGCGGACGCGCCCGTTGTTAAATCACGTCCTGCGGCGGAAAGCGGAACGCTCGGAATTTATGTCGGCTCGGATGATAATACCTTTGAGAAAATTCGCCCGATTCTTGCGTATATGGGCAACAACATTATCCGTATGGGCAAAAACGGAATGGGACTCGTTATGAAAATCTGCCACAACACCCTTGTTGCCCAAATTCAAAACGGCGTTAACGAAACGCTTGCCCTTGCAAGAAAGATGGGAATTTCCGTTGACGATTTTGCAACAGCAATTTCTTACGGCGGCGGACAGAATTTTTATCTTGACGGTCAGGCGCAAAACATCAAAAATGAAAACTGGACAACGGCTTTTTCGCTTGAAAATATGCACAAGGACCTTGGAATTTGCAAACGTCTTTCAAAAGAAAGCGGTTTTGCAATGCCCGGAATGGAAAACGCAAAGCGTGTTTATGATGAGGGCATGAAAAAAGGACTCGGAAAAGAGGATTTTCGTGCAACATATAAGGTGGTTGCCGGTGAATAACTTACTTGAAAGACTCAACGAAGTCAATGACGTTCCCGTTCTTTCGGTTTTTGATGAAAAATTCAAAACGTTCGGACGTGTTCTTTCGGGTTATGATTTTTCCGCTCTTCAAAAATATATGGAGGAAAAAACCGACATTCCCGAAAGCGGAAACATCTATATCGCAAGCGTTCCCGAACTTGAAGGAACCGAGCTCAAAGAACAGCTTGAAAATGCACTTTACGGGGCTGCTCCTGTTCAAATCGGCTTTTGCAACGGAAGAAACACGACTTATAACGGCTTTGAATATCACAAGTGTTCCGAAATTAACGTTGCCGTTTCTGACTTCATGCTCGTCCTCGGTCACGTTTGGGACATAAAAGAAAACACGTTTAACATTAAAAATGCGACTGTTTTCTTTGTTCCGAAAGGAACGGCAATCGAAATGTATCAAACAACACTTCACCTTTCTCCGTGCAGAACGTGCGATGAAGGCTTTCGAGACATTGTTGTTTTGCAAAAAGGCACAAACACTCCGCTTGAAAAAAAGCTGTCTTGCACCGACCCGGAATCAAAGCTCCTTTTGCAAAAAAACAAGTGGGTAATCGCCCACCCGGAGCGTGAGCCGCTGATAAAGCAGGGCGCATTCCCCGGTGTAATCGGCGAAAACAAAGAGTTGTTGTATTAAAAGGTTGGTGGAAAAATGAAAGAATTTACTTTAGCATATGTTCCCGTCGGTGTTCCGACGTTTGAACTTGTCAGCGCAAACGAACAGTTTGAAAAGTCGAAAAAAATGCTTTCCTCGCTTTGCAAAAACGCTGTTTTTCCCGATGAAATGCTGCTTTCGCTTGAAAAGCTGACTGCGTTTCTCAATTCAATTGACCCGGATTTGATTGTTTTTCAAAATGTGACCTTTGCAAATTCGGCGTATATTTCAGAGGTGCTTAAAAGGTTTTCGTGTCCGCTTCTTCTTTGGACGCTTCGTGAACCTGCGATTGACGGCACAAGGCTGCGGCTCAATTCGCTCACCGGTGCGTTCTCTGCGGCGAATACCGTGAAATACTTCAGAACCGAACCGTTCGGCTATGTTTTCGGCTCGCCCGAAGAAGAAAAAGTGATTAAAGAAACCGCCGCTTATATTGAAGCGGCAAGGGTCAAAAAAAGCTTAAAGTCGCTCAAAATGGCGTCCGTCGGCTGCACACCGCAGGGTTTTGGTTTCGGCAGAGCGCTTGACGGCGAACTTCTTAAAACTTTCGGTGTAACGCTTGAATCAATTGAGGCGAGGGAACTCATTGAAAAAGCAAAAGCGTATTCCGATGAAGAAGCAAAGGAGTATCTTTCAAAAGCCGAAAAAGCGATGAACGGACTTGAAAACACGCCGAAGAAGAATGCGCTTGACTTTGCCCGGCTTTATAAAGCATATTACGAATACTGCAAAAGCGCAGGGATTGGCGCACTTTCTTCTCGCTGTTGGCCGGACTTTTTTGTTTCGTTCAAAACGCCGGTTTGCGCCGTGCTTTCAATGCTCAACGACATGGGCATTGCCGCCGCATGCGAAGCGGATACCTACGGCGCACTTTCGATGTATATCGGAATGCTTCTTTCAAAAAAGAGCGTCTTTTTCGGCGACCCCGTTTCGCTTGACGAAAAGGAAAACACCGTAACGTTTTGGCATTGCGGAATGGCGGCTTGCTCGCTTGCTCGTGAGGACACGGGTGCTTGCGTCGGTGTTCACTGCAACCGAAAAATCGGTCCGACAATGGAGTTCGGCTGCGAAAAAAGCGACGAGGCAACTATTTTCAGAGTCGGCAAAAAGAAAGACGGTTCGTTCCGCTTTTTCATTGCAAAGGGCAGTGCACTTGATAAACCGAAGCAATTTTTCGGAACAAGCACCGTTATAAAAATTGACGGTGACGCAGAAAAACTCATCAAAAAGAGCGTCAAGGACGGCTGGGAACCGCATTTTGCAGTGATTTATAAAGACATTTCCGCTTCGCTTCGTGCGCTCGGAGAAATGCTTTGTGTTGAGGTTTGCGAATACTGATATGGCAAAAAATATACTGTTTTTACTTGTCGTCTTTTTGACGAATGTTATTCAGGGAATTACGGGCTTTGCCGGAACGATGCTTGCAATGCCGCCGAGCGTGATGCTTGTCGGCTTTGAAAAGGCAAAACCGATTCTCAATGCGCTCGGACTTCTTTCGGGCGTATATATCGTTTTACAAAAACGAAAAAGCGTGAACAAAAAAGAGTTTTTGAAAATCATTGCCGTGATGTCCGTCGGAATAATCGGCGGAATTGCTCTGCGTTCGCTTTTTGCGGACAAGGCTTCAGCGCTTTATATCATTCTCGGTGTGATAGTGATTTTGACTGCGCTTTCCGGAATATACAAAAGCTTTTTCAAAAAAGGTGAACAAAGTGTCGAACACAGCAAAGCGGTTTCGTTTTTGCTGCTTGCCTCGGCGGGCGTTACCCACGGAATGTTCGTTTGCGGCGGGCCGCTTTTGGTTTCATATATGACGGGAAGGGTCAAGGATAAGGACGAATTTCGTGCAACGCTTTCGGCTTGCTGGATTGTTCTCAACGGAATCATTCTTTTTGACGACGTGCGCAGCGGACTTTGGAACAAGGATTTGCTTTTGATTTTTATCCTTTCGGTTGTTTTGCTTTTTGCGGCGATGTTCGTCGGAAGTATCCTTGTTAAAAAAATGAGCCGAGAGGTTTTTATGAAGGTGACTTATGTTCTTTTGATTGTTTCCGGCATAATGCTTTTTATAAAGTGAGGTGAAAGAATGAACTATACTGGTTTTAACATGAGCAGCATCAAAACCGCAAACCGTGCTTCCGTGCTGTATCTTCTCAACGGTTCAAAGCCGCTCAGCCGCAAGGATATTGCCGAAAGTCTCGGACTCACTCCGGCGGCGGTGAGCAAAATTTGCGCCGAACTGATTGCCGAAGGCGCAATAAGCGAATGCGGCTGTTTTGACGATTGTGTTGGCGCAGGAAGAAAAAAGGTCATTCTTTCGCTCAACTCAAAGGGCATTTTTGTTCTTGCGCTGAGCATTGACAAAAAAGGCTTTTATGCGGCCGTCTGTACCCTTGACGGGGAGGAAAAAACCGGCGAACGTTTTCTTTTTGAAAAGGACGCTTCGCCCGAAGAATGCCTTTCATTCGCCGGTAAAAAGAGCCTTGAGCTTTTGAAAAAAAGCGGCGTTTCAAAAGAAAAAATCATCGGCGCAGGGGTCGGAATCGTCGGCGGCGCAGACAGAGAAAAAGGCGTAACCGCCGGAAATTACGGCGTTTGGTGTCCGGGTGTTGCGGTGCGTGATATCCTTGAAAAAGAGCTTTCAATGCCTGTTGCGATTGAAAACAACGTCAAAGCCTTTGCACTTGCGTCGCTTATTTTTGACAGGAAAAATGTTGAGGATAATATCCTTTTTGTTAAGTGGGGACCCGGTGTCGGTTCTGCAATAGTCATCGGCGGCACAGTGCTTGGAAAAACCGACAGCGACTCTTCCGAAATCGGTCATTACATTGCCGTTCCGAACGGTGAAGAATGCCGCTGCAAACGAAAAGGCTGCCTTGAAACCGTGATTTCAGCCGATGCGATTGTGAACCGAGCAAAAGCGGTTTACGGTGCAAAAAACATGCCGCACCTTTTTGAACTTACCGACGGCGAAAAAGAAAAAACCGATATTTCAAAAGTGCTTGCCGCTTCGGAATTTGACGGTTTGCTCAAAGAGGAAATTGAAAAAAGCATAAAACTTCTTTCAAAAGCGGTGACGAACGCTGCTGCGGTCATTGCGCCGGACAGGATTGTTGTTTTCGGATATATGTTCACAGAAACGGTTTTCAGCCGCTTTAAAAAGGAATGTGAAACACTTTATCCCGGTTTTAAAAAGGGAAACATCCGCCTTTCACTTCTTGATGAAAAGCACAATTTTATCGGTCCCGCCGCTGCGGCGGCAAAAAGCTTTTTCTTTGAAAAGCGATAACATTATAATTTTGATAAAATTACAAAATGTCTGCAATCGGTTCGTGAGTGATAAGCTTGAAGGTGGTGCGGAAGACCGATATAAAGGTAAGCCGACAAAATATAAACAATGGGCAATATGAATTTTTGGGACTGTTGCATTCAACGCAGAACAAAGAGTAAAATCAAAATAAAAAAGCTATAATTTACGGTTGCTGTCAAAAATAAAGAGCAGCGTAAATTATAGCTTTGTTTTTAATTTTAAATAGAAATTATTTTCACTCTTTGCTCTGCATCTAAAGGTCCCTTTTTTCGTGCTTTAAAATAATGAGTCGCAGCCGCATTTTTCACCTGCCTTTTTGAAAAAACATATATTGTACTGAACATCAAATTATATTTTTTAAAATGAAGGTGAAAGCCATGAACTATATATACATCAAATTTTCAAACCAGACAATGGGCGAAAAAGCGCGTTCACTGCTGAAAAAGCACGGCATAGGCTCACGGCTTCGGCGAAATCCGAATCCAAACCACAAGGAAGGCTGCAATTTTGCCCTTTTTATAACGGGTGATGTTTTCAAAGCCTTTGAAATACTTTCAGAAAACCATATTCAAACAATGGGAATTGAAAGGTTTGGTGACGGAAGATGATTTATCTTGATAATGCGGCAACGTCTTTTCCGAAACCTTCGTCGGTTGTCAATGCTTGTTCGGGCGCAATGCGCTTTTTCGGTGCAAACCCCGGAAGGGGAGGCCACAAGCTTTCCGTAAAAAGCGGAGAAACCGTTTTTGAATGCAGAGAAAAGCTTTCCGAAATGTTTTCGTGTGAAGTTGAGCGAACAATTTTCACACTGAACTGTACCCATTCGCTCAACACGGCAATAAAAGGCATACTCAAAAAAGGTGACCATGTGATAATTTCCGCCCTTGAGCACAACTCTGTTCTCCGTCCGCTTGAAACGCTTCGTGAAAAGGGTATTGCAAGCTACAGTGTTGCCGCCGTTGACCCGAAAAATGATGACATAACAATCGGCAATTTTGAAAAGCTTATCAAACCGAACACAAAAATGATTCTTTGCACCTATGCTTCAAATGTTTTCGGAACGGTTCTGCCGGTCAAAAAGCTTTCAAAGCTTTGCAAAAGACGGCGTTTGATTTTTGCACTGGATTGCGCTCAAAGTGCCGGAATCTTTCCCGTAGATATGGAAACCGATGGTGTGGACATTATTTGCGCACCGGGGCATAAGGGACTTTTCGGCCCGATGGGAACAGGCGTTTTGCTCTTTTCAAAAAGGATTGAAATTGAAAGCCTCACCCAGGGCGGAACGGGCAGCCTTTCGCTTCAAAAATCTCAGCCGAAAATGTATCCCGATTCGCTCGAAAGCGGAACGGTAAACTTGCCCGGAATCGCCGGCCTTTCGGCGGGGCTTGATTTTATCAAAGCGCAGGGCGGAGAAGCAGCTATTCACGAAAGAGAAAATTATATTATGAAGGTTCTTAAAGAGGATCTTCACGCAATAAAAAACATTACCGTTTTTGACAATATGCACGGCGAAGTTTTTGCTCCAACCGTTTCTTTTGTTGCGAACGGTGTTCATAGCGAAAGGACTGCGGAAGACCTTGACGAAAAAGATATTGCCGTTCGTGCCGGTTATCATTGCTCTTATCTTGCACATGATTTTTGCAAAACAACTCAAAACGGAACGGTTCGTGTCAGTCCGGGTTTTTTCAGCACGAAAGAAGACGTTAAATATTTCGCTTTTTGCCTGAACAGAATTGCAATGAACAGAAAAATATGATACCATATTAATATGTTTTAAGTCTTTATAAGTAAAGGCGGTTAAACTGTAAAGATACGATGCCGCACGGGGTCTTCGGCGGCTTTCAAATTATTGGTTGGTGAAAATATGAACGCTTTTTTTGATGCGGTGAAGGAGAACGCCGTAAAACTTATATCTTCGCTTCGGTGGAACGATTTTCTTGATATCTTTGCCGTTGCTCTTGTTTTGTATTATTGCATTAAACTTTTTAGGCAGACGAGGGCAACTCATCTTGTTAAAGGTTTTATCTTTCTCGGAGTTGGCTATCTTATTGTTTCCGCCCTCAATATGTCAACAAGCAGCTTTCTTTTCAGTCGGCTTTTCAATGATATTGTTATTGTTATTATTCTTCTTTTTCAACCGGAGTTTCGCCATGCAATTGAAAGCTTCGGAAGGGGAGATTTCAAAAAATTCACATTTTTTTCACGGGGATCTTCAATTGAACGTGAAGAAAAGCGTGCTGCGGTTTCCGCAATTGTTAAAGCTGCTTCAAACATGAGCGAAAGCAAAACCGGCGCACTCATTGTTTTTGAAGGGAAAAGCCCCCTCGGAGAGATTATTTCAACCGGAAGCGAAATTGACGCAAAAATTTCTGTGCCGATAATTGAAAATATTTTTTACCCGAAATCGCCGCTTCATGACGGAGCAATGATAATAAGGGATAACCGAATTTGTGCGGCAGCCTGCATTTTGCCGCTGACTCAGAATGCGCTCAGCCGTGAACTTGGAACAAGACACCGTGCCGCTGTCGGAATGAGTGAAGCTTCGGACGCACTTGTTCTTGTTGTTTCAGAAGAAACGGGTGCAATTTCCGTGGCGCAGGGCGGCGTTTTAAAACGAAAACTCACAAACGGCGAGCTTCTTGAAATTCTTTCTCAGTTTGTCATCGGAACCGACGAAGACAAACCCTCAAAGAAAAAGAGCAGACGGAGGAAGAACGATGAAAAAGATTAAAACGGATTTTTTTGAAAAAATATTTTATAACAACAAATTTCTTTTTGTTCTTTCACTTGTTCTTGCCGTTGCACTTTGGGCAATGGTAAAGATCAATTACAGCGGAAACACAAACAGAGTTATAACCGATGTCAAGGTTTCAATTGACAATTCCCTTGCGCAGGAAAACGATTATGTTCCTTTTGTTGAAGAAGGCGGCCTTAACGTTGACGTTGAAATCAGCGGAAAAAGCTATAACATAACTTCGCTGACAAAAGACGATATAATTGTTGAAGCCTCAAGCGGATATATCGATTCCGCCGGCTATAAAGTTCTTACGCTCACCGCAAGAACAAACGAAACCGACGTTGACATCGCTTCGGTTTCGCCGTCTTCAATCACCGTCTTTTTTGACCGCAAGGCGAATGATGCGTTTAACGTTGAAGCAAGAATTGAAAACAGCGATGTTCTTCAAAGCACAGATGAGTATTATATCGGAAAACCCGTTCCTTCGCTCAACACGGTCAATGTTACCGGCCCCGCTTCGGTTGTTGAAAGCCTCAAAAAAGTTGTGTTTGTTTCAAAGGTTGACGAAGGTCTTCTTCCGCTGACTCAAACGGTTGATGTTCCGGCCGAAATTTCGTTTGAAACATCAAGCAGACGCGGAAAAGAATTTTTGGTTTGCAGCGATGTTGGCGAAAAATCCAATCCGGCAACAATAACGATCCCTGTTTCAAAGCTTAAAACGGTTGAAACAGCGGTCAAGTTTGTCAATGAACCGAAGTATTATGATGAAAATCCGCCAAAGGTATATATTGCCCCGCATATGGTTGAAATTTCGTATAATCCGACCGACGAAGATTACGAAAGCTATAACGTTGGCACGATTGATTTCAGCAAACTTCACAACGGCAGAAACGACCTTACTTTTACTGTTGATGAAAAATCGGCGGCACTTCTTGTTGACAAAACAATAAAGCAGTTCACCGTGACGGTTGACCTCGGTTCTGTCAGCGAAACAACGATTGACGCTTCTTCGGCAAAAGTTGTTTTTCTCAATCAGTCAAAGGATCACAAATATACCGCTTCGCTTAAAAATATGGGTCTTGACAATGTGACGATAATCGGACCGAAATCAAGTCTTGAAAAAATTACGGCCGATATGCTTCAGATTGAAATTAACGTTTCCTCGCTTGATACCGCAGAAACAAAATATCAGCGTGTTGAAGTCTCAAACATTTCTATAAGTTCTGACGAAATTGACGATTGCTGGGTATACGGAACTTATCGTGCGAGGGTGCTTGTTAAGCAAAAGTGATAAAAAAGGAATTTGAAAGGTTTGATATAATTTGCTTTTAAAGGCTATTGTTTGCTTTGTTGCCGGGATGGGCGCAGGACTCGGAACCGGTTTTGCCGGCCTCAGTGCTGCGGCCGTAATCAGCCCAATGCTCATCACTTTTCTTGACATTCCGGCTTATCAGGCTGTCGGAATTGCGCTTGCAAGCGATGTGCTTGCAAGTGCCGTGAGTGCATTTACTTATGGAAAAAACAAAAACCTTGATGTTAAAAACGGAACGGTGATGATGGCCTTTGTTCTTCTTTTCACCGCCGTCGGAAGCTATATTTCCTCGCTTGTTGAAGCGCACACAATGGGAACAATGTCAACCGTTATGACAATGCTTTTAGGTGTTCGTTTTCTTGTCCGTCCGGTTATGACAACAAAAGAGGGAATGGAAAATGCCCTCACAAAAAAGCAGCGTGTTATCCGTTCGATTATCGGCGGAGCAATGATTGGATTCATTTGCGGCTTTGTCGGTGCAGGCGGCGGAATGATGATGCTTCTTGTTCTCACAAGCATTCTCGGCTATGAGCTTAAAACCGCAGTTGGAACAAGCGTTTTCATCATGACTTTTACGGCTTTCACCGGTTCGGTCAGCCATTTTGCAATCGGAAAAAGCGTAGGTGATATTGCCGTACTTATTCTTTGCATTGTTTTCACCTTTGTTTGGGCACAGATTGCCGCAAAAATTGCAAACAAAGCAAGCGCAAAAACGCTCAATCGAATCACCGGCGTTATACTTATTGCAACCGGTGCGGTAACAATCGCATTCAATTTGTTTGCAAAATAGATTTTTAAGGGGAGCGCAAAACGGCGTTTCCCTTTTTGACATTACATAACTGTCACAAAGCAAGAAATTCATAACTTTTTTATTAAAAAATTGATATTTTTGTTGATTTAAAAACCAATATTTACTATAATAAGGAATACTATGGAAGAGTTTGCATAGTTCAAAAGTTTGTAAAAAAGCTTCGGAGGTCTGTTATATGCCAAAAAGCTCCAACGATAACGAACAAAAAAATGTTCGAAAGCGCACTTCCTCTGCACCGAAACAGCCGCACGGAAAAAGAAGACGCAAAAAGAAAAAGAAGCACCCCGTTTTGTTTTCAATCTTTTTGGGGCTGTTTTGTCTTTTTGTTTCCGGCGTGCTCACTGTTTTGATTGTCGGAACAACGGTTCTTTCTTATGTTAATTCGGTTGTCAACGGAAAGGTTATTGTTGACCTTGACAATTATAAGAGCTCGCAAAGCATGACATCGATCATGTATTACTATGATGAAAACAACAAGCCGGTTGAATCAACACGCCTTCACGGCGAAGAAAACCGGATTTGGGTCAGCTATGACAAAATGCCGAAAAATCTTCTCAACGCATTCGTTTGCCTTGAAGATAAGCGTTTTTACGATCACAGCGGCGTTGACTGGCGAAGAACGATAGGCGTTTTCATCAAGCCTTCGCTCAACGGTCAGGGCGGTTCAACAATCACCCAGCAGCTTATAAAAAACCTTACTGACCAGAAAGACGTAACATACATCAGAAAATTCAATGAAATTCTTCGTGCGCTTAATCTTGAAAAATATTATTCAAAGAAGGATATTCTTGAAGCATATCTCAACACGGTATATCTCGGCGCAGGCTGCTACGGTGTTCGTACCGCTGCGGAAACATATTTCGGAAAATCCGTAAGCAAGCTGAACGCTGCCGAATGTGCCGTCCTTGCCGGAATTACTCAGGCTCCTTATTCCTATAACCCGTATGTGAATTATGATGCTGCAATCACAAGACAACGTGACTGCCTTTATTTCATGCATCAGCAAGGAAAGCTTACGGACAAGCAGTATAACAAAGCCCTCAAAACAAAAATCAAGCTTGTTGGCGAAAAAGAGGATGACAACAGCAGTACATCAAGTACGCATATCTATTCTTGGTATGAAGAATATGTTATCGACCAGGTTATTGCAGACCTTCAAAACAAGTATAACTATGAATATAACGAAGCTTGGCGAATGGTTTATTACGGCGGTTTGAAAATATATTCCGCAGTTGATAAGGATGTTCAGGATACGCTTGAAAGCATCTATGAAAACAAAACCGGTTTCCCGTCGGCGTATCAGGACTCTCGCGGGCAATATCCCGAATCTTCAATGACTATCATGGACTATCAGGGAAGAATTGTTGCCCTTGTCGGCGGTACGGGCAAAAAGACCACCAACCGTTCCTATAACAGAGCAACCGACAACCGTGCAAAACGTCAGCCGGGTTCTTCAATCAAGCCGCTCGGTGTTTATGCTCCGGCAATGGATCTCGGCCTTATTTCTCCGACATCGATGATTCTTGAAAAAGCGATTACCTTAAACGGTGAACCGTGGCCGAGAAACTTCAACGGCGACCACGGTTCCGGAAGCTATATCACCGTTCAGGAAGCACTTGTTCGTTCGCTCAATACCGTTCCGGTAAGAATCCTCAGCGAAATGCTTGGTGTGAAATCCGCTTTTGAATATGCAAACGAGCATTTCCACTTAAACCTTTCAACCAATGATATGGATCTTTCACCGCTTGCCGTCGGAGGAACAAACACCGGTGTAACAACGCTTGAAATGGCTGCCGCATTTGCAACATTCGGAAACGGCGGAAAGTATTACAAGCCTTACAGCTATTACAAGGTTCTTGACCGCAACGGAGAAGTTCTTCTTGACAACACAAAGAACAAGCCCGAACAGGCAATCAAAACCGCAACGGCAAACTCAATGCTTTCAATGCTCACAAAGGCTGTTACTCAGTCAAACGGTACCGGCTACGGCTCATATATTTCTCCGTTCCAGACTTTTGCAAAAACCGGTACAACTTCCGATAACTGCGACAAATGGTACTGCGGCGGAACGCCTTATTATGTAACCGCCGTTTGGTATGGCTATGACTATCGTGCAGACCTTCACACCGGTTCAAGCAACCCGGCAAAAACCGTATTCCGTGAGGTTTTCTCAACGATTCACGAGGGATTGAAGAGCAGAACCTTTGCCGATGTTATTGAAGAAGTCGGCGGAGACAGAGGCGACGCAAACATTGTTGTTTCAACCGACCCCGTTGTAACCTCGGAAACCGAAACTTCGGAAATCACTACCGAAACCACAACAAGAGAGCGCACAACAGAGCCGAAAACAACAAAGCCGAGGAACACAACCGAACCGACAACCGCTTCGACAACGAGCGAACCCACAACCGCACCTTCAACCGCTCCTTCAACCGCACCCACAACCGAACCGACGACTGCGCCTTCAACCGCTCCGTCAACGGAGCCTTCGTCGCAGACTCCGATAGAATCAAGTGAAGATCCGGCGGCATAAAAGGGTGAAAGTTTATGATAATTCTTTCTGTTGATTACGGCGACGCAAGAACGGGACTTGCCGTTTGCGACAAGTTTGAAATGCTGGCTTCTCCAGTCGGAGTAATATTTGAAAAATATGAGCCGAAAGTTCTTGAAGCTGCCGCACAAAAGGCAAAGGAGCTTTCAGCACAAATGATTGTTGTCGGTTTGCCTCGGAATATGGATGGCTCATTCGGCGAGCGAGCTGAAAAATGCAAGGATTTTTCAAAAAAGCTCGGTGAACTTTCCGAAATAGAAACCGTGACATGGGACGAACGGCTCACAACCGTCAGTGCACACAGAGCGCTCAATGAAGTCAATGTCAGGGGAAAAAAGCGCAAGAATATTGTTGACGCTGTTTCTGCGGTCATGATTCTTGAAGACTTTTTAAAATCAAGGAAATAAAAAAGCAAGGGCTGTCGCATTCTTTTGCGGCAGCCTGATTTTTATTTGTAGTTTTGTTCCTTTTTTTGCGAGTATATAAGCGAGGAGGTGTTAAACCGATGGATGATGAAAAAATAATCGACCTCTTTTTTGAAAGATCTCAGCAGGCAATAAAAGAGGTTGACCAAAAATACGGAAAGATTTTTCGAAAAATTTCAAACAACATTTTGAACAACAGCTTTGATGCGGAAGAATGCGTCAATGATTCTTATCTCGGTGCGTGGAATTCGATTCCGCCCGCAAAGCCTAAACCGCTTCTTTCTTATCTTTGCAAAATTGTCAGGAATATTTCCGTTCGCCGTTATTACAGCAATCAAAAAGCAAAACGAAACAGCGTTTTTGAGGTTACGCTTGATGAAATTTTTGAGTTGATTCCGGATAAAAATACGCCGGAAAAAGAGACGGAAACAAAAGAACTTTCAAAAGCTATTGAAGCGTTTCTTGATTCGCTTCAAAAAGAAAACCGTGTGATTTTTATGCGCCGCTATGCCTTTTGCGACAGTTATAAAGACATTTCAAAACTCACCGGGCTCAGCGAGAAAAACGTTTCCGTCCGATTGGTGCGAATCAGAAAAGAGCTTAAAAATTATTTGGAAAGGAATGAACTTTTATGAACGAAAAAATTTTTTCCGAAGCAATGGGCGAACTCGACGAAAAATATTACGCCGAAGCGGTGAACTTTAAAAAGAAAAGAATCGGCACGCCTTTGAAGCGGATTGCGGTCGTGGCGGCTTGCCTTTGCGTTGCGGTTTTCGGCATTGTCCTCTCAGCGAACAACAAAAAGCCTTCTGTCGATCCGTCAAATTCAAACGTTTCAACAGATGTTGCCCAAACCGTAAAATTTAACGGCGGAACATACTTTGTTTGCGGGCTGGGTGAAGTTGAAATTTTGAAAGAATGCGGCCTTCCAAATACGCTTGATTCCTTCCTTGCCGGAAGGCACATTTCTTACCTTCGTTTTGAAGAAAACGGATCTGAATATGTTTTGCAAGACGAAAAGGAGGGTAGCGGCGGCGAATTTTTTGAATATGCGCCGCAGCCGAATAAAAACGTTTACATTGTTTTATACGGTGAAAAGTATTACGCTGCAATACGCCATGACGAAAACGGATATCATGGGGTGAAGTGATTGATAAAAAAGAGTTGCCGCAATCAAAGCAGCAACTCTTTTATCATTTAGGCATTTTCCGCCGCAATTTTAAACGCAAGCTTTTCAAGCTCTTCAACCGAAGAAAGCGAACCGACTTCCTTTCGATAGCCTGCCGCACCTTTGATTCCTCTGATATACCATGCGGCGTGTTTCCTTGCTTCTCTGATACCGACGCTTTCGCCTTTGTATTCGCAAATTCGTTTGATGTGCTTGACCATAACACGCATCTGTTCGCTGACCGGCGGCTCCGGCATAATGATTTCGTGCTTTAAGTATGCGCTTATCCGGCTGAATACCCACGGTCTTCCGAGTGCGCCACGGCCAACAAGAAGATAATCGCAGTTTGTTTCCTCAAGCATTTTTGCGGCGGAAAGTCCGTCCGTAATATCACCGTTTGCTATGACGGGAATTGAAACGCTTTTTTTGACAAGTGCAATTGTTTTTGTGTCAACGGGAGGTGCATACATTTGCTCTTTTGTTCTTCCGTGAACGGTTATTGCGGCGGCTCCTGCGTTTTCCGCACGTTTTGCAATTTCAACAGCGTTGATGTGCTCGCTGTCCCAGCCGGTTCTGATTTTTACCGTGACGGGAATATCAACTGCACTGACAACCGCCTTAATGATTTTTTCGGCAAGAACCGGGTCTTTTAAAAGTGCGCTTCCGCCGCCGTTTCCGGCAATTTTTGGTGCAGGACAGCCCATGTTGATGTCAATAACGTTCGGTGAAAAAGCGAGGCATTCTTTTGCCGATTGCGCCATGATTTTTGGATCACTGCCGAAAATCTGCGCTGCGGCGGGGCGTTCTTTGTCTGAAAGAACAAGCAGCTTTTTACTTTTTCTGTCGCACATGGTAAGTCCTTTTGAGCTGACCATTTCGCTGACGACATAGCTTGCACCGTATTCACAGCAAAGCTCACGGAACGCCATGTCCGCAACGCCTGCCATTGGGGCAAGTCCGGCACTTCGCGAGTCAATTTCAATGTTGCCAATTTTCATTTTATGTTAACCTTTCGTGATTGAAAAATAATAACCGGTATATTTTAGCACAATATTGAAATTTTTGCACCCATTTTTTGAAATTTGTGATATACTAATTGTGTTATTCATGCGACGGGAGGAAAAAACTATGAAACTTCTTGTTGTTGACGGAAACAGTATCGTCAACCGTGCGTTTTATGCAATAAAACTTCTTTCAACAAAAAACGGTCAGTTTACCAATGCAATATACGGCTTTATGAACATACTGCTTCGCCTTGAGGAAGAGTGCGAACCGGACTGCGTTGCAATTGCATTTGACCTCAAAGCACCGACTTTCCGCCATAAAATGTATGACGCATACAAAGCCGGCAGAAAAGGTATGCCGCCCGAACTTGCAAGTCAGATGCCGCTGCTTAAAAAGCTGCTTTCTTCGCTTGGATATACTCTTGTTGAAAAAGAGGGCTTTGAAGCGGACGATATTCTTGGAACTCTTTCCGCTCACGTTAAGGGTAACGACCGCTGTTTTGTTGCAACGGGCGACCGTGATTCGCTTCAACTTATTTCCGACAATACCGTTGTTATGCTTGCCTCAACAAAAATGGGAAGGCCGCAGACGGTTGTTTATGACAAAGAAAAACTTTTTGAAGAATACGGCGTTGCGCCTGAGGGCATGATTGAAATCAAGGCACTCATGGGTGACTCGTCCGACAATATTCCCGGCGTTGCGGGCATAGGTCAAAAGACCGCCGGCGACCTTATAAAGCGATTCGGTTCAATTGACAAAATTTATGCCGAACTTGATACGCTTGACATCAAAAAAGGCGTTCACGATAAGCTTGAAGCCGGAAAAGACAGCGCATATCTCTCAAAAACGCTCGGAACAATTTGTCTTGACGCTCCGATTGACACAGACATGGCATCTTACACAAAAAAAGAGCCGAACGCAAAGGAGGCAATCGGTCTTCTTGTTTCGCTTGAAATGTTTTCAATGATTGAAAAACTTGGTTTGACCCGTGACGGAATTTCAATTGTTCAGGAAGAGGAAACAAAAAAGGAGACATTTGTTTTTAAAGAAGAACGTGACCTTTGCGGCCTTTTGGGCGAATTTAAAAATGCAGGCGAAGCCTTTTTTGTGACTGAGTTTGAAGAAAAAAAACCGGCTGCTTTTTACTTTTGTATCGGCAACGAAATCCGTTTTGTTCAATCGAACTGCTTTGACTTTGACTCATTTTCAAAAAGCTTTTTTGAGAGCGAATGGAAAAAAATCACCTGCGACAGCAAGGAGCTTTTCCGTTTTGCCGAAAGTATCGGAACAAAGCTTGAAAATCTTAAAATTGATACGACCCTCGCCGGATACATTCTCAACCCGTCGGCGAACAGTTATGATCCGCTCCGCCTTGCTGACACCCTCGGCGTGAACATTCCGGACATTGACTGCCCGGAAAGCGCAAAAAAATTTGCCCAAAGTGCCGCAGTGATAAAGCCGGTCAGCGAAAAATGTGCGGCGGAAATTAAAGAAAACGACCAGGAACAGCTTCTTTACGAGATTGAACAGCCGCTTGCAAAGGTGCTTGCCTCAATGGAAAACACGGGCTTTCTTGTTGACAAAGATGAAATTGCACGCTACGGAAACGAGCTTCAAAAACGTATAGACGAAATCAGCGAAAAGATTTTTTTCGCCGTCGGCTTTGAGTTCAATCTCAATTCGCCGAAACAGCTTGGCGAAGCCCTTTTTGAAAAAATGGGTATTCCGGCAAAGAAAAAGACCAAAAGCGGCTATTCAACAAGCGCAGAGGTGCTTGAATCGCTTTCATATGATTATCCCGTTGTTGCGGATATTCTCACTTACCGTATGCTTGCAAAGCTCAAATCAACCTACTGCGACGGACTTTTAAAACAGATTGAGCCGGACGGAAGAATCCGTTCAACCTTAAATCAGACCGAAACCAGAACGGGTCGCATTTCTTCGCTTGAGCCGAATTTGCAAAATATTCCCGTGCGCTACAAAGAGGGCAGGGAAATTCGCCGCTTTTTCACCGCAGGCGAAGGCAGAGCCCTTGTTGACGCCGACTATTCGCAAATTGAACTTCGTGTTCTTGCTGAAATTGCGGATGATGAAGCAATGCTGACCGCATTCAAAAATGAGGACGATATTCACGCAATTACCGCTTCGCAGGTTTTCAATATGCCGCTTCACATGGTAACACCGCTCATGCGAAGCCGTGCAAAAGCCGTCAATTTCGGAATCGTTTACGGCATAGGAGCCTTTTCGCTTGCAAAGGATATCGGTGTAACACGAAAAGAAGCGGACGCATATATCAAAGGTTATCTGCATCATTACAGCGGCATTGACCGTTATATGAAAGACGTTGTTGCAAAAGCAAGGGAGAACGGTTATGCACAAACGCTCTTTCACCGCCGCCGTTATCTTCCGGAACTTACCGCAGCAAATAAAATGCTTCAGGCGTTCGGCGAAAGGGTTGCAAGAAATATGCCCGTTCAGGGAACTGCCGCCGATATCATCAAAATCGCAATGGTAAAAGTTAACGATCGCCTTTTGAAAGAGACAAAAAGTGCAAAACTCATTATGCAGGTTCACGATGAACTTATTGTTGAATGTGATGAGAGCGAAAAAGAAAAAGTTTCCGCACTTTTGAAAGAAGAAATGGAAAATGCCTGCAAAATGCGTGTAAAGCTCCTTGCCGAAGTGCATACGGGAAAAACCTGGTACGACGCAAAGGGTTGATAAAAAACAGCCGAGACTGCCGCATTTTGCGCAAACCGAAGAGAGTAAATTTAAAACAAAAAAGCTATAATTCACGGATACATCAAAAGGAGACGTACTGTGAATTATAGCTTTTGCTTTTAAGTTCGGTTGAAAATTGCTTTTACTCTTTAATCGTTTTTATTGAGTGCTGCTTCAACAAGGCCGACAAAAAGCGGATGCGGCTTGTTGGGTCTGCTCTTAAATTCCGGGTGGAACTGAACGCCGACATAAAAATCGTTCTTTTCAATTTCAACGGTTTCAACAATATAATCATCGGGAGAGGTTCCGCTTATTGTGAGTCCCGCTTTTGAAAGAATGTCTCTGTAATCGTTATTAAATTCATAACGGTGGCGGTGACGTTCAAAAATTTCGGTTTGTTTATAGCAACGGTACATCTGTGTGCCGTCCTTGATTTTGCAGGGATATGCACCGAGGCGAAGCGTTCCTCCTTTTGCGGTTTCGTCGCTTTGGTCGGGCAAAAAGTCAATAACCTTGTGCTGTGATTCGCTGTCAAATTCGTTTGAGTTTGCATCCTCAAAGCCGAGCACATGGCGTGCAAATTCAATGACCGCAATCTGCATTCCAAGGCAGATTCCAAGATATGGGAGGTTGTTTTCACGGCAATACTTGGCGGTGATGATTTTTCCTTCAATGCCTCTGTTTCCGAAACCGCCGGGAACGATTACTCCGCCGCAGTCGGCAAGAATTTCTTTAACGTTATCTTCCGTAACCGTTTCCGAATCGATCCACTTGACCTCAACAAAAGCACCGAGAGCATAACCTGCGTGGCGCAGTGCTTCCGCAACCGAAAGGTATGCGTCGTGGAGCGCAACATATTTTCCAACAAGGCCGATTGTGACGTGCTTTTTGCGGTTGTGAATTTTTTCAAGCATTTCGTTCCATTCGCTCATGTCAATGTGGGGTGCATCGATTCCGAGCTCACGGCATACGATTGAAGAAAAGTTGCTTTTTTCAAGCATTATCGGTGCTTCATAAAGAACCGGGAGAGTGATATTTTCAATTACGCAGTCGGGTTTAACGTTGCAAAACATTGAGATTTTTTTGAAAATGGATTCTTCAAGCGGTTCGTCGCAGCGAAGAATAATGATGTCCGGTTTTACGCCCATGCCCTGAAGCTCTTTGACCGAATGCTGAGTGGGCTTTGATTTGTGCTCGTCCGAACCGCTGAGGAACGGAACAAGGGTAACATGGATGAAAAGACTGTTTTCACGGCCGATTTCAAGCGAAATTTGGCGAACTGCTTCAAGGAACGGCTGCGATTCAATGTCGCCGATTGTTCCGCCGATTTCGGTAATAACAACGTCGGCATCGGTTTTTTCGGCAACCGAGTAAACAAAGGCCTTGATTTCGTTTGTAACGTGAGGAATGACCTGAACGGTTGAGCCGAGGTATTCGCCCCGCCTTTCTTTGTTAAGAACGTTCCAGTATACTTTTCCCGTTGTAAGATTTGAAAACTTGTTAAGGTTTTCGTCAATAAAACGCTCATAGTGACCGAGGTCAAGGTCGGTTTCCGCTCCGTCCTCGGTAACGTAAACCTCGCCGTGCTGATAAGGACTCATTGTTCCGGGGTCAACGTTTATGTAAGGGTCAAGCTTTTGCGCTGCAACCTTAAGCCCCCTCGCTTTAAGAAGGCGGCCGAGCGAAGCGGCAGTGATTCCTTTTCCGAGACCGGAAACAACTCCGCCGGTTACAAAAATATATTTTGTTTGTTTCATATTTCAAACTCCCTTTCTTATAAATGAAGATTTGTTACTTGTCATATGTTCTGATTATTCCCTCCGCAACCTCACGGCGTGAAAGCCGGGTGTCCATCGCCTGTTTTTCAATGTAATGATGAGCATCGTTTTCGTTCATGTTGAGGTTTTCAATAAGCAGCCATTTTGCTCTGTTGACCGTTCTGATGTCGGCCATCTTTTCTTGAAGAGATTTATTTTTCTTTTCCATTTTTGCAAGCTTTGCGCTCACGGCGGTGAGAAGCTTCAAAGCACCGTAAAAAGCCTGTCGGCTGTTCGGCTTTGAAATGGTGAAAACGCCGCAGTCTTCAACTTGGTGAGAGATACGCTCAAAAAGCTCACTTTTAACAAGGAGCATTATACCCATTATGCTGTCTGAAAGGTCAAGGGCAAGCTGGGTTCCGAATTCGTCTGAAAGGGGAGTGTTAATGATTACGATGTCAACGCTTTGCGAAAGAAGAACACGCCTTGTTTCGCCTGCGTTGTGCGTGTGGCAAACAAGCTCGTATTCGTCCGGGGGAAGAAGACTTGAAAAATAATCGTGGATTCTTTCGCCCGAAGAGGCAACAAGAACACGATATTTTGTTTTTTCCGGTGTCATCGTTTTCAACTCCTTCCTTTAAAACTAAAAATCGGCTTTAAATCATACCACTTGGAAGATACTTCTTTATAAATTCGCTGCCCTTTGCAATTTCAATTGCTTCCTCAAGGCTTTGCGGAAGCGACTGAAGCTTTTCGGTCACACTTTTTTCCGCCTTGAAAAGGTTAAGGTTAACCGCTTCGGGAATTGTAAGCTTTTTTTCTACACCCTCAAGCCCTGCATAAATAAGAAGCGCAAATGCAATATAAGGGTTCGCCGTCGGATCCGGGGAGCGTAGCTCAATGCGCTTGTATTCGCCCTTTGCTGCCGGAATACGGACAAGCTGCGAACGGTTCTCGTGCGACCATGTGATGTATTTCGGCGCTTTTTTTTCACCGAGACGGCGATAGGAATCCTCGCTCGGATTGAGGAAAGCGGTGATTTCACGAACACGGTTCATGATTCCCGCCATAAAAAACGGCGTGGGATCTTCCTCGCTTTTTGACTTGACCGAAATGTTTATGTGCATACCGTTTCCGCTTTCGTTTTTGAGCGGCTTCGGCGAAAAGTCGGCAAAAAGCCCGTTGTTCATTGCAGCGGCTTTGACCGTTGTGATGAAGTTCATTGCGTTGTCTGCGGCGGTTACGGCATCGCTGTAGCGAAAGTCGATTTCGTTTTGACCGGGGCCTTCTTCGTGATGTGAACTTTCCGGGCGGATGCCCATGTCGTAAAGATTGAGGCAAATTTCACGGCGAATGTTTTCGCCCTTGTCGTCCGGAGCAACATCCATGTATCCGGCATTGTCAAACGGAATTTTTGTGCTGTTTCCGTCTTCATCCGTTTTGAAAAGATAAAACTCAAACTCAGAACCGAAGTAGACGGAAAGCCCCTTTTCACGGGCGGTCTTAACGGCGTTTTTGAGAATCAAACGTGAATCTTTTTCAAATGGTTCGTCGTCGGGTCGTCTGATTTCGCAAAACATTTTAACAACCTTGCCCCTTGCCGGCCGCCAGGGAAGAACGTTGAACGTTGACGGAATCGGAAAAAGAAGAAGGTCGGATTTAACCTCGCTTCCGAATCCTCTGACCGCCGAAGCGTCAAACGAAATTCCGTCGGAAAATGCCCTTTTAAGCTCTTCGGGCATTATTGAAATATTCTTCTGCTTTCCGAAGATATCGCAAAACGCAAGGCGGATAAACTTAACGTCCTCTTGTTCAACATAATCAAAAACTTCTTCGGCTGTATAAAGCATTATACATTCTCCTTCCGGATTAAAGCCGAATAAACTGCGTTTCAAATTCGGCTTTACAAATAAAAAAAGGGGACGCTCACCGGCGGGGCTCCTCGCCCGCGCCAGTAAACGTCCTTGTCTACGGATGTTTATTATACTTTAATTCCGCCTTCTTGTCAACCTCTTTGTCCCAAAAAGGAAAGGAGGGCTTATAAAAATTGAACGGAGATTTAAGTCGATTTTTTGTTGATTTCCCCGAAAAGAGACGGTGCCGTTGCCTTCAAAAGCGAAAAAACCGTTCCGCCGTAAAGCGTTTTTCGCAGCATCTTAAGCCGGAAAAAATTTTTTTCAAAAAACCCTTGACAAACAAAAAACACGGTGGTAGAATACAGGACATAAAGCGACAAGGAAGCCGCAGACAAAGGATATTTGTCTGTGGCTTTTGCTTTTTATAAAAGTAAAAATCAGCGACAAGGATGTCGTGCAGCTTGGTTCTGCAGGTGTCTTTGTCGCTTTTTTTATTATCGGAAAGGAAGTTTTAACTTATGAAAAGCGTAACAGAAGTTTTCGGCTCAATGGTATTTGATGATGCGGCAATGGAAGCAAGATTGCCGAAGGAAACTTACAAAGTACTTCAAAAAACGATTAAAGACGGCAAGCACCTTGAAATCAGCGTTGCCAACGTTGTTGCAAACGCAATGAAGGATTGGGCAATTGAAAAGGGTGCAACTCATTTTACTCATTGGTTCCAGCCGATGACCGGCGTTACCGCAGAAAAGCATGACAGCTTCATTTCTCCGAAAAACGGAAAGGTAATCATGGAGTTTTCCGGCAAAGAGCTCATCAAGGGCGAACCGGACGCTTCCTCGTTCCCTTCGGGCGGCCTTCGTGCAACATTTGAAGCAAGAGGCTATACCGCATGGGACGCAACCTCGTATGCATTCATCAAAGACGGCGTTCTTTGCATTCCGACCGTTTTCTGCTCATACGGCGGCGAAGCACTCGACCAGAAAACAGCCCTTCTTCGTTCAATGGAAGCAATCAACCGTCAGGCTCTTCGTGTTCTCAAGCTTTTCGGTAACGACGATGTAAAATCCGTAAAAACAACCGTCGGACCGGAGCAGGAATACTTCCTTGTTGACGAGAAAGCGTATAACAAACGTAAAGACCTTATCTATACCGGACGTACCCTTTTCGGTGCACGTGCACCGAAAGGACAGGAGCTTGATGACCATTACTTCGGCGCAATCAAACCCCGTGTTGCCGAATATATGAAAGAGCTTAACGAAGAACTTTGGAAAGTCGGCGTTCTTGCAAAAACCGAACATAACGAAGTTGCACCGGCACAGCACGAAATGGCTCCGATTTTCACAACAACAAACATCGCCGCCGACCATAACCAGTTAACAATGGAAATTATGCAGAAGGTTGCAAAAAGGCACGGCATGGTTTGTCTTCTTCATGAAAAACCGTTTGCAGGCGTAAACGGCAGCGGAAAGCACAACAACTGGTCAATTTCAACCGATACCGGCGTAAACCTTCTTGAGCCGGGCGAAACGCCTTATGAAAACGCACAGTTTTTGCTTTTCCTTTGTGCAGTAATCAAGGCTGTTGACGAATATCAGGAGCTTTTGAGAATCTCCGTTGCTTCCGCAGGCAACGACCACAGACTCGGTGCAAACGAAGCACCTCCGGCAATTGTTTCAATGTTCCTCGGTTCCGACCTTTCGGAAATTCTTGACGCAATTGAAAAAGATGAACATTTTGACGCAAAGCAGAAGGAGCTTATGAGAATCGGCGTTCATACCCTTCCGAAGTTCCCGAAGGACACCACAGACAGAAACAGAACAAGCCCGTTTGCTTTCACCGGCAACAAGTTTGAATTCCGTATGCTCGGTTCGGCTTCGTCAATTTCCTGCGCAAACACCGTTCTCAACACCTCTGTTGCGGAAGAGCTTAAACAGTTTGCAGATGAACTTGAAGGTTCAAAGGACTTTGAAGCGGACCTTCATGAACTCATCAAGAGAACGATTAAAGAGCATAAGCGCATCATCTTCAACGGTGACGGCTATGACGATTCTTGGATTGCCGAAGCTGAAAAAAGAGGGCTCAAAAACCTCAAAACAACTCCGGACGCACTTGCTCATATGCTTGACGTTAAGAACGTTAAACTTTTCACCGACCACAAGGTTCTCACCGTTCCTGAAATTACCGCTCGCCATGAAGTACGCCTTGAAAACTACTGCAAGGTAATCAACATTGAAGCACTCACAATGCTCGACATGGTAAGAAAAGATATTCTTCCCGCAATGAGCGAATTTTCATGCGAGCTTGCCGACGGCGCCGCAAAGAAAGCCGCATTTATGCCGGAAGCAGACTGCACATATGAAAAGGAAACCGTAAAGAGTGTTTCGGCTCTTACGGGTGCCGCATACAGAGCGGTAAGAAAGCTTGAAGACGACCTTCTTTCTTCAAAGTCGATTGAAAGCTTTATCGAGCTTGCCGATTTCTATAAGACCAAGATTCTTGACGATATGCGTGTTCTCAGAATCGCCGTTGACGAAACCGAAACAATCGCACCGAAAGAAAAATGGCCGTATCCCTCATACGGTGAACTCCTCTTCTCCGTCAGATAAGGAAGGAGCATTTTCCAATGTGTTCAATTATGGGATATTGTGGCGAAAGCCTGCCGCTTGAAGAATTTCAAAAAGGCTTTGAAAAAACAAAATCAAGGGGCCCCGATATGTCCCGTGTGATAAACACGGGCAAGGGCTTTCTCGGCTTTCACCGCCTTGCAATCATGGGCATTGACGAAAGCGGAATGCAGCCGTTTGAAAGAAACGGAAGTTTTGTTGTTTGCAACGGCGAACTTTACGGATTCAGAAAGCTTAAAAAAGAGCTCCGGGAAAAGGGCTATACCTTTAAAAGCGACTCCGACTGCGAACTTCTTTTGCCGCTTTATGAAGAATACGGAACCGATATGTTTCAAAAGCTTGACGCTGAATTTGCACTCATCATCTATGACGGAAAAACGCATGAATATATTGCCGCGCGTGACCCGATAGGAATCAGACCGCTTTTTTACGGCCTTGACAAAGAGGGTAAAATGCTTTTTGCAAGCGAGGCAAAAAACCTTGTCGGTTTGACCGATGAAATTATGCCGTTCCCTCCGGGACATTATTATAAGGACGGAAAGTTTACCTGTTACTGCGACATCAGCGTTCCGGAAAAGGTTATCAAGGACGATGTGGAAACCGCTTGCAAAAAGATTCACAACAAGCTTGTTGCGGGAATTGAAAAGCGGCTTGACTCCGATGTGCCGGTAGGTTTCCTTCTTTCCGGCGGACTTGATTCCTCCCTTGTTTGCAGCGTTGCCGCAAAGCTTTCAAAGGAAAAAATCAAAACCTTTGCAATCGGAATGAGCACAGACGCAATCGACCTCAAGTATGCAAAAGAGGTTGCCGATTATATCGGAGCGGATCACACCGAAGTAATCATCACCGAGCAGGACGTTCTTGATGCGCTTGAAAAAGTCGTTGCTCTCCTCGGAACATACGACATCACAACAATCAGAGCTTCAATCGGAATGTATCTTGTTTGCAAGTATATCCACGAAAACACCGATTTGAGAGTTATTCTCACCGGCGAAGTTTCCGACGAACTTTTCGGTTATAAGTATACCGACTTTGCGCCGTCTGCAGAGGAGTTTCAAAAGGAAGCGCAGAAGCGGGTTCACGAACTTTATATGTATGACGTTCTTCGTGCTGACCGCTGCATTTCGGTAAATTCGCTTGAAGCGAGAGTTCCGTTCGGCGACCTTGATTTTGTAAAGTACATCATGACGCTCGACCCGGAAATCAAAATGAATAAATACGGAAAAGGCAAGTATCTTCTTCGCCATGCGTTTGAAGGCGATTATCTTCCGCATGATATCCTCATGCGTGAAAAGGCTGCTTTTTCGGACGCAGTCGGACACTCAATGGTTGACGACCTTAAAGCTCTTGCAGAAAGAACTTATACCGACGAAGAGTTTGAAGAAAAGAAAAAGAAATATACTTTTGCCGCTCCGTTCACAAAGGAATCGCTTCTTTACCGTGAACTTTTTGAAAAGTACTATCCCGGCCAGGCAAGAATGGTTGACGACTTTTGGATGCCGAACAAAAACTGGGAAGGCTGCAACGTCAATGATCCGTCCGCACGTGTTCTTTCAAACTACGGCGACAGCGGGAAATAAAGCATACCTTCAGCAAAAAAGCTGTTTGTATAAAAACAACCGACCGAGTTTACACAGCGCTCGGTCGGTTGTTTTCAGTTTTTTGAAAAACGTTTCAAAAGCGGAGCAAGAAGCTGCTTTGCCGCAATAGCAATAAGCATTGCGCCGAAAAGCTTTCGAAGAAGATCGGGAGAAAGAAAGGTCAAAATCCCGTAGCCTGCCGCTGCACCCAAAAGGCCGGGAACAACCAGCGGAAAGACAGCTTCCTTTTTTATAAGTCGCTTTTTAAGATAAAAAACAATTGCATAAACGGCGCAGGGAATGAAGAACAAAAGGTTCACGCCTTGCGCTGTTTTTTGGTCGAATGAAAGGAAAACCGTCATCAGTATGATGAGCACGGTTCCGCTTCCGAACCCCATTGAACCGATTACACCGGAAAGAAATGAACCTAAAATAACAAGAATTTTCATATCAACCTGTCACCAGCCGAAAACCCGCCCAAAGCATGAAAACCGAAAACAAACTTTGCAAAAACGAGTTTTTGAGTTTTGAAAGCAGCAGCGTTCCCAAAAGCGCACCGGGAAAGCCGAAAAGCAAAAACGGCACTCCGTCGGAAAAAGAAAAATAACCTCTTTTATAATATATCGTTACGCTCAAAACCGTCAGCGGAAGGATAACACAAATTGCTGTTGCCTGTGCCTGCTTTTGCGAAAGGCCGAGCGATTTGAGAAACGGCACCGCAATCATTCCGCCGCCTGCGCCGAAAAGCGCATTGACAAGTCCGATGAGGAAACCGAAAAAATATTTTTTTACTTTCAAAAGCATCACCGTATGGTAGTATAACCAACTTTTTTAAAAATAAAAAATGCCGCAGAAACTGCGACAAAAAGCCCCGCCGAGCCGGAACTGCTTATATAACCTGCAAAAAGCAGGATGGTGATAGCCGGGCAGTTTCACGCTCCCTTCGTCCGAAAAAACGGGAGGTCTGCAATCCGCTGCCCGAGCGTCTCTCCGTTTAATAACGTGTTGGGTTATAACAACAGAACGATCGAGAACGGCAGGGTACTTTATTAAATTGTGCTTTTGGCGGTTCAATTATTCTTCTTCGTCTTCCGATTCGTATTTTTCAATCAGACGGTCCTCAAAAATATTGCCGATTGTTTCAAATTCGTCATCGTCTTCAATTTGAACAAGATAGCTTTCGCCGTCTTCTTCAAGAACCTTGAGGATGAGAACGTCGCCGTCGTCCTCAAGAATTTCAATCTCGTCGTCATAAACGGGAATGAGGGCAACATAACGTGAACCGTCATCGGTTTCAATGCGGTCAAGCTCTTCAAAAATGTGTTCTTTGCCGTCGTCGTCAACAACGGTAACTATATCCATATCCATATTAAGTTCGTCGCTCATTGTTAAGATATCCTCCGAAAATCAAAAAGGTTGATTTATGTTTTATTTCAATTATATTTTACCCTTAAAAGCCGCGATTGTCAACAGTAATTTGTGCTTTTCAAAACGGCAAAGGAACTTGAAGAAAATCATAAGTAAGAATAATCGGAACTGCCGCAGGTCAATTTAAATGCAGCAGTCCCGATACTGTTTATAAAATTTTGAAAAAAATGTTTGAAAAAAAGTGGTTTTTAAGCGGCACATATGATATAATAATAAAATCATATACTAATTTGGGTCAGTAGACTTTAATTTGTTTGTGACAATGGATTTTGAAATTTTCTTTTGACATATAGGGCAGCTTTTATTTTTGCTGCCGACAAAATTTTATTACGGAGGAAGTTGAAATGCCGCAATCATTTGATCCCGTGTTCGGTTCGTGGAACACCGAAAGCCAGATAGGTTCCGGAACAGACGGAAAGGTTTATCTTATTTCAAAAACTAACGATGACGGAACAAAGGAAAAATCCGTCCTTAAAATGATTCGTCTCGGCGAAAACCGAAGCGAACAAAAATCATTCAACACGATAGCCGACCGTGCAGACCCCGAAGAAAGCGAGGAAGGCTATTACGAAACGATTATTAAAAATATTACCGATAATATTGAGGTTATTCAAAACGTTGACAACGGAAAACGCTTTGTGAAGTATGAAGAATGGGAAACAAGAAGAACAAGCGACGGAAAAGGTCATATTATTCTTATCCGCCTTGAGCGTGCACGTTCATTGCCCGATTTGCTTTCCGAGTTTTCTTTCACTCTTGACGAAACGCTTCGGCTTGGAATTTCCGTTTGCCGCTCGCTTGTGCGCTGCCGTGATTTCGGTTATATCTATCCGAACCTCAAGCCCGAAAACATTCTTTTTGACAGAAGGGGAATCTGTAAGCTTGGTGATTTCGGCTCTTTCAGCTGCCTTGAACCTTCAAGAACGTCGCTTGCGTTCAAGCGCACTCAGTATTACATGGCACCTGAATTTATCAGAACCGGAAATGTCAACGGAACAGTTGATACCTATTCATTGGGTCTTGTTCTTTATTCGCTCATCAACAGGGGAAGATTGCCGTTCACCGAAAAGTATCCGGAAAAGGTTACCGTAAGTTCGCTTGACACATCGCTTGAAAAGCGTCTTGCCGGCGAGGAACTTCCGGAACCTGCTCTTTATGATGAAGCACTTTTCAAAATAATTAAAAAGGCTTGCGCCTTTAAGCCGGAAGAACGCTATCTTTCACCGAAGCAGATGCTTGCGGATCTCAAAAATGCGCTTGAAAAAAAGCCGTTTGATGAGACTGTTTATGAAGATATTTACTCGGTTTCTCCGAACAACAAACCGGAAGAAAAAAAGGCAATGGAGGACATTTCTTCTGTTTCCGATTCAAAAAAAGAAGAATTGCCAAAGCCGAAAAAGGCTGTTTCGCTTCGTGAAGAAATTTCAATTCCAAACGTGACCCCGATGGATTATGCCGGCGGAAAAGTTAAACCGAAAAAGAAACGCCCAACCAATTTTGAAGCACTTCCGACAAACAAAAAAAGCAAAAAAGCAAGTGCCGCAGAACTCAAAAAACTGATTATTCTTTCGCTGATTGCTTTGGTTCTTCTCATTTTGTTCGTTGCTTCCGTTGCAATGAAACTTAACGGAAGTGCCGAAACCACACTTTCTCAAGCTCAAAATATTTCTCAAATGTTGATTATATACGGAGGACATATACTATATGGCATCTGAAATGATTGGAGAAATCCTTAAAGCGGAATCTTCGGCAAGAAAGGCTGAGGCTGCTGCGCAAAGGGAAGCAAATGAGATTATTGAAGCCGCAAAAAAACAGGCTGAAATTTTCAAAAACGCCGCCGCCGAACAGGCAAAAAGCGAAGCTGCCCTTGCACTTTCCGAAGCCGGGCTTACAAGCGAGGGTATTCTCAAGCAGGCAAATAAGCTTGCCGATCTTCGGGAAAAAAAGGTTATCTCTGCAATGGAAAAAAAGTACGACAAAGCGATTGATCTCGTTTTGAAAAATATAGTTTAAAAAGAAACATTTCAAAGGAGGTGT
Organism: uncultured Eubacteriales bacterium; assembly: GCA_934552855.1. Lineage (GTDB taxonomy): Bacteria > Bacillota > Clostridia > Oscillospirales > Acutalibacteraceae > UBA6857. The sequence goes on along the minus strand of CAKTEU010000001.1, from coordinate 52,571 downwards.
TTCAATTTGGCAAAAATAAAGCTTATGCGCTTTGAACTTGCCGCAATTTTGGAAGAGAGCCGGAGGCTCATTGATTTTCTTCAGCGTGCCGGAACAACCGAACTGACAGAAGTCCACGGCCAAGACGGCCTTTCCTCATATCAAACAAGCTCAATTTGCCAAAGCTTTGAGAAAAAAAGCGAACGGGCGGGGAAAAGTGCCGCAGTGCTTGAACAATACTGCGGAATAAAAAAGAAGTTTTTTGAGCAATTTTCCGATTGTACGCCGATTGGTCTTCAGGAATACCGCAGCGTTTGCGATGAAGCGGACGACATCATGCTCATCTGCGATAAAATTAACTCACTGACCGAAAAAATCGCTTTTGAAAACGGAGAAATCATTCGCCGTCAAACGCTTATTGATTACTATAAACCGTGGGAAAAGCTTGACATTCCGATGAGCTGTGTGCGTACTCAAAGCTCAAACGTTTTCATCGGATACTTCAAAGAGGAGCTTTCAAAAGATGATGTTATCAAAATGATTGCCTCTTCCGCTCCGGAGGCGGAAGGCGTTGACTGTGAAATCATCAGCGGCAGCAAAACGCAAACCTGTGTTGTTGTTTTTTGTTATCACGGCGACGCTTTTGCGGTTGAAAACGCACTGCGTGAAAACGGTTTTGTAAAACCCGATAATCCGGCAAAATCGCTTGTTTCGGTTGCAATCAGAAAATATGAGGATGAAATAAAAATCTCCGAAGATAAAATCGAAAATTATTCGCTTGAAATCTCTTCAAATGCTTCGTTTTATGATAAAATTCGTTTGCTCGCCGATTATTACTCGGTTCAGGCGGAAAAATATGCGGCCGTTGAAAAAGCGGCAACAAGCGAGCGTGCAATTTTTATAACCGGCTATGTTCCGGAAAGAGACAGTGAACAGCTCAAGTTTGAGATTGAGCGGCGTTTCACCGCACAAATGGAAGTTTTTGAACCGGATTACGAAAACGACGACGTTCCCGTTTTGATTGAAAACAAACCGTTTGCCGCCGGAGTGGAGAGTATCAGCAATATGTATTCGCCCCCGTCAAATAACGATATTGACCCGAACCCGGTTATGTCCGTTTTTTATTATGCGCTGTTCGGACTCATGCTTTCCGACGCAGGTTACGGACTTTTGATGGTTGCCGTTTCACTTTTCGGAAAATTTAAGCTGAAGTTTTCCGGCGCAAAAGCAAAAACAATGAGTTTTGTTTTTTGGTGCGGTGTTTCAACAACAATTTGGGGTATTCTTTTCGGCGGATTTTTCGGTGACCTTATTCCAACTGTTTGCACAAACTTTTTGGGAATGGAAAAAGGGCCGGACCTTGCGCTGTGGTTCACGCCCGTTGAAAACAGCATGAAGCTTTTGATGTTTTCATTTGCGTTTGGTCTTGCCCATCTTTACGCAGGTCTTGCAATTCGTTTTTATATGCTGGCAAAAAAGAAACAGTGGCTTGCCGCATTTTGTGACGTTGTTCCGGTTATGGTGTTTGTTGCCGGGTTTGCCGCCTTCGGTGCGAGTATGCTCACAACAGTTTCGCCAACGGTTAAAAGCGTTGGGGTAAAGCTTCTTGCGGTCGGCGCAATTTTGATTGTTTTGACGGCGGGACGAAGCGCAAAGAACATTTTCGGAAAGCTCGGCGGAGGAATCTATGGCCTTTACAACACAACAACGGGTTATCTCGGCGATATACTTTCCTATTCAAGGCTGCTTGCTTTGAGTCTTGTCACCGGTGTTATCGGCAATGTTGTCAATATGCTTGCGGCAATGTTCGGGAAAGTGGTTTTGTTCATTCCGGTTTTTCTTGTCGGTCATGCGGTCAACATTTCCGTCAACCTCATCGGAACCTATGTTCACACAAGCCGACTTCAGTATGTTGAATTTTTCTCAAAATTCTATGAGGGTGGTGGACGGATTTTCACTCCGTTCAAACTTAATTTGAAACACTTTAAAATCAAGGAGGATACAATCAATGATTAATTTAGGTTTGGCACTTGCTCTTTTCGGTGCAGCTTGCGCCGTTGTTCTTGCAGGTATCGGTTCGGCAAAAGGTGTCGGACTTGCCGGACAGGCTTCGGCCGGTCTTCTTTCGGAAGATCCTTCAATGTTCGGAAAGGTTCTTATTCTTCAGCTTCTTCCCGGCACACAGGGTCTTTACGGCTTCCTTATTGCAATTTTGGTTCTTGTCAACGTTGGTGTTCTCGGCGGTTCACCTGCCGAGCTTACATGGCAGCAGGGTGCATATTATTTTGTTGCCTGCCTTCCGATTGCGGTTGCCGGCCTTTTTTCGGCAATTCACCAGGGTAAAGTTGCCGCCGCCGGTGTAAGCCTTATTGCAAAAAAGCCCGATCAAGTCGGTAAAGCAATCACAATGGCTTCGCTTGTTGAGTTTTATGCAATTTTGCCGTTCCTCATTTCGCTCCTTGCCGTTCTCAGCGTCAGCTGAGCCGCTTTTGAAAAAACTTCAAAGGAGTGATATGATTGACCGGAATTGAAAGAATTGTTGAAAAAATCCGGGAAGAAAGCCTTCGAAAATGCGAAACCGTTATTGCCGAAGCGAAAGAAAAAGGCGATGAAATTATTCTTGAAGCAAAAAAAGAAGCTTCAAAAGTGGCTTTTGACATAACTGAAAAAGGAAAAAAAGAAGCGGAAAGGAAAGTTGCCGCCGCACGGTCGGCCGCAGAAACAATTTCCAAAACACGTTATCTTGAAGTCAAAAATGCAATTGTCAATGATATTATCGCCGCAGCATTTGAAAAAATTGAAGCAATGAGTGATGAAGAATATTTTGCGCTTTTGCTTTCGCTTTGCGAAAAGAACGTTGAAAGCGGCGAAGGAACAATGTTTTTGTCTTCTCATGACCTTGAAAGAGCACCGGAAGATTTTGAAGAATCCGTTAATTCGCTCATTTATGAAAAGGGTGCGGTGCGTCTTTCAAAAACGCCGAAGAATATTGAAAACGGCTTTGTTTTGGTTTACGGCGATATTGAAGTCAACTGCACGCTGCGTGCAGTTTTTGACGAAAAGCTTGATTTGCTTCGTGATACGCTTTGCAAAGAGCTTTTCACCGAATAAGCGGGGGTGTAACTTATGAAAGATGCCGATTACGCTTATGCCGTTGCAAGAATCCGTGCAAATGAAAGATATCTGCTTTCAAAAGGCGACGTTGAACGCCTTATAACCGCAAAAAATTTTGCCGAGGCTGTCAGTGCTTTGAAAGAACACGGTTGGAATTTTGACGGCGAAAAGGGAAAAATCGAAAACGCCCTTGAGCATGAGCAAAAAAAGCTTTGGTCGCTTCTTTGCGAAAGCGTCGGCAACCGCAGTCAGCTTGATGTCCTTTGCGTTCAAAACGATTTTTTTAATCTTAAAGCCGCACTCAAATGTATGATTACCGGAAAAGACGCGAAGAATTTTTTTGTGTTTCCGACTTCGCTTGACCTTGAGACACTTGTTTCGGCCTTCAAAAATCATGACTTTGAACTTCTTCCTTTTGATATGCAGTCAGCTGCAAAGGAAGCTTACGAAACCGCCTGCCGAACCGAAAACGGTCAAAGCGCAGATATCATCATTGATAAAGCTGCGCTAAAGCTTTTTCTTTCGCTTTCAAAAAAGAGTGGGTGCGAGCTTCTTGAAAGCATTGCAAAATATATCTGCGCCTGTGCTGATATAAAAATTGCATACCGTTCTTCGGCGGCGCAAAAAAGCCTTGCGTTCATTGAAAACGCACTTTCGGGTGTTTCCGAACTTGATACGGTTATGCTTTCAAAAGCCGCCGCAAAAGGCACGGAGGAACTTTTGGAATACCTTGAAAAAACGCCCTTTGAAAAAGAGGGAAAGCTTATTTCAAAAAGCCTTGCCGCCTTTGAAAAAGGAACGGATGACACCGTTACCGAAATGACAAAAAAGGCAAAGTACGTCTTTTTCGGCTTTGAACCGCTTGCGGCTTATTACTATGCAAAAGAAGCGGAGCTTAAAACGGTCAGAGTCATTCTTTTTGCAAAGCAGGCAAGTATAGACGAAGAAACAATCAGAGAAAGGGTGAGAGCACTTTATGTATAAAATTGCCGCAGTGGGCGATAAAGACAGTGTTCTCGGCTTTGCTTCGCTCGGACTCGATGTTTTTTCGCCGCTTGAAACAAAAAAAGCGTCAAAGCTTATCCGCCGCCTTGCGGAAGAAGGCTATGCCGTAATTTTTCTCACGGAAGCTCTTGCAAAAGAGCTTGGCAGTGAACTTGAAAAATATAACTCTTCGCCGCTTCCTTCAATCACGCTCATTCCGGGCGCAAGGGGAAACACCGGCGAGGGAATGAAAGCAATCAGCCGCTTTGTTGAACAGGCGGTCGGCAGCGATATACTATAATATAATTTTTATAATCACACCCCGTTCGGCTACATCGGGGGAAAGCAGTGATTTAAGTTCAATTTGTAGCCGGAAAGGCTATGGTAATTGATTTGAATAAAGGAACGATTACAAAAATTTCCGGTCCTCTTGTTGTTGCTTCGGGTATGCGAGAGGCGAATATGTTTGACGTTGTCCGTGTAAGCTCTGAAAGGCTTATCGGCGAAATAATCGAAATGCACGGCGACAGAGCCTCAATTCAGGTTTATGAAGAAACTTCAGGTCTTCGCACAGGTGAAGAGGTTGAATCCACCGGCGAACCCATGAGCGTTGAACTCGGTCCCGGTCTCATCGGCTCAATTTTTGACGGTATTCAAAGACCGCTTGAAGAAATCATGAAAATTGCCGGTTCAAACCTCACAAGAGGAATCGAAGTTCCGGCACTCAGCCGAGAAAAGCAGTGGAAGTTCACCCCGACCGTAAAAGTCGGCGATAAAGTAATCGGCGGCGACGTGCTCGGAACGGTTCAGGAAACCGATATCGTGCTTCACAAAATTATGCTCCCCGCAAAATATAAGGGTACCGTAAAGGAAATCTCCGGCGGAATGTGTACCGTTGAGGATACCGTTGCACTTGTTGAGGACGAAAAGGGCGAAGTTCACCCAATTTCGCTCATGCAAAAATGGCCTGTACGAAAGGAACGACCGTATAAAAAGAAAGTTGCGCCCAAAACTCCGCTCATCACCGGTCAGCGTGTTATTGATACGCTTTTTCCGATTGCAAAAGGCGGCGTTGCGGCGATTCCCGGCCCGTTCGGCAGCGGAAAAACCGTCACTCAGCATCAGCTTGCAAAATGGGCTGAGGCCGATATTGTTGTCTATATCGGCTGCGGTGAACGAGGCAACGAAATGACTGACGTTCTCAACGAGTTCCCCGAACTTATTGACCCACACACCGGAAAATCGCTCATGGAAAGAACCGTGCTTATTGCAAACACGTCCGATATGCCCGTTGCCGCCCGTGAAGCGTCAATTTATACCGGAATCACCATTGCGGAATATTTTCGTGACATGGGATACAGCGTTGCGCTTATGGCTGATTCAACTTCACGCTGGGCTGAAGCATTGCGTGAAATGAGCGGCAGACTTGAAGAAATGCCCGGTGAAGAAGGCTATCCTGCTTATCTCGGTTCACGCCTTGCTCAGTTTTATGAAAGATCCGGCGTTGTCAGAACGCTCGGTTCTGATGAAAGAACCGGTGCACTTTCGGTTATCGGTGCGGTTTCGCCCGCCGGCGGTGACATTTCCGAACCGGTTACTCAAGCAACGCTTCGCATTGTAAAAGTCTTTTGGGGACTCGATTCCGCACTCGCATATAAACGTCACTTCCCGGCAATCAACTGGCTGACAAGCTATTCGCTTTACGCCGATTCGCTCGGAAAATGGTTCAACGAAAACGTCAGCTCCGATTGGACGGCCTTGAGACTTGAAATCATGCGCCTTCTTTCAAAGGAAGCCGAGCTTGAAGAAATTGTAAAACTTGTCGGTATGGATGCACTTTCTCCCGGCGACAGGCTCACAATGGAAGCCGCACGCTCCGTTCGTGAAGACTTTTTGCATCAGCTTGCTTTCCATGAAGTCGATACCTATACTTCGCCCGAAAAGCAGCTTTTGATGATGCGCCTTGTAATGGCGTTTTACGATAAGTCGCTTGCCGCACTTTCAAGCGGTGCAGATGTTCAAAAAATCGTTTCAATGCCCGTTCGTGAAAGAATAGGCAGATTCAAGTATATAAAAGAAAGCGATATAGAAAAAGAATACGCCGAAATTGAAAAAGAACTCGACCTCGCTTTAAAAAAGGCAACGGAAGGAGATGACGACTGATGCCCAGAGAATACAGAACAATTGAAGAAGTTGCGGGTCCTTTGATGCTTGTTCGTGACGTTGAAAGCGTTGCGTATAACGAACTTGGAGAAATCGAACTTTCAAACGGCGAAAAACGCCGCTGCCGTGTTCTTGAAATTGACGGAAAGAATGCCCTTGTTCAGCTTTTTGAACCTTCGGTCGGAATCAATCTTGCCGAAAGCAAGGTGCGTTTTCTCGGCAGACAGATGGAACTCGGCGTTTCGGAAGATATGCTCGGCCGTGTTTTTGACGGACTCGGAAGACCCATTGACGGCGGACCGGATATTATTCCCGAAAAACGCCTTGATGTTAACGGAACACCGATGAATCCCGCCGCAAGAAGCTATCCGCAGGAATTCATTCAAACCGGAATTTCAGCAATCGACGGACTCAATACTCTTGTCAGAGGTCAGAAGCTTCCGATTTTTTCCGCTTCGGGACTTCCGCACGCTCAGCTTGCGGCACAGATTGCACGCCAGGCAAAAGTACGGGGAACGGACGAACAGTTTGCCGTTGTTTTTGCTGCAATGGGAATTACTTTTGAAGAATCCGATTTCTTCACTCAATCGTTCCGTGAAACGGGTGCGCTTGACCGAACCGTTATGTTCTCAAACCTTGCAAACGACCCTGCAATTGAACGTATTGCAACGCCTAAAATGGCTCTCACCGCTGCGGAATACCTTGCCTTTGACAAGGGTATGCACGTTCTTGTAATCCTTACCGATATCACGAACTATGCGGATGCACTTCGAGAAGTTTCCGCCGCAAGAAAAGAAGTTCCCGGCAGACGAGGTTACCCCGGATATATGTATACCGACCTTGCTTCAATTTATGAAAGGGCGGGCAGACAGCGCGGAAAAAAGGGCAGTATCACTCTTATTCCGATTCTTACAATGCCCGAAGACGATAAGACCCACCCGATTCCCGACCTTACCGGTTATATCACCGAAGGTCAGATTATTCTTTCCCGTGAGCTTCATCGAAAGGGCGTTGTTCCGCCGATTGATGTTCTTCCGTCGCTTTCCCGTCTTAAAGATAAGGGTATCGGCGAAGGCAAAACAAGAGCCGACCATTCAAACACAATGAATCAGCTTTTCTCGGCTTATGCAAGAGGAAAGGAAGCAAAGGAACTTATGGTCATTCTCGGCGAAGCTGCACTTACCGATATGGATAAGCTTTACGCAAAATTTGCCGATGAATTTGAAAAGCAGTACGTTTCGCAAGGAAATGAAACTAACCGCTCAATCGAAGAAACGCTCGATCTCGGTTGGAAACTTCTTTCAATTCTTCCAAGAAGCGAGCTGAAGCGAATCAGCGATGATTTCCTTGATAAGTATTATATTGAAGATGAAGAGCAGGTGATCTGATGGCGGTACTGAACGTCAATCCGACCCGAATGGAGCTTACCAATCTTAAACGAAAGCTCATGACTGCGCGAAAAGGTCATAAGCTTCTCAAAGATAAACGTGACGAACTCATGCGCCGATTTCTTGACCTTATCCGTGAAACAAAGGAACTTCGCATTAAGGTTGAAAACGGCATAAAAACGGCGAACCTTCATATGTCCGTTGCACGAAGCGTGATGACAGACGAAGAAATTGAAGTTGCGCTCATGATGCCTGCGCAAAGAATGAACGCCGATGTGGGAACAAAGAACATCATGAGCGTTGACGTTCCCGTTTTCAAGCCGGAACTTAAATCGGCAAAGGACGGCGAAATTTATTCCTACGGCTACGCTTTCACCGGCGGTGACCTTGACGAAGCCGTTTCTTCGCTTTCCGATATCATGCCGGATATGCTCAAACTTGCCGAAAGCGAAAAGACTTGTCGTCTTCTTGCTTCGGAAATTGAAAAAACACGTCGAAGAGTTAATGCTCTTGAGCACGTTTTGATTCCTCAATATGAGGAAACGATAAAATATATCACAATGAAGCTTGACGAAAACGAGCGTTCTTCAACAACACGCCTTATGAAAGTTAAGGACATGATGCTGAAAGAAGCACATCACTATAATCAAGCTTAAAAGGAAATAACTATGACTGAAGATGAAGTTTTGTTCTCTCATGCTTCGGATCTCAAGATGCAGTGCGCCGATGAATCTGTTGTTCAAAGCACTGCTTTTCTTGACCCCAGGCAAAGAACGCTGCTTTTGCCGCTTAAAAATGTGCAAAATGAATATGTCAAAACGTTTTATTACGGCGGCTATGACGATGCAGAGCGGCTTTGTGCCGTTTTCGTTCCGAAGTTTCATGAAGAGAACGACGTTTTTGAGTTTTTCAAAACTTATCCTGAATTTGACCCGATTGCGCTTCTTCGACTCGAAAAAGACAAATTCACTTCACTTTCGCACCGTGATTATCTCGGTGCGCTGATGGGGCTTGGCCTGCGGCGTGAAATGCTTGGTGATATTGTTACAGATGAAAACGGCTGTTTCCTTTTCTGCCTTTCTTCGGTGAAAAAGTTTATTGAAGAAAACCTCAAAAGTGCAGGTCGTGCAAGCATAAAAGTGAGCGAAGTTCAAAAAGGCGAATTTGTTCAAAAAAACGAACGCACGGAAGACGTTTTCTTTTCCGTTGCTTCTTTGCGGCTTGATGCGGTGTGCGGTGCGGCATTCTCTCTTTCAAGGGGAAAGGCGGCGGAACTTATCGAAAGCGGAAACGTATATCTCGGCGGCATTCAAACAACGAAAACCGACCGAAAAGTTTCGCTTGGCGAAAAAATTGTACTTCGGGGAAAGGGCAAAGCCGTCCTTTCCGAAATCAAAGGCGAAAGCAAAAAGGGAAGAATACATATTGTCATAAAAAAATACTTGTAAAACAGGCAGTGATATACCGCAACGGTTTGTCACTGCCTGTTGTTTTTTTTTTGAAAACATCTTTTTTGATTGAAAAAAGATGAAACATATGATAAAATAAAATAAGTGCATAAAAAGGAGCTGCTTTATGGAAACGGACGAAATAAAAGTAATTGCAAAAGTGCGCTCACCTTTTTGTGAAAAATTCGGAATCCCGCGCCAAAGCGGACTTGCCGAAAGCGTTGAATCAAAAATTGTTTTTGAAAAAGAATACAGTGTTCCCGAAGCGTTCAGGGGAATTGAAGGTTTTTCACATCTTTGGGTAATCTGGAAGTTTTCCGAAGTTAAGGAGCATTGCTTTTCGCCAACCGTCCGCCCGCCAAAGCTCGGAGGCAACAAAAGAATGGGCGTTTTTTCAACTCGTTCTCCGTTTCGGCCGAATAATCTTGCACTGTCTTCGGTCAAATTCCTTCGCCTTGAAAAGGAAAACGACGGCTGTATTTCGCTTGTTGTGAGCGGTGCGGATCTTATGAACGGCACGCCCGTTTATGATGTGAAGCCATATCTTCCTTATGTCGATTCTCACCCCGATGCGGTCGGCGGCTTTGCCGACGGGGTTTCAAAGGAAAGGCTTGACGTTCGATTTGAAGCCGAGTTTCCGCTGTCTTTTCCAAAAGGACTTAAAGACGGACTTGCCGAATCGCTTTCGTTTGACCCGAGACCGGGTTATCAGACCGAAAACGAACGAATTTATTACATGATGTTTTCCGATTACGAAATTGCCTTCACCGTTAATGAAAAAACGCTGACAGTTAAAAAAGTAACCGAAAAGAAATAACGGGAGAAGATAGTTTTGTTTGATGTTTTTTTATTTGCGTTCAATGCCGTTGCACCGATTCTTTTGCTGGTGCTTCTCGGCTTCTTTTTGAAAAAGGTCGGTTTTGCCGATGACGAATTTTTCAAAAAAGCAAATAGCCTTGTTTTCAGGGTGTTTTTGCCGATTATGCTTTTTTGCAATGTTTACGAAATTAAGTCGCTCAGCTCCGTCAATTGGAAAGCGGCGGTATACAGCGTTTTTGCCGTTTTGCTTTTTTTGCTTGTCGGCGTTGTTTGCAGTGTGCTTTTTATCAAAAAACGTGACCAAAAGGGCGTAATCATTCAGTGCGCCTTTCGCTCAAACCATGCAATCATCGGAATACCGCTCGCTCAGTCGCTCGGCGGCGCAGATGCGCTTGCGTTTGCTTCGCTCCTTTCCGCAATTGCAATTCCGCTTTTTAACGTTCTTGCGGTGTTCACTCTTTCACGGTATGCAGACGCAAAAAAGCCTTCGTTTTGGGGTACGTTCAAAAAGGCGGTCAAAAATCCGCTCATAATCGGTGTTTCAATCGGTGCGCTTGTTCTTCTTATCCGTTCATTTATACCGCTCGGTGCGGACGGCTTGCCGGTGTTCACAATTAAGGGCAATCTTCCGTTTTTGTGGACGGCACTTTCAAATGCTTCAAAGGTTGCGTCGCCGCTTGCGCTTGTTGTTCTCGGCGCAAGGTTTGATTTTTCTGCAATAAAAGGACTTTGGAAAGAGATTACACTCGGCGTATTTCTTCGCAATATTGTTGCGCCGCTGCTCGGAATCGGGCTTGCTCTTTTGCTTTCAAAGCGGTTCTCGCTCCTTTCCGTAACGGCAACCGAGCTTCCGGCGTTTATCTCCGTTTTCGGTTCGCCCGTTGCCGTTTCCGGTGCGGTTATGGTAGGCGAAATCGGCGGAGACGATCAGCTTTCAACTCAGCTTGTTGTTTGGACAAGTATACTTTCAATGTTTTCGATTTTTGCAACAGTTTTCATTTTGCGAAGCTGTGCGCTTTTATAAAGAATAAATATATTACAATCGGAGGAAACTATGAAATTTAACGCAAAAAACACCGCCGCAGCCGTTGCAGGCGCAGCCTCAGCCGGTGCAGCGGCCGCAGTGGCTGTGATGAAAAAGAAGAATATTTGTCCTCTTTGTGAAGCAAAGAGACTTCTTCACAAGCTTTCAATCAACGAAAAAGCAGATGTGGGCTATGATAACGGCGTTGCGCTCACTCCGCCGATGGGTTGGTCAAGCTGGAATCTTTTTGCCTCAAAAATCAACGAGGATCTTATTAAGGAAATTGCCGACGCAATGAAAAACAGCGGACTTCTTGAAGCGGGATATAAATATGTCAACATTGACGACTGCTGGCAAAGCTCGGAAAGGGACGCAAACGGCAAGCTTCAATGCGACAAGGCGACTTTCCCGAACGGAATCAGAACACTCAGCGACTATGTCAATTCGCAGGGACTCAAGCTTGGACTTTATTCCTCAAACGGAACTTATACCTGTGAGGATTACCCGGCAAGCCTTCTTCATGAAGCCGTTGATGCGGACAGTCTTGCCGAATGGGGAATCGAATACTTTAAGTATGACTTTTGTCATAATGTTCCCATTTCAGAAAAAGCTCCGGCGGTTGCCTTTGTTGAATTTTCAAAGCCCGGAAAAACCGCATTTGCAAAGTTTTCCGCCCGTGACTGCATTCTTAAGGACGGAGCAAGAATTATTCGTGAAGATGACCGTGACAATGATAATTATGAATACGTTAAAGGTCTTTGCTCAAGGAACGGTTCGTTTTCGGTTGTTGTTGATTGTGACGAGGATTGTGACGCTGTGCTTACGCTCACGATTAAAAAATCAAATGAAGAAAGATTTCTTTGCGCAAAGGTTAACGGAGAAGAAGAGCATCACCTTTATTTTTGCAAAAACAATGCAGCCGACCGTGTTAAGCGTGTTCAGTGTGATATAAAGCTTAAAAAGGGCGAAAACGTTGTTGAATTTTACAATCCCGTCGGTTCAAGAATGGACAGCAGTGCAATTCAGTATACCCTTATGGGTAAGGAACTTAAAAGGGCCGCAAAAGAATATGCCGAAAAAACCGGAACGGAAGAAAAGCCGATTGTTTTTTCAATCTGTGAATGGGGACTCAACAGACCTTGGAAGTGGGCAAGAAAAGCCGGAAACCTTTGGCGCACCACACCGGACATCAAGCCGTTCTGGGCTTCAATTCTTTCAATTTATGAATTTACCGTAAGACTTTGGAAGTATTCCTCAATCGGCGGCTGGAACGATCCCGATATGCTTGAGGTGGGCAACGGAAACCTCACAAACGATGAAAACACAGCTCATTTTTCGCTTTGGTGTATGCTTTGTGCTCCTTTGATTCTCGGCAACGATGTGCGCAAGTTCATTAAGCCGGACGGAACGGTTGATACCGACAGTAAGGTTTATAAAATTCTCACAAACAAAACCATGATTGGAATCAATCAGGATAAGCTTGGCGTTCAGTGCAGAAGAATAAAAACGGGTCTTGTTGACATTCTTGTAAAGCCGCTTGAGGGCGGAAAGGTTGCCGTTTGTGCCTTCAACAAGGCGAAAGGCGAAAGAAGCGTAAGCATTGACCTTAATAAAATTGCAAACCTCGGTTTTGTCAATCTTCAAAAGAAGAACGAATACAAGGTGAACGACGTTTGGGAAGAGGAAGGCTTTGTTTCCGGCGGAACGATTGAAACCGCTGTACCTTCACACGGCGTAAAAGTTTATATCGTGGAGTGATACTATGAGGAGAGGCGAAAGAGAAGTAACCGATAAAAACGAAATTTTTGAAATCCTTTCATCCTGTCAGGTTGTGAGAGTGGCGTTTTTTGATGATGAGTACCCGTATATTGTTCCGCTTTCCTTCGGTGCAGAAATGAAAGGGGAACGACCGGTTGTTTTCTTCCACTGTGCAAACGAGGGAAAGAAGGTTGAACTCATTGAAAAGAACAACCGTGTTTGCATTGAAGCTGATGTTTTTGACGGTTACTGCGGCGAAGGTATGCAAATCACGACGCTTTATAAAAGCGTGATAGGCTTCGGCAAGGTTTATAAATGCGAAGGCAATGAAAGAATCACCGGGCTGAAGGTTCTAATGGAGCATTGCGGATATCATCCCGATGATGAAACGCTCAAAACCTGCGCCGCTTTTGAAAAAGTTGCGATTTATAAGGTTGTGATTGACAGCATTTCCGGAAAAAAGAACATTCATGAATAAAAGAAGGCTGACACGAAACGAAAAACGCTTCGTGTCAGCCTTTCTTATAATTGTGACTGGTGGGAACAGTGGGGATCGAACCCACGACCTCACGCATGTGAAACGTGCGCTCTGACCGGCTGAGCTATGCCCCCGAAACCAAGAAAATAATATCACTTTGAACCCTGTTTTTCAAGTGGCTTTTCGGAAAAAATCAAATGAATTTGTAAACCGCAATCCCGAGAAAAGCGGAAAGAACAATCATGAGAATCGGCGACGGTGTTTTCTTTTTGAAACGCTTGAAAACCGCGCCGATGAGTATGAGAACCGCAAGAATGAAAAGCGCACGAAAATCCGGCGAAAAACCGCTGCCGAGCGTTGTGAATGAAAAAAGCGTGTTTGCGCCGAGGGTGACCGCCGTTGCAAGAATGAGGGCAATAATGCACGGACGGACTCCGGAAAGAAAAGCCTTGACTCCGGCATATTTCAAAAGATTTGAGATGAGCGCGGCAATGATAAGAATTATTATAAAAGACGGAAGAACAACACCGAGGGTCGAAAGAAGCGCACCCAAAATTCCGGCTTGGGACGCACCGACAAAAGTTGCCATGTTGACCGCAAGAGGTCCCGGTGTGGATTCCGAAACGGCAACAAAATTCATGAATTCGCTCTCGGTCAGCCAGCCGTTTGACGTGACCGCTTCACGAATGAGCGAAATCATTCCGTATCCTCCGCCGAAGGAAAACGCACCGATTTCAAGGAAAGTCAGAAAAAGTTTCAGGTATATCATTTTTCCGCTCCTTTCTTTTTGAATGTTCTCAGCGCATAAATCGCAACGCCGAAAGTTCCGCAAATGAGAATATAATATACGGTTGAGAATTTCACCGCAAAGAGGGTGAAAAGAATCATTGCGGAAAAAACAACCGCAATAATCGTGCAGTTGAAAGCCGTTTTCTGAATTTTTTTGAGCATCCCGATTCCTGCCGTGAAAATGAGATAAAGAACGCAGGCCTGAATTCCTTTGAATGCAAAGGAAACAAGCTCAAAACTCAGAAAACGGTCAAGGAAAAGCGAGACGGCATAAATCACGACGAACGACGGAATGCAAACGGCAACCGTTGCCGTAAGAGCACCGAAAAAAGAGCCGACTTTGTATCCGATGAAAGTTGCCGAGTTGATTGCAAGGGGACCCGGCGTTGATTCGGCAATTGCGACAATGTCAAGAAATTCTTCTTCGGTGATCCATTTCTTTTTTGAAACAAATTCGTTTTGAATCAGCGCAATCATTGCATACCCTCCGCCAAAGGTGAAGGCACCGATTTTTAAAAAGGTTAAAAGGACCGAAAGCGTTTTTTTAAAATTCTCTTTTTTCAAGTTCTCACTCTTTTCACAGGAATTTGTTTAATGATACTCTGCTTTTTAAAATTTGTCAATTAAAAGACGGTGATTATGCTTTATCGGCTTGAATTATTTTCAAAAATATGATATATTATTGATGGAATTAATTGTAATCATTTTTTAAATTCCTTAATATTTTCGATAGGGGGAATACCAACATGGCAGAAACAAGAGCTTATTCACTCGGAGCATACACTGTTCAAGACGTGGTTCGTGAACTTGAAAACTTTTTCAAAAGCGAAAAGGGGATGGAAGTTCAAAGCGCACCGCTTGAAAACGGATATATTATTCAGGCGGGGCAACCAAAAGATGTTCTTCGTTCAATTTCGGGAATGCGTGTTGCAACAAATGTTCAGCTTTCGGTTTTGGGCTCGGGTGAACTTAATGTAACCGTTGGCGAAGGTCAATGGGCAGACAAGCTCGGTGCCGGAGCGGTGGGCTTGTTCCTTTTGTGGCCCCTTGCAATAACTGCGGGAATCGGAGCATATAAGCAAAAAATGCTTCCTAACGAGATTTTTGACTTTGTCGGTCGTTTTCTTCAGTCTCCGGGACAGGCGGCCGCTCAGTCGTTTTCCAATTCTCCGTCTGCTTCGCAGGCTGCACCTGCGGCTTCTTCAACGGTATGTCCGAGCTGTGGCGCAGTGCTTTCGTTCGATTCAAAGTTTTGCAACAAATGCGGTGCAAAAGTAATTTCAGTCTGCCCGGGTTGCGGAGCTCCGTTAACGCCTGGAAGCAAATTCTGTTCCCAATGCGGAACGCAATTGTAAAAGCATATGAATAAAAAAGGTTGCTGCGGTTTAAATCTGCGGCAACCTTTTTTGCTTATTTGAATTTGAACATTTTTCGAAAAACCTTTTGCCAGCGGTTGAGGTAAAGCGTAACCGAGGCGGTATAAAGAAAATCAAGCAAAAAGAACATTACGTTTGCAAGCACAAAAAGAATGGGAATGGCATATTTTGCAAGAACGGAACCTTCCTCAACGTCAAGAAATTCTGTCAGCGGAATATTCATGATTTTGAAAAAAATGTACTCTGCCGCAAACACGGCAACATTAAAAATAAGAACCTTTATAATATATTCCAAAATGCGATTTTTGATTTTGCCTTCAATAAGTCCCTTGATTATCGGGTAATATCCGAAGAAAAGGACATAAATCAAAGCGGCTTCCTTGTTTGGAATGACAATGATGCTTATGGCCGAAGTTGCGGTATATACGCCGAACGCCCAGCCTCTTGAAAGCTCAATGACGCAAAAAAGCGTAATCATTCCTGCAGCTGCGGGAAGTGCAATATACAAAACGTCAAGAGCCGTCGGAAGAAGTAAAACAACCGAAAGTGCGGTTGCCATTCCTCCGATTGCGGTTTTTGCGGCGGTACTCATTACTTTTTCCTCCTCAGCAGCACGGAATCAAATCGCCGCCCATGCTTTCGCAACAGCAATCGGCACAAAGAAGGCCGGAACAAATGTCGCATGTGCCACAGGAGGAACCGGCAGAGTCGTTTTTTGCGGTTCTGAAACCGCCGTTCCGTTCATTTTTCAGGTTTTCATAAATGTGGCGGTACTGTGCGTTGTTCGGTTCCATATTGTAAGCCGTTGTGAAGTATGTGTACGCCTGATCAACCCATCCTCGGTTGTAATTGACCTGACCTTTAAGATAATACCATTCGGCATCACGCATTGAAGGCGACATATTTTCAAGAGCCTGTTCCGCTTCGTCAAACCTGTTTTCGTTTATGAGCGAGCGAATGCGGATATATTCGGCGTTACGGTTGGGTGAGGAATATGAATTTTCTGCGCTGTAGCCGCCGGAATAATTGTTTCCGTAGGAATTTGCTGTGTTGTAAGTTGTATATTGACTTGAAGAAGCGTTTGAATCAAGTGATGCCATAATCGTGTCATAAGCTTCGTTAAGTTCCTGCATCTTTTCGTTTGCGGCCGCTGCAAGGGGACTGTCAACATAATTATCGGGATGATATTTTTTTGCAAGTGTGCGATATGCGGTTTTGACCTGGGAAACATCGGCATTTCTTGGAATACCGAGGACTTCATAAGGATCTCTCATTATTCTTTGTTCCTTTCAAAACATTCTCTGCCGAACGGTTCATTCCGGGCAAAAGGATGTTTTCAATAATTTCACCGAGCGGTGTGCAATTTGTGCTTTTGAAAGCTTTGACCGCTTCGGCGCTGCTTTGGTTCAGTGTGCTTTTAATTTCATGTTTTGCTTCTTCGGGAAGCTCTTTTGCTTTGAGCGAATACTTGTTGACAAAAACGTTGAACGAACCGCTTTTGATGTCGCTTTCAATGTCGTCAAGTGCATCGATAAGATATACCCAGCGGCCGACAAAATAGCCAAAGCGATAAAGTTCCTTTGAGTCCTTTTCAAAGCCGAAAGCAAAAACCTTTCCGAGTGCATCTGCGGAATAATGAGCCGCTTTGTCGGGAACGGCGGTGTTTTCTTTTTCGGTTTCGCCTTGCTTTTTCATGCCTTCAAAAATCAGTTTTTCAAGAGAAGGAAAAAGTTTTTTCGCTTTTTTCCGTTTCAGTGCGGCAAACGGAAGAATCAAATAAAACAAAAGTTTTTTAAAAAGGCGGCTGTCGCTAATATTGTCTTTGACCTTGTAATAGAACATAAGAATTGCCGCAGCGCAAACAAAGTCATATTCTTCTTCGGCGTTTGTGCAGTAGTTGCATCTTTTTGCCGGATTAAACGGACAGCGTCCGCTTTTGAACGATGGTGAAATTCCTTTTTCACAAAGCCTTACAAGCGCAAGAAAAGTCATATCATAGCTTAAAATGAAACGGGAAAAAATGCCGTAACGCTTTGAAAGTGCTTTGCAAAGCGAACAGTAAAGTCCTCTGTAAAGCTCGTATTCCCGAACTTTGAGTTCGCCCTTATCTGTTTTGACATAGCCAAACATATTTAAAGATATCCTTTTCGCTTTATCGGTTAACCGGTGGTTACTTGAGTATAATTATATTCATTATACTTTATCTTTTCCTAAAAGTAAACGGTTTAAAACAATTATTTGTCCGCTTTTAAGCCGGTTCGGTCTTTTTGCACCAAAAACAAAGCCAAAGTTTATTCACCTTTTTTGCTGTCCTTGCTTGAAAAAGGATGGAAATAATCGTATAATTATCGGTAGCTAACCGCCGGGTGACTGCAGAAAAAATGCAGTCCCTAAATTTTTTAAAAAGGAGAATATCTCTATGCCAGACTTTTTGTTGAAGATTATCAGCTTTGTGCTCGGTATCGTCACATCCATCTCAATGAGTATGTCGTCGCTGACTGCTCTTGTCAACAGAAATAACTTTGACGTTATTTCATCATTTGATCAGGTTACGGTTGAAAATCAGCTTGTTCCCGAAAAGGACGCTGACGGTTATTGGACCTTTACAACCGACAGACCGCTTAAAGTTGTTCAGTTCACCGATGTTCATATCGGCGGCGGGCTGCTTTCAATCAAAAAGGATAAAAAGGCCCTCAATGCCGTTGCGGCAATGATTACGGCCGAAAAGCCGGATCTTGTTATTCTTACCGGTGATAATGTTTATCCCGTTCCCTTCCAATCCGGAACGTTCAACAACGGAATTTCAACCGACGTTGTAATCGCCCTTCTTGAAAAGCTCGGAGTTTATTACACCGTTTGCTTCGGCAATCACGATTCCGAAGCCTACAGCGATTATACTCGTGAACAGATTGCCGATAAGTATGCAAATCCGGAACTTAAATACAGCCTTTTCCAAAAGGGACCGGAGAACATTGACGGTTTCGGAAACCAGATAATCAAAGTCAAAAACTCAAAGGGTATTGTAACAAACGCATATTTTGTTCTTGATTCTCACGATTATGTTGAAGCCGATATGCTCGGAATCAGAGGAATGTATGACAATGTTCACGAAAACCAGGTTGCTTGGTATAAGGAAAGTGTACTTGCAATCGATGCCGCAAACAAGGCAATTGATCCGTCATACCCGATGTTCAAGTCGCTCCTTTTCCTTCATATTCCGCTCAGAGAGTATGCCGATGCATGGAAGGAATATAAAGATAATGGCTCAAAAGATACCGAAAACGTCAAGTATTTCGGCGGCGGATACTATGAGGACAACGAAAAGGTTTGCTGCGGTATAGGTGACGATGACCTTTTTGAAACGGTTGTTGAACTCGGTTCAACAAAGGGCATTTTCTGCGGACATGACCATGTAAACAACGCTTCGCTTGAGTATAAGGGAGTAAGACTTACATACGGCATGAGCATTGACTATCTTGCTTATATCGGAATTGACAAAAAGGGTGTGCAGCGCGGCTGCACCGTTATAAGCATTGACAAGGACGGAAACCTTTCAATCTCTCTTGAAAATTACTATCAGGATAAGTATGTCAGCAAGTATGAAAAGGAAAACGTTCCAACAACTCGCTGAGTGATAAAATTTTATCGGCGGCTGTTTTCGGCCGCCGATTATTTTTTTGTGTACCGCCAAAAATAAAAACGGTGATGCTATGTTTAAAGACCTTTTTCTTCTTTCAAAACCCGCTTTTAAAAAGAAAGAGTTTTCGTCTTTTTTCCTTTTTGTTTTTGAAGCGGCGGTGCTTATGTTTTTCAATTGCGGCTTGTTTTTGTTTGACAGGTTTTCGGCTGCCGATTATCCGCAGCTTTTGCTTGCGGTGATATTTGCTTTTTCGGCTGTTCTTTTTTATTGCGTTTTTAAAGCATTCAATGTTCGCTTCTTTTTTAATGAAGCATTTGAAAATAAGCGCTGCAAAGCAAAAAAGTTTTTTTGTTCGGCGGGGCTTGAGTTCTTTCTTTTGCTCATTAGGTTATTGATTTTCGGCGTGTGTTTTTTGCCGTTTTGCGCAATGCTTTTTTGTCTTTTTGTTTCATATAAAAACGGTTTTCCTCTTTTGGCACTTGCCGTAATCGGCTCATTCGGCTTTGCACTTGCGTTTGTCGGAGCCTTTTTTTACTCAAGAATAAGCCTTTCTTTTTTTCTTGCGCCGTATATCTTTGCCAAAAGTGACAAGAACCGAATTTTCTTTGCAATCAAAGAAAGCGTTTTGAAAACCGAAGGAAAGATAGGACTTTTGATTAAGCTGAAGCAAAAATTTTTCTTTTTGAATATTCTTGAACTTTTTGTTTTGCCCGTTCCGTTTGTTTGTGGATATAAAAAAATGACGTTTGCTCTTTTTGCATACGGGTTGATTTAAAGATGCGGGTTTGATATAATGATAACCAAAGGACGGCGAAAGAATGAAAAAGATTAAATTTTTAAGGGCAATAATAATTATTTTGATTTTGTTCAATATGGGTGTAATCTTTTTCTTTTCGGCCCAAAAGGCGGTTGAGTCTGATAAAACGAGCGACGGGTTCATAACGGCTCTTTGCAAAACCGTTGTTTCATATTTTGACAGCCTTTCGCCGCAGGAGAAGGAAACAACAATCAAAAGCCTCAGCCATGCCGTCAGAAAAGCGGCGCATATGAGCGAATATGCTTTGCTTGGATTTTTGTGTGCTGTTCTTTTTGCAAGCTACGGATATAAAATTCGAAATTTTGCACTCGGATTCGGGTTTTCGACTCTTTATGCCGCAACCGATGAGTTTCATCAGCTTTTTGTTGAAGGACGAAGCGGACAGTTTTCGGATGTTTGCATTGATGCCGCAGGTGCTTTGACTGGAGTGATTTTTGCTTGGTTCGTGTATTTTATTGCCGTACAAATTGTTAAACAAAAAAACTCAATGAAAAAAATTTTGGCTGGAGGTCAATGTGATGCTTTTGGCAATTGATATAGGAAACACAAATATTACGCTCGGTGCTTATAAAAACGGTGAACTTCTTTTTGTTTCAAGAATGTATACCGAAAGGCACAAAACGAGTGATGAATTTGCCGTTTCTCTTTTAAACATTTTTAAGCTTTATGACGTTTGCGCATCTGATTTTTCCGGTGTTGTTATGAGCTGTGTTGTTCCGGAAATTGAATGGAGCGTCAGCAAAGCGGTAAAGATGATTACAGGAGAAAGACCCGTTCTTGTGGGCGAAAAAAACTTTGGCAATTTTGAAGTTGAGGTTATTCCCGTTTCGGCAATCGGAGCAGACCTTATCTGCGCCGCTGTTGCGGCAAAGGAAAAATATCCGCTTCCGTGCATTGTTGCCGACCTTGGAACGGCAACAAAAATAATTGTTGTTGACAGCGAAGGAAAATTTGTCGGCTGCACAATTTCTCCCGGCGTTAAAATATCAATGGACGCTCTTGCCGAACGTGCTTCGCTTCTTCCTTCGGTAAGTTTTACAACGCCGAAAAAAGCTGTTGGCGCAAACACGGCAGAATGTATTCAATCCGGCGTTGTTTTCGGAACGGCGGCAATGCTTGACGGCCTTATAAAGCGGATTATGGACGAACTTTCAATAAAAAAAGCTTCGGTTATTGCAACCGGAGGATACAGCAAAGGAATTATTCCTTGCTGCGAAACAAAAATTATATATGACGAAAACCTTCTTTTGGACGGCCTTTTTGAAATATATAAAAACAGTATTGCAAAAAAAGGAAAAGTACATAATGGTTGATATTCCGATAAATTGCTTTTTTCAAGGCTGCTATAACCCGAGGCTTGAAGCTGAAATTGAAAAATGCAAAAATATCTGTTTTGAGTATAACAAGCTCAATCCCTTTGACAGGAAAACGCAAACCGGGATACTTAAAAGCCTTCTCGGAACAATGGGCGAAAACGTGATAATCACCCCGCCGTTTTGGTGTGATTACGGCTACCATATCAAAATCGGAAATGACTTTTATTCAAATCATAATCTTGTAATACAAGATGGAGCAGAGGTTAAGTTTGGCAACAATGTTTTTATTGCACCGAACTGCTGTTTCACAACTGCGGAGCACGCAATCGACCCCGAAATGAGAAAAAGCGGAATTGAAATTGCAAAACCGATAACTGTCGGAAACAATGTTTGGATCGGTGCTGGCTCGGTTGTTCTTGCCGGCGTAACAATCGGCAATAACTGCGTTATAGGAGCAGGCTCGGTGGTCACCCGTGATATTCCGGAAAATACCGTTGCCGTCGGCGTTCCGTGCCGTGTTATGCGAAAAATTACCGAAGCGGATAAAACAACTTATCCGTTTCATGAAAGTATAATAAAATAATAACTGTAAGGTGCATTGGTGCACACAAAAAGCTATAATTCACGGATAACACCAAGGGACGGTGTGCCGTGAATTATAGCTTTTTCAGTTAAATAGTAAGTTTTATTTTCCGATTAATTCGGCAGCCCTGTTTAAAAGAGCTTTTGAACAGGGGAGAGGATATAAAACAAAATCGTGAAACATTTTGTCCCAAATTTCAAGCGTGATGTCTGCGCCGCTTTCCTTTGCCTTTTCAAAAAAATCAAAGCAGCCGACGCTGAGCATATCGCCTTTTGATGTAAAAACATATGTTTTTGGCAAAAACGAAAAATCGTTTTTCATCGGGTCGGAAAGCACGGTTTCTTTTTCCCAACAGTTTATGAACTTAAAAAGTCCTTTTGTTCCGCCGAACATCGGATCTTTCAAAGAAAGCTTTTCCGTTTCTTCGTGCCCGATTATTTCATGCTTCAAAAGTGGCGAAAAAAGAAGAAGCATATCCGGTTTTTTTGAAAGCAGCGGCAAAATGCAAACGCCTATAGCCCCGCCGCATGAATCGCCGGCAATAATGGCCTTTTCGCTTTCTTTTGTTTCTTTTTCATATATTGCGGCAATCTGACTTGCACTTTCAGAAAAGCCGTGTTTTGGGGCTGTGAGATATGCCGGAACTATAAATCTGGCATGGCTTTTTTTGCAAAGGCGGTCAACAAGTTTAAGGTGAAGCTTTGTCATGTGTCTTACATACGCTCCGCCGTGAAGATAAAGAACGGTTGTTTTTGCTTGTTCTTTTTCGTTTTCGTTCGGCTCAAAAACGGCATATTCCGTTTCAAAAAGTCTTTTTTTTGAAACACGGCAAGAAAAGTTTTGGCCGGGTGAAAAAACATAGTTTTCGCTTTTTGCTTTTTCGATGTATTTATCCGCTTCGGTTTCATTTGAAAAAAGCTTTCGGCTGCCCCTTAAAAGAAGAGCGGCTTTGACAAAAATGTTTTCAAAACGGTCTGAAAACGTTACTTTGTGTTCAATATAATTATTCATTTTAATTCTGTATTCTCCGTTAACTGGTTTTTTCTTCGGCATAAGCATATCAGATATTCAACAAATAGTCAATGATTTGTTTATTATCATACAAATAATTTATTGTTTGTTAATTATTTCAGAACATCTTTGCAAAAATATCCGCCCAATCAAAAAGCTGACCGGGCGGATATTACTGAGTAGCGGAGCTATAAATTTACAATTCAATTTTGCCTTTGATTTTGAAATGCGAAAGCACTCTTGCGCATTCGCTTATCGGAAGTCCCATGACGGTGAAGTAATCGCCGTCAATTTTTTTAACAAGTACACTTCCGAGTCCCTGAATGCCGTATGCGCCGGCCTTGTCCATCGGCTCGTCGGTTTCGATGTACGATTCGATCGTCTCCTTTGAAAGCTCGTAAAACTCAACTTTTGTGCAGGAAACAAAGCCTTCGCTTTTTTCGCCGTCGGTGATGAAAACGCCCGTGTAAACCTCATGCTCTTTTCCCGAAAGCGAAGAAAGCATTGAAAAGGCATCCTCTTTGCTGTGCGGCTTGCCAAGGATTTTTCCGCCGAGGGCAACCACTGTGTCGCAGCCGAGAACAACCGCACGGGGGTACTTTTTTGAAACCGAAAGTGCTTTTCTTTTTGAAAGTTCTTTGACAGCGTCAAAAGCGTGAATGCCTTCTTTAAGCGTTTCGTCTGCGTCTGACGGGATCACGTCAAAAACGTAACCGGCAGAGGAAAGAAGCTCTCTTCTTCTTGGCGAACCGGAAGCAACGATAAAGCGGCTCATATTTTTCCCTCCTCAAAAAGCTTTGCGGTTTTGAGAACGAGGGCAACGGTTTTGCTGTCGGAAATTTCGCCGTTCATAACAAGCTTTACGGCATCGTTGAGTGAAATTTCCTCAACGGACAAAAACTCGCCCTCATCAAGGTGCTGATGTGTTTTTGTCAGTCCTCTTGCAAGGAAAAGATGTATAATTTCGGTGCAATAGGCAACGGTTGGATAAACCGTGCCCATTGGTATAATCGTTTCACCAACAACGCCGCATTCTTCTTCAAGCTCACGAATGCCTGCACAAAGCGGATCTTCGCCCTTTTCAAGCTTGCCCGCCGGAAGTTCAAGAAGAACCCTTCCGTAAGGATATCGAAACTGGCGGACAAAAAGAAGGTTGTTTTCCTTTGTCAATGCGGCAACGCAAACGCCGCCGTGGTGTTCAACAAGTTCACGGTGAGTTTCCTTTCCGTCGGGAAGAACAACCGTGTCGTTATAGACGTTGATTATTTTGCCTTCATAAATCACTTTTCTGTCAATCTTTTTTTCGAACATATCCATTATATTTTGGCTCCTTTCGGAATACTGCAAAGTGGCAGATGAATATAATCATAGTGAAGTTACCGCCGTTTTTAAAGCGGTGAACGGTTAAAAAATATCAGATGCTTTTGATAAGGAAGTGCCGGTTATGAATTATAATGCAAACGAAGCTGCTTTTGATTATGAAAAAAGCAAAAGCATGATAGAAGACCTTTTGAAAAAGTACCCGTTCCTTTCGGCCGATGTGATTGGACGAACCTGTGTCGGCCGTGGAATTTTTTCGCTCTCCGTCGGAAACAGGCGCAACCGTGTTTTGCTTGCAGGTGGTTTTCACGGTTCGGAATGGCTGACTTGCCTTGCGCTTTTTCGCTTTACCGAAAGACTTTGCGAAAGCATTGACAAAAAGCAAACGCTTTGCTCGGTTGATATTTCAAGGGCGTTTTCCGAACTCGGTGCAGTCATTATTCCCTGTGTAAATCCGGACGGAACGGAAATTGCCGTTCACGGACCGCAGGGCGCAAGGAGCGCACGAGGATTTGTCGAATCGCTCGGTGTTTCCGAATACTCAAAATGGAATGCAAACGCAATGGGCGTTGATATCAATCATAACTTCAATGCAGGCTGGGAAACGCTTCGCAGAATGGAGGAGGAACAGGGAATAACCGGCCCTGCGCCAAGGCAGTTCGGAGGTTTCCGTGCCGAAAGCGAAGCAGAAACAAAGGCGCTGACAAGGCTTTGCCGCCTTATACCGTTCAGGCAGGCAATGGCTGTTCATTCGCAGGGGGAAGAGCTTTATTGGCAATACGGCGAAGATACTCCGCCGCAATCTCACATGATGGCAAAAATCCTTGCCGATTCGTGCTCATATCGCCTTGTTGAAAACGCCGGTCTTGCTTCGCACGGTGGATTCAAGGATTGGTTTATCAATGAATTTTTCCGTCCGGCATTCACGCTCGAAATCGGAAAAGGCGAAAATCCGCTCCCGTTTTCCGACCTTGACAAAATTTATAACCGTATTGAAGAAACGTTTACAATTTTTACATTGATGTAAGAATTAAAGGAGCTTGTCCTTTTCAACCGCTGCATTGACTGCGGCGGCAACCGAAGCTTCAAAGCTGTTTTTTTGAAGTGAAAGAACGCCTTCAATTGTTGTTCCGCCCGGTGAGCATACCCTGTCGGTAAGCTCCATCGGGTGTTCTTTTGTTTCAAGAATCATTTTTGCCGAACCGAGAACCGCTTGGGCGCAAATTTCGGTTGCCTGCGCTTTCGGCATACCGTTTTTGACTGCGGCTCTTGCCATTGCGTCAATGAACATATAGGCGAATGCCGGCGACGAACCGCCGATTACGCCGAAAAGCGGAAACATTGTTTCTGAAAGCTTGACCGCCGTTCCGAACGATTCGCACATTTTTTTGACAAAAGCAAGGTCGTTTTCGGTTGCATTTTCGTTTCCACAGTATGCGCTGACTGCTTCGCCGACGGTTGCATTTATGTTCGGCATTACACGAACAAGGCGAACCGAATCAAAAAGTCTGTCTTCCAAAAACGAAAGCGACTTTCCTGCGGCGATGGAAATCACGAGTGCGTCGCTTTCCTTGATAACATTTTTAAGTTCAGCCAAAACACTCGGCAAAACGTTCGGCTTGACCGAAAGAACAAGTTCGGTGCAGCTTTTTGCCGCTTCCTGTGCGTTTTCAAAAACTTTGAGACCGAACTTTTTTGAAAGAGCGGCAGCTTTGTTTTGGTCAATGTCAAAAACGCCGATGTCCTCGCCTTTGAGTGTGTTTGAGGAAATAAGGCCGCTTATCATTGCAGATGCCATGTTTCCCGTTCCGATGAATCCTGTCATATTGTTTCAACCTCTTTCTTTTCTGTTTCTTCCGCTTCTTCGGGAAGTTCGGATGTGCAGTTCGGACAGCGTGTTGCCTCAATACTTATTTCGCTTTTGCAAAACGGACAAACCTTGGTTGTGGGTTCTGCCGGTGCTTCCTCTTTCTTTCCAAATTCGGCAATTTTGTTGATTGTTTTAACAAGAATAAAAATGATGAACGCCATGATGAGAAAATTGAGAACCGCAGTTATGAACGAACCGTAATTGAGTGTTGCAAAGCCTGCGTCTTTTGCTGCTGCTGCAGTTGCAAATTTTTGGTCGGTAAAGCCGAGTACAATGAACTTGTCGGCAAAGTTTATGCCCTTTGTTGCAAGCGAAATGACGGGTGAAATAATGTCGTTAACAAGCGAATTGACAATTGCCTGAAAAGCTCCGCCGATTATTACGCCTACGGCAAGGTCAATAACACTGCCTCGCATGATGAATTTTTTGAACTCGCCGATAAATCCTGAACCTTTTTCTTTCATTTTTAACACTCCCATTTTTTAATATATGTTCGTATTTTATCATAAAGCGGCTTGACTTTCAACAAAAAATCAAACGCCCGTAAGATCAAAATCGGGTATATACGCCTTTTGTGCCGATTCAAGTTCCTGAACAAAAACGTTTTTAAAGCCGAGCTCCTCGCAGTATGAAACAACCTTTTCATATTCACGCAACGTAATTCTTCTTTGAAGTTCCGGAATATCCTCAATTTCGCCGCAGGGCGTGTACTGTGCCATAAGGCTAATGTATGTGTCCGTTCCGAGGTTATCTTTGATCCAATCAAGGATAAGTTTTGACTGATTGGTGTTCTTCGGAAGAATAAGATGACGGATAATAAGACCTTTTTTCATCAGGCCGTTTTCGTCAAAAGCATCGATAGGCTGCTGGCGACGCATTTCAAGAATGGCCGCAGAGGCATATTCAAAATAGTCCGCCGCTTTTGAATATCGCAGTGACCGCTCAGAATTGATATATTTCAAATCAGGAAGATAGATATCAACAAGGCCGTCAAGCATTTTGAGTGTTTCGGTTTTTTCATATCCGCCGCAGTTATAAACAACCGGAACTTTTGATTGATATTTTTGAAGCAACAAGGCAAGCTTTGAGGCATATTGTGTTGCCGTTACAAGGTTGAGATTGTGTGCTCCGGAAGCGATAAGCTCGTCAAAAATTTCAGTGAGTCTTTTGTCGGAAATCGCTTTTCCGGTTTTTGCACGGCTGATTTCAATGTTTTGGCAAAAAGCGCAGCGAAGGTTGCATCCGGAAAAGAACACTGCGCCCGAACCGTTTTTGCCGCTTATCGGCGGTTCTTCCCAAAAATGTTTTGCCGCCCTTGCAACAACAAAGCCTTCTTTCACGCCGCAAAAGCCGCAGCCTTTGCTTCGGTCAACCGAGCAATTCCTCGGACAGGCATTGCACAGCATTATAATCGCCTCCTTTTGATATTCAAAATATTTTATCACAATGCTTTTGCTTTTTCCACCGTTTAAATAATTTTGACCGGAAAAATCAAAAAAACAGCCAAATATAAAGGGCTTTAGCGGCACTGTTTTTGCCGCAATTTTTAAAATTTAAAAAAAATGTTGATACACTTCACAAATGAATTTAAATCGGAAAAATATAACGTATAATACTATTGAAAAAATTGTAAAACCGGATAATCAAATTATGAATATTGCGGATTGAGCATAAAATGCTTTTTGAACAATTTTAAAACAAGATGGGGAAGTGCAAATGAAAGGAAAAGAAAAGAACGAACTTGGAAAAAAGCCTTGCAATGGCGGCCTTGCAAAAATCAAAAGTGTTGATGTTCTTGACCTTCTCGGCAGGGATGCAGTCAAAACAAATCCTGACGAAATCAGCGGCTATCTTTCAGAAAAAACAGTTCTTGTTACCGGGGGAGGCGGCTCAATCGGAAGCGAGCTTTGCCGCCGGATTGCAAAGCATGAACCTAAGCGGCTTATTATTCTTGATGTTCACGAAAACGGAGCGTATTTTGTTCAGCAGGAGCTTTTAAAAAAGTATCCCAAGCTTTCGCTTGAAGTTCTTGTCGGCTCGGTCAGAGACAGAAAAAGAATTTTCAAAATTTTTGAAGAATACAAACCGGACATTGTTTTTCATGCTGCGGCACACAAGCACGTTCCGCTGCTTGAGGATTCACCGGCAGAAGCAATTAAAAACAACGTTTTCGGAACATATAACGTTGCTCTTGCCGCCGATTGTTTCGGAACGCAAAAAATGATACTCATTTCAACCGACAAGGCGGTCAATCCCACCAATGTTATGGGTGCGTCAAAGCGTATTTGCGAAATGATAATTGAAATGATGAGCAAAAAATCAAAAACCGTTTTTGCCGCCGTTCGTTTCGGAAATGTTCTCGGAAGCACCGGAAGCGTTGTTCCGCTTTTCAAAAATCAAATTGAAAGCGGCGGACCGATCACTGTTACTCACAAGGATATTATTCGTTATTTTATGACTATTCCTGAGGCTGTGCTGCTTGTTTTGCAGGCCGGAGCATATGCAAAGAACGGTGAAATTTTTGTTCTTGATATGGGCGAACCTGTCAGAATCGATGACCTTGCACGCAATATGATCCGCCTTTACGGCCTTGAACCCGACGTTGATATTAAAATCAAATATATCGGTCTTCGCCCCGGTGAAAAGCTTTATGAAGAACTTTTGCTTAACACTGAAGGAATTGAAAAAACCGAAAACGATCTTATTTTTATAGGACATCCGACCGGTATTGACGAAAAAGCTCTTCTTTCTCATCTTGCGGTTCTTGAAAACGCTCAGGATATGAAACCCGGAGAATTGAAAAAAGAAATCGCTTCGGTTGTCAAAGAGTATTCTTATGAGAGGAGCACAAAATGAAATATCGTGTTTTTAAACGTTTTCTTGATTTTATACTGTCGCTTTTTGCGTTTTGTGCGCTGAGTCCGCTTTTTGCCGCCGTTTCGCTTGCGGTGAAGCTTGATTCAAAAGGCCCTGTGTTGTTTAAGCAAAAGCGTATAGGCAAAGGAAAAACCCACTTTGAAATGCTCAAATTCAGAACAATGCGTACTGACACGCCGAAGGATATGCCGACTCATCTTTTTGAAAATCCGCAGGCGTTCATAACAAAAGTCGGTGCATTTTTGCGAAAAACAAGCCTTGACGAATTGCCGCAGCTTGTCAATATCGTCAAGGGTGAAATGGCAATTGTCGGCCCTCGGCCCGCACTTTGGAATCAGTTTGATTTGATTGAAGAGCGTGATAAATACGGCGCAAATGATGTTCGTCCGGGGCTTACCGGCTGGGCGCAGGTTAACGGACGTGATGAACTTGAAATACCTGTCAAAGCAAAGCTTGACGGCGAATATGTTCAAAACATGAGTTTTCTTTTTGATTTAAAATGCATTCTCAAAACTGTTTTAGGAGTGCTTAAAAAGGATGGCGTTGTTGAAGGTGGAACGGGTGCGCTCAAAGCAAAAACGGGTGACCAAAAATGAAAATTCTGTTTTTGGTTAATCATGAAGTTACACTTTACTGCTTTCGCACAGAACTTTTGAAAGCTCTTGTCAATGAGGGCAACGAAGTTCTTCTTTCAATGCCGAGGGCGGAACACGCAGCGTTTTTTGAAAATCTCGGCTGCAAAATTATTGACACACCGATAACGCAGTACGGAATGAATCCGTTCAAAGAACTGAATCTCATCAAAAAATACGGTGCAATAATAAAAAAATATTCGCCCGATATAATCTTGACTTATACAATAAAGCCTGCGCTTTACGGCGGAATTGCAGCCGCAAAAAGGAATGCTTCGTATATTTCAACAATAACGGGACTTGGCGCAGCATTTGAAAAAGGAAAGCTTTTTTCTTTTATGATTTCCCTTTGGTACCGCTTTTCGGCAAGAAAAATTTCATGCGTCTTTTTTCAAAACGAAGAACAAGAAAGGCTTTTTTCATCGCTTAAAATTGCAACGGGAAAGCACAGAATGGTTCCCGGTTCGGGAGTCAATCTTGAAAAGCACAAGTTTGAAGAGTACCCGAAAGAAAGCGGAACAAGACTTCTTTTCATCGGAAGAATGATGAAAGACAAGGGCGTTTTTGAACTTTGCGAAGCGGTGGAAAACCTTTCAAAAAAATATGACCTTTCACTCGATATTATAGGCCGGTGCGAAAAAGAGTGCGAAGAACTGAAAAATTCTTTTGAAAAGGGCGGAGTTATCCGATATCTCGGCTGGCAGGAAGATGTTCATTCCTTTGTCAAAAGCTGCAGTGCCGTTGTTCTTCCGTCATATCACGAGGGAATGGCCAATGTTCTTCTTGAAGCCGAAGCCGGCGGAAGGCCTGTTCTTGCAAGCAATATTCCCGGTTGCCGTGAAACATTTGACGAAGGTGTTACGGGCTTTGGGTTTGAGTCAAAAAATGAAAGAAATCTTGAAAAGGCGATTGAAAAATTCTGCCTTTTAAGCTCGGATGAGCGCAAAAAAATGGGCAAAGCCGCAAGAAAAAAGGTTGAAGCCGAATTTGACCGAAACAATGTTGTTAAAGCATATCTTGAGGCGATACATGAATTTGGAGGGACTGAAAAATGAGTGATCTTTATGAAAGAATTATAAGCGGAGAAGCAAAAATTTCGCTTGTCGGCTTGGGTTATGTCGGAATGCCGATTGCCGTTGCGTTTGCAAAAAAGGCGAACGTTATCGGTTTTGACCTTGACAGTGAAAAAATTGAAACATATAAAGGCGGCATTGACCCGACAAATGAGGTCGGAAATGAAGCAATTAAGAAAACAACGGTTGAGTTCACGGCTGATGAAACAAAGCTAAAAGAGGCAAAGTTTCACATCATCGCCGTTCCGACACCCGTCAATGCCGACCATACTCCGAACCTTTGTCACATTGAATCGGCAAGCAGAATTGTTGGCAGAAACCTCACAAAGGGGAGCGTTGTCGTTTATGAATCAACGGTATATCCCGGTGTGACGGAGGATATCTGCGTTCCTTTGCTTGAAAAGGAATCCGGTTTAAAATGCGGGTATGACTTTAAAGTCGGTTACAGCCCCGAAAGAATCAATCCCGGCGACAAGGTTCACCGCCTTGAAGCAATTGTCAAAATTGTTTCCGGTATGGATGAAGAAACCCTTGAAACCGTTGCAAAGGTGTATTCGCTCATTGCGCTTGCCGGCGTTTACAAAGCCGAAAGCATCAAGGTTGCCGAAGCGGCAAAGGTTATTGAAAACAGCCAGCGTGACATCAATATTGCTTTCATGAACGAGCTTTCGATAATCTTCCATAAGCTTGGAATTGACACAAAAGCGGTTCTTGAAGCCGCCGGAACAAAGTGGAATTTTTTGAAGTTTACGCCCGGCCTTGTGGGCGGTCACTGCATCGGTGTCGATCCGTATTACTTAACCTATAAAGCGGAAGAAATCGGTTATCACAGCGAAGTTATTCTTTCCGGAAGAAGAATCAACGATTCAATGGGACGGTATGTTACCGAATCGCTCATAAAACTTATGGCAAAAAACGGTATTCCGATAAGCGGCGCAAGAGTTGCCGTTCTCGGTCTGACTTTTAAAGAAAACTGTCCAGACACAAGAAACACAAGGGTTATTGATATAATAAACGAACTTCGTGAATACGAAATTGAACCGATTGTTTGCGATGCTGTTGCCGACAAAGACGGTGCGAAGCTTGAATACGGGCTTGAGCCGGTTGCGTTTGAAACCGTGACGGATTGCGATGCTGTGATTCTTGCCGTTGCGCACGATGAATTTAGAGCACTTTCAAGGGAACGCTTTGACGCACTTTATAAAAAAGGCAAAACAAAAATTTTGCTTGACGTTAAAGGTATTCTTGACAAAGAAGCCTTTAAGAACGCCGAATATGAATACTGGAGACTTTGAGATGGGATATGATGAAATAATCTTTCCGAAAAATACTGTTTTTCTTGTTACGGGCGGAGCGGGTTTCATCGGTTCAAACCTTTGCGAAGCAATACTTAAAAAAGGCTGCCGTGTCCGTTGCCTTGATAACCTTTCAACTGGAAAAAAAGAAAACGTTGACCTTTTTATTGATAGCGAAAATTATACCTTCATCGAAGGCGATATAACAGACCTTGAAACCTGCATGAAAGCGTGCAAAGGTGCAACTTATGTCCTCAACCAAGCCGCATTCGGCAGCGTGCCGAGAAGCATTGAAATGCCGCTTTACTATGAGCAGGTGAACATCAAAGGCACGCTCAACATGATGGAAGCCGCACGGCAAAACGGTATCAAACGCTTTGTTTATGCCTCAAGCTCTTCCGTTTACGGTGACGAGCCTACGTTTCCAAAAAAAGAGGGCAGGGAGGGCAACCTCCTTTCTCCGTATGCGCTGACAAAGTACGTTTGCGAGCTTTACGGAAAGCAGTATTCAATGCATTACGGACTTGAAACAATAGGACTTCGCTATTTCAATGTTTTCGGAAAAAGGCAGGATCCTAACGGCGCATATGCTGCGGTTATTCCGAAATTTATAAAGCAGCTTCTTTCCGGTGAACGCCCGACTATCAACGGCGACGGAAAGCAAAGCCGTGATTTCACCTATGTTGAAAACGTTGTTGAAGCGAATCTCAAAGCCTGCGTTGCAAAAAATGAAGCTGTCGGCGAAGTGTTCAATATTGCTTTCGGCGGTCGTGAATATCTTATTGATATTTATCATGAGCTTGCAAAGGCTCTCGGTGTCGGCATCGAACCGATTTTCGGCCCTGACAGAGCAGGAGATATTAAACATTCAAATGCCGACATTTCAAAGGCGAAAATGCTTCTCGGCTATGAGCCGTCATACGGTTTTGAGGACGGAATCAAGCTTGCAATCGAATGGTACAAAGAAAATTTATAAATGCTTTTCGGAGGTTGTTATGAACGGGGCAATAAGAGTTCTTCACGTTGTTTCAAGCATGGAAAAAGGCGGCATTGAAAATATGCTTATGAATGTCTACAGAAAAATTGACCGGAAAAAGGTTCAGTTTGATTTTCTTGTTCATTCCGAAAGAAAAGCAGAATTTGAAAAAGAGATTCTTTTGCTTGGCGGAAGAGTATACCGTCTTACTCAAAAGCGGAGTGCAAAAAACTTTTTTGGATATATGGATTCGCTCAAAAGTTTTTTTGCTTTACATAAAGAATATGCAATTGTTCATTGCCACATGAATGCGCTCAGCGTTTTTCCGCTTTATGCCGCAAAATGTGTAGGTGTACCTGTCAGAATTGCACACAGTCATACTTCAAAAAGCTCGGGAAAATATAAATCCGTTTTGAAAAGCGTTTTAAAGCCGTTCGTAAACAAATTTTGCAATGTTCGTTTTTCTTGCTCAAAAAACGCAGGAAAATATCTTTTCGGCAGAAAAGCGATGCAAATCGGAAAGGTTACAATCATCAAAAACGGCATTGACTGCGAACGTTTTGCGTTCCGTAAAGAAAAGCGCACCGAAATGAGAAAAAAACTTTTATTTTCCGAGTGCGACACCGTTCTTTGCCACGCCGGAAGATTTGATAAGAATAAAAACCAACATTTTGTTCTTGAAATACTGAACGCACTGAAAAAGCAAAATGTTAATGCAAAAGCTCTTTTTTTGGGCGAAGGCGAAGATTTTGAAAAAGCAAAAGAGCTTTCAAAAGAACTCGGGCTTGAAAACGATGCTGTTTTTGCCGGCGTTGTTTCAAATGTTTTTGATTTTCTTCAGGCGGCGGATGTTTTTGTTTTTCCGTCACTTTTTGAAGGCTTGCCGCTTACTCTTATTGAAGCGCAGGCAAACGGACTTCCCGTTTTTGCTTCTGCTGCCGTTTCAAAGGAATGCAACGCAAGTGAAACGGTGCATTTTCTTCCGCTTGAAAGGGGCGTTTCCTTTTGGACGAATGAGATTCAAAAAGCAATGCCTTTTGAACGTGAAAGCAATCTTGAAAAAATTCGCAAAGCCGGTTATGATTCGGCACAAATCGCAGAACTTTTGCAAAAGTTTTATCTTGAAAAGTGGTGTTTATGAACGAACGACTGACAATTTTCACTCCGTCCTATAATCGGGCGCATACTTTGACCCGTGCATTTGAAGCACTCAAAAAGCAAAGCGATAAGCGTTTTGTTTGGCTCATTGTTGACGACGGTTCAACCGACAACACAAAAGAAGTTGTTGAAG
The DNA here is from genome assembly GCA_934552855.1 of uncultured Eubacteriales bacterium. Taxonomy (GTDB): domain Bacteria; phylum Bacillota; class Clostridia; order Oscillospirales; family Acutalibacteraceae; genus UBA6857. The sequence goes on along the minus strand of CAKTEU010000001.1, from coordinate 18,550 downwards.
GCTTTCAAAAAGAAAACTGCGGATTTGAAATTCGCTATATCTACAAACCCAACGGCGGAATGCACACCGCACACAATTTGGCATACAGCGTTATTGACACCGAGCTTAATACCTGCATTGATTCCGATGACACAATAGGTGAAGAAGCGGTTAAAAATATACTTGGCTTTTGGGATAAAAACGGCTCTTCAGAATATGCCGGCATTGTTGGACTTGACAGCGACTTTGACGGAAACATAATCGGAAAAGGCTTTGAAAAGGGACTTAAATCAACAACTCTTTCCGCCTATTACCGAAACGGCGGAAGCGGTGACAAAAAGCTTGTTTTGCGGACGGACGTTGTTAAAAAATATCCGCCTTATCCCGAATATGAGGGCGAAAGGCTTGTTCCGCTCGGTTCGCTTTATACTTTGATTGATGAGGATTGCGAGCTTCTTGTGCTGGACAAAGTTCTTTGCCGTGTGGAATATCAAAACGACGGTTCGGGTGCAACGATTTTTCGCCAGTACCGCCAAAGTCCAAAAGGCTTTATGTATGCAAGAATAATACGTATGAAATATGCCGAAAGCTTTAAGGAAGCGGCAGGCGGCGCAATACATTATGTTTCCTCGTGCATTTTTGCAAAAGAAAAGCATTTTATCAAAAAATCGCCGAAAAAGCTTTTAACGGTGCTTATGATACCATTCGGCGTTTTACTTAATTTTTATATACGACTGAAAAAACAAAAGGAAGGTGAAGGCGAATGATTATATACTGGACACTTCTTGCATGGACCGTTTGTGTTGCTCTCACATGGAAAAAATGGTTCATTTTTAAAGTGCGTACCGTTGACGGCAGAACCGAAACAAAACCGCTTTTGCTTTCCTACATTGCGGCCTTTGCTCCGCTTGTTTTTATCATTGGGATGAGAACCGAAGTTGCCGATACACTCAATTATATCGATACATTTAACAGTCTGACCCCGACTTTTTCGGCAATGCTTAAAATTCAGAATAAGGATAAGCTTTTTTATCAGCTTGCAACGCTTATAAAAATGGTTTTTCCAAGCGCAAATGCGTGGCTTTTGATTGTTGCGTTTTTTCAGGTTTTGTTTATTTGCCTGACAATAAAGGATTATTCAAAAATGCCGGGAATCAGTGTGTTCCTTTTTGTTGCTTCTGCCGAAATCGGGTATATGTTCAACGGAATGAGACAGTTCACAGCTGTAACGATGATTTTTGCCGGTTACAAACTGCTTGTTGAAAAAAAGTATGTTCCTTATATTTTGCTGATTGTTTTTGCGGCGCAGTTTCACAAAACAGCCTTTGTTATGATAATCGGTCTGTTGTTCTCTTTCGTTAAGCCATGGAGCAAGCTGATGTATATTACGGTTTTTGCTTTCGCAGTTTCAATGGTTTTTTTGAATCCTATTCTTTCCGTTGTGAAAATCTTTTTTGAAAACACCTCATACAGCAATCAGATGAACACCCTTATCAACGCTGAAGGAGTCAATTTTATTCGCGGAATTGTTGCTCTTGTTCCCTGTATGATCGGCTTTGTTTTTAAAAATAACAAAGAACTTTTTTCAAGGCGAGAGTATGCCGTCTCTTTTAATATGTCGATGCTCAATGCGGCGTTCTTTATTGCTGCATCAATTGCCGGCGGAAACCTTATGGCACGTTTTGCCGAATATTTTACAATTTATCAGCTTATAACTTTTCCGGCACTGTTCAAGTGCTGCTTCGGAAAAGGCATTGAACGAAACACGGCTGTTTTGATTTTCGGCGCATTTTACTGCGTGTGGTTTTGGTATCAGATGGATGTAAACTGGAAAATTTCTTATGTGAGCAGTGTGCTCGGTTGGTATTTTTGAAAAGGATGGAAAAATGAAAAAACTTCTTTTTGTAATTCATACCCTTGGCGGAGGCGGGGCAGAAAAGGTTCTTGTCAACCTTGTCAACAATTTGCCTCGTGAAAAATATGAAATCACCGTTGCTTCTGTTTTTGACGAAGGAGTTAATAAAAAGTTTTTGAAAAGCGATATAGAATATCTTTTTCTTTTCAAAAAAGCTTTCAGAGGAAACCGTGTGTTTTTTAAAAGCCTTTCGCCAAGGTTTGTGTATAAAAAACTTGTCGGAAACCGAAAATTCGATGTTGTTATATCATATCTTGAGGGAATAAGCGCAAGAATCGTTTCGGGCTGTGCGGATAAACACGCAAAAAAAGTCTGCTGGATTCATTGTGAGCTTAATGATTTTTCATATAGCAATTGTTTCAAAAACAAAAAAGAAGCCGACGAAATATACGCTTCATATGACCGTATAGTATGCGTTTCAAAAGAGATTGCCGATACTTTTTGTTCCATAAGCGGACTTTATGAAAAAACCGTTTGTCTTTATAACGTTAACGAAACTGACAGAATTGTTGAAAAATCAAAAGAAAAATGCAGTGAAAAATATCTTTCCGATAATACGGCTAAAATTTGCTTTATTGGAAAAATCACTGAAAACAAGGGCGTTTTAAGACTTTTAAAAGCACATGAATTGTTTTTTGAAAAAAACATACCGCATCGTTTTATTCTGCTTGGAACCGGTTCTTTAAGGGGAAAAATTGAAAAAGAACTTTGTTTAAAAGGGATTGAAAAGGACTTTGTTTTTGCCGGATATCAAACCAATCCTTACAAAATTATTTCACGCTGTGATATTTTTGCTTTGCCGTCATATTTTGAAGGGTTCAGCACGGCGGCGACCGAAGCACTTATTTTGGAAAAGCCGTGTATTGTTACAGAATGCTGCGGAATGAGTGAATTGTTCGGAAAAAACAATGAATACGGAATTGTTGCAAAAAGCGAAGAAGAGTTTTACGCTTTGCTTGAAAAACTTGTCACTGACCGGCAACTCAGAAATTACTATTCAAAGAAAGCAAAAGAACGCAGTGCGGCATTTACTGCGAAAAAAATTCTTGAAGCACATGAAAAGTTTTTTGAAAAACTGACGGAGGAAAACCGATGAAACAAAAAGCAATTACTTTTTTTGCAAAAATATATCACAATACAATCGGGACTTTTATTTGTACTCTTCATCATTTTTTGAACGACCGAAAGCCCGTTGCCGAAAAGACGGTTCTTTTTGTTGCTCACCCTGATGACGATGCACTGTTTTTTCACACGGTTTTAAAAAACGAAAAGCCGTTTGTGGCTCTTATGACAACGGGAAAGTCCCTCAGAAGAATGAAAGCCTTTCAAAAAGTTATGAAATATTACGGCGTGAATTACACATATTTTTCGCTTGAATCAAATGACGAACGTGAAAATCTTTTGAAAAAAAATACGGAACTTGTTCTTTCAAGGGGGCATTTTGAAAAGGCGTATACTCATTCAAAAAGCGGAGAATACGGACATGAAATGCACAAACGTGTTCATAAAGCGGTTGCCGCCTGCTTTCTCGGCGATATTTATACAACGGTTTCCGAAGAAGAAAACGCTCTTTTGCCCGATTTGCCGGAAGATATCATCGCCGAAAAGGAAGAAATTTTCAAAACAATGTATACAACCGAAGCGTTTGTTCTTGATTTATGGAAAAATTGGCTCAAACGTGAAAAATACATAAAAAGCGGGGTGAAATAATGAACGTTGCTTTGCTTGCAAGTTTTGCCGCTCCATATTCCGGAAACTTTATTTCGTCAGTGCTTTTTCTTGGCGAGAAAATTAAAGAAAAGGGCGGAAAAATCACTTTTGTTTTTCCGAACGAAGCAAAAGACCGAACGTGGATAAATCTTTTTAAAGACGAAAAAGTATATTTTCTTCCGTACGCTCCTTACAATTTTTCAACCGTCAGAAAACTCAGAAAGATTTTTGCTGAAGAAAAAATCAACCTTGTTTATTCGCATTTCGGCGGCTGGGATATTGCGTCACGGTTTGCCGCACCGTTTGTAAAAAATGTGTGGCATTGCCACATGAACATAAGAACAAACGCTTTTATTAAAAAATTCAAGTACTTTTTGAAATACAGACTTATAGCCGGAAAAGGGACCGCTTCAATTGCGGTATCCGGTGCGGTTGAAAAAAAGCTTTTGGCCGTTGCCGAAAGGAAAACAGTTTTCACAATCCCCAACGGCATTGATTTTTCACGTTTGAATATCAAAAAGACTTATAAAAAAGTGCCGGAAAAGGCGCTGATTTTCGCTTGGCAGCCGGTTGTCAAGGGGTTTGATACCGCCTGCGACGCATTTGAAACCGGTGAAAACGGATTGAATCTTGTCGTTTCCTGCCAAAAAGGCACCGAAAAATATATTTCAAAAAGGTTTTCAAACGTCCTTCCGCAGTGGCTTGAAATGCGTGAGCCGACGGATAACGTTGCTTCGCTTTATGACGATGCAGACATTTTTCTTTCGGCAAGCACAACCGAAGGCTTTTCTTTCGCTCTTGCCGAAGCAATTTATTCAGGCCTTCCCTGCGTGATTTCGGATATTGAGGGAACAAGCTGGGCTTTGGAAATGAAAAACGTTTTTGTTTTTGAAGCAAAAAATCCAAAAAGCCTTAATGAAGCGCTTGAAAAATGCAAAGGCGAACCCATGACTTTTGAAAATGCGGAGTATAACCGAAAAACAATGCTTCAAAAATACTCGCTTGAATCGTGGGCAAAAAGTGTTTTGAACGTTCTGAATATAAAATGAATTTTGGGAAACGATTTTATGATTGAAAAAAACATTTCTTTTGAAAAAGTGCATATCTATCTGCTTGGCCTTTTGACCGAGTTTAAACGCCAGTGTGAAATTGCCGGAGTAAAATACTATGCAACACGGGGAACGCTCATTGGAACAATGCGTCACAAAGGTTTTATTCCGTGGGATGACGACATTGACGTTGTGATTTGCCGAAAAGACTATAAAAAGCTGATTGAATCAATGGAAAAAAACCTGCCGGACGGATATTGCGTTGTTTCGCCTGAAAACAACAGGCATTATTTTCAGGAGTTTCCGAAGCTTTGTTATAAAAATAAAGACGGAAATCCAAGCAGCCTCTGTGTTGATATTTTTATTTATGACAAAACGAATATCAAAAGAAAGCTCTTTCGTGCATATCAAAATGCGGCAAAGCAAATTTTATATCACACAAAACGGTTTAAGGTAATAAAAGCACAAACCGGGAAAAGCGCAACGGCCAACCATTTTCTTGCACAATGTGTTTTTCGGCTCTTATCCGGTATCATGAGTTTTGAAGCCATTGACAAAATGCTTTTGCGCATAATGACAGCCGACAGCAGAAAAAATTGTGAATATGTCACAAATTGGGGCTCGTGTTATAATTACAAAATTTCAACTTTCAAAGCGGAAGACGTTTGCGGTGAAAGCTTTGAAATGCCGTTTGAAGGCATTATGATAAACGTTCCGGTCGGATGGAAAACATATCTTGAAACAACATACGGAAAAGACGTTATGTCTGTTCCGCCGAAAGAAAAAAGATATAACAACTCAAACACTGACAGCGGCCTTGAAAACGTTGATTTTGAAAAACTAAAAAGAAAAATCGAAAAAGCAAAACCGCAACGGAAGGAATGAAAAAAATGAGTGAATCAAGAAAGGAAAACAGCGCAAAAAACCTTGCTTTTTCTTTGCTTTCATATGTTCTTTACACGCTTTTAAGCTTTGCGCTCAGGGCTGTTTTTATCAAAACGCTCGGAGAAATATATCTCGGAATCGGCGGGCTTTTTTCAAATGTTTTGATGCTGCTTTCAATTGCCGAGCTCGGAGTTGAGCAGGCGATTGCGTTTCATCTTTACAAACCGCTTTCAAAAAACGATAAAGAAAAAGTTGCGTCTTTAATGCTGCTTTACAAAACCGCATATCGGATAATCGGAAGCGTTGTCATTGCCTCAGGCCTTGCGGTGATTCCGTTTTTCGGCTTTATAATCAAAGAAAAGCCGGATATTTCGGAAAATCTCATTGTTATTTATCTCTTTTATCTTTTGAATACCGGGCTTTCTTATTTTTTCTCATACAAGCAAACTTTGATAACCGCTTCGCAAAAAAGCTATATTATTTCGGGCTGCGGAATTGTTTTCAAAATTTTGCGTGTGGTTTTTCAGGCGGCTGTTTTGTTCCTTTTCAAAAGTTTTTACGGTTATCTTGCCGTTGGTCTTGTGATGATGGTCGGCCAAAATATTGTTCTCTCACTGAAAGCGAACAGACTTTTTCCGGAGATTAAAAGCAAGAGCACAAAAGAGCTTGATAAGGCAGAAAAAAAGGATATCCTTTCCGGTATTCGGGCTTTGCTTGTATACAAAATCGGAAGTATGCTGATGAACGGAACGGATAATATAATAATTACACGGCTTCTCGGGCTTTCCGCCGTTGCTTTTTCTGATAACTATATGATGATAATCACCGCAATTTCGGCCGTTGTTGATCAGATTCCGAAAGCGGTTACCGCAAGCGTCGGAAATCTTAACGCAACGTCTGACAAGGAAAAAAAGTATTCGATATATAAGCTTATGGTTTTTGTCTGCGGCTGGATATACGGCTTTTGCGCATCGGGCTTTTTGGTTTTTGCTTCTTCATTTGTTGAGCTTGTGTTCGGCGAAAAGTGGGTTCTTGATTCGCTGACTGTTTTTGCGCTTGCTTCAACGTTTTATGTAAGTTCGCTTCATTCGCCAACATCAACATACAAGATGACATCGGGCACGTTTGTTCACGGAAAATATGTTGCGCTGATATCGGCCGTTATGAATATTGTTCTTTCCGTAATACTCGGAAAATATATGGGTCTTTCCGGTGTGTTTTTTGCAACAACAATAACGCGTATTTCCTCATACGGTGCAATAGATACCTATGTTGTTTATAAGTATGTTTTTGAACGCAATCCGCTTGAATATGCCGTTATGTGTGTTTACTGCTTTTTATGCGCTGTATTTTCGTCTCTTGCCGGACAATTTGCGTTTTTCCGTATTCCGCTTTCCGGCGTTTTGGGCTTTTTGGTGAAGCTTGTTGTGTATTCGGCTTTTTTCAATGCGGCGTATTTTCTTCTTTCATTCAAAACGCCTCAGTTCAAAGAAATTTACGCAATTGTTAAAAAAGATTTTATAAAGAAGACCCGTTTTTAAATGCGGCATAATGTATGATGCAAAGCAAAGATAAAACATACAAAAACACTTTGTCAAACCGGAATAATTATCAAGCTTTTGACGGTTGACTCAAAAGGTTCTTTTTGTTACAATTATCAGTAACTGCCGAACAACCGCTCTTGTTGTCATTGTGCATTTTGAAAAGTCATAATCAGAAAGTCTGTTTTTTGAAAAACGGATGAAAGCCATTAATCATGAAATGATAATTTTTTAAAGGAGAAAACAAAAATGAGACTTTTTCGCTCTTTGGTTCTTGTTTTGTTTGCACTTGTTTGTGCGGCTGCTGTTTTTTTGAGCTTTAAAGCAAAGCCGGACAGGTCCGAGCCTACAATTGTTTGCAGCGTTAAAGAGATTAAAGAACCGTGCAGCGTCAGCGAAAAAAAGCTTTTGGAATATGTTTCGGCAAGCGACGAAAAAGACGGCGACATTTCAAAAAAGATTTTTGTTGAAAATATTACTCCGTTTATTACCGAAGGCGTTTCAACAGTCAGTTTTTGCGTTTCCGATTCCGACGGCAATGTTGCAAAAAGAAGCGTTCGTCTTGTTTATACCGATTACGAAAAACCAAAATTTATTTTGAACGATGATCTTGTTTTTGCGGTCGGTTCGGTTCCGGATTTTAATGGTGCGGCATCGGTTATCGATAAATTTGACGGTGATATAACAAACCGCCTTTATACGATTCTTGAAAACGGAAAGGACGGTTCTTCTTCAAATGCCGTTTTGTTCAAGGTTACAAACAGCAAAGGCTATACATATGAATGGCGTTTTAAAACGGCCGCCCTTCCCGCCGATGAAATCGGAACGCTTTACAAAATAAAACTCAAGGAAAACGTTATCTGTCTTCCCGTCAATTCACAAAAGCCGGATTTTAAAAAGCTGATCAATGGCGTATATTTCGGCGAAAAACGTTTTTCAAGGGGAAGGGTTGTTATTGACGATTCCGAACTCACAACCGACTTTGACGGAAGCTATAATGTTTGGTACCGACTTTATATCGGAAAAGGCAAAGGTCGAAAGCTTCTTGCAACCGAACGGCTCATTGTTGTTTGCGGAGGTAACGAAGGATGAACAAAGAACGCTTTTTCGGCATTAATGCATATGTTGTTTTGAAAGATCTTTTTATTAATCTTTGGGTGATAATTCTTGCTTTTTTAATCGGTTTTATCGGTGTAAAAACTTATCTGAGTTTTGTTTATGTTCCAAAGTACCGAAGCAGTATGACCGTTGCGGTCAATGTTGCGGAATCAAACGTGGCACGGAATATTTCAAAAACGATTGAGATTGCCGGAGTTTTTCAAAACGTTTTTCAAAGCGACGTGATGAAAAAAATAATTCAAGAAAACGTTGTTGATTTTGAAGTTGCAACAGTTTCGGCTTCTGTTGTTGAGCAAACGAACCTTCTTGTTTTGAATGCCGAAGGCTCAAACGCCGTTGATGCATATAAAACGCTCAAGGCTGTTTATGAAAATTATCAAAACGTGCTTTCAAAAAGTCTTTTTAAAGACGTTTATATTGATGAAATTATTGCCCCGACCGTTCCGACCGAACCGTTTAACACAGTCGATTCAAAAAAGTATCCCGTCCTTGCCGGGCTTGTTCTGGCTTTGCTTTTTGCTTTTTTGATTGTTCTGTTTTCTTTGCTTTGCGACACGGTTAAACAGGAAAGCGATGTTGAAAAAAAGCTTGACGCAAGGCTTTTCGGAAAGATATATCATCAGCATTTGAGCAAAAAGATGATTAAAAAAACAAAACGGGAAAAAGGGAAAGTTATTCTTGATATAAGAAATCCGATGATGAGTTATGCCTTTTGCGAAAGTCTTAACCGTGTTGCAACAAAAATCGAATATCTTAAAAACTCTCAAAACGCAAAAATCTTTATTATAACAAGCACCGACGAACATGAGGGAAAAACAACCGTTTCGTTCAACACCTCTGTTAATCTTTCGCTCAAAGGATATAAAACTCTTTTGATTGATGCGGACCTCAGACAGCCGTCGATTTTTCGCTTTTTTGAAAAAGGATTTTTCGGCTCTTACAGCGAATTTGGCGATTACCTTCTCGGAAAAGTTGATCTTTGCGATATACTGAAACATGACGAAAAAAGCGGCCTTGATGTAATCGGCGGAAAAAACAGCTATCTTTTTGCATATGAACTTTTAAGTTCAAAACTTTTCAAAGATACACTTGCATCGCTTTATGAAAAATATGATTATATAATTATTGACACTCCGCCAACATTGCTCACTGCGGACGCTGAGGGCATTATGGACTTTGCCGATGCTGCGCTTCTTGTTGTTCGCCAGGATCAGACTCCGGCTGCGGCAATCAATGATGCGGCGGATATCCTTTCCGACTCAAAGGCTTTTTTTGCCGGCTGTATTCTTAACGATTACCGTGACGTTTATTCTTCGGTTTTCAAAGGGCGAATGAGCGAAAACCTTGAATACGGCTTTGAGTATTATTAATATAACTGTGATGCGGCGACTCCTGCATGAATTGAGGTGAATGGTGCACTATGGAAGAAAACGAGGTTTCAAAAAACACACAAAAGGCAGACGGGCTGTATTTGGGCGATATCATTAAACTTGATATTTTTGCCGTTGATTTTTTGAAAGGGGTCAAAAAGCTTTGGTGTCTTGCGGTGATTATTGTTGCCGCACTTTCGCTTTTGGGCTTTTACAATTGCAAAAAGAATTATGTTCCGAAGTATGTTTCGCAGGCTTCATTTTCAATTTCAATTCTCGGTTCAAATTCATCGGCAACCGGTGCTTCTTCAATTTCGTCATATTATAATTCGGCGCTTGATAAACAGCTTTCAAAAACTTTCGGTTATATTATCAACAGCTTTGCAATGAAGCAAATTCTGCTTGACCGGCTTGGAACAAACGGGCTGAACGGAACAATCAGTGCAAGCAACGATGTTGCAAACACTCCGCTTTTCACAATAACCGTAACCAGCACTTCGCCGAGTGACGCTTACAACATTCTTTGCGCCGTTATGGAAAACTATCCTCGCCTTGCTCAACACGTTCTCGGAGAAACCGAAATGTCTGTTTATTCTCCGGCGCAGTATCCGGAAAAACCGAGCAACGCTTTTTCATATAAAAAAGACGTTTTGCTTTACGCTTTGCTCGGTGCGTTTATATCATGCTTGATTTTTGCCGCTTATGCTTTTTCAAAGAATACCGTAAAAAGAAAAAGCGATGTAAAAGAAAAGCTCAATCAAAAATGCCTTGCCGAAATACCTTGGGCAAATGTTAAAAAGCGAAATAAAAAGGCACTGCCATTTGTTACAATATCTCAGAAAAATGCCGATTTTTCCGAGAGCTTTAGATATCTCAAACGCCGTGTTGAAAAGCTAACGCCTTCGCCTTTGAAAAAGGTTATTGCCGTAACAAGCGCAGCTTCCGGCGAGGGAAAAACAACCGTTTCGTATAATCTTGCGCTTTCGCTTGCGCAAAGCGGAAAAAAGGTTGCATTGCTTGATGCTGATTTTTTAAGAATGAGCCTTCAAAAATATCTCGGTGCGTCTTCGTTCGTTCTCGGTGCCTCTGATTATCTCTGCGGCGGCTGTTCGATTGAAAGAATTGTCACAAAAGGTGAAAGCGAAAACCTTTATATTTACTTTGCGGGTTCAAAAAAGCTCAAAAGCATTCCGAAAGAACCGCTTGAACGTCTTTTTTTGCATCTTCGCGAAAACTATGATTATGTTGTTGTTGATACTGTGTCTTGCGCAATTGCTTCAGGTGCCGCACAGCTTATTGCCGCTTCGGACGAAACGCTTTTTGTTGTTAAGCAAGACCACGCAGCCGTTTCAAAAATTCGCCGTGCGCTTCAATATATTTATGACATTAACGCAGATATTTCGGGTGTTGTTTTCAATGCTGTCCGTCCGGGTTTCGGCGGATATAAAACCGACGGTTATTTATACGGTTATTCAGGAAAATACGGCTATTACGGCTACGGTTCAAAGGGTCGCAGACGCAGTTATAATAATCAAGAATATTACACCTCATACGATTATCCTTCCGGCGGAAGACGTGTGAATGAAAATATAAGCAAAAAGGAGAATGAATATGAATAACGAAGTGATTGTTCCCCGCCTTGATTGGCTTATAGGCGGTTCAAAAATAGGCGGAACATATAACAAATATTTCGGCTCATTGGGAACCGATCCGCAAAAAGGCTGTTTTTCAAATGACCTTTTCAATTACGCAATCTTTATTGAAAAAGCCGAAGACGGCGGCGAATATATCAAAGCCGCAGTCTATAGAGGAACAAAAAGCTTTTCCTGTCGAAGCGAGGAAGAATATGAAAGCGAAACGTTTGAAGCAGAAGAAAACAGCCTTCCTCTTATCAAAGCATGGATTGAAGGCAAATATAAAAACTGATGTTTGAAAATTTCAAAAAAATCTCAAAAAACCCTTGAAAAGCACAGTTGATTGTGATAAAATACTTAAGCATTTGTATCCGTCGCATTGCGGCGTGGTTTGATGCCGGCTGAATTCAGTCTGTAATATTAAAAGCGGTCCTCTGCTCTTTAGAAGGGCACGAACGTGGCAGAATTTAGGAGGAAAAAACCAATGGACGCACTCAAACTTATCTCGGATCCCAGCCTTAAAGCTGAAGCACCCGAAATCAACATCGGTTCAACCGTTCGTGTTCACGTAAAAATCCGTGAAGGCGAAAGAGAAAGAATTCAGATGTTTGAAGGAACCGTAATCGCCAAAAGAGGCAGCGGAATTTCTTCAACCTTCACCGTTCGTCGTGTTGCTTACGGCGTTGGTGTTGAAAGAGTTTTCCCCGTTCACTCACCGAACGTTGTTGCTGTTGACGTTGTCAGAAACGGTAAAGTTCGCAGAAGCAAGCTTTATTATCTTCGTGACAGAGTCGGTAAGGCTGCAAAGGTTAAGGAAAAGCTCGGCTGATAAAGCGTTCAAAAGGGGAGAAGCTTTTATTGAGCTTTCTCCCTTTTCTCATTTTCTTTAAAAAGGGTGATTTTTATGGATATCACAAAAAAAGAAAAAAATGAACTCACTTCCCGTGAAAAGGCGGTTATCAATCTTTATGATATGGCATCCGTTCTTGCTTCGGCAATTGTGACAATTATGGTCATTTTCACGTTCTTTTTCCGTGTTGTCGGCGTTTCCGGTTCTTCAATGGTTCCGACTCTTCATGACGGCGATTGGCTCATTGTTTCGGCGTATGACAAAAATCCGCAGTATGGTCAGGTTGTAATCATCACTCAGCCCAACTGGTTCGATGAACCGATTGTAAAGCGCATCATCGCAACGGAAAATCAGGTTGTCGATATTGATTTTTCAACAGGAACCGTTACCGTTGACGGCGTAACTCTTGACGAACCGTATATCAATAATCTCACGCTCAACAATGAAGGAATTGATTTTCCGCTCACTGTTCCGGAAGGTCACGTTTTTGTTATGGGCGACAATCGCCAAGGTTCAACCGACAGCCGCAGCGACAAAATCGGCTTTATTGACGAAAACTATATTATGGGCGTTGTAAAGCTTAAACCGTTTTCGGTTGAAGAAGCCACAGGCTCCCGCCTCAAGTTCAATCCGCTCAAGGAATGGAAAGTTGAAAAGGCAGACCTTACTCCTGCAGCTCAGCAGCAAAAATAAACGACTGATGACAGCGTGCCTTTTTCTCACGCTGTCAAATTTATATTACGGAGGGTGACTTATGCCCGATTCACAAAAGCAAATTGTTCAGTGGTTTCCCGGTCATATGGCAAAAACAAGGCGACTCATAAAAGAAAGCTTGCCCCTTGTTGACTGTGTTACGGAACTTCTTGACGCAAGAATACCAATGAGCAGCCGCAACCCCGAACTTGATGAGCTGACTCAAAACAAGCCGAGAATCGTGCTTCTCAACAAGTGTGATATGGCAGACGAAAAAACAACCCGTGAATGGATTGAATACTTTAAAAAGCACGGGCAGACCGCAATTGCCGTTGATTGCCGCAGCGGAAAAGGGCTTTCGCAGTATCATTCGCTTGTTCGACGTGTTCTTGCCGATAAAATCAAAAGCAACGAAGAAAAAGGAATGCCGGGAAAAGCACTTCGTGTTATGGTTGTCGGAATACCAAACACCGGAAAGTCCTCTTTCATCAACCGAATGGCGAAAAAAAGCCGTGCTCAGGTTGCCGACAGACCGGGCGTAACAAGGCATAATCAGTGGTTTGCAATCGGAAACGGCATTGAGCTTCTTGATACGCCGGGTGTACTTTGGCCGAAATTTGACGACCCGAAGGTGGGCGATAAGCTTTCTTTCATCGGTTCGGTTAAGGATGAAGTTGTTGACAGCGAAACAATGGCAATGCGCCTGCTGGCTGTTCTTTCCGCCGATTACGGAAAGCTTCTTTGCGAACGATACAAACTTAAAGAAGAAGACCTTTCGCTCGGTGATTATGAACTTCTTGAGCTAATAGGAAAAAAACGCGGGATGCTCATCAGGGGTGGGGAAACCGATACCGAGCGTGCCGCAGTGATGCTTCTTGACGAATACCGAAGCGGAAAGCTTGGAAAGCTTTCGTTTGAAAAACCCGAATAAAAACAAAGAAGAATGCTGAAATCGAATTTTGATTGCGGCATTCTTCTTTGTTTTGTGGGTTTACTTGCCTGTCAATTGTTTAATTTCCTCGTCTGAAAGGTTGAGCGTTTTGATAAGGTCTTTAATGAACAAAGAGCGTTTTTTCTCAATGATACTGCGCAAAACCGCAACATTGTTTTTCCAGCCGTTATAGCCGAGCGATTGCCAGCGTTTTGTGTGATACTGCATTTCTTCATCGATTTCGTCAACCATACTGTCAAAAATGCTCAAAAGCCGTTTTGTTGAAAATGTTGTTTTGAGGTGTTCGGCGTGGATTTCAATAAGACGTTTTCTGAACCTTTCGTTTTTGATGAGGCTGCTCATTATTGTTGTGTCAAAAGCGTTCGACACTCCGTGACCGTTTGGGTTCAGATAGTTTGAGACCGAGCTTTGCTCATACGTTGTTGGAAACAATGACCAATCTGCGTCAAAAAAAATCCATCGCCATTTCGCGCCTTTTTTATTTTCACGCCAAAAGCGAATGTTGCCCGTGTCGGTGTTTGAAAAAAACGATTCGCACATCCAGTGTGAGATAAGCTCGTCAATGTCGATTTGAGAGCAGATGTAATCATAAACGCTGCTTTTGGTAACATCGTGGGTTTTGATGTAATTTAAAAGCTTTTTATATTCCGTAACCGAACCGCTGTTTACAATGCTGTTGCCCTTGATAATGTCAACGTTTTCGCTGTCTGCGCCGTAATGATTTGCAAGATAATCTTCGTCAATTTTTTCACGAAGGTCATATATTCCGTGATACTTTCCGTTGACGTAACAGACAACGGGTTTGTAATCCATAAAATCAACGTCAATGCTGCCCTTGATAACCTGTGAGCAGAATGCGTCACGAATATGAGCAATTTCAAAATCCTGTCCGCTGTTCCTTAAAACAAGCGAGGAAAAAACATTCACGTTGTCGTTTCCGAAAAACGGATAGCAAATTTCATCCGGACCGTATTTGTCACGAAGCTTTATCTCAACACTTTTTTGTTCAAGCGCACGGCTGAACTGACCGAAAACCGAAATTCCTGCGTCAAAGCAGACTTGTGAACTGCCGTCCGCCGTCATATACTCAAACGTGACCGGCCTTTCCCAGTTTTGCCAGTAGTTTGCGCCGACGTGAGGAAATTCTTCGGTGTATCCCGGTCCTTTTGCCCAAATGCCGGTTTTGTAATCATAAAGGTTATCGCTGTCCGTTGTGAGGAAAACGGTGTCAAGGTTGCTTTTTCGGCCGACAATATATGTTGCGCTTGTTGTGTCGGACGAAACGGCTCCGCTTTTAAAAGCTTTTGCACGAAGGACGGTTGTTTTGCTGATTGTTATTTCGCCGGTATAAAGCTTTGATTTTTCGTTCGGAGTACTGCCGTCAAGAGTATAGCGGATTTCGCCCTGAGAAGCGGTGATTGAAATTTTTTCGCCCTTTTTGAGATAAGTGCTGATTTTTGAAAAAACGGGATTTGAAAGTGCTTTTGAAAGGCTTTTTTTGGGGTTTTTCTTTCCGGGGGTGTATGCCGAAAAATAGACCACCGAATCGTTTGAGTCGGTGTCTCGTCCTGCGGTAACGCCTTCCGAAAGGCGCGTATACTCAAGGCTGTCGGCAATAACACCGCTTTTGTCGGCAAGATAAACCGTTTCGCCGTACCTGTTAAGACCGATGTCAAAATAGACGTTTTTGCCGCTTGCGTCGGTTTTGTCGGCGCAGTAAATTACGCAGTATTCGCCGGGGGCAACCGTCCTGTTTGGTAAGCTTTTAAAGCTCTCCGCTTTTTTGGAGTCGGAGAGCCTGTAGTTTTTTAGATTTATATTTTTGTCGGTGTTGTTTAAAACTTCAATGTAATCGTGTGCTTTTCCGTCCGGTGCAGTAACGCCTGTGTTGACTGCCGCAACTTCGGTAATTACAAGTTTCTTGCTTTTTGTTTTTCTTGCGCTTTCAACGCTTTCAAATGAAACAAAGCTGTTCTTTTTGCCGGGCGTTGCTTTTGAAAAAAACGCAAGCTTTCCGTCTGCGTTTATTCCGCAGGACAGGTTTGAAAAAAGCTCAAAAACCTTGACCGAGCTTATTTCGTTTTTGCTTTTTGAAAAAAGATAAAGTGCATTTTCTTTTCCGCTCAGCCTGAAGGAAGCGTGAAGTTCGTTTTTCGGCGCAGTTTCTTCGTCTTTACCCGAAAGAAAAACAAGGAGATAGCCGCCCTTTTTTATTGTTGTACCGCTCGGAAAGCTCCATTTTTCTTTGTCGTTTTCGTCGTCCGAAAGGAAAAGACCGGAAATGTCGGCGTCTTTTTTTCCGCCGTTATAAAGCTCAACCCAGCTTTCAAAATCGCCGTCGCCGTCGGTAATCGTCTGCGTTTTTGTTGTTGAATATTCGTTGATTATAACGCCCTCAAAAGCGGCGGTGCTGTCGTCGGTTGTTTCGGGCAAAGCGGCTTCTTTGCTTGTGTTTTTTGAAGGGGAAGCCGTGTTCGCCTTGCCGGGAGTAGGCGTTTCAAAAACCTTTTGTTTTCCGTTTTCGTCAATCCCGAAGGATGTATCCGAAGAAAGAACGGGAACATTGAGAAGCGAAACCAAAAGCCCTTCTTTGCTGTAAAGCCTTATGCCTTCTCCGCTTTCTTTGCTGATTTTGAACGGAGCGTGAAAGGCCCTGCTTTTTGCGTCGGCTTTAAAAGTTCCGTCAGCAAAAACAACAAGATATTCGCCCTTTTTCAGCGTGACAGAGGGAAAAACAAATTTTCCGCTTTTCATTCCGTCATCGGTGAGCGAATAGCCCTCAAGGTCAATGTCGTTTTCGGATGAGTTACAAATTTCAATCCAATCGGAAAACTTTCCGTTTTCGTCCTTAAAAACGGAAACATTGCTGCTCATGACCTCGGAAATATAAACACTTTTCGGTTTTGAACCGTTACAGCCGCAAAGCAAAGCCGTTATAATAAAAAGTAAAATAATAAGCGCAGAAAACTTTTTTTTCATTTGAATCGTCCTTTGAGTCAGATTGTGATAGCTTCTGTTTTTGCGTTTGTAACCTTTATAAGGTCGTTTGGATTAATAAAAATTTGCGTTCCGAGTGCGCCGCCGCTGATTATAATTTCATCAAAATTCAGTGCGGACGAGTCGATAACGGTTGAAAACTGCTTTTTCATTCCTATCGAAGTGCAGCCGCCTCTGATATAGCCGGTAACGGCACGAATGTCTTTGACATGAACCATTTCAATGCTTTTTTCGCCGACCGATTTTGCCGCCGCTTTGAGCGAAAGCTCTTTGTCAATCGGAATAACAAAAACAAAGTATTCGCCGCTTTTTCCTTTGGTGACAAGGGTTTTGAACGTTGAATCAAGCGGCTGCGAAAGCATATTCGCAATATGAATACCGTCAATAAATTCGTCGCATTCATAGTAGTTGACTTTATACGGAACTTTGTTTTTGTCAAGAATACGCATTGCATTTGTCTTTTGGTTTTTATCCTTGCTCATGAAAAACACCTTCAAACGGTTTGACTTAATTAAATATATAAGCTATAATAACACAACGAACGCTTTATTTCAAGAACGCACGCTTATTTCGGCGTTTCAATGTTTGGAGATGTTGTTTTGAATTGTGAAATTCTTTGCTGTCCGGTTTGCAAAAAGCCGCTTTCAAAAATCGAAAGGTCATACCATTGCCCGTTATCTCATAATTTTGACGAAGCTAAGGAAGGATATGTTAACCTTCTTTCCGGCTCTCACAAGCAGGGCGAATTAATCGGTGACAACAAAAGCATGGCTCTTTCTCGCCGTGATTTTTTGAACAAGGGATACTTTTCTTCGCTTGCAAACGGCGTTTGCGACGTTTTGAAAAGCGAAAATTTTCAAAATCCGAATGTTCTTGACATCTGCTGCGGCGAGGGCTATTACTCCGAGTATATTTCAAAAAATGTCGACTGCAACCTTTACGGCTTTGATATTTCAAAAAACATGGTTCGCCTTGCCGCAAAAAGAAAGCTTGAAGCGGTGTTTTTTGTTGCGAACCTTTCTCACATTCCGGTTTTTGACCTCTCGGTTGATTTTGCCTTTCATCTTTTTGCGCCGTTTCATGATGAAGAGTTTTCACGTGTTCTTAAAAGCGGCGGCGTTCTGGTTACTGCCATACCCGGAAAAAATCACCTTTGGGAGCTTAAAAGTGCGGTTTATGATACTCCGTATCAAAACGACGAAAAGCTGCCCGAAAGCCGCCTTACGCTTGAAAGAACAATAAAAATAAGCGACACGATTAAAATCGACAACAACGAAGATATCATGAGTCTTTTCAAAATGACTCCGTATTATTACAGAACATCCAAAGAGGGGATTGGGCGGGCAAAAAAGCTTGAAACGCTTGAAACAACGCTTGAATTTGTTCTCGGCGTATACAGAAAAGACTGAAGGTTTTTTGACAGGTTATGAAAACTTTTTTTACAGTTTCTCTTGACAACTAAAAAAATGTAGTGTATTATATCAAGGTAATTTAACCATTCAAGTGCTCCAAATGGCAACCATTCAAGCACTCTTGGTTGAAAAGTCTTGTAAATAAAGGATTCTCATGGGGGTATAGCTCAGCTGGGAGAGCGCTTGAATGGCATTCAAGAGGTCAGCGGTTCGATCCCGCTTATCTCCACCATATACGGGTTAAGCTGTAATAAGCTCCGTCTCGGTCGCCTCACCGTGTAAAATATAGGGGTATTTTTTTTGCAGAAAAACACACCTCGGATAGTGCAGCATTTATATTTATTTGAGGCACCGGCGTATAGGTAAAACAAATTAATATCATGCAGGAGTGGCGGAATAGGCAGCATTGAGCCGGAGCGCTGCCGGTGGCAGAAGAAGCGACGG